>CAZDSU010000014.1:0-24501 GCA_964508135.1 uncultured Saprospiraceae bacterium
AAATATTGATTGTCAATGGTTTATAGGAATTATTTTTTTGTTGTAGAGTAGTTTAGAAAAAAAGCCTTGATTCATAAAATCAATAGTCCGTGCAGATTTTACAAATCACTGATAATCAGCGTATTAATCTGACACTGATTTTCACTGATTACACTGATTTTACTTCGTAAAATACTGATTGCAAGCAATTTGTGAAATCTGTGTGAATTTGTGTCTAAAAACTGCAATAACAATAGTCCGTTCAGATTTCACAAGTCACTGATAATCAGTGTATTAATCCGACACTAATTTTCACGGATTACACTAATTTTACTTCGCAAAATCCTGATTGCAAGCAATCTGTGAAATCTGTGAAATCTGTGTGTATCTGTGTCCAAATTCTGCATGGAGTGTTGCTATGCATGAAGTGGACGAAAATGAATCGGGACGAGCCGATGCAATCCACTGTAAGTGTAAGGGTTCAAGTATTTGATGATATGCCAAGCGCCAGTAGCTTCTGCTGCTTTCATGACCGTTGAAACTTGCTTGTCATGTGCAATTATCCCAACCTCACCATTATAGGCAATCCATTCTCCTTTGTACTTGCGAAGGAGTTTTTGGTTGGCTTTTAACCACTGTTTTGCACTGTTTTGCAAATTTTTATCATTTTCCATCGTGAAGCGATTCTTTTTTGAAATGCCTTGAACCTAAGACCTGTTTGATAGTGGGTCAAATGGGCGGGTGAGAGATTTCCGAAATCTTCAAGATTTCGGAAATCTGGTGCTTCCTCAACATTTTTGACCCACTACCGACCAGCTTAAGTTGAGGTAATAAAATTAGTGGAATTTTGTGGCCAGGGCTACAACTCACTTCGAATTCCTCCAATTTCAAATTTGCTTGGAATTTGCTACCAACATTTTTGTCCCGCTGGGGCGACTATCACTATAATCCGTTATAGTCAGGCAACTTTCCCCAAAAATTACCCTTTTCCTATTATTTCAATAAAAATTCCGCTCAAAATTCCTGGGAATTCGCCCTTCCTGCTTGTCCCTGGGAAAATTCGTGTCAAAAAAAACACAAATTCACACGAAACGAATTACTTCCCTTCCTTTTTTTCAAAAAATCCTCCTACTTTTGATAATCAAAAACACAAATCATGACCTCAGCGCAAACAAAGTCATCTTTCCCTACCAAATTGAATCCGGTGCAACTGCACCTCTTGGAGCTTTTTTCCAAAGAAATGTCGGAAAAAGAATTGCTCGAAATCAAGGAGGTGCTTGTTCAATATTACAGTCGAAAGGTGGACCAGGAATTGGACAGTATATGGGAAAAGCGGGGGTATTCTAAGCAATCCTTTAAAAAAGCCTCTAAAAATCTTCACCTCCGGGCGAAGCAGAAAACCCAATGACAATTGTTCTCGACACCAATTGCCTTATTCAGATTATACCGAGAAGGGCGGAACATCGTTGGCTTTACGATGCCTTTCTCCATAGCAAGCTGACGCTGGCAGTAACCAACGAAATCATTGCCGAATATGAAGAAACGCTCAATGTTTTTTATGAAAGTTTCCAACTGGGTGGAAATGTGGCTCGCACCTTGATTGAATTGCCACAAACCAGAAGAATTTTGGTTTATTATAATTGGCGACTGATTGTAGCTGACCCCGATGACGACAAATATGTTAATTGCGCCGTTGCCTCCAATGCCGATTATGTCATCACCCACGATAGACATTTCAATGTTCTAAAACAAATTAACTTTCCTAAAGTAAATTGCCTTTCTCTTGTTCAATTCAAAAAGATTTTCGAAAAAGAAAATTGAAAGCACCACCACTTCATATAATTCGTGTTCCATTTGCGTCAATTAGCGGCTACATCTTCTGGTCCAACCCCTTTCCCGTTTCGATATGCTCGAAATTTGGGATATACCGCTGCATCAACTCCACAATGGCTTGTTTGGTGACATCATCTTTGGAGAAGATTTCCTTCAAATCATAAAACATAGTTTCAATAGCTTCAAGTGGTTGGCAAGGAGCGTTTTTTATCACGCCGAGGGCTGAAAAACGCTCCATGTCCACTTCCTCTTCTTCGGTATAAAACTCCTCAAAGGATTTTTCCCCTGAAGTATCCGATTGGAAAAAGTAAACGGGATATTTCGATTGCGGATTGCGGATTGCGGATTGCGGATTTAAGTATGCTTTGGCTTCTTGTTCGTTTTCACAGTAATAGGGGGTAAGCCCTAATGCTTGCAATAGGGACTCTGCGATGTCCGAAAACTTGAGCATGTCCGCCTCATTCAGTTTTGGAAAAAATATCTCTCCTGGGTTACCCAAGATGCAGGCCAGCAGGCAGATTTGGCCGGATTCCTCTGGTGAAACAAAGTACCGCTTGACATCTGATGGAGCAGAAAGTGGCTGACGCTTCATGAGCCGTTCCAGGAATCCAGCAGGCAGGCTACCATTGCTGAACGCCACATTGGCAAAGCGGGCTGTGGTGATGGGAATATGCTTGGAATACGCCATGATGACTTCTTCCATCAGCTTTTTACTGGCGCCCATCACGTTTACCGGATTGGCAGCCTTGTCCGTGGAGACACAGAAGAAATGCTCCGGCGGATTTTCCATGAGCAAGTCCAGCAAACGCCCCGCCTTCAATACGTTGTTGTCCACCATGGCCTCGATGGAATACTGGTCTTTTTCACTACGCACATGCTTGTGTGCCGCAAAATTGGCCACGATTTCAAACGGCCCTTCCCGACGGAGCATTTTCTCAAAAACAGCATCGCCAAAATTGACAGGGTAGGTCAGGTATTGTGCCGGTACGGTCAATCCTTCCGTGCTCCGCAGGTCACGGGTCAATTCCGTAAGGCCGTTTTCGTTGATATCTACGACGACCAGCATGGCCGGGTGGAAGCGGAGCAGGGATTTGATGAACGAGGAACCGATGCTGCCTGCGCCGCCGATAACCAATGCCGATTTACCAGCAATTCGGTTGCGCAATTCATCAAAATTGGCTTGGATATCCGGTTCAAATAGGCTTTCATCCCTTTTTGTGACATGTTCCGAGATGAAATTATTCAGGTTGAATTGTTGAATCATAACAAGTCCAATATTGAGTTAACGACCAACTCTCTTTCTGCATCGCTCATGTTCGAGCTGGATGGGAGGCAAAGCCCATGCTCGAAAAGCGATTCAGAAACCCCGTTCAAATAAGCCGGACAATCCTTGAAAATGGGTTGTAGGTGCATGGGCTTCCAAAGTGGACGGGTTTCAATATTCTTTTTCTCCAATGACAACCGAACACGTTCCCTGGTTATACCGCCTGTTTTTAGGGGGTCTAGTAACATGGTTGACAACCAATGGTTGGAGTAGTATTCCTCCGATGGCTCGGTTTGAAACGTGATGCCATCCGTCTCCGCCAATGCATTGCTGTAGTAGAAAAAATGTTCCCGTCTTTTTTGAACCCTATCGTTCAATACCTCCATTTGCCCCCTACCTATACCAGCACAAATATTGCTCATTCGATAATTATAACCGATATGCGAATGTTGATAATGCGGTGCTGCGTCCCTCGCTTGGGTCGCTAGAAACAAGGCTTTTTTGCAGTAGGCATCATTGTCTGAAACCAAGGCACCGCCACCTGAGGTAGTAATGATTTTATTGCCGTTGAATGAATAAATCCCAATGTCTCCAAACGTACCGCATTGCTTGCCTTGGTACGTGGAACCCAATGCTTCTGCCGCATCTTCTACGACTGGAATCTCATAAGCCGCTGCGATGGCCATCAATTCCTTCAATCGGGCGGGCATACCGTATAAGTGGACCAATACAATGGCCTTGGGCTTTTTTCCGGTTTGTTGAATCCTATCCTCAATAGCTGTTTGCAATAGATCGGGAGCCATGTTCCAGGTGGCAGGTTCAGAATCTACAAAGACTGGTGTGGCTTTTTGATAAACAATGGGATTGGCAGAGGCCGAAAAGGTAAAGGTGGAACAAAGTACCTCATCGCCTTGCTCAACGCCCAATATTTCCAAGGCCAAATGAATGGCGGCTGTACCCGACGACAAGCAGGTACAGCTACCAATACCAGTCAATCTTTTAAGGTCTTCTTCTAATCCCGTTACATTCGGCCCTAATGGAAACACATGATTATAAGAAAATGCTTCTTGAATGTATTTCATTTCCAAACCGCTCATGTGGGGGGAGGAGAGCCAGATTTTTTCATCATTCATCATTCATCTTTTATCGTTACAATACCCGCCCAACACATCCCCAAATACTCATGCACCGCCGTTTCCATTTTGGCAATATGGTCGCTCCGGGGTATCAGCCCCAAGGTGCGTTTAGATTTTTCTTCTTTCAAAATAAAATTCGTAGGAGCGGCAATCGGATTAAGTCCCACTTTGCGGAACCACTTCATAGCACGGGACATGTGGACAGCATCCGTCACCACGATCACCTGCTGCCTTGTTCCAAATCGATACTTAAAGTGCTGGGCTTCATCCATCGTATTGGAAGTCCAAGGCAGCGTATCTATGTCTTCAGGGACTACTCCCAGTTGAATAGCCGCTTTTCTTACCACGGCAGCCTGGCTTTCTGTTTGTTTGCCCTGTGACCCGGAGGTGACCAACTTGCTTTTCGGAAGCAGGCGGTGGAGCCGGACCGCTTCCAACAGGCGAATCATTACCGTTTCCGACAATTGCTGGGAAACCGGTAAGGCGGGATTGGTAGTGTGGCCTGCGCCTAAAACCATGATGTATGTCCCCGAATCCAAAGAAAGGGCAGAAACATCCGTCAAAGGTGGGTATTGTTTTTCCAGCGAATCTATCAAAAAATTGGGGACGATGCTCGTACTGATGATGGCCAACCAACTAACTGCGGTGTATAAAAACAGTTGGGCATGTTTGTATTTTTTTCTCCATTTTAAAAGCAACGAAGAAAGCAGTAATAAGTATAAAAAGGGTAGGGGAGTGAATGGGGTAGAGAGGAAGGCGCGGAGAAGAGAAGCATCCAGTATTTCCACCACTAAAAATTACTTAAACCAAGGTTCTTTTAATTTCCTTCCCAATAAGGTGAAAACAATAATTTTGAGGTCCAACCAGAATGACCAATGTTCTAAATAGTTCAAGTTCAAACGGACTTTATCCGGGTATATTACTTCATTATTGTAACTGACTGGATTTTCCTGCATGGCCAGTATTTCCTCTTCATTGGCGTATTTCATGCTGGCAGGCCCGGTCAATCCAGGTTTGATGTCCAGGATTCGCCGGTCTTCCCCTTTCAGTTGGTCTGCATAACCCGGTACATCCGGACGGGGACCGACAAAGCTCATGTCACCTTTCAGGATGTTCCATAATTCCGGCAACTCGTCCAGCTTATACTTTCTTAAAATGGCACCTAGTAGCGTTATCCTACTTTCTCCCTTGACGGAAATCGTGCTGCCGCCATGATTGATGGTCATGGTGCGGAATTTTACCATGGTAAATAATTTGCCGTCTTTGCCTACTCGGTTTTGGGTGAAAAAGACCGGTCCAGGCATCTTAATTTTTATCAACAGGACAACGACCAAAAAAACAGGTGCTAAAATGATCAGGCCTGCAAATGATGCAAAAAAATCAAAGATTCTCTTTAACCACATATACGTAATAAACTTGGATTATTCGACATTTTTGGGGTTGTATGGAGGGCGGAATAATTACAAACGACTACTTAAGTACGTGTTTCCCGGTTTTTTATGTTAAACTTTCAGGAGGGCACCAACAAAGGTGCTGAAACCATGTCTCCATGCCCGGGACAAACGATGGTATGCTCTGTAAAGCGATCCATGATATTAACCAAACTGCGCCGGTTTGCTTCCCTGTTGCCTCCTCTCAACTTGGTGACGACCTCAACATTTGGAATGTACGAATCACCTGTGAAAAGATAATCACCTACCTGATAGGTTAGGCAACTCCAGTCATGGCCAGGAGTTGCCATTACTTCAAGCTGGCAGTTTTTGAAAAGTTCGATGCGGTCGTTATCTTGTAAAACCTGAACCTTGTCTCCTTCAAAAACCACCCCCATTTCATGGTATCGGGAAAGATTCAATTTGGAACAATACAAACCGTCCCTGCCTACTTCGGAAGCAAAAACAAGGCAATTCGGAAATTGACTGAGCAGGTTATTGATTTCAAAAATATGGTCGTAATGGGGGTGCGTGATGAAAACACCTTTGATATGCTGGTTTTCTCCCAACAATTTCAGCACCCCCTTCAGTTCTCCTACATCAATTAACCAGACTTCATCGGACAGTTCTTCAGAAATGATGTAGGTATTTGACGTAAAAACACTGCTTTTGACCTGCTCAACATTCATCACATCAAAACGGATACATTAACCCATAAAGTCCAAGATATCCTTTACGGTCTTGAACGCATTTATTTGTTCTCCGGTAAGCTTCTTGTCAAATTCATCGTCGCATAGTACTATCAAAGAAAGCTTGCCCATCGAGTCATATTGAACGATGTCGTCAAGGACGGTATCTTCCGTCAAGGAGTTTTCATCCAGTTCTAGCGCTTCTTCTATTAAGCGCATTTTTTCTTCATTTATCATAAAAAAGGATTTTAAATTCGATTAATAAATAGTTTCCAAAAAGGTATTTAAAATTGTTTCTCATGCGGAAAGAAATCCGCCATCAACAGGTATGGATGATCCGGTAATGAAACGGGAATTATCGCTCAAAAGGAAAGCAATCAAATTTGCCACATCCACTGGTTCGCCCAGCCCTAAATACTGGCGTTGCAAAGTCACATCCTCTTTATTTTCATTCATGTTCATACTGACCAGACCTTCATAGGCAGGCGTATTGATTTGGGCCGGTACAACAGTATTCAGCCGGATTTTTTTAACAGACAGTTCTTTTGCCAGGCAGCGAACAGCGCTTTCCATTGCTGCTTTCGAGGCTGCATAGGCAGTGACGCTGGGCGCGCCTCGTTGTGAGGAGATAGAAGAAACCCCTACGATACTTAAACCTTCATTGTAACGGTTCTTTTTAGTGATGCACCGGATCATTTCCACAAAAGAAACGAAATTAATATTCATCACTTCATGTAGGACTTTGGGCGTCAACATGGCCAGGGGGCGGCGGCTACGGACACCTACGCAATATACGACCCCGTCCAAAGCCCCGTTGGCTGATACCGCCTCTTTGACGGCTCTTTCGATGGTTTCGGCGTTGTTCAAATCCAAAACGTAATGGGTATGCCCGTCTCCTTTTAATAATGACTTCACCTCTTTCAAACGCTCCTCATTGGACGACAGCGAAATGACTTTTGCTCCCAATTCACTAAGCAGTATAGCTGTCGCTTTACCAATACCGACAGTAGCGCCTGCAACCAATATCACTTTTTCTTTCAAGTCCATATTAAAGTGTATATCCTCCATCGAGCAGCAAAGCTGTACCGGTTATTGTCCTGGTGGCATCGCTGAGCAGGAATGCCACGGTGTTGGCTATTTCGACTGGCTCGATGGCACCAAGCAGTTGTTTTGCGAAATCATTATTCGCATTCAGCTCCATATTGCTTTTAATGAAATCCAACTCAATATCACATGTAGCCCATCCTTTTAAAATAGAATTGACCCGTATTTTTTTTTCAGCTAATTCCGCTGCCATATTTTTTATGCTTGCATCAAGCGCTGCCTTGGAGGCGCTATAGGCTGTCTTTGATTTTAGCCCCCTAATGCTGCTGACCGATGAAATGGCCACGATGCTCCCTCCTTCTTCAAAACAGTCCTTTTTAGTGATGCAACGCACCATCTCTAGGAAGGTATAGAGGTTCGCATTCATCATTTCATGAAGGAACTTGTTTTTTGTAAATGATAGTGGCCGGACACCTCCTATACCACCGGCAAAAACAAATCCGTTGAAAGCGCCGTTCTTTTTGCAGATTTCCTTAAAATTCGGTTCAATATCTTCGGACGAATAGATGTCAAAAGTAGGAGCACACTTGAGTTTCCCACCTGATGAAACGCTTAATGCTTCAAGCTTTTCTACATTACTGTCAACCAGTACTAGTTCTGCCCCCAGTTCCAATAACTGATATACTATATGCTCTCCAATGGCAGAGGATACACCTGCCACCATTATCTTCTTCCCCGTAAGGTTAAGCGGATTTACCATCTGATATTAGGATGGATTTTTTAAGGATTCAACCAGATTGTAGATGGACTGGGCCGAGTTGAAGTTTTCAGGGCTAAGATGCGTCACCCGAACAGCCACATCGTACTCATCGTTCACTTCTGAAATGATGCATGCCAAATCGAACGAGTCCAGTATCCCTCCGTCTATCAATGCCGTTTCATTAGCAAAATCAACATCTGGACGGATTTCTTCTAAAATCTCCAATAGTCTCTCCATAAATAATGATTACAATTTCAGCATTGCTGCCGCTGATTTATTTCCACTTTTAAAGCCGAATTTTTGGTACAGCCGGACTGCACCGAGGTTGTCCTGAATCACCCAAAGCTGGTAACGAGTATCGTCCCCTTTTGAATTATCCTGGATATAAGTCCTAACCAACTCATTGGCTATCCCTTTCCCCCTGAATTCATCAGCAACCACGATATGCCCAAGCCAAGCCACGTCGTTTTTTATGTAAGACCTTAAAAATCCAGCAAATCTGACGTTCCAAGTGGCGAGCAGCAGGTTCCTGTTCAAGGCTGCCTGCTCCAGTTCTTCCAAGCTCATTTGGTCTCCGGTGTACCTGTCAAGTGCATGTTGCATCAGTTCATGAACAAAAGAAACTTCCTCACGATTTCGTGCGTAGGATATCTGCACATCAGGAGCAACGGCCAAAGGCATTGTCAACTGACCGTACGATGCCATCAAATTGTCCCGAACCAAGTGCTGCCGGAAGCCGCATTTTTCCCAATATGCTGTTTCAGCTACAGGCCGTTTGGCTTCACCCCGATAAATCATTTCCAACACAACAGGCTCGGCAGGTAACGCAGTCATTACTTCGTCAAAATCATTTAGGTAGTAATACAACCTGTAAAACCCCTCCTTTTCCACAAGGAGCCCTGCATTCGAAGAACCGGCTATTAAATGCAGCCTACTGTCCTTGATGTACTCCTCGTATGCACTTGTAAGCAGGTAGTTGTTGGAGTAGGTTCCCTTTACTGAAAACTGATTTATCAGTTTATCAAGTGATGCTAAGTCTTTTACAAGTTGCATGAATCAACCAGCGTTTCTCACCCAATCTTACCTTCTTTATACATACCCTTTAAGAGGGTACGGTCTATCTTCCCATTCAAGTTGTAAGGAAGCTGCTCCATACTGATGATGGTATTGGGGAACATATATTTTGACAGCGTATTTTTAATGCCGTTGAGGATGTATTTTTTATCCGCATTGGGGCCTTGATATATCAAAACGATTTTCTGTTTATCATGGTCATAAAAGCAAATGGATGCATCAATCAATTCTAATGCATTGATGATAATTTCAATCTCTCCCAGTTCCACCCGCTGCCCCATGTGTTTTACCTGGTTGTCCTTTCTGGAAATAAACATAACTTCTCCCAGTTCATTGTACCTCGCCAGATCGCCGGTGCGATAAATTTTTTCGGGATAACTCGAGTTCGAGGGGTTTTGGCAGAACGCTTCTGCCGTTTTTTCCGGGTTGTTGTAATAACCTAGGGCGAGGCAGCAGCCTCTTACACAAAGCTCGCCTATTTCATCCCCTTTTACAGGTTCATTGTCGGTGTTTAATAGGATGACCTCTGTATTTTTGAATGGAATACCAATTGGCAGCACTTCGTCGTCTTCAAATGGGCTCTCAATTTTGTAATAAGTACATACAGAGGTAATTTCCGTAGGCCCGTACAGGTTCACGAACAGGGTCTCCGGCAAAAGCCGCCGCCAGTAATTTAGTACCTTATTGTGCATTACCTCTCCGGAGAACATGACTTTTTTCAGGAATTCCGGTTTGGCGTCATCGAAAGCCCTCGTATTTGCAACGTGTGCAATAGCTGCGGCTGACCATAAGATGGATTCGATTTTGTTTTGATTCATGAATTCCACCAACCGTGCAGGCATTAAGAAGCAGGATTTGGGGATGATGTGCATGGTCGCCCCGCACTTCAATGTGCAATAGATATCCTTGATGGAGGCATCGAAATAGAAAGGATTTTGGTTGCCAAATACGCTTTCTTCCGAAAACTGAAAAGTGTCCACCAATGCTTCCGTCATGTCCACAACGGAACGCTGGCAGGTAATGACGCCTTTCGGAATGCCGGTAGAACCGGATGTGAAGGTGGCATATATAGGATCCGTGTCTATAGTGGCACGGCGCACTTTTGCTATCTTGTTCTCGTCAATATCTGCATGAATGCAATCCTCGTAAACAAAACTTTTCAGCCCCGAAGCCATGTCGGCGACGAAATAGGCATGATCCCGGAGATTTACCGTGGCAATGGGCTGCAGGGTTTCCAAAATCAACTCGATACGTCGTTTTGGCATCTGTATGTCAATCGGCACATAAAAATTGCCACTATAAGCCACGCCCATAATGATGACTAGGCTCTCAATATTTCTGTCAACAAATACAACGATGGGCTTTCTTCTTGCGCCATTCGTTTCATGAAGTATTCGAGTGCCAATGCTTTTTGCATGCTGAACCAGGCTAGAGTAGTTGATTCTGTTCGTTTCGTCTGCGAAGACGGTTTTATCAGGAACACGGCTGGCTGAATTTTCCAGATAGTCAAGAACGTTAATGATCATATATGCAGTAAAGAGGAATTGGTTAAATATTATTTAAGAAGGTCGGATACAGAATTAATCACTCCTTCCTCAAAAATGGTATCGTCTTCTATTATTCCCATGATATCAGAAGTGTTAATGTTTAGGGCACAGGCTCCCCAAGATAATCCCACTCCAAAAGCACAAAGGAAGACCCTGAGGTTTTTGCCTTCATCTTGCCCGTAGGCATCACATAAGGTGACAAAAGGTGAAGCGCCGGAAGTGTTACCAAAACGGTGCAAGGAGATGGGCATCTTTTCCTCTGGTATCTTGATTTTTTTGGCGATTTGCTTTAATATCATGTGATTGGCCTGGTGAAAAGCAAAACAATCATAATCATCTACCGTCGTGCCTGTCTCCATAAAATAATCCTTGATGACCCTTGGTACATCAGAAATAGTAAATGTAAACACAGACGTACCTTGCATGAAGGAGTTATGCAGCGACCGTTCATTGCCGTCAGCGCAAATAACTGACTCATGACTGGCATTTAGATTTCGATAGCCACCAGCAGGTACAATTAGGTAACGGTAACCACTTCCATCAGAGCGAAGAATGGATACAATAGGTTCGGCCTCATCTGATTTTTCAAGTAGCACCGCCACCCCTGTATCGCCAGCCAACATAATAGAAGCCCGGTCTTTAGGGTTGGTCGTTTTTCCAGCCGTATCCCCCACAATCAATAGTGCTTTTTCAATGTTTGAATTGTTCATCATAGATGAAACGACCTGCAAACCATAAACCAATGAAGAGCAACCTAAATTAATGTCAAAAACAGCCGTATCTACAGGCAGTTCAAGCCGCTTGTGAAGGATAAACGCAGAAGCAGGCCTACGGTAATCCGGGCTGGTGGTGCCGAATACCAAAGCACCAATATCGTTCCTGTCAATCCCTTTTCGCTCGAGGAGTTCTTTGGCAGCCGTAAAACCCAAATCAGAAGCGGTTTGATGTTCCGTGGTGCGCCGGGTTTCCCGGATGCCTGTCATGGTCATGAATTTATTGACCTCTTCT
Organism: uncultured Saprospiraceae bacterium; assembly: GCA_964508135.1. Classification (GTDB taxonomy): domain Bacteria; phylum Bacteroidota; class Bacteroidia; order Chitinophagales; family Saprospiraceae; genus UBA6168. Next base: position 11,765 of record CAZDSU010000014.1, read on the forward strand.
TCTCCAAATATATCTTTAAAGCTTTCTGTATAAATTTTGTTTTTGGGGACTGCACAGGATATTCCTGCTATTTTTATATTATCAAACTTGAAAATTGCCATGTTGCTTATTTTAAAATTTTGACCTGGTTGCCGGATTACCCAGGTATAAATGTCCGTCTTTTGTCTTTGTCATAACGATGCTGCCGGCACCAATTCGTGTATTGTTGCCGATTTTAAGGCATTGTAAGACGATTGAACCTATACCGAAGAAATTGCTGTCACCGATTTTCACTTCACCGGATATTCGGGTAAGCGGCATAAATATATTAAATGAACCGACTATAACGTCGTGGGCCAACGCTGAGATACTATTGAACTGGTTAAAATCCCCAATAGTAACATCACAGGAGAATGTGCAACCTCTCGTAATGACATTCCCCTTTCCGATACTAAAGGTAATTGTATCGGCGTAGACTACCTCTGGATGTATTATGTTCGGATATTCCACATTGGGATTGGTGATATTTTCCACGAGCATCTTCAAAATCCTGGGACTTCCAATAGCAAAAGCGATGCTGATAGGGCGTTCCCACTTGTTGAGGTCGTTTTTATCCCCTAGCACAACTCCGAAATGCGAGATTTGCTTTCCCTTCGGGATGCCATCATCAAAAAAGCCGATAATCTTCCAGATGGGTGACTTTTCATTGATTTTGTTTATTATACAGGCTACCTCTTTACCGAAGCCACCTGCACCATAAATGGCGATTTCTTTCATGTATTTTCTCAGTTATTGCCTGTAAAAGCTTCCATCGTAGCTGCCGTGGCGGAGTTGATATCCTTCCTTTGAATCACTTTTACAATCGTCATCCAAAGTATCTTCATATCGGTTTTGAAGGAAAGATTGTCAACATACCAAACATCTAGTTCAAATTTTTCTTTCCAGGAGATAGCATTTCTACCGTTGACCTGGGCCCAACCTGTGATGCCTGGTTTTACTTCATGACGGCGATATTGGTTTGGCGTGTACAAAGGCACATACTTTTCCAAGAGAGGTCTTGGGCCAACCAAGGACATATCTCCCTTTAATACATTTAATAATTGGGGTAATTCGTCCATGGATGTAGATCGTATGAATTTTCCGATTTTTGAAAGACGAATTGCATCAGGTAGTAGCTTGCTGCCTTTATCTCTCTCATCTGTCATCGTTTTAAACTTATACATACTAAATGACTTAGCTTCTATTCCTGTTCGCCTGTGAATGAAGAAAATATCTGAATTTTTATTAAATAAAAAAAGAGCCAAACAGATTAAAACCATGAGCGGAGATAGAACAACTATTGCAATAGTGGCGCAAAGAAAATCTAAAATTCTTTTGATGATAACTTTATACATTATAAGAAACGATTGGCATTTTCGATACCGTAGTCAAGGGAAGCCTTAAGTGAATTTTCTTTAAAAGTTTTTAGCTGTATCTGATCTTCTGCCAGTTCTTCAATAAAACTTGTAATTGCGTTTACATCATTAACTGAAAAACAATTACCACATTTGTGCTTAAGAAGCACTCTTGATAATTCTGAACTTTGATCTGCTATCCCAAGGATGGCAGATCCTACAGAAAATAAATTATATGTCTTACTTGGAACACTCAGGGATGAAGATCCGTCGGCTAATGTAACGATTGCAATATCGGCCGCAGCTAAAGAATTACGAAGTTCATGTGTTGGTTGATAGGGCAGGAAAGTCACATTATTAAGGTGTGTTTTTTGGAGTTTTTCAATTAATATCTTTTTTTTTTCTCCTTCTCCTATTATCAGAAACTGAATGTTCGGATTTTTTATTGTTTCTGCAATATCTATAATGATTTCTACAGGATGTGTATATCCAATATTGCCGGAGTACATTACAATGAATTTTTCTGATAATTGGTGTTTTCTGATAAAGGAATTTTTCTCCTTGGGTAAAGGCTTTAAAAAGTTGTTATCCGTCCAAATTGGTATAATCTCTATTTTATCAACATTTATATAAGCTGACAATGCATTTTTCATTCCTTCGGTTAATGAAAATATTCGATTAGCCTTTTTAAAGATTTTCCTGTTAATCTTTTCCCAGAATTTAACTATCCATGAGTCTCTGTTAATAACTCCAGATTGATAGAGACTGTCCGGATAAACATCATAAACAAGTAGCGAAAAAGAGTTTTTAATAAATAAAGGAAGAAGTATAGATGTTGGCGGATTTGAGACAATCAGTAAATCAGCATGTCTATATTTAGTTATCAGAATGAAAAACATCTGAAAAGAACATATCAACCAGCTTACTATTCTGGAAAGTTTTGTCTTTCTGTTGTATGTAATGACTTTGTGCCATCTAACATCCGCATCCAATGGTTTATTTCTGATACGGATTTCGCCAGCGATAATAGCTCTTTTGGTGTATTTTTGCATAAATGCCTCTAATATATCAAGCTGAAGATAGCCGGATGATTGGTTTAATAAGACGATGGTATCTGAATGTGAGATTTCAGTTTTTTCTAAAGTCGAATTTTTCAATGTTTTTACCACTAATGTTTAATGGGGGATTTGGTTACCCAGTTCTTCTGTAGTCATAAACTCCGTCTCCGGCCATTGATATAAAATTGCTTTAAGCAGCCTTCTTAATGCTGCTAGGCCTTTTTCACGATTTTTCGGATCGATGTATCCAATATAATTGACCCTGTGACTCGAAATTACCGCCGGCTTATTCCACCAGAACGCAATAGAGATTTCTTTCAGGCAATTGTCCACCCAATCACTAACATAGGCATGTTCTCCCCAACACACCGGCTCAAAAAAGCAATTTCGGGTCAGAATGGTTTGGCCCAGCTCATTTTTCCGGCCGGTATAGTTCCATTCGGTTTTGAACGTGCCGTCGCCAAGCGGATATATCCGCTTTTTGGCCCGGATTAAATATCTGACGCCAATTTTTTTGAGTGTAGTTTCGAGCTCCTTTGGTTCCTCGGCATTCGGGGCCATAAAACAGGTCGGTACACAACCATTGTATTGCCTGAAAAGTTCTCCGGCCTGTTCTAAATACACGTGCAGTTCACGGATTTCTGTCTTACTTTCAGGATGCAAGGCTCCCAGATAATTGGGATATGCCTTGCCTTTATAGGAAGACACGCCTGCTGAACGATGTTTAAAAGCCACCCTCATCCCTGTATCTCCACTTTGTAATAGTTTCATATACCGCCTGACATTCAGGTGTTCCCTCCCATGCAAGGCTGGTACGAACAATCGGGCTTCTTTTCCTTTATGCCAAAGTTCCAGTACTTTGCTGTGCCTGGGATAAGTAGAGAGTGTTTCATTCAGCGGCTGAAAGTGGTATTCCTGAAACCCAGAGGCTTCTATTTTATCGAAATCCGGGTTTCCCATTATACACATGGGCGTAAAAACCGGCGGCCTGCCGGTAGAATCCTTGAATTCTGATAAAAAAGAAAATAACATTTCCAGGTCTTCATTAGATTCGAGGGCATCTACAGCATTGTAATGGTTGGCATCCACCGCAAGTCCTGCCTTTAACATTTGGTCGTAAGCTTCATTGTTGTAAGTCCGGATACTGCCCCAATCATCGGATTCAATGACCACGATTTTTCTATTCGTATGCCAGCCAGGGATATTACTTGCATGAACCCGAATTTTAGATGCGATGCTACCTGTGTACATATCAATTTTGAAGGGCCGGTATTACATTCTGGTTTAATAGCTCATCATATAAATTCAGATAATCCAAATAACGGACATCTTTATTGTATGGCGTTTCTGCCCTTACCCTGCATAAGGATTTTAAATCTCCTTTGTCTATTGAGGCAAGATCAATAATGGCCTTCGCAAAGCCTTTAACATCTCCTTTATTTACTACAATGCCTGTAAGTTCATCAAAGGCTTCCGGGCTTCCACCTGTATCGTATGTAATGACAGGTATTCCGCTGGCGAGCGCTTCCAGGTTAGTGGTTGGAAAATTGTCCTGCGAAGTTGGATAGACAAAAACATTTACTATACTATACCACGGAACCAACGCCTGAAGACTGTCCGTTCTTTTCAATCCTTGAAGCTTTTCGGTATTATTTTAAGTTCTTACTCATTTAGTCCAAGCATAACAATTTTGCAGTTTTGTCTTATCATTTTTTTACGACTTTATAAAATTTTCAAAGTATTTTCTATTTGTAAAGATATTTTTTGCAATTCGGTATGATTGGCTTACTCGCAAGTTCATTTTATTTGCGTAAGGCGGAATTCTAAGTTCTGAAGACTTTTAGGTCAACAGAAGCTAATCTAAAATATTCAATGCTTAAACTTCAAAAAATAACTCAACAAATTTGCAACTAATTGGCTGCATAATCGGAACAAAGATTATTATGATTGATTTACAATTGTTTTCATCCATTCTAATGTTATTTTAATTCCGCATTTTCGACTAAAAGGCGTTTTAGGTGCAATTTCCCTTGTATTATCAAGTGGTAAAGTGTTATCCGTTGTCATATTGTTGTAACGAAAACTGTTCATTGGAAAGTTAATATTTAGCCTTGATAGAAAATCTCCAATCTTGGCCAATATGAAAACCAAAAATTTTGGTATAGTTTTAACTTTATGACCAATCTCAAGGGAAATTTCGTTTGCCCATTGTTTAATATTCACCGCTTCATAGTCTCCAAGATAAAACGTTTTGTGGCTACTATTTGTAGAATTTATTATTTGATCAATCTGATAAACTACATTTCCTATGTAACCAAATGTTTTTGTGCTCATCCTTCCACTAAAGTTAAAATACCTTTTGTGAATAATCATTTCAAAAAAGGTTCTATAGGTAGCACCAAACCAAGGGCCCCAAATTGAAGAAGGTCTGACTATAATCCAATTGAATTTAAGGTTATTAGCTTCTTTGACTAATTTTTCCCCCATCATTTTACTTTCCCCATAAAAATTCAGTGGACAATAGTCATTATCAATTTTTGGTATATAGCCTGCTTTACACACCAGCATAGTCGAAGCAAAAACAACTTTTTGAACATTAGACCTCGTATCATTACAGACAGTAATAATATTATGAACACCAACAGTGTTTGTAATATAATCCTCAATGGATTTTCCCTTTAAATCTGCCTTTGCAGCCATATGTATTAATATGGGTGCATTAAAGTCAGTCACTAGCTTCTTCAAATTTGAAAGGTCTAAAATGTCGCATTGTCTCCAGTAAACATTATGCTCCAATTTTCTTGGTGGTTTAATATCAATATTTAAAATTGAATAACCAAGGGATTCATAATAGTCAATTAGATTTGTCCCTATGAAGCCCGAACCTCCTGTGATTATTATGCTTTTTTCAACCATATTAGTTCAAATTAATTAAATGTTTCTCCCAACTATTAATGTAATTTTCAAGGCATAATGAGGTGATATATCGCTTATTGCTATTTATTGCCATCATAACTCTTCTTTCCTTGTTTTCCACTAATCTTAATATTTCATTTGCTATTGATTCTGGTTCAGTTGTTTCTAAGAATATAGCAGTTTCTTCATCTAATATTGACTTGATTTCTCCAACATTTGTGGTAATTATAGCATTGCCAGATGCCATAGCTTCAATTAGCACTAAAGGCTGGGCTTCAACTGGAAACGTTGTTGGCAAGACGAAAATGTGAGACTTCTCAAATAACTTTTTTTTATGCACTCCAAATGCTCCTTTTATCCACTCAATCGACAATTTTTCGTTCCCCTCCGATTTAACTAATTGCAACATTGATTTAATATATCTCTCTTTTTCTTCAGAAGATTTAAATTTTGAGCAATACGCTGTAGATGCTAAAGGACCACAAAGCGTAACATGAATACTTTTTTGAATATTGGTTTTGGAAAGCAATAAAATGGATTCTAGAAACTCTGGGAATCCTTTGGATTCAATAAGCAAGCTCAGATAAAGTACATTCAAATGTTCTTGTTGGTGTTTCTGTAAAATGTAATCTTGACTTACTGCTTCTATTCCACTTGGGTTGAATTGTATTACTAATTTTTCTTCATTGATTCCTTGTTGCAATAGTCTTTGCATTTGTCTTTTTCCCAATATTGTAATCAAACTTGCTTTTCTTAATAACGATAGAAACCAAATATTGGTTAACGAATTAATTTGCCAGGACATAAAAGAGTTTCCATTAATCGTAATTACTAATTTAACTTTGCGTTTTAAAATTAGTATAGGGTATAACCAAATGCACACTCTTGCAAATGATAATACGCTTAATCCTAAACTTATATGAATAATGGGGTTTTTTTCGCTTATAAGTCTAAACAGGCCTGGCACAATCTTCAATTGATTTCTGAAAAAATAAAAAAGTCGTTTGTAAGGATTTCTAATTGCTCTATTAAAAGGAAAAAGAGGTAGTACATCGATATTCCATCCTCTTAACATCAAATTATCCTTCAATATTTCCGTGGCAGCAGATTGTCCTGAGAAATTAACTGGTATTATGTACGAAAAAAAAATTTTATTCATTTTAAAAGTTTGCTAATTGAAACTATTCCCTTTAGGGTAAGAGCTTTTAATTGCTACTCATGTCTAATGGGGGCGTGAGGGAGCAGAATAAAATCTGTGGCAGAGTCACGCATTAGGAAGCGGCTTCCAGCCGCAACTTCAACCTATGCACTGAAAGTGCATAGTGTTTGAGTTTTGCATCTTTTCTTAACAAAAAGCAATGTATTTTTTCTCATAACTTCTACAATAGACCTGTGCTGCTGGTGTTCGCAGTTGCGTTAATTTGGAGTATTTTCAAGTTTACCAATTATTAGCCTATAATATTCTTCGGCGATGACATGACTGTTATACTTTTTTATACTTTCTTTGGCGTTTGAGGCTAATTTTTTTCGATACCCCTCATCATCCATGAGCTTTGCTAATGCCCTTGAAAATGCCTTGTAATCAAAGAGTTCTATCAAGTGACCATTATCCCCATCAATAACCATATCCGAAGGTCCGGCAATGCAGTCAAAAGCCACCACCGGTAGCCCGGCAGCAAGTGCTTCGCCTATCACATTTGGAAAACCTTCAGAACTTGAAGTAAAAGCAAATATCTTGCTTCTCCGATAATAAGAAGTGACGTCCTTGACCGAACCGGCAAGTATTATTCTGTCTTCCACTCCAAGTTCTTTGATAAGTGCTTTTAATTTTTCACTATTTGATTGCTTGAGTGCATCCCCGCCTACTATAATCAATGTCCAGTTTGAGCGGTTCAATTCAACAAATAAGCCTATCAATTCATCGTGATGCTTCGTAGAAATCAACCGCCCAACGCTTAATACGATGTTTTCCCTTTCCGGAGTATCTTTAGTATCAAGCGGCCGAATCGGATTGGGTATAACTTTAATATTGTTGTGATATAATTTTTTTTTGTAGATTTCTTTCGCCCTTTCAGTCTGCACGATAACTCCGGCTGCACGGGGATACAACCATTTTCTCAATTTTTCATGAAAACCAGCAAGCTTTTTATCTGGCTGACACCTGTCCGATACATACACCAAGAAATTTGTTCCGTAAAGTGCCAATAAAACAAAATTATTCCATAGCTCCCCAAAACTGAGAATGCTGTTGGGCTGTAACCTGCGGATGATTCCTCTCAAATACAATAGCGTCTTTAAAGTGTAGTAAAACCTGTACCTATTGTTGAATGTAAATGATGGTTTATGCACAATAACATTTTCGGGGATTTTATAAAAAATGTCTCTTTTAATTCCGTAAAGTATAAGGTGAATTTCAAGCAACTCTTTGTTGCTATAGTGATGCATTAGTTCGGTCATTACACGTTCCATTCCTCCGGCCTGAAGGGAGGGGATGATAAGTGCAATTTTTACGGGGGAAGAAAGTTTTTTTTCGGGTGGAATTTCCTTTGCCATTATAAACCTTCAATTGGATTATTTCACAGCCTGAATTAACGCACCTGAAGTAATTAAATCATTATCAGTAAATTCTACCCCTGGAACCCTTGGCGTACTATTCCCGAATTTGTTTTGCCTTTGTACAGGAACTATTTTTACGATATTGAAGCCGGCTTTTTCAATCATTTTTATATGGGAGGATAAGGGCAGCCTGTTCATAGGATATTTTCTCCCGCGCGATAAAAATTTCCACATTTTTTCACCGATAAACCAATGCCCATTCCATTCTTTGGTCATTTCATGCGTTTTAAAATCAATCTGATGAGATATAATGCCTCCTGATTTGAGCCACCGGTACATTTCCCGGTAGGCAAATTCGATATCCGCAACATGTTCCATAACTGCCTGAGAAAATATCAAATCAATTTCAGCTACCTCATGTTTTTGATTATCGAACCAGGGGACTATATATTGTATGCTTACATCTGATGACTCATCTTTTTCCAGGGCTTGTTCAATGCTGCTATATCTTTGTTCATAAAATTTATTCGTCCAGGGAAGGATATGGGTCGGAAATGAATAATCGTCTAAAACGGGAGCCGTATTTTTTAGCTTGTCACCATGAGGTATTGGTTTTCTTTCACAGAAGTATTTTTTTAGATCAGCATTTATTGTTTTGTTAGTTTCCAGATTGGCATGTTCTATCACATCAAATGCAAAGTAGTTTTGTGCTCCTGAATATAACGCAGCCATTCCTATGCCCAATGAATCACCCGGACCGATTTCTGCAACCCTTTTTAAATTAGTTACATCCTGAACGAGACCTGTTTCAAACAGAACGTGTAGATGTCTTAACCAAACACTGTAACAGTATTCGCTGGAAAAAGTACCGCCGGAGCCGGGGCGTTTCATCAGGCTGGAAGGTAGCACATAACTTGCGATACTTCTCAGAACAGGGTAGGTATTTATGCTCATTTTTTGAATAAATTTGATTGGTTTGAACTAATCATTAGTTCTACCATCCATCCATACGGATTAAATCGACCATCATGCCAAACCAAGCTTTCATCCCAATATCCCGGACAGTCATCATATCCCGAGGGAGAGAATCCATAGCTTATCTCTACTATCATTGGGACATTATCATGAAAAACAAAATCATACGCCATACATTGGGCGCTTAGTGCCTTAGTAACTTCAAAAGCTATTTTTATACAATGCTCGTCAAATACTTCACGTTCATATTTGAAATTACCACTTCCCGACGCCCGAAAATCATCTTTACGGACAAATCTCTTTAATGCGAATGCATTATTACCAATTACAATGATGCGGGTGTCCGAGTCATTCCCCGGTATAAAATCCTGAAAATAGACATAGCCACGTTCCTTGCCTGCTACTTTGGAAAATTCAGTTGCATATCCCAACCTAACCAGACCTTTCAGGACATCTTTGAGACTGGTCAACCCCAAACGGTACTTTCGCCATCTTTCCTGCAAGTTGGACCAGCCATGATATTGGCTGAATCCCTTTCCAAATGCCTGCTGAATGATTTTTTTTGCCTGTTGTTTTGATTTGATCAATCTAACGTGTTGAGAGCCTGCACCGCCTCTTAACTTCCATACTTTTGGAAAAATTGTTCCTTCTACCCAATCTAAAGCCTCCTGCCTTTTGTAAAAAACATAGCTCGGAACCAAAGGCGCTCCGATAGCCTCCAGCAGGTATTTCTGTCCGGCTTTATCGTCGAAATGCCAATTTGTGTTAAAATCGGGGAATACCTTTTTGCCGCTATGCTGCAATGAAAACAATATTTGCATGGCAATGAGGATATCTGCCGGATGGGTTTGTGTATGATGCCACATCAATGCATCGCAGTCCTGCAATTGTTGAATAATGTCATTGTCATAACAATTCACCACTTTGTAAGGAATACCTTTTTCCTCACAATAGGCTATCCAGCGGGGGTGAAAACCGGCATTGCTGTTATGAATGGCCAATTTCATACTCAAGCATATTTTGCAGTACATCCCGGTGCGCTTCACACCGGATAAGATTTAGAAGATAGTATTTTTTTCGTTTTGACCATAATGTCGGCAACCAGCCTCCATTTTGTAATGCCTGAAGGTACCTGAATGAGTGAGGTTCTATATAATTACCATATGATTTATATTTTTTCCTACAGAATTCATCAAAGTGCTTTGACAATTTGAAATCATTTTCTATTACTTTATTCAGTTCTGCCATTTTCCTTTCAAACTTTTCATTTTCTTGTATGCTCAAAAGTCTGAGAGCTAAACTATCGCTATGCTGGAAATATGGTATTAACTTAAATTGAATATTTTTACCTTCAAGTGAAAATTGTACTGAATAACCTAAAAACCAGGTTTTATCTTTTGGTCCATACCATTCAAATATCAAATTCCCCAAACCATAAAAAATAAGACCTTTATTATATATTTCATATCCACTAATACAGTGAGAGTGATGACAAACAACAGCATCAGCACCTGCATCTATAAAGAACCTGTATGTCGATTTCATTCTAGGACTCGGTAATAAATAATTTTCATGTCCTCCGTGAACAGCAACTATTACAAAATCAGAAATTTCTTTTGCTTTTTTAATATCATAAAAATTATTAATTAAATCTAGAGGGTTTGCGCCTGGCATTTCATTATTTGTAGTGCTAAATTCATTTTCAGCTATATTAATTATTGAAATTTTGTATAGTTTAATGTTAAAAAATGCCGGCTGTCTAGCGTGCTTGTTAGTCGGGCCGGCACCTACGAATCGTAAGTTATTTGACATACATTCAGAAAGTGTTGTATGAAGACCTTCCGAACCTAAATCCATGATGTGGTTTGAGGCCAGAGTCAAAAGATTAAATCCTGATTTTTTTAAAAATTGTATTGATTCATTAGAAGCTCCAAGATTTGGGCCCGTTTTCTTGATAAGTTTAAACTTTTTATCTTTAGGTTCCACAGGAGCTTCAAAGTTAACTGCCGCAATATCGCAGTTTTTAATTACTGGTAGAAAATCATTAAATACATCGTCTTCATTATAAGAGAGTATTTTACTATCCTTTTGTAAATAGAAATCTCCGGTTATTAAAATTTTGCAACTATTATTTTCCTTCATTATTAGCTATACAATTTATCATTTTTTGACTCCGAGATAAAAAACGGTTGACTCTAGTACATGATGTGATCCGATAGCTCTAAGAAAGAATGAAATGAACATTTTAATTAAATGAACAAAAAATCTGTTTTCTTTAATTGTTTCTGAATAAACTTTTGAGATTTTAAAGCCACTAAAATCTAGTTGCTCAACAATTTGCCCAACTGTATATTCTGTCACATGCAATTTACTCATGTGGATTATTCGCTTACCTCTTAATATCCTGATTAAATTTGAAAATCTGTATCTGCTTGGAGTAGAAATTATTATTGCTCCATTTTTTCTTAATATTCTCTTTACACCATTTAACATTCTTAATGGGTCAGGAACGTGTTCCCAAATATTATTTAATATTACCACATCAAAGTAATTATCAACAAAAGGGGGTTCATAGCCATCTGCCACTACAAAATGGATATTGGTATAAATTTTATTTGCAGTTTTGATTGCGCTGATTGAGTAATCTAATCCAAAAATTTCGCTTTCTGGAAAGGAGTTAAATATTTCGTGAGTCAAGTGTCCTTCACCACACCCTAGATCCAAAATCTTAAGTTTATATGTATTGTCAAGTGAATACAAAAGTTTTAAAGTGCTTTGAAATCTTCTTTTTTGAAATTTGCTTTCAAGGTTTATAAGTACTTTGTAAGGATCTCCTTCCTTATATTCATTGAAAGCATCAATATTATTTGGCTTGATAAATATAAGGAAACCATCCGGATCTGATGCACAAGAATAAGCGTTGTTTGTAGATTTCATCCATTCATTAATTGATGTACAATCCTTATCCAGATGAATTGGCTTTTTCTTATTGATGTCAAAATACATTTATCGATTTTTTAAGTAAATTAGACTTTGAACACTTTTTTTTACGCTGACTATTATGATTATTTTATTTTTTGATTAACAAACCTTCAATCAGCAAAAACCATAAAGAATGGGAATTTATCAGCGCCTAAAACACAGTGTCCAAAGTCTTAAAGTTAAAGTATAGTCTAAACAATTGCAGATTATGCAAATACTACTGATTTAAAATTATTTTTCCTAATTTATCCGAAGTAATAAATTCTACATCAGGCCAAAAATTGAGAATATTTTTAAGTAAATTATCCAGGCTTTTCAAATTGCGATCCCTGTTTCCCGGATTGATATATCCTGTGAAATTGACCCTGTGGGTGGAGATAATGGCCGGCTTTTTCCATTTGAAAGCGTTTTCGATTGCTTTTAAACTGCTGCCGACCCAGTCCATGCCGGGGTTTGAACTGGGTTCAAATTCTACATTTCTAACGAGTTGTACCTGTCCAAAGCGGTTGGTTTGTCCCTGGTAAAGCCTTTTTCTTTTCACCGGTCCTCCATATTTTGTGGCAATAGTTTTCACCGCCGCACCCTGCAAAATAGAGACTCCTGCATCAGCCAGTGTCATTTCTACCGTATCATCCCATACATAGTTGGGAGCAATAAAGGATTTGGAAGGAAAACCGAAAGTATTTTCAAACATGCTTAGTCCTTCCTTAAGAATTGCCTGTCGGTCGTATTTCAATTCGTCTCCGGCTCCGTCCAGTGCAGCGAGGTAGCTTCCCCTTAGATGTTTACTTACCTGCACGCTGATACCAAACATCTCCTCGTCGAATGCGGCGACTGTATCTTTCATGCCATGCTGCAGGTCATTCATCCATCGGGA
>CAZDSU010000014.1:24511-112737 GCA_964508135.1 uncultured Saprospiraceae bacterium
TGGACTGGAAGCCTTCCTGCCAACGCTTAAAAGAATTTTGATGAGCCGGGTAGCGCTTTAAAGTCTCCGTAAAATGCTCGAAATAATAAGATTGAAAATTGGAACTCCTGATCTTTTGAAAATCGGGGTTGGCCATGATAACATTGGCGGTTATGACAGGGTGTTTCCCGTCCGCATTTTTATGGCTTTGCAAAACCTCAAATAACATATCTAGGTCCTGTTCGCTTGCCAGGCAGTCGTTCATCATGTAATGGCATTTTTCTACAGCCATTCCCTTTGATTGCAGTTTCCGTATTGCCGCTTTGGAGGAGGTTCTTACCGTGCCCCAGTCATCGCTTTCAATTACCACTATCCTTCTGTTCGTACACCAGCCGGGCAGATTGACCAGCATATCACGAATGGTATCTTTTATTTTGATAACGAACGACATCTTAATGCTGCCAGACGACTCTTTTTACATAATCCACATAACTCAATATAATGCGCACCACCTTGTCCGAAACATTGGGCATGCTGTAATCGGCTACCTGTCTGAATGTTCTTTTTTCGGGATGAAATTCTTTTTCCAGTTGTGCCAAACCTTGCAGAATCCGTTCGGGATTCAGCCCTGTCATCATTACTACAGCTTCCTCCATCGCCTCAGGTCTTTCGTGCGCTTCACGGATATTCAGGGCCGGGAATTTCAGAATAGAGGATTCCTCCGATATGGTGCCGCTGTCCGACAATACCGCAAAACTGTTGATCTGCAGGGCATTGTAATGGCTGAACCCCATTGGCTTGAGGAATTGGACTTCAGGCTGTACCTGTACTTCCTTGCTTTCAAGCATTTTTCGGGTACGTGGGTGGGTGCTTACAATAACGGGAAAACCATAGTGTTCAACAATCGTATTCAAGCTGGAAATAAGGCCGTGGAAGTTCTTTGGATTGTTGATATTTTCCTCCCGGTGAGAAGACACTACAAAGTATTTCCGCTTCTCCAGATGAAGCTTTTCCAGGATATCGGATACTTCGATTTTAGGCAAATAGTGATGTAACACCTCGAACATGGGAGAGCCAGTTTTGATGATGCGGTCTGCAGGCAAGCCTTCCCGCAGCAGGTATTCCCGGGCAATATCGCTGTAAGTCAGGTTGACATCTGCTATGTGATCCACGATTTTGCGGTTGGTTTCTTCCGGCACCCGTTGATCGAAGCAGCGGTTGCCCGCTTCCATGTGAAAAATGGGGATGTGCCGTTTTTTAGCAGGTATGGCGCAAAGGCAGGAGTTGGTGTCGCCCAGCACCAGAAAAGCGTCCGGTTTTTCCTGTTCCAGTACGTCCTCTATCTTAATCAGTATCTGCCCGATGGTTGCCGTGGCTGTTGCGCCTGCTGCATTCAGGAAGTGGTCGGGCTTCCGGATTCCCATGTCTTCGAAGAAGACCTGGTTAAGCTCATAGTCATAATTTTGACCGGTGTGTACCAGCAAATGTTCGATGGCCGGAGATTCGTCTAATTTGGCAATTACCCGGGACAGGCGGATGATTTCCGGGCGGGTGCCGACGACGGTCATGACTTTCAATCTATTCATAGCCGCTAATTACACTAGTTTTCACTAAAATCATACGTTTTCAAACCAGGTATCCGGATCGTCGGGATAGTAACATTCATTGATCCAGAAAATTGTATATAGTTCTTCCTCTCCGATATTCTTAATATTATGGGTGTACCAGATAGGCATGTCCACATAAGCCGGTTCTTCTCCATCAAGGTAAAAATTGAGCACTTCATCGGTACCTACCTGCCTTAGCTGTATCAGTGCTTTACCTTTGATAACGGCAAAGCGTTCGATTTTACGGGTGTGAAAATGATTTCCCCTGGTAATGCTAGGCACAGTGGTGGAAAAAGAAACCTGGCCACCCATGCCAAGTCGTATGACTTCCACAAAAGCCCCCCTTGAATCTTTATGCTGCAGGAATTTGACGGGAAAGTGTTCCCGGATGGGCATGTAGCAACGAAAGGTGTTGAACAGGTTTCGCTCGAATGTATTTTGCATAGCCGGAATCACTCCCTTTTCAACATACTGCTCTTTGTACTGTGTGAGGAGATTCAATATGTCTGACACCCTTATTTCGGGGGTATGAGCTATTTCCAATGTATTCACCCTATTGTAATAGGAACTTCCACTCTCAATGGCAGACAATATTTCTTCCACCAACTCACCTACATATATCAGTTTTAATTGGCCATCTACGTCAATTCGGGGTGTTTCATCATGTGTCAGTTGATGACAGAAAGTAGCTACGACGGAATTGTAGTAAGGATGGCCGAAGGGGCCGAAAACGTTGGGGATAATCATGGCGGTTAAGTGCCCGTTACTACCTGCCGCCCATCGGGCAAGCAGCAGCCTGCCTTCTTTTTTGGAGCGTCCGTATAAATTATCCCGCTCCTCCTGGGAGGAGGAAGAAAAAATTACATGCACATCGGATTGGGTTCGTTCCAGGGAAGCAATAAGCGTTTTGACCAGGTTAATATTGGTATCGTAAATGACTTCCGGTTCATGGTGCCTGTTCATACCGGCCAGGTGGACGATGACATCGCACTGCGACACGAAGGCATCCATCCTGGTCTCATCTTCAAACCAGGCCCGCTCGAAGGGTACCCTGCTATATTTGTCCGGATACAGTCCGAGCGTATTGAATAAATGTTTGCCTATAAAACCGTTTTGACCGATAATTCCGATTTTTTTCATATTTTCAGAATATCCCTCAAAAATTATTATTACCCCTTCAAATCAAACTCCTCAAACTCATGAAACAAATCAAACTCATCAAATTCCTCTAACAAATCACCCCACCAAAATCCCCGCACTCACTTCCCCCAGCACATCCTTCCTCACCAACGGAAGCTTTAGCAACAAAGCTTTCATACCCTGCACATCCAGCCGGTAAGTATTATGGGAATGGTATTCTTCAAATTTGGAAACGTCTTCAAGCCCTTCTGAAAAATACTGGTTGTAATTCAAATCCCGGTTGTCGGCAGGTATGCGGTAGTAATCCCCGAGGTCTTCGGCTTTCACCATGTCTTCCCGGTTGACCAGGGTTTCATACAGTTTTTCCCCGTGCCGGGTACCGATGATCCGGATGGGTACGGTGGTTTCGTACAACTCCATGAGCGCTCGGGCCAGGGTTTCGATGGTAGCAGCCGGGGCTTTCTGTACAAAGAGGTCGCCTTGTTTGCCATGCTGAAACGCATACCACACCAGATCCACCGCATCTACCAGCGTCATCATGAAGCGGGTCATGTTGGGGTCGGTGATGGTCAGGGGCTGTTTTCTCTTTAGTTGCTCTATGAACAAGGGTATGACGGAACCTCTAGATGCCATCACATTGCCGTAGCGGGTACCACAGAAGATGGTTTTGTTGTCGTCGAGATTCCGTGATTTGGCGACCATTACCTTTTCCATCAGCGCTTTGGACATACCCATGGCGTTGATAGGGTAGGCTGCTTTGTCGGTGCTGAGGATGACCACATTTTTCACTTCGTGGCGTGCCGCCGCCTTCAATACATTGTCGGTGCCGAGGATATTGGTCTTCACCGCTTCCAGCGGGAAAAACTCGCAGGAGGGAACCTGCTTCAAGGCAGCAGCATGAAAGATATAATCCACGCCCGCAACGGCCTGCTCTACACTGTCCAAACTCCGGACATCGCCAATGTAGAATTTAACTTTGGGGTTGTTCAGCCGTTTTCGCAGGTCGTCCTGTTTTTTTTCATCACGGCTGAAAATGCGGATTTCCCGGAATTGGTCGGAATGAAGGAAACGGTTCAACACAGCATTGCCGAAGGAGCCTGTGCCACCTGTGATGAGTAGTGTTTTATTTTGAATCATCTCTTATTAATCCTTGAAGAAATTCATACAATATTTTGGCCTGTATGTCTTTGTTGAAATGTTTTTCAGCTACTTTTCTGCCATTGACTCCAACCCGAAGCGCGTTTACACGATCACTCAAAGCCCTGCGCATGGCATGAGCGAAAGATTCAGAGGACCCCGGTTCAGCAAAAAATGCGGATTCACCATCTTGCAGATATTCCGGAATCTCACCAACAGTCGTTACACAAACCGGCTTGCTGCTCGCGAGGTATTCTCCGAGTTTGGTTGGGAAGCCACCTTGTGCCTGTTTGGAGGCGGGGCGGGGGAGTGCTAAAAGATCGGCATTTAGTAGTATGGAAGGAACCTCATCTCTTTGAACTGCTCCATGCCAAATGACTTTGTCTTCAAGCCTCAGCGCTTTAATTTGCTTGAGATGTCCTGGGGTATCGTAATTCCAGGAACCGAACAAATGTAAATGATGATGCGGAAAATCTTCTAATATGGCTGCAAAAGCGTCTATCAGGATATCTACACCATCTTTTCGGTTGTCCATCACACCGATGAATGCAATAAAAGGTTTTTGAAGGTTCTCAGCAATTTCATGAGAATCCGGATTCTTGAATCGATCCAAGTCAACGGTCATGGGAAGGTGCAGAAACTTAGGCTTTTTCCCTGGGAACGAATCAAAGTGTGCTAAAAGCGTCTTTGTCATTAGCGCTATACCATCGTAAGCATAGATTGCCTTTTTTTCAAAAAAAATTTGCCGCCTGTCACCCTGCATTCGTTGCAACCTGTTTCCGAGGTTGTATTGATGAATGCAGAGGAATTCGCTCATTTCTAAGAAATATATATTATTTGGCAGGTGACTTTTAAGCCACAGTACTAATTTAAAATGAGCAAGTTCTGTTGAAGACCATACAATGCAGAGTTCGTTTGTTTTAAGTATACTCAGTATACGCCATCTAATAAACCATTCCATGATGGGATTTAAAAGGTACAGGTTTAGTCGGCGAAGCCAGATGTTGTGATGAAATAACATCGTCATGTACTTGTATTTAATGCCATTACAAGTTCCATTATTCCTTAATTTATTATATTCTGTTAAAGAGTTATATCCCCCCGTAATGAAAAGTTCTATACTTGCACCTAAGGAAGTCAGCCCATCTATCAGAGTACGCAGTCTGTTAGCGGAAGCTACATTCTCGAAAAAAGGGTTAGTTTTAACCAAAATAATTATAGTCATAAAAAGGTGATAATTTTATTCGATTGCCATTATTCCTTGAATATATCACTGAATTCATACATACTTGACCCTAACGTAATTCCAGTCGCACCTGGTCTAAATGCAAAGGAGAATAGTAGATAGGAATGATATAGAATAATCAAAATAACCATATAATGTGCAATTCGTCTAATTCTTAATTCTTTATGACCTTTAATATAGGTCGCCATATTGGGAACCATAATAACATATGCTATAAAAAAATATAATGCTAATCTATAAAGCAATTCAGAAAGTCCGCCCAAATTTTCCAAAACAACTCCTATATAAAAAATATTAAAAACTAAACTATTAATTCTGTTCTTTGACCAATAACTATTATTTAATAATAAAAATGGTATCAATATAGCGTTAGTTATCCAATTAAAACCAGTATTTACCCATATTGTTTTAGTTTGTGTAAAGTAAGCATCATAATAAACAAAACTAATTTTACGAATTATATCAACGAATCCAAAAGCAGGTTGAACAAAATATATAGTTACAGTAACTCCCCAAATTACTATTAAAATAAACTTATTATAATTCCTGTCTATTATAAAATAGATGGGGATAAGAATCAAAGCAGAAACGTGAAATAGAGATGCAATGAATATCCCGACAATATATTTAAATATATTTTTTTCTATTATAAATTTTGTTGCATATAAAA
Organism: uncultured Saprospiraceae bacterium; assembly: GCA_964508135.1. Classification (GTDB taxonomy): domain Bacteria; phylum Bacteroidota; class Bacteroidia; order Chitinophagales; family Saprospiraceae; genus UBA6168. The sequence continues at coordinate 30,291 of CAZDSU010000014.1, forward strand.
ATATAGATGCAGCCATCATTTGTCTTACCAAATTTGCCTGCTGAGTATAATATGAAGAACTAATATAAACAAGAAAAATTAATATTGGAGACTTGTGCCTGTATATAAACCTAATAAATAATATATTTACAACGATAGCATAAAAAAAAGAAAAACCAACAAAAGAAAATCCAAGTGAATTGAATAAAATGTTCGAATAAACATACCCAATCTCTAAATTTAACTTTACTCTTGATAAATCTTTTATATGAGAAACAATCATCTCGCCAGGCCCAAGCATACTCATGTTATCAAACGAATTGTAATACCTAACATAGTTAGCATGATCAGTCATTGCACCTCCACCAAAACTTACAAACCAAGCCAACCAAACTGCTAATAAGGTTCGATAAAGGCTAAAATTCTTGGTAACAGAGTTGTTGGCATCACCAAGATAGGCCAATAATAAAGTAACAAGCGAAAACGGAATCCAAACAAGCACGAATTATATTTTTTGGCTTTAAATGATTTAGTATGGATGGATAATAAATGATATTTCAATTAATAACCAATTGGGTGCAAAAGCGAATTGTCCCCCCATATTTTAGATGGTTACAAGATATGACAAATGCGATATTTAATATTTTATTAAAAACGTAAAATATCTAAATAATAAAATCATTTTATGATAAATTTTTAATTTGTTATATTCTAAAAAATGTTTTTTTAGAGCTTCAGCAACAAATTTATTTTCATATTCAAAATGGAGCGAATAATTAAACTCAGACTCAGAATCAATAACCTGATTAATAAAAATATTAGAACTACCTTCCATTTTTGTGCAATGTACTCCGCTACCATCATGCCCTGTATTTCTTACTTTCGATACAGTGGGAAATACGCAATATGTTCCATTCAAAATGTTACTAATACAATACATCCTGTCTCCCTTAAGATTACCGGTTTTAACAACATTCATTAACCCGTTTAAAAATCCATATTGATATGAATCTATGAGTAAAGCCTTACTAGGTTTATGAAGATATCTAATAACTTCTTTTATAAAATCATCGTTCCAACGGTAGTGCATGTATTTATCACGCCATGCACCAAAGCCCCATCCTGAAAAACTTTTTGAATAAAAATAACTATGGGGAAAAGAGGCAGGTACCTCAAAGGGAAATTTGTACCCACAAATAGCTATTACAAGAGGGTCTTTTTCGAATTCATGCAAACCCTTATTGACAAAATCAAGAAAAGACGGTGAAAACACATTATCATCCTCAATAATTATTACCCTATCATATTTAATAAAAACAGACTCTACTAATTTAGAAAAATTATTTTCACTACCAAAATTTCTTTTTCTTTCAATAATAGTAACTGTATTAAATCCTGTAATAAAAGGGATATATTTTTTAATTTTTTCATATCCTAACAAGTGGTAATCTTTTAAAGGATAATCTAAAGCAATAAAAATATCTGTTTTATCTGCATTGGTGCAGGCCGAGATTGATTGGATACATAGTTTGAAATGTTCATATCGATTTAATGTGCAAATTAATACTGGTGCAAAATTAATCATCTGATAATTTTCTTTTTCATTAATTTCACAGCTGATTTACTTAAGAAATCTTTTTCCTTTTTTTCTAGACCTACAAAGTAAATCGAAACCAAAAGGCAGCTTACCGAGAATATCGATATAAAAAAGAAACGATAAAAACTCGTTGAAAATAAATCACGAATAATAAATAATGGTAAAACCATTGCAATTACAGATAGTATCTTTAGATAAGACTTTTGAAGAAATAACTTTACATTAAAATGAAGTATTTTCTTCAACAAAATTTGAGAGACAATCAAATTGATGGCAAGTGTTACAACAATAAGTGCAATAATTGTTGGAGGGGGTAACCCTTTTTTCAACAAAAAATATGAGATTGGAAGACTTGTTAATGATATAGAGCTTGTTATTATTTGAAAATATTTTATTTTTCCGGTAGCATGAATCAATGCTGGAAACCCGCTGCTTAGACTATAAATCAAGGCATTTATTATCATCAATTGGCAGAAAATAACCGTGTATGCAGGTAAATTGCCTAGCCATAGTGTTAACAAGTATTTAGTTTCCAGCAATATAGGTAAAGAAGGTAGCATCATGAGGAAAAATGTATATTTTGAAACATAAACTGTAAGATTGAAAGTCCTGTTCTCATTTCCCCCACTGAAACTTTTGGTAATTTGAGGAATGGCTACTTTACTTAAACTACTTGAAAATAACGTTACTATACTATTCACCTGGGTGGCTATACCAAAAGAGGTATTTAGCATAGTGCCAAAAAAGGAATTAATAATCAGTTGTGATCCAGTGGATTGCCCAACACTTGCAGCTGCCCCCAGCATTACCCAACCGGAAAAGCCTATCATTTCTTTATATTTTTTATTCTCCCGTTGGAAATTCCATCTTACAATTTCGCTGTATTTATATATACAATAAAGCAAGAATAATGCTAAAGGAACTATACTTGCAAATGCAACAAGAAGGGCGTATAGTTTTAGCCGATTGCCCAAATAATAGACGATTGTAAGAGCTATAAAGAAATGAAGTAAACTTTTAATGAAATCAATAATTGCCTGAACAGCAAAGTTCTCCTGCGCAGTAACAAGGCCCTGATAAGGAATGCTCAGAATTGTAAAAACTGCTGCAATGGTTGAAAACCGCAAAACGAACAAAGCATCAGTAAGCTTTCCTGCTGCAATATTCAAATGATAATTAACATAATAAACACCTGCTGTTTCGGTAAGCAAAATTACCAGAAATGCCATAAACAGGTGGATTACTAAACTTATATTAAATATCCTATTAACACTTTCCTTATTTCCTGTCCCCAGTTCAAATGCAATGTACCGGTATGTTGTTGTGACCATGATGGTATTGAGAAAAGCCATCATTACAACAACACCACCAACAACAGAATAGAGGCCAAAATCTGACGCACCTAAGCTTCGAATAACAAAGCGTGAAGAAAATAGGCCTAATACAGAGCTGATAATAAGTCGAACATATAGAATTAGTGTATTCTTAAAAAGCAGTTTGTTGTCTCCTTGCATTATCTTAAATATATAACCTACGTTATATCAACAACAGCCGCTTTCCTTTACGATATAACCCGAAGGCATCCATATATTTGGAATAATATGCACCTTTTGATTTGGCAATAATTCTCTTACTGCCAGTGTTTCGCCTGGGGAAAGTTCATGATTGTATTGGTCAAAAACAACTATACCACCAGGTGTTATTCTATCCCATATTAATGGAAGTGAAGCTTTAACAACTTTATGAGTTCCCGCATCCATGAAAAATAATTTAAACTGTAAATGAAGATTTTCCTCTAAAAAACTTTCAAGTTCTTTTACTACGTCCATCTTATGAATAAATGCTAAGTTAGTAAACCCTTGCATTTCATTTAATTTCACCAATTCTTCATAAGAATGTAAATAGCCACGCTGTTCAATTTTCATTTCAATATCATCATCTCCAGTGCCTTGAAACCAATCAAAACCATGAACTTGGGTTAATGATTCAGATTCGTAAATCTTTATGAGCTTTGCAAATAAAAAAAACGAAGCTCCCTTATATATTCCTATTCCACCTATATGTCCCGAAATATCAAGTGTTTTTTTATATATACTCTTTCACTATGAGGTCTGTCCCGTCTGTTGACGCATCGTCATGTACCAATATCTCAAAGGCAAAGTTGGTTTGTTGCATAACGAAACCTTCAAGGCATTGACGAATATAGTCTTTATGATTATAAGTCATGCAACAAACAGAAACCAGAATCATTGAATCATTGAATCATTGTTTGATTGCATAAGCACAAGGCATCCAACCAAATGGAAATTGTTTCCACTTTACACTTGGTAACACATCACGAATCGCTCTTATTTCACCAGGAGCGAGCTCAAAGGAATAATGGTCAATTAATAACATTCCGCCAGGTGTAATTCTTGGCCAAAAGTGTCTTAAACTTTCTGCAACAACGTCGTAAATTCCACAATCCAAGAATACAAGTTTAAATTGAAGATGAGGATGATTAATAAAAAAGTCAGGAAGATCTTTGGAAGCGTCCACATTATGCATGTGAATGATATTTTCAAGTCCTTGCACCTTAACCAATTGCCTTACCTTCTCTTCTGGAGTATAATACGTGTCTTTTTTGATTACATGCTTTTCCTCATCAGTTGGGATAGCTCCTTGAAACCAATCAAAACCATGCACTAAAGTTAAGGAATTGGGCTCAAATATCTTGGTAAGTTTGGCAAAAAGCAATGATCCAAAACCAAGATTTACTCCAATTTCCGCAATATGACCTGCAACATCCAAGGTCATTTTATATGCTTCGTATAAAACTATTTCTCTAGCCAAGGTTTGGTGTCCAACAAAGGCAGGAAAATGATGAATTAAATCTTCCTTCGAAAAGTCCATTTGCAAAATTGCTTTTAATCCTGCTTCATATTGGGGACGTAAGTGATGATGTTTGAGGTACTCAAATTTTGTTTTATTCGGATCGTGTTGCATTTCAAATTAAATTAATTATTATGATTTGATTAGTTCAGTATATCCAAATCCGCTTTTTCCGAAACCGTTTCCATTATAAAACATAATTACAGTGTCATCATTTTTAATAATATGTGGATAGCATATCATTTCTGAATCCCATCCTTCTTCAGAAACATCAATTCCACATTCAGAATCCCTTCGATCCCAATTAAAAAAATCTCTTGAAGTTGCATATCCTAACCTATAAGATTCCAAACTAGGATTCCTGAAATTATGGCTTCCTCTCTTTGAAAACCACATGTGATAAGTTTGTCCATCATAATATACAGCTGGTTTGCAATGTGCAATGAATTCATTTTCCGGCTGAATGACAACCTTGTTGTTAGTTTCCCAAGAGAATCCATCCTTTGACGTTGCGCTAATTAACAAATAAGTATGTTCTAGTTTACTGTTGATATCAATCCATTCAATACCAGTTGAATATATGCAATGATAAATATTATCTCGTTTGACTATACATGGTCCCGTAGCAGATAATGGGCTATTGTTCTCTAAACTCAAAACTGGTGCTTCAGAGTACTTAATAAATGTATTTCCACCATCTTTACTAATTGCAACACCTGTGAAGTTTTTATAGGGGACATTAACACACCTACTCCATCCAGCATAATATAGATAAATATCATCTCCTTCTTCAACAATATAGCTTGGAATGATTCCATTTTCATCAAATGTGCCAAGCCTTCCCTTTAATAGTATAGGTTTATTGTGTTCATACACTATTTTAGATGGATCCATCTTTGACACATCTATATAAGTTGGCAAACTCTCTCCTAAATAATCTCTAACTGAAAAAAATATTCTTATTTTATCGCCTAGAACAATTGCAGTTGGACATTGGGCATGGCTTTTCATCCAATCCTCTCCTCTTGGTTTGTATATTAATCCTTTCTTAATCCATTTCATAGCGAATCATTATTTATTTTATTTGCTTCAGATTTAATTATGTCATCTAGCCATTGATACATACTTTTTCCGGTCTTACGAGCAGCAATTTGAACTAGCTTTTTGGCCTCATTTGAAACTCCTTCAATCTTTCCAAAATACCTTGTATTAAAAGTCCCTCCTCGCTCGCCTGGCAATTCCATATCAAAATTACCTTTAGGTTCTCCTTCACCTACTACATAATCAACAACATAGTGAACATTACCAATTATCCATCTAACTCCAACATTTCTGGCCTCTACCGGAATATATCGAAGTGGCACATCATAAACAAACATTGGATTATTGTTAATTAGTATTTTCCCATAAGTGGTATGTCTAAGCCATTCTGGTACATTCTTTTCACAGAAAACAACTTTGCCACCGGGTTTAACGACTCTTGCCATCTCCTTTAATCCTTTTTCGACTGAAGGGAAATGTCCTACTCCTGCAAAACAGAATAAGCGATCAAATGAGTTATCTTCAAATGGCAAATTGCATGCACTTCCGCTTACGACTTCTGTATAATTAGGAAACTTGCTTAATTTTTTCTTTGCATAGGAAAGCATATCTGGTGAAATATCCAAACAGATCAACTCGCCTTTTTCAGACATTCTTCCCAGAATTAATTCAGAATCTTTCCCTGTTCCTGCCGAAACTTCCAGAACCCTGTCATTTGGATTCATTTCTAACAAGTCAATTAAATAATTTCTTACTTTTAACTCATCCTCAAAATATAGTTTAAAAGTAATATTAACATTCTTATCGTAACTTTCCGCAATGCTTTTGTAGTAATTTCTGGCAAAAACAGCATCACCAACAAGATCCTGGTCTGTTATAAGATCCGGGATTCCATTTTCTATATTATAGATATCACCACTGGAATTTTTAAGCTTGCCAGTCAAAATGTCGTCGCCCTCGATTTCTTTGAGTTCGAAAATTTCGAGAGGTTCTCCGGTTTTTGGGCATCTGACGTATTCAATTGCTCTTTTTTTCATTTTTCATGAATATTGATAAAAAAATATAATTCCTAACTTCGTTAAAAGACAGGCTCAATGCAGTCTTTAAGGAGTTAATATTTCCTTCAAAACTATCCCAATTAGGGATAATTTTATGTTTCAAACATACATTAACAAAGACCTTTGTCACAAGCTTTGCAAGTCCTAAGTTCCTGTGATTTTCTGCTATCCAGATATCAACTTCTGCTCTTCCTGTACATGTTGCTGCACTATAACAGATTCCAACTGGTTCTCCATCCTCAGAAAAGACAACTACACTGAGGCTATTTTCTACAAAGTTATCTGATCCATTCCAAAACCTGCTTCCCAGGTCCAGCGGAAAAAAGTTACTTATATCACAAAAATTATCAGCATCAATTTTCCCTATTGAATAGCCTTTGGGCACCTCAAATTTCAGAGGGCTTTTTTCTAAATACTGCAATACGCAACGAGGTCTTATGCGGAGGTTAAAAAGGTCGTCATGCCCTTTCAAATACTCAATTAAATCATCGCTTGCATCATAAATATGAAAATATTGCGGGATGCTTTTATCCAAAAACAAATCCAGCAATTTATATCGATCACAACTTTCTGCATTTACCAAACTGCCAAAACCGGTTTTGTGCAAAATAAAATATGATCCTCCTCCAATATCAAAAACCCGTCCTTGCTGTATGCCCTCCACTACGCATTGGGTAATAGGAAAACCGGTGTTGATATCAGGCTTCAATGTTTTTACAACTAAAGGTTTGAAAAACTGGAGAATTTCAGGAACTGTTTGCTGTTTAGTTTAATCGGTTTGGAAGATTCAGCGATTACCACCTGTTCATTCTCCATTTTTTTTATTACGAGTGTATTGGCTCCAAGGAAACAGGCTGCCCCGATTTCAATGCTGTGGCTGATGGTGGCGCCCATCGCAATAAAAGTACGCTCCCCGATGCTGACATTGCCTCCGATATTACAGGAGCTTGTCAACCAACAGTGGTCGCCTATGGTGCTGTGGTGGCCGACCAAAGCACCGCTCCAAACAAATACATTGTTACCCAGTTTTACGCATGGATGAATCAGCGCAGGCGGCATGATAAAGCAGTTATCTCCAAGGGCAAGATTAGCAGGTAGTGTAGATTCCGGGCTTGCAATTGACACAAGGTGAAAACCCTTCGCTTTGGCTGCTTCATACTTAGATTTCCTCAATTCATTCATTTGATGGTAGCCAAGTGCCACAAACATATCATAAGCCGAAGGAGGGCAGGTACTTTCTATCGTTTCAAAAGGGTGTACCGGTTTGCCCAGAAACTCAGTACCTGTCAGAAACGCTGTGTCCACACAAAAGGCAGCGACTTCAAACCCGCACACCTGTGTGGCATAGTAGTGAACGACTTCTGCTATTTTACCGGTACCAAAAAGAACAAGTGGTTTTTTCATGGCAATTCCTTTAATTGTTTGCGATCAATCTTTCCGTTCTGATTTTTTGGCAATTCGTCCAGTATCCGGATTATCCTTGGCAACATATAGGGGGGCAGAAGTTCTTTTACCTTATGATGCAATTGATCGGCAGTAATTGCTCTGTTCTGCACTGCTACATAAGCCCTGATCTGCCCAAGCTCAGCGTTTAACTTCTCATAAATTACACCTGCCTCGTCCACTTCCGGCAGGCTGCTGAATGCCGCCTCGATTTCCTCCAACTCGATCCGGTATCCCATGTGCTTCACCTGGTTATCCACCCGGCCCCGGAAATACAGATACCCGTTGGGAGCTTTTTCCACCAAATCCCCGGTCCGGTACATCCGTTGGTGATAGCTTTTCCCAGGGTGTTGCACAAAAGACGCTGCGGTGCGCTCCGGATCGTTGTAATACCCCAATCCTACACATGGTCCGGTGAGGCACAGTTCTCCAAGGTTGGGATTAGCCTCTGATTGAGGAATAATATGGTAGCCGAAATTTGGCGCCATAAACCCAAGGGGCGCCAATTCGTTCATACTTTCAAAATCCTGCTCAGAAATTTTGTAGGAAGAACAAATACAGGTACACTCCGTGGGGCCATATACATTGAACAGCTCCATCCTGTGCCCAAACATTTCATAGAGCCTTTTGAGTTTGTTTTTGGGGAATCCCTCGCCACCAAAGGAAATTCTGGTGATAGATGGAAAATCAGTTGTAGCCAGTGCCTTGGTTGTCAGCAAGTACACCAGCAAGGAGGGAACTGAGAACCAAACTGAGCAGCCGGATTCATTGATCGCCTGTACCAATGCTCCTGGTTGTTTGACCAGCTTATGACTCAGCGGCACTAACGTAGCCCCATTGAACAGTGAAATATAAAAGTCAAAAACTGAATTATCAAAGTAGATTGGGTTAGCATTAGTGAAGACGTCCTTTTCACTGACAGAAAAGGTAGTCCTGCCCCATTCGATAAAGTTCAATACGTTATCATGGCTCATCACTGCCCCTTTGGGAAAACCGGTAGAGCCAGAGGTGAACATGATGTACAGCGGATTATCTCCATGGAAATTCTGATCCAGCGCCACTGCGGGAGTTTCTGGGTAAGCATCGGGATCAAGGTCTCCAAGCTGAACTTTTGAAAAAGGAAGGCCAGGTTCATCCAGTTCAGGAAAGTAGCTTTCAATGGATGTATCCAGAAAAACAGCCTTGGGTTGGCAAGTTGCCAGTATCTTCTCGATGCGTTGGTAAGGGCTGCTTAAATCGAGATTGGAATACACCACGCCAGATTTGATGCAGGCCAGCATCAGGGCATACGCAGCAGGAGACTTTTCATTGAAAATTGCCACCACGTCTCCCTGGCCAATCCCCTTCTCTTGAATCAGGTGTGTCAATTGATTGGCCAACTTATCCAACTCCCTGTAAGTCAAAATTTGACCATCCGGATAGCGGAGCGCTGTGCGTGTGGCATACTGCGCTACGACTTCGTCAAATTTCAATCCCAGATTATAGATGTAATTCGATGCGAGCATAATCAGATCGTGAGCCCCCCGTCAACAGCGATGACCTTGCCATTGATATAGTCATTTTCAACAATAAATTTGACCGTGGACCCGATATGTTCCAGTTCCCCAAGTGTACCAACCGGTATTTGTTTTTTCCACCTGTCCAATACCTGTTCAGATAAGCTATGATGGGTTGAGGGTGTGTTGATAAATCCAGGTGCTATTGCAGCAGTTCTGATTTTGAACATTCCCAATTCTTTGCTCCAGGTTTTCGTCATGGCTTCTATGCCTGCCTTGGCTGCGGCGTAGGCCGTCTGCCCAACATTCCCTTGCGCTGCAATGGAACTGATATTGATGATCACTCCTTTAACCCGATGACGTACCATCGCTGCTGCGACATAAGAAGTCGTGTTGAAGCAGGAATACAAATTCAACTTGATCGCCCGGTCCCACTGCTCAAAGCTATGTTGGGGCTGTTCTCTGTTCAGAAGGCTCACCAATGGTTCGCTGTGTATCCATCCGGCGTTATTAATCAGCACACTGACTTTGTGTTTTTCCGAAATCTTGCCGATACAAGTCTTAACAGCTTCATTATCAGATAGATCACACTGGTAGCTATCCACTGCTTCTGAAGCATGGCGAAGTTGTTCCAGACCCTCGGCATTCATATCTATCAAAATCACCTTATGAGCGCCATGTTCCAGGCAATAGCGGCACAGAAATGCACCAAAAAAACCAGCTCCTCCCGTTATCAAAAATATTTGGTCTGCGAACTGCATATTAAACAGTTATTCCTTTGGATTGAAGAATACTTTTAATTTCTCCGATGGTGATCATTTTCTCGATATCTTCCCACATAAGTTCAATATTAAACTCCTCCTCAAGGCGTGTAATAAATACCATATGATTCATGGAATCAAATTGTTCCAGATCGAGTATTGATTGTTTATCTGAAAACTGCTCATCTTTCAGCGCAAATACTTCCTTTAAGATTTCTTTCAGGTTCATTTTTTTGTTGTATCAGTTGAAAATTATTCAGATGTGCTTGGAGCTCCGATTTATGAACATGCATCAGTACATCCAGCACAGAAAGCCAAGGCAAATATTTTCCGGTAATGTGGGGATAGGGAACTTCAATGGATTTGATAAAATAAATTTCAATATGGTGCTCACGAAAAAGATGCTGATCGTACAATTCCATTCCACCAATGGGATTGATGTAGGTATCAATTTTCTCCTGAATACAAATGTCAAGAATCCGATGCTGGCTTTTTAAATGCCGGTTGTTGAACAGTTCGGACGTCGGCACGATTTCTGTTTTTATCTCCAGGTATTCACATATTTTTCGGATGGCTAGAACATTCAAATCAGCAATTTTGTGCATGCCCGCATTCATCAACCCGCAAAAAAGGGCATATATCGGTTCAAAAAAAGGGGCTTTACGGTAAGCGTGTTCTACTTTTTTCAACAGTTTTAGTTTCCATTGATACTCACCAACAATAGCTATCTCATTGATCAACTTGTTTTGGGAAGCATCTACCAATGGTATTGTAAACAATTGCTTATTACCGCCAATCAACAAATTGTTCCTGTTGATCCAGCCCCTGTTGATAAAATTCACATCATCATATATTACAAACTTATCCACCGCCTGTATGAGCTGAAAATAGCCGATGTAAGGTAGGAAATAGGGTTGCATGATGGCTAACTTCATATCAGTTGTTCAACGTGCGCAAAATAATTCTGCAAATGAAATCCACATCGGCTTCTGTCAGCGCATGATACAATGGCAAACATACTATCCTCTTAGCTACAGATTCACTAACCGGGCAACTGTTTGGATTGAATATAGGGATAGTATTTAAGGAAGGGTAAAAATACCTCCGAGGATTCACCCAATTACCCTCCATATCCCGGATGACGTTGAGCGTTGTGGCTTCATTTTCAAAAAATACCGGATAATAGGCATAGTTATATTGCGTCCCATTTTGCATGGAGGGGCGCCCAATGCCCTCACGACTCAACCAACCATTATACTGTTGGACCAACGTTTTGCGATGCTCAAGGATGGCATGAATGTATTTCAGGTTCACCAATCCCATAGCAGCATGGAACTCTGAATTTTTTGCATTGATACCGATTTCAGCGAAGCTATCAGACCCGTGGTGTCCAAAATTGCGCAAAAAAGACATCTTTTTCAAAAAAACAGGGTCATTACAGAACACTGCTCCCCCCTCGACTGTGTGGAATAGTTTGGTAGCATGAAAGCTCGCCGTGCTTACGTCCCCATAAGCAAATACGGATTTCCCCTTATACATGGTTCCAAAACAATGGGCGGCGTCGTAGATGACTTTGAGATGGTGCTTATCTGCGATTTGCTGGATACGTTCAATGTTACAGGGGTTTCCGAAAACATGGGTTGCCAGAATGCCAGAAGTAGAGGCGGTGATGGCTTTTTCAATTTGTTCCGGGTTTATGTTCAGCGTCTGCTCGTCTATATCTACGAAAACTGGCTTGCAACCCTCCCAAAGGATGCTGCTGGTTGTTGCTACATAACTAAATGGGGTGGTGATGATTTCTCCTTTTAATCCAAGTGCTTTGATTGCAATTTGTAAGGCAATGGTGCCATTGCTGAGAAAAAGCATGTGGGGAACCCCGAGATACTCCTTGATTTTCAACTCCAGTTCATTCACCAAGGGGCCATTATTGGTTAGCCACTGGCGTTGCCAGACATCAGTTAGTAATTGAAAAATCTCCTCTTTAGGAGGCATAAATGGTTTTGTGACAGGAATCATGAATGTATGATTGTCGATAACAAATGCTCCATTTCAAGTTTGAATGTAGACAACTTGTTGGCTTGTCCTAAATTAGCTTGTCATAAAATAAATTAAAATAGTCCAATATAAAAACCTGAGGCAACTTAATTTTAGTTTGCAGATCAGGAACAAATCGCAGTGCTGAAGTTAATTGTATTTCTTGATTACCTAAGCTTCATAATTTCTATTTTCTCCTATGAAAATTCTTGGTTGAACCTCATACTTCATAGTAAAATTAAAATCTCTTTTTAGGAAAACTGAGGTAGCGACTATATTTTCACTTCTAGGTTTAAAGCCAATGAAATCTATTTGTAAAAGGTCTTCATATTTCAAAAAATCACAAATTCTTTTATAGTACAAATTGTCAGAATCATCAAGGATAATCATGCCTCCTCTATTTAATTTATTTATACTTTTTAAAGCGCATTCATATCTGTTGCTGCCTCCGTCAAGGATAATAATATCATATGATTTATTGTCTTCATTTATAGATTCAATAAATTTGGTAATATCGCCTCTGAATTTTAATTCCGTATTGTCAGTAATTTTGTTTTTGATAAGATTGTACCAATCTTCATCATTTTCTATACTTACTACCTTGCTTGCATTTCTTCCCCAAAATATTGTTGAAGCTCCTGAACCATATTCAAATATAGTTTTATTCTTTAAGTCAAGATTTTTTACAAAGTCAATGAAAGGGTAGGTCATCCACGGTATACAATTATATTCAAGTTTAGAAAAGTACTTTTCATCAAAACTCTGGCGATATTGATAACCAGATAATAATTTATTAACCCCCCGATAAACACGCCTATCTAGAATCGTACAGATAGGGAATTTATTAATAAAACTGTAAAGTACTGTCTTGTAGTTTTTATGCTTTATTAATCTAATTATGGTAGTTATTTTACTTATAATGGTGTTTCCTTGAAACATGTCATACGATTGAAAACAAGTGAAAAGGTACTATTTAAAATTACTTCAAGTTGAAAAATTCAACAGTTTAAGGTAACTGATTGCAGGATGTGTTTGACCCTCTCCTGGCCGTAATATTCCAAAGTCAGTTGCTTTTCCTGTTCGTTTCCCTTGGTGAATACCCTGAGGATGATGGCCTTTCGGTGTTTTTCCGGGTCAATCAGCCGGATGTCGGTATCCCAAAAGAGGGCTTTCCGCATCTTCCGGAGGAAAGGGGCCTCACCAAAGATTTTTGTCTTTGTGGCTTTGGCCTGCATTTCCATCAAAAACCTGGGCGGCTAGCCAAACAGTTTTTCTATTTTACCGGCCAAATTGGTTTCCAATTCTTTTTTGCCTGAAAGGATAGCCACTATGGTGTCAAGGCCTTCATCGAGTTGGCCGGAAAATGTTTCAATGGTCAAATTCCGTTTTTTCAGTTCCCGGCTTACGAGCAAGCCATTGTTGTTTGCATGGGTTGCTGGTATTATTTTTCTCAGGCCAAATTTGTTCGTTTTGACTTTGGCGCAGTCGTTCAATGCCGGTCTTTCAGGTGTGTCCACCCACCGGTATCAGGCAACTGGTATCTGCGATAATGATGCTAAGTAGTCAACACAAATTATTCGACATTTTAAAACACATAGGAACATAGAACACTACCTGTCCCGTACCATAGGTCGGGATAGTTCTATCAAGTTGATTTTCAACAACTCCATGTTTTCTATCCCGAGTGAGTCGGGACAAGTCGTGCCTATTGTGTTTTAAAAAAAAGTGTTGTTTAATTCAGGCTGACTACTTACTACCTGACATTACGCACATACAGCCCCTTTAGGGGCGCAATATTGGTAGAAACGATAACCGTATCCTTTTTTAGCCCGCCAGAGGCGGGGCGCAATATTTCGCTCCTAAAGGGGCTTGACAGGAGGGTTTGAGGCATTTCTACCAATATTTTGCCCCTCTGGGGCAGGTGCGTAATGTCAGTTACTACCAAACATTCGTGTCGCAAGCTGTCATCATATCCTTCCTCCCCAGGCTTTGAGTCTAAGTTCTTCGGCAGTGATGGGGTTGTCTTTCCAGATGCCGGCTAAAGACAACCAGTCTGTGCAGTCGTCTGCCGGACCATTGGCAGCATGAGTGGAAGTGGTTTGATTGGCTGCGCCGGTTGACCTGTCTTTAAAAATGACCTCAAAACCAATGACCTTCAAGAAGTCGGCAATCTTCTGAAGGGCTTCCTTATTTTCTGTGCGGATGATGATTTCTGCCATGACAAAAAGTCTTTTAAAAATAGAACACACCAACAATCAAAATTAGAAAAAAAGCCCGGATTCGCAAGGATATCCGAAAACCTGGCAAATTTGCCCGAAGGAGTGTGCTTTGGCTTTGGCGATGGTTGCAGGTTTGGTGTTGTTTTCGGTGCCTGCCTGCCTACCCCCCGAAGGGGTGAACCATACTACTGGACATTTTTCAACGCTGAGTAATTTTAACGCAAAGACACAAAGGCGCAAAGACACAAAGGCGCAAAGATTTAAAAATCAATAGTTTAGAATCTGCATTTGGCACCTTTGCGCCCTTGCGTCTTTGCGTTGGACAAAAATGTTCAGTAGTGTGCCTTTCAACCCCTTCCATTGTTCGAGGGTAAAGCCGGTGCGTTTCCAGTAGTCGAAGCGAGTCTTGTCTTCGTAGCTGAACGGAATGCGGAAAGGCTCGTGGATGCTGCTTTCCGCTTCGGCGATGTGTGTCTGGAATTTGACGGCGTCCACGCCTGTACCTGCCAATGCGTCAATATAAGAATGAGCGATGCCGAGGCTGCCGTCATGGGCTTGTCCAATTTCTGCAATGATAAAAATGGGCAACGTCTCAGAGAAATTTTGAAATCAGCAAGTCAAGCAGGTTTTTCAGACCTGCGGGGCTTGCCTTTTTTGTCATCATCATAATATCCATATCCATATCCATATCCATATCCATACCCATACCCATACCCATACCCATACCCATACCCTCCACCAGAAGCTTTCAGCCCATTGAAAACTATCCCCGTATTTTTCAATTTTTGGTTCCGGTAAATATCATCAATGATACCCAACTGTCCCCGCCGGGTTTGCCCGAAGCGCACCACGAAGAGGGTGCTGTCAATATGTTTATTGAGCAGCAGGGCATCTGCCACCAATCCAACGGGCGGCGTATCAATCAGGATGGTGTCGAATTCCGATTTCAGGTGCTCCATCAGCGCATCCAACCGTTTGCTCATCAGCAATTCGGCCGGGTTGGGGGGGACGGGACCACTGGGGATGTAGAATAGGTTTGGCGACAATTCGGTGGGCAGGATGATGTCTTCGATATTTATATTCCCGGCTAAATAATTGGTGATACCGACGGTTTCGGGGTGGTCGGTGATGTATTTGGTCAGTTTGGGCTTCCTCAGGTCCAAGCCTACCAATACCGTTTTTTTATCCGCCATAGCCATGCTGACGCCGAGGTTGACCGTGACAAAGGTTTTACCTTCCCCGCTGGAACTGGAAGTAATCAGGATGGTTTTGTTGCCGCTATCGGCAGCGATGAATTGCAGGTTGGTGCGCAGCAACCGGAACATCTCCGCAATGGAAGAACGGCTTCCTTTGCTCACCACGATTTGTTTGCCTGACTTGCTGTGACCAATGCCGCCGATGATGGGGGCAGCGGTTTCTTTTTCAATGTCCTCCTTGCCTTGGATTTTGTCGTTTAACAAATCCATCAGCACAATAATCAGGGCAGGGATACCCAAGCCCAGCAAGAGTCCCAAAATCAGTATGATGGGTTTCTTTGGTTCGACTGGCGTATTACCAGCTTTAGCAGGGTCAATTACCCTGGCGGTAGAGGGTGTTACCGCCATAGATAGCGCTGTTTCTTCCCTTTTTTGCAAGAGAAAGAGGTAGAGGCTTTCCTTGATGTTTTGCTGGCGGTATATCTCTAAAAATTCCCGTTCGATGCGGGGCACGGTGCCGGAACGGGAAGTGACTTGGCGGTTTTTGAGTTCAGTCTGGTTGCGGGTGAGTTGCAGGTTGCGTATTTCGTCCCGGATGGCAGCGAGGATATTTTCCCGAAGGTTGCCTAATTGCGCATCTATGGAACTTACGATTGGGTTTTCTAAGGTTCCAGAGCGCAGGTAGCGGTCTTTTTGTATCAGCAATTCGTTGAACTTTCCGAGCAGTTCCGTTACAGCCTGGTTACTGATGCCGATATTGGTGGGAACGTAGTCGAAGGTTTCTGCCTTGCTTTTCAGGTAATCCTGAACCGAGTTGAGGATGTTGAGTTGAATGTCGAGGCGGGCGAGTTCTTTGTCGTAAGTGTTCAAGTCACTGCTCAACATGCCAGCCGTCGTCTCGATGGAAAGCGGGATTTGGTTGGATTTCTTAAACTGCTCCAATCCCTTTTCCACATCGCCCAACTCCCGGGTGAGAAAAGTGAGCCGGTCTTCAATGAACTGCAGGGTGTTGGCGCTGACCTTGTTTTTGTCCTCTACCGCCGCCCGGTTATACACCTCCACCAATTTATTCAGGATGTCTTCGGCCTTTTTGGGTTTAGGGTCTATAAATTCAAGTACCAACACATTTGAAAATTGAGCAGCAGGCGCAATGGATATCCTTGAAGCGTACCCCGTCGCAATATTTTCGGGGTCTGCAAATACTACGCTTAATGTTTGTTTTTCCACTGATTGTTTATTGCTACCCTTCGAAATCAGAAACGTGCCATAATCATTGCTGAATGGGGTGCCGTATTGGGACCGCAGGTTCAGGCTATCCACGGAAAAAGTAAAATAAACCCCCTCCTCCAACGTAATACCAAAAGCACTCATTTTTTTTTCGCCCGGCACAAAAGAATCCATTTGGATAGGGCTTTCATCATACAGTTCACTCTGGATGACCCTGCCGATGCCGATGACTTGCGTTTGAAGTTTTAGTTCTTTAACGACTTCGAGCATGAGCGTCCGGGATTTGAGTATCTGGATTTCATTCTCCAGGTTTTTGTCGGGGCTAAGGATACCCAGTTCTCCCAGTAGGCTTTCTTCAGAAAGGCCGCTGCTTTGTTTGTCGCTTTTTATGAGCAGGGTGCTTTTTGCCTGGTATTTCGGTATGGTGTAACGCAGGTACAGCCAGACGCCGGTCATGCTTGCTGCAAGGAAGAGAATATACAAATACCAATATCGGAGGATGTACTTGAAGAAAAAGCCCCGTAGGTCGAAGGGTTTTTCTTCTTGGAGGAAGGGATCGAAGCCGTTTTGTGGTGTTGGATTCAAGTAGAAACTAATTTATTTGGATAATGGAGCTGATTGCCTTTGGCAATGGAAAAGTGTGCATGGTGGAACGGATTGCCTTCGGCAATGAAAAAGCGTGTTAAGTGGAACGGATTGCATCAGGCAATGAAAATTATTAACGGGTAATAATTAGAACTATCGAAACGATGGAGAGCAAACTGGAAATAATTGGCAGTACTTCATAAATTGGGTCCCGTACCAAAGCAGTTGCTTCTTTGATTGGCTCTACATACACGATATCATTCTGCTGCAAGTAGAAATAGGGTGATTGGAATACTTCCGGGGAATGGATATTGATGTAACCGAATTCCCGCTTTCCGTCCTGCTCCCGGATGACCATGATTTTTTCCCGATTGCTGTAAGGTGTCAAATCCCCTGCTTGGCCAAGTGCTTCCAGGATGGTCATTCGTTCTCCTGGAACATTGATGGTTCGGGGTGCTTTCACTTCGCCCAACACCGTAAAACGAAAATTGAGGAATCGAATCATGATAACGGGGTCATTTAAATAGGGCTTCAGCTTATCCCCAATCAAGGCTTTGGTCTCTTCTATCGTTTTGTTGGCCACGTTCAATCTACCTAATACTGGGAGGTCTATATTGCCATTGGGATCTACCAAATAACCAGTTAGTGAGGGGTTATTGACGGCAAGTTGATTCATTTGCATGGCTTCGCCCCCAAAAAGGTTGAAGGGTTCAGCAGTTTCCTGTTCCAATGCCCGAACCATGATGAACAATACATCATCCGTTTGAATCTTAATGCGCAGTTGGTTTGCGATTTCATGCCCTTGCAGTGGCACAAATTCGGATTGGTTTCGGAAGTTGAGGAGTTGGGGGTGTTTGATGCAAGAACTGGTTAGGAACATTATGAGCAAAAGCAAGATGGTTAGCTTTTGGCCGTCAGCTTTTGGCTGCTTGCCCCTGTGGGGCCTGTCCCCGTGGGGCTTGCCCCTGTGGGGTTGGTTGCCTGCCCCTATGGGGCTCGTGGTGGAACAGGTCTTTACAAGATGATAAAGGCGCTGGGGTGCGAAAAATTGGGTGCCTGCCCCCGTGGGGCTTGCCCCTGTGGGGTTGGCGGTTGAGATGGAATTGGTCTTTCTAAGAAGAAAAGGGTTTTGCGCTACAGCAAGTTTGTAATTTGTGGGTGCTAATTTATTTTTTGCAGGTGGGGTTGCTGTTTGATTCATTGCTGCCATGGAATTGGGTATAGCCTTTTCAGTTAGCACATCTTTCTTTTTCTTAATCACAGCAACGAATTTAAGATTTGCAGGTAAGAATATTGAAAATACAGGTTTAAAAATCATTTTGATACGTTGGTTTTTCGAAAAAGCAACTTAGAATTTTGAAAAGACACGTGTAAAAATTGATAAGTTACCCATTTTCTTCAATTTTTTTGCTCGGCAATTTGTCACAACAAATTTGGCATCTTATTAAGGATACTCTACTGCCGTTGTGAAAAATTAATGGTTTTACTTGTCACAATTTTTAAAATTTGAGCCAAAAATGTTTTTTGAGTTTCCTATTTTTGAATCACTTTAAAATTGAAAACAAAATTTGAGTGCTGGTGCTAATGTTTATTTTTGAATAACCTACTAAAAAACTCCCTTCATGTTGCATTGTTCCCTATAATAAAAAGTAAGGCGGTGTTTTCTGCCACAGATTTTCACTAATTTCACGAATTCTATTTTATGGAATGGATAATAAAATCTGTGGAATTTGTGTGAAATCAGTGAGCATGTTGATGCATTTGGCTTTTGGCCATTTGATTCGGCATACATTATAATTCTGATGGTGGGCTAAAAGGGTTGAAAGTGTCGGCGTGACTCAAAGTCACGCCGACACTAAGCCCAAACCATCAACCTTTTTGGCCCACCTCCATAATTCTTTCCATAGCCCATAACACACAGTGAGCTTGGTATGTTAGGGTATATATTGAATTAGGCAGTTGCACTTATACAATAGTCTGTGCAGATTTTACAAATCACTGATAACCAGCGAATTAACCTGACACTGATTTTTTCAGATTACACTGAGTTTTACTTCGTAAAATCCTGATTGCAAACAATCTGTGAAATCTGTGTGAATCTGTGTCCAAAAACTGCAGGGAGTGTTGCTTAAGATATTTTTTCATAGGGAACTTTTGCCCCCCTTTTTAATTGATATCATATTGGTTCAGGCACTGATTTTCACGGGTTAACCAAATTAAATCTGCGAAATTTGTGTGAATCAGCGCATACTTCTGGACATTTTTAAAAATCGCTCCATCGGAGCGAAATCTTTGTAGATAAAACACCCGGTATTGCCCTGCCGTTCCATCGGAACGGTATCTCAATACCAGCATTTGCATTAGATACCGTTCCGATGGAACGGGTAAATCCATGCAAATATTAGCTACAAAGATGCCAGCCCTACGGGCTGAATAGAAAATGTTCAGTAGTATGGAATCAGCGTCTAAATAAAATTCAAGAACTTTTTCTTTAACTCGGTATTGATTAGCCGGATGTCGCTGGCATTGTATGCCAATGATATACTGTATATGATGTTGGTTCATCCGGCTATGCAATACTATAAATTTCTTTAGGAATGCTTTTCACTATCACCTTAGCTTTTAAAAAGCTGACCAATGCGTTTTTGTTGCTCTTTGTCAAACATGTTGTATCCATCATGAAGAACAACCCGGTGTATGCAGCGGAGGCCGCACAAGTGGAAGTTGTGGATTTGGCCATTGAGGCTTTTTCTACTGCCGTCACCGCTGCTGCTTCGGGCGACCGAACCAAAATCACCATCATGCACCAGAAACGGAAATTGGTGGAGGATGAAGTGACCGCACTTGCCCGGATGATGGAGCTGCGCCGGTTGGATGATGTCACCTTTTACACGGCACCCGGCTTTGAAGTGCGCAAAAAGCCGACTCGCAATAACATGCCCTTGCAAAAGCCGGTGATCAAGTTTTTGAAGCAAGGGACTTTGTCCGGCACACTGGATGGCGAAGTGGTTGAAATGCCGGATGGCGTTACGCAACTGGCCATCCAACGCTCCTCCGATGGTGGCATCGCTTGGGTCAACGGCAGCTATTCCGCTGGCAAACGGTTTAGCGTGTCGGATTTGGAATCCCGGAATGCCTATCTTGTCCGGGTTTGTTTTCATGGTTCAAATCAACGGATGAGCGACTGGAGCGAGCCAATGGGGCTGTTTTTGCTTTGAAACAGGGGTTGGGGATTGGGAAATCGAAGATTCACGTCAGTAATTTGCGATTTGGTATTGGGTAATGACCTTGTATTCAAATCACTACTATCCAATTCCCAATTCCTAGTTAGGGGTGTTAAGAAAAAATTGAGGTGCCAGCATCTATGCAAAAACATCCCCCCTGCCCCCCTTCTAAGGGGGAATAAGCCCCTGCTAAATTGCTCATAATGTGAAGGTCAGCAGACATGAATTCCCCCTTTGAAGGGGGTTAGGGGGATGTTCTCCCGGAAAAGGACAACAAGAAATTTTTCTTAACACCCCTAATTACTGACGTGAATCTTCGATTTCCTAATCCCCAACTGCTGATTCTCCGCATACCAACGAAACGACCTTTCCAAACCTTCCTTTATTTTTACACTGGGTTGATAGCCTAGGTAATTCATGGCCTTTGAAATATCGGCAAGGCTGTGCTTTACATCGCCCTGCCGTTCTGGTCCAAAGCTTGGGTTTAGCGTTGATTCCGCCAATTTCTTTAGGATATTGAACAATTCAATCAGGGTTGTTTGTTCTCCTGTGGCAATATTATAAACTTCGTTGAGTGCGTCAGCTCGCTCGGTGAACATTGCCTTTATGTTGGCTTGTACGGCATTGTCCACATAAGTGAAGTCTCGACTTGTTTGACCGTCTCCATTTATGATGGGCGGACGTTCTTCCAATATGGCCTTCATGAACAAGGGTATAACGGCTGCATAAGCGCCATTTGGGTCTTGCCGTGGTCCGAATATATTGAAGTACCGAAGGCCAATGAAATTGACGTCATACAACCCTGCAAATACTTTTGCGTAGAGTTCATTCACCAACTTTGTCACCGCATAAGGTGAAAGCGGTTTACCCGTTACGTCTTCTCTTTTGGGGAGATAAGGACTATCGCCATAAGTAGAGGAAGAGGCCGCATAGACAACCCGATTGACTTTTGCTTCTTTGGCGGCTGTAAAGATGTTCAAAGTCCCACTGATATTGACCGCATTTGTCGTCAAAGGGTCGTTGATGGAGCGAGGCACAGAGCCGAGCGCTGCTTGATGGGAAATGACGTCCATTCCATGACAAGCTTTCTCACAAGCTTTGAAATCCCGTATATCACCTTCGATGAACTCGAATTTTGGGTTGCCGAGGAAGCTTTCAATATTGCTTAGATGTCCTGTCGCTAAATTGTCCAGTACCCGAACTACCTTCACATTTTCAAGCTGGAGGAGCTTTTCTACCAAATTAGAGCCGATGAATCCGGCTCCTCCGGTTACGAGGATTTTGGAAGTTGACAATTTTGACACAGATTAGCGCAGATTACACTGATTTTTTTCGGACACGAATTTTCACGAATTACACGAATTTAGATAGAAATAATTTGTGAAATTTGTGTGAATCTGTGTCGGATTATTTATGAGACTTGAATTCTCTCGATTTTTTTTTTTGGGGACGCAGATTAGCGCAGGTTTCACTGATTTTTTTTTTGGACACGAATTTTCACGAATTACACGAATTTAAAGGGTATTTAATTCTACTTTGTTACTTTAAAAAAAAATCTATCCAAGTGGGGCGATGCGCCGCCAAAACTTTATCAAAACTGCCATTTCCCCTCCTCGCCGCCTTCGGCGGCTCGTCGGGGGAGGGAGCCTTTGGGGGCGTTCCGCCCCCAAACCCCCTACTTTCCAAAGTGATATGTTCAATATTCTAAAGTAACAAAGTAGAATTAATCTGTGAAATTTGTGTGAATTTGTGTCTGATTTTCTTTTTGGGACACAGATTAGCGCAGATTACACTGATTTTTTTTTTGGACACGAATTTTCACGAATTACACGAATTTGGATTAAAATAATTTGTGAAATTTGTGTGAATTCGATTTTTATCTTTAGTAACGATGTCCCGGCGGTTGGCATTTATTTTACTCATAAATATCTTTTCTGTGCCCTACATCAATGATATCTACGATGAGTACATCGTCAAAAATATCATAGATAATGCGGTAATCCGCTACACGGATACGGTAACCGTCCCTGCCTTTCAGTTTTTTATATCCTTGAGGGCGTGGGTTATCAGCGAGGCTGTAAATGGCTTCTTTGATGGGTGCGTAATACGGCTCATTAATATTTTGCAGGGCTTTGATAGCTCTTTTTTTTAAGAGACTGTTTTAAAACCCCTAACGAGGCAGAAAATGTCAGATTTTGAGCGGCAGACGAAGGGAGATTTTCAAGGGATAGTGGTTCTTATCGCTTGAAAATTTGCCACAGTATGACGCCAAAAGATGGCGTTTTATGTCCGTCAAGGGGTTTTAAAACAGTCTCTAAGGTAACCCGATAAGCCATCTACTTTTTGTTTTTGCGTTTGGCTTCAATTAGTTTAAAGGCTTCATCAATAGGGATAGAAGGCTCGTCAGTTGTTTTGGCTTCGTCATAAAGCCTAATATCTTCCAATTCTTCAAGCTCATCCATAATGGTTATGTATTCTTTAATAGGAAGCACGACAGATATTTTCTTACCTGTAGTGTCGGTGATGAATTGAGGATGTACCGTGAGCATAACCTTATTATTTTGTGAGAATCTGTGTCGGATTTTTAGACACTAATTCACACTGATTTCACGAATTAAAATTAGCGTAATTAGAGTGAATATGTGTCGGATTATTTTTGCCGCAAATAGCACGTTTTTTTGAAAATTTAATTCGTTTTTATTAGCTCAACGGGGTTTTCTTATTAAAAACATGACAACGCCTTGACGCACAAAAAACACTTATTTTTGAAACACTTAAGAACCCATAGTTTCCCCCGATGATGTATCAAAAGTCAGGTTAACTTTGTGGCCGCCAAACTTGTTTGGATGGCCCCTCATAAATGCAGCGTTTTGTTTGGTATTATACTTTCATTGACTATTAGCCAGCCAAATAAATTTGGCGGCTACAATAGAACCAGCTTGGTGGTAAACCAAGTACCACCTGACAAACCGAGCGATACCTTCCCTAACTTTGGTCTTTGGTTGATAACCGAAATCACGTATCAGGTCAGAAACATCGGCGTAGGTGGTCTCTACATCCCCAGGCTGCATGGGCAGGTATTCCTTTTTTGCTTCTATGCCCAGTTCATCCTCGATGGCGGTGATGAACTCCATAAGCGGTGTTGGCTCACTGTTGCCGATGTTGTACACACGGAAAGGGGCAGTAGGGGAGTAAGGGGTTTTGGGTTTCTGGTTCCTGGTTTCTGGTTCCTGGTTTTCGGTAATTTGGGGTTTCGGGGTTGCCTCCAGAATTCGAACTATACCTTCCACAATATCATCTATGTAGGTGAAGTCCCTTGACAGCTTGCCCTCGTTGAACACTTTAATGGGCTGGCCTTCCAAAATAGCTTTCGTAAAAAGTGAATACGCCATGTCAGGCCTTCCCCAAGGGCCGTAAACCGTGAAAAAACGCAGTCCGGTGGTTGGCATATTGAACAGGTGGCTGTAGGTATGAGCCATTAGCTCGTTGCTTTTTTTGGTGGCGGCATAAAACGAAATTGGGGCATCTGTTGAGTCCTCGACCTTAAACGGCACGGATTGGTTGTCACCATATACGCTGGAACTGCTGGCAAAAACAAGGTGCTTGATGGCATGGTGCCTGCAAGATTCCAGGATATTGAAAAAGCCAACGATATTGCTTTGGATATATGCCTCGGGATGCTTGATGCTGTACCGGACACCTGCCTGTGCCGCCAAATGGCATACCCGGTCGAATTTTTGACTAAAAAACAGTCGCTCCAGGTTGGCGGCATCCTCAATGCCCAATTGGATAAAACTATAATTTGGATGCTTGCTGCTGGTCACCGGTTCGTTGTAAGCGATTTTCTGGCTTTCAATCCCAGCATCCTGCAGTCGGTCCAGTTTGAGTTTGACGTCGTAATAGTTGTTGAGGTTGTCCAACCCAACCACCTCATGGCCGTCTTGCACCAAACGTTTGGCCAAGTGAAAGCCGATAAAACCTGCGGAGCCTGTGACGAGGATTTTCAATGATTGTATTGTTGGATTGTTAAATTGTTTGATTGCTGGATTGTTGGATTGTTTGATTGCTGGATTGTTGTATTGCTGGATTGCTGGATTGCTGGATTGTTTTTCGCTCTCACCCTCACGCTCTCACCCTCACGCTTTCACCCTCTCACCCTCTCAAACTCTAACCAAAAGGGTGTGGAGCCAAGGGCAATTTGGCCAGTTCGTGCATAGTGCCGTGCAAGCCAACCGGGCGGGCATTTCGAATATCATGGACAATTTGGACTGCAGTCGCTGCATCTTCAAGCCCAAATCCTTTTCCCGATAATATATCCTGGTAGCTTACCGTGTGCAAATCGGTAAAGCCTTCACTGAACTCTATCTCTTCGCCATCCACCGTGATGGAGCGGTAGGTGCGGGCATTTTTTGCCTTGGCTTCGGCTGGGAGCGTGTCCGCATTGATGCTCAGGAACCACCGAGCTTTGGCCCGGTCAAGTTCTATGTAGCCGGAGGCCCGGTCGTGGGTGTGGATATGCACCGTGTTCTCCCGGATACTGCCAAATAACCAAGTCAGCATATCATAAAAGTGAACACCAATATTGGTCGCTATGCCTCCTGATTTTGATAGGTCGCCCTTCCAACTGGTATAATACCACTTGCCCCTTGAGGTGATATAGGTCAGGTTGACATCATGGATTTTGTGGGCAGGCTCGGATGCAATTTTTTCTTTCAACGCCATTAGGGCAGGGTGGAGACGCAATTGGAGAATGGTATAAACTTTTTTGCCAGTTTCTTGCTCCAATTCTTTGAGGGCATCCACATTCCAGGGGTTCAATACCAGCGGTTTTTCGCAAATCACATCTGCCCCAATGCGCAATCCGAAACGGATATGGGCATCATGCAGGTAGTTTGGCGAACAAATGGCCACATAATCTATCTTGGTGCCTGTGCGAATCAACTTGTCAACATGGCGGTCGAATCGCTCAAATTCCGTGAAAAAATGAGCCTGCGGGAAATAAGAGTCAATGACGCCCACCGAATCGTTTTTGTCATAGGCAGCAACCAGGTTGTTGCCAGTTTCTTTGATGGCCTTCATGTGCCGTGGTGCTATATATCCGGCAGCGCCGATGAGTACGAAATTCTTCATTAGCTATTTAAAGGTGACAGAGATTTTCACAGATTATACGGGTTGTTATAATTCACGCTAATAGGTTTTGTGCAAATAGGGGTTTGGGGCGGAACGCCCCAAAAGGCCCTCTCCCCCGACGAGCCGCCGAAGGCGGCGAGGAGGGGCAGCGGTGCATAATTTTTGATTTGCACAAAACCTATTAGTGTAGAGCATAATCTTAGAAATTTGTGAAATTTGTGTGAATTAGTGTCCAATTACCACAGGTTGGATGCTTTTGGTGTCCATCATTTTGTACAAAACCTTGCTACCTGGGCAAACTGCTTCCCCGTTGTGGTCAAATTGCAACCGTTCCCCATGTGCGCTCATCCAGCCGATATGCCGGGCGGGGTTTCCAACGACCAAGGCATAAGCTGGTACATGTTTGGTCACCACGGCCCCTGCGCCAATAAAGGCATATTCGCCGATATTGTTGCCACAGACGATGGTGGCATTGGCACCGATGGTAGCGCCCTTTCCAACCAAGGTTTTTAGGTATTCCCCCTTGCGGTTCACTGCGCTACGTGGGTTGTTGACGTTGGTAAAAACCATGCTCGGCCCCAGGAAAACATCGTCGTCGCAGATGACGCCCTGATATATGGATACGTTGTTCTGCACCTTTACATTGTCTCCAAGAATGACGCCATTGGCGACAAAAACGTTTTGACCCAAGTTGCAGTTTTTGCCAATGATAACGCCGGGCATGATATGGCTAAAGTGCCAGATGCTTGTGCCGTCGCCAATTTTTGCGCCTTCGTCAATTATGGCCGTGGAGTGAGCGGAGTAGGGCATTTAGGAAATTGGGAAATCGAAGATTCACGTCAGTAATTAGGGGTGTTAAGAAAAATTTTCTTGTTGTCCTTTTCCGGGAGGACATCCCCCTAACCCCCTTCAAAGGGGGAATTCATGTCTGCTGACTTTCAAATTTTGAGCAATTTAGCAGGGCCTTATTCCCCCTTTGAAGGGGGTTAGGGGGATGTTTTTGCAGAGATGCTGGCATCTCAAATTTTCTTAACACGCCTAAATTGGGAATCATAAATGGAGTGTCACAATGAATTCTTCTCCGAATTCTTCCAACCAGACTTTTTTTCCATTTTGCAAGCCTTCCTGTAAAACCATCGGAATGCCCCGGCCCAATTTGTCAATATACCTCAAATTCGTCAGGAAGCTTGCAATGACTGGGTTTCTTGGATAGGAAGCACCAACTTTGACTTTGTCAATTGTAATGGTATTGGGCAACCTGCCGGGACTATGGACTTCAAGTCTGTTGTTAAAAAGTAATATCCTTATTTGAGAACCAGCAATAGAATAATCACGATGAACACAAGCATTCGTGATGACTTCTCTTAACGTTTTGTCGGAGAAGGCAGGAGGTTGTTCTTCTCTTTTCGCTCCAACAATTTTAGAGGGCACTTTTAGATTGTTCTTAACAACTGCAAATGAGGTATCAATAACGTAGTCTAAGGTACCAATAATTTCTTGGCGGTCAATCAATTCATCTGTGATTGCTTCACCATTGAAGTGAGCAAACATAACTCCGGTTTGGTAAAGATATTTGGATGGGTTTAAGCTGAAACAAAGCGTACCGGCTACCGTTAATTTGCCATCTTCGGTCAGTATATCTGCATTTTGCAAAAGCTTTTCCCGCTGTTCCGGTGTTTCCGTGTCGAATTGGATGTTGAAAATATTGAAATAATGCGATACTTTGGAATAGTTCAGCATACTTTCACTCGTACTTTCCACGCCCAGTTTATCGTAATGCAAGGCTCCACTGTGTTGAAAAAGTCGAAGCAATTCAGTTTGCGTGGCAACCCTGTTTGTTGAGCCAACCCTGATAAGGAATTGGAACTTATTAGAGACTGTTTTAAAACCCCTAACGAGGCAGAAAATGTCAGATTTTGAGCGGCAGACGAAGGGAGATTTTCAAGGGATAGTGGTTCTTATCGCTTGAAAATTTGCCACAGTATGACGCCAAAAGATGGCGTTTTATGGCCGTCAAGGGGTTTTAAAACAGTCTCTTAGTCTGGTATGGCTTGTCCTTGCCCTTAGGCACCTCAATAAGAAGTATGTTTTTTTCGTCAACCTTGACAAATGAAGTCATTATGTTGAGTGCGGGGATTATGTTGTTCCTTGCAATATTAACTGCCCAGGCCTCATCAATTTTAGCATTCAAAATACCTGATAACTGGCCATCGTCTTCAATGCCAATCAATAAAATGCCACCCCCTGCATTTGCAAAAGCCACCATTTCCTTGGCAACTGAATCAGCGGTCACGTCTTCCCGTTTGAATTCCAGTGCAAGATTTTCACCTTGAGCAATTAATTGCTTTATTTTTTCAGGTGAAATCAATAGCTAAAAAATGAGGGTTCAATATGTTTTAGTATGAAAAGCAATCTTGCTCACCCAAAGTGCTTACTCAAAAGCTGCCCCTCCCCCCCCTCCTCGCCGCCTCCGGCGGCTCGTCGGGGGAGAGGGCCTTTGGGCTGCGCTGGTAATGAGTGCCCCCAAGCCCCCTGTTTTTCACGCTAAGTGGTTTGTCAAGTTAATAATGTCGGGGAGGTTAGCACAACGTCGGGGAGGTTCAAAACCTCCCCGACGTTAATCCACGTACTTTTTTTAACCGTCAGCATTAATCTGACAAACCACTAAGACTTCGAGAGGCAAAATGTGGTGACTGACTCAGTAATATAGCCAAGCAAGCTTTCGTCCATTTCAGTATGAATGGGCAACGAAATCACCGAGTCGCAAAGCATTTCGGTTGCTGGCAACACCGCACTTGGATGCCAATATTCCTTGAAAGCTTCTTGCTTGTACAATGGTACCGGGTAGTAAATCATGGTCGGAATCCCTTTTTCCGCAAGGTACTCAATCATGCCAGCCCGTATGTTTGCAGGCACTTTCAGGGTATATTGATGAAAAACATGCGTCGAGTTGGCTTCCCTCGCCGGGGTGATGACATTCGGCAAATGTTCGAAAGCCTTGTCATAATAAGCGGCTACTTGTTGCCGGGCTGCGCAATATTCATCCAAATAATTGAGCTTCACGTTCAAGATGGCGGCCTGCAAGGAGTCCAACCTTGAATTGACCCCCAATACCTCGTGGTAATATTTCTTTCGCTGGCCGTGGTTGGCAATTATTCTGATTTTCTGGGCCAGCTCATCGTCGTTGGTAGTTAGTGCCCCACCATCACCGTAACAGCCCAGGTTTTTGGAGGGGAAAAACGAGGTAGTCCCAATATGGCCAATGGTGCCTGCCTTTTTCACGCTTCCGTCAATCATCGTATAATCTGCGCCGATGGCCTGTGCGTTATCTTCAATCACATAAAGGCCATGCTTGGCTGCTAGCGCCATGATGGGTTCCATGTCGGCACATTGGCCGAATAAATGTACCGGAACAATGGCTTTCGTTTTTGGAGTAATGGCTTTTTCAATGATGTCAGCAGTAATATTAAAGGTCTCTGGGTCAACGTCCACCATAATGGGCTTGAGCCGCAGCAGCCCAATGACTTCAGCCGTGGCCACATACGTAAATGTTGGAACTATGACTTCATCGCCAGGCATTAAACCCAATGCCATCAGCGCTATCTGGAGGGCATCCGTGCCATTGGCGCAAGGAATGACGTGCTTAACACCAAGGTATGCCTCCAGTCCCAATTGAAATGCCTTGACTTGTGGCCCATTGATAAATTGTGTTGAGCCAATGCAATCCAGCACCGCAGCATCAATTTCATCTTTGATATTTAAGTATTGACCTTTCAGGTCAACCATTTGGATGGTTGCGGTCGTTGTGCTCATTCTATGGTAACGGGATTGGATTTAAAAAGCGTGACTTTAAAGGAATATGGGTCTGCTTCAAATTCAGGTTCCCTGAAATTGTTTTCCCGGTAATACTTCATGATTTTGTTGAGTCCCCTCCTGTGCGCTCTGTAATGTCAAAATCCCTTAACAACTGTGCATGGATTGGATTTCGATAATAGGAAACGCCGCTCAAGGCGTTGGATAAATTCATGGTATTGGGCAATCTTCCGGGAGAAAAGACTTCCATCCGGTCACTGAACATATACACTCGAATCTGTTGCCCGTAGATAGTCCAATCCCTGTGTTGGCAAGCGTTGGCAATCAATTCACGAACCACAAATGCTTCATAATCCGCCACTTCTTTGCGTTGGATACTGTCCTTTGGGAAGTAATATTGAACCCTGGAATTGAACTTGACAAAGTTGATTGCTGCCTGGATGTTGAAGGGGATGTCCTCTGTGACAGTTTTACGGTCCAAAATGTCAGAAGTTTTGTCTTCTCCTCCAAAAAGGGCTAAATCAATACCGGCCTGTGGTAAATAATGGGGAATATTTTTTCCGAAAAAAATCAAACCAACGATGGTCAAGCGGTATTCTTCATCTAATATTTTTAGGTTTTGGAGCAGGGTCGGCAGTTCCTCTTCGTTGTACTCAATTTTTCGGTACTCTTGCAAGTAAACGTTCAGTTTGATACGGTCAATGTCATTGATGGAAGTACCAAATACTGTTTTCACTTCAAAATGAAACTGTTCGCCTTCCTGGAACAAACGGACCAATTCCTCATTGGTAGGCTCCACGGACAATGAGCCTGCCCTAATATAGAATTTGTCCTGTGTTCGGTATGGTTTTGCTGTTCCTTTGGGAATGCCAACTTGGAGTATTTTTTTGCCCTCAACGATATGCAATTGAATGTTGGGAATTACCGGCGGGCTGATATTATTGCGGCAGATTTGTACAATTTTCTCTTCCAATCTAGGGTGGGTAATGCCCGATACCATCCCATTGTCTTCAACACCAACCCATATATCACCGCCTTCGAAATTGGAAAAGGCGACTATTACTTTTGCCAAACTGTCGGTATGAACGTCTTCTCTTTTAAGCTCTACTACCGAACTTTCTCCCAAAGCAAATATTTGTTTCAAGTTCTCCGAAGACATGACTTCAAATTACCATCCCCGCCGCCACGGTCTCGTTCGTGGCTTCGTCAACGAGGATAACGCTCCCGGTTATGCGGTTCTTGCTGTATGAATCCACGAACAATGGCTTGGTGGTTCGTACAGAAATCCGGGCTATATCGTTCATCTTCACCGTTTTATCCGTTTGGTTTCGGTGCAGAGTGTTCACATCCATTTTGTACTGAATATCTTGCACGATGCAGCGGGCTGTTTTCGTGGTTTGCCGTATCTCATATTTTCCTAGGAGTTGGAGCGGTTTTTCGTTGAACCAACAGATTCGGATGTCAATATCCTGCGTCATTTCAGGGTGATTGTTTTCCCGTACAATCATGTCACCGCGGCTGATGTCAATGTCATCTGCCAAAAGCACCGTGACCGACATGGGGGGGAATGCTTCCTCTATTTCCCCGTCAGCAGTATCAATTTTCTCAATGGTTGAGGTAAAACCAGATGGCAAAACCATGACCTTGTCTCCTTTTTTTAAGATGCCACCTGCCACCCTACCCGCATATCCTCGGTAATCATGGTATTCGTCGTTGTAAGGTCGGATGACAAACTGGACTGGAAACCTGGTATCAATTAAATTGTGGTCGCTACCGATATGTACATTTTCCAAATAATAGAGTAGGGTAGTGCCACCATACCAATCCATTTTATTGGAACGGTCAACGATATTGTCGCCTTTTAGCGCCGAAATGGGTATGAAAGTGACATCATGTATATCGAGCTTCGCACCGAAATCTTCAAATTCCGCTTTTATGTTATCAAACGCTTCCTGCTTATAATCAACCAGGTCCATTTTATTGATACAAATGACCAAATGGGGTATTTGCAAGAGCGAGGAAATGATGGCGTGGCGGCGGGTTTGTTCCAAAATACCTTGACGGGCATCCACCAATATCAATGCAACATTGGCGGTGGAGGAGCCAGTTACCATATTCCTGGTGTATTGGATATGGCCTGGCGTATCCGCTATGATGAACTTTCTTTTTGGGGTCGAAAAATAGCGATAGGCAACGTCAATGGTGATGCCTTGTTCACGCTCTGCCTTGAGGCCGTCGGTCAACAAAGCCAAATTGACTTCTTCCTCGCCCCGTTTCTCTGACGCCGATTTGATGGCATCGTATTGATCCTCGAAGATGGACTTGCTATCGTACAATAATCGGCCAATCAACGTACTTTTCCCGTCGTCAACGGAGCCAGCAGTGGAAAAGCGCAACAGTTCTGATGCTTGGAGGTTCTTCTTCAAAGTGTTAAATCCGAGGAAACATTGAAGCAACATATTGCTTGGAAAGCTCAATGCTCCTGTTCAATTCGTGTTGTTGCGCCAAAATTTTCTCGTAAAGTTCCATCAAGTTGGCTTGCCTGTATTCATGTGAAATAGCATTGCGCAAAGCCCTGATTTCAATCATGTCACTTGCAGAACTTATCGCATTGATTTTTTCACAAAAATTCATTCTGTCAATAAATGTTTGGTAGTCTTCTTGCAGCAAGCGTAAAAGTGTAATGACGATTTTTTGAGTAAAAATATCAGAAGTTCGGGCAAACCGGGAGGCGAAAGCATCCAAGGTTTCCATTTCTTCCTCCGACAAATTCCCATGCAAGTTCAATTGCTTGCATTTCTGGAACGAAAACTCAAGGTGCTGGAGGGACAAGTCGAGCAACTGATAGTTTTCCTTGAGGAATTCAAACAATTTTTGCTGGCTTTCGGTCATTGATTTTTGCGCAGGATTACAATTCGACTGCGTTTTTCAAGACAAGGTCTTTGAACGTTGCCTTCTCATTGGACATAAAGCTGACAATGTCCAACTTTTGCTCACCAAAGCGTTTCCAAAAGGCGACCTGGATTTTAATGGTTTCGGTTAAACTCAGTTTCCTTTCGCCCAAAACAAGTATGTCAATATCGCCACCTTTCTTGGCGTCGTCCGTCCTGGAGCCAAAAAGTAGGACTTTAGCATCCGTTTGGACAGCTTGAATTGTTTTTTTCAAAAATACTGCCTTTTCTTTTTCAAGTCGCATATTAATTGATTCGACACAGATTTACACAAATTACACAAATTAACTAATTTATGACCCGTCTGTGTTGGAAGGATTGTGATACAAAATTGAGTATTAACCCTAAAGGAGATTTAGCGATTGAGATATAATTTAAGGCCTGTTTGATATGGTCTTTGTTGATTTCACTGAATGCTTTGACTTCCAATATTATATCATTAAAAGCTACAAAATCTGCATAAAAATTGTGGGGCAGAATAATATCTTTATATTGTACGTCAAACCTTTTTTCCCGCTCGAATGGAATGTTGTTTTGCTTGAATTCGTACTCCATGGCGTCTTTGTAAACGATTTCAAGTAAGCCAAGACTCAGGATTCTATGAATCTCCATGCAAATTCCTACAATTTGATAGCATTCCTCTTTAAAAATTATGCTACCCGAATCTTCCATCTCAAAATAAAATTTGTGTAATTTGTGAAAATTTGTGTTTTGAAACCATACACAATTTCTTTTTGGAAAAAAGTGGCCTTTGACAGGGGCAGCGCCCCAAGAATATTTGTAGCACAATGAACCAGAAAAGCTGGAGGTGCAGCGCACCGAAATCTTCCGGTGCGCTGCACCTCTCAAGCACTTGTACTACTTATTGGCTACAATTATTCCGGTGCGCTGCACCTGTTATTTCTTGATTGCTTCCAATCATGAAAATGTGTATGGTTTCAAGAATTTGTGTCTAAAAATATCCATCCTTTTTCCGGTCTTCCATGGCGGTATCCGAGCGTTTATCATCTGTCCTTCCTCCCCGTTCTGTCTTTCGGCTGGTGGCCACTTCCTCAATGATTTCTTCGATGGTTGATGCCTCCGATTCCCAAACACCGGTGCAGGATACGTCTCCGATAGTCCTGCATCGCACAGTCATCTCCAAAGGAATTTCATGTGGCTTTTTCGGAATGAAATCGGAGTCGGCCAACAAGATGCCATCTCGCTCAAACACCTTTCTTTTGTGGGCAAAATACAGGCTGGGCAACGGTACTTTTTCCGCTGCTAGGTATTCCCAAACGTCCAGCTCTGTCCAGTTGCTGATGGGAAAGACCCGGAAGTGCTCCCCCAAGTGCTTGCGGGCATTAAACAAGTTCCAAAGTTCTGGCCGCTGGTTTTTGGGGTCCCACTGGCCAAATTCATCCCGATGACTGAAAAAGCGCTCTTTGGCACGGGCTTTTTCTTCGTCTCGCCTGGCCCCACCGATGGCTGCGTCGAACTTTCCGTTTTCCAGCGATTCGAGCAAAACGACCGTTTGTAGAAAATTCCGGCTTGCGTTGAAGCCCTTTTCCTCGGTCACCTTTCCCTGGTCAATGGCATCCTGAACAGAACCAACCAGCAAACGGCAGCCCAGCTCTTTTACCCAAAAATCTCGGTATTCAATCGTTTCGGGGAAATTGTGGCCCGTATCAATATGTAAAAGCGCAAATGGGATTTTTGCAGGGAAAAACGCTTTTTTTGCCAAATAGGATACAATGATGGAATCCTTGCCGCCCGAAAACATCAACACTGGATTGCTAAATTGAGCGGCCACTTCCCGCAGGATGAAAATGGACTCCGCTTCCAGTTCTTTGAGGTGATGTAGGCGGTAGTTCATTTCCGTATCAGGGGTTCGATGAAATCAAAGGCGATTTGAACCGACACATGCACTGGCTCATTATTTGAAAACAAGGTCAATGCTGGTCGGACGGGTGGTTCATAAGGTGAGGTAATCCCCGTAAAATCCTTGATTTCCCCTTTGCGAGCCTTTTGGTAAAGCCCTTTCACATCCCGTTTTTCACATACTTCGAGTGGTGTGTCCACGAATATTTCCAAGAAATCATCGCTTCCAATGGTGTCCTCGGCGTACTTCCGAATTTCAATGGTTGGGCTGATGAATGTGCAAATGGTAATGACGCCGCTATTGAGGTACAATTTGGCTACTTCGGCTATGCGCCTGATGTTTTCCAACCGGTCCTCCAAACTGAACCCCAAGTTGTTGTTGATGCCGGAACGGATATTGTCACCGTCCAGCACTTGGGCGAAAAACCCATTTTCAAACAGTTTGCGCTCCAATCCAGCGGCGATGGTGGTTTTTCCGCTTCCACTCAAGCCTGTCATCCAAACTACCTTGCTTCGTTGGTTCAAAAATTCCTCACGTCCAGTTCGGGAAACCAACTTGTCAAAACCCGGATGTATGTTTTCTTGATTGGCCATTCACCGTTTACCGTTCACCATTAAAAAAATGGCTTCGCCGCTCATAGGTCGCAATGGCCCCCATCAGAAAAAAATAATCCCAACTTGAGCACGGGCCAAGATAGCTCGTGCTTAATTTTAAAAAACATCATCTAAAAGTCTTGACTCTTTAATAAAGTCTTGACTGTCAATTGTTTGTATCAAATTTTGCGCAACAGCGCAACGTCAATTGTCATCCTGAGCGAGTAGCCAATGCTCTCCAATTCGACGACCATGTGTTTTTTTCCTTGCCGCTCCACCATTCGTCCCTTGATGCCGGTCAATTTGCCGCCGATGACTTCCACCGCATCGCCTTCATTGAAACTTCCGGGTTCCGCCACCACATCCTCGCCTTCTCCAACAATCCTTTTCAACAGGTTTATCTGCTCCTCTGGAATGGAATAAAGATTTCGGGCAAATCGGATGAACTTGGCCACGTTTTCTGTCTCCAGCACCGGCACATACTCGCTTTTGGTGATTTTGACAAAGATGTAGCAGCTAATCAATGGAATATCGTAGTGCTTTATCTTCCGGGTGTACCGTCTCGTCACCCGTTGCAATGGCAAATAGGTTTCAATGTCCTTGTTGGTCAGTAGCCTTTGCACGACCTTTTCGCTCTTGGAGCGGGTATAAACAGCGAACCAACGAGCCTCCGATGCATGGAGCTGGTTTTCAAATTCCTTTACGGGTTGTTGTTTGCTTACCGCCATTTTTTAGAGGCGCCAGTAAATTATACCTTCCTGCTCCACTTTTTCGGGGTCGAGCACGGCTTTCAAGTCCATCAATATTGGATTTTCCTTCATCAAGGTTTTGAAATAGGCGTAATCCAATTGATTGTATTGCAAGTGGTTCACCGCTAGAATTACCGCATCGTAGTCGTTCGATGGCTTGTCCATCAACGTCAAGCTGTACTCGTGCGCAAATTCGTTCGGCGAAGCGTGGGGGTCAATCATGTGGACGTTGATAGAAAACTGCATCAGTTCCCTCACTAAATCTGTGACTTTCGAGTTGCGGATGTCAGAAACGTTCTCCTTGAAGGTAACGCCCATGACCAGCACCTTTGCCTCAGCTGGATTTTTTCGAAGCTTAATCAGTTTTTGGACCAGCCTTTTTGCGATGAAACCAGGCATGCCGTCGTTGATTCGACGGCCACTTAAAATCACCTGCGGTTCGTAACCCAATTGCCGTGACTTGTGAACAAGGTAGTAAGGGTCAACGCCGATACAGTGGCCACCCACCAGGCCCGGAACGAATTTCAAGAAATTCCACTTAGTGCCAGCGGCTTCAAGCACCGCCTTTGTGTCAATGCCCATCATATCGAAAATGATGGAAAGCTCGTTCATCAGCGAAATGTTGATGTCACGCTGGGTATTTTCGATGACCTTGGCAGCTTCTGCCACTTTTATGGTGGTGGCCTTGTAAACCCCGGCCTGTATTACAGCACCATAGACCTTGGCAATTTCTTCCAATGCCTCGGCATCGTTCCCAGATACAATTTTGAGTATCTTCTCGACGGTGTGTTCTTTGTCCCCGGGGTTGATACGCTCTGGCGAATAGCCTAATTTGAAGTCCACACCTGCCTTGAGTCCTGAAAGTTCCTGCAAAATCGGCACGCAATCCTCCTCCGTGCAACCGGGGTAAACGGTAGATTCATACACCACGTAGTCGCCTTTTTTGAGGGCAAGACCCACGGTTTTTGATGCACTCAATACTGGCTTTAGGTCGGGTACGTTTGACTTGTCAACAGGGGTAGGTACGGCAACCACAAAAAAGTTGGCATCTTTTAAGTCCTCCAATTTCGAGGTGAAAACTATATCCTTGTTTTCGAAGGCTTCCGATTCAAGTTCTTTAGAGGGGTCAACGCCGTTGCGCATCATCTCGACCCGTGCCTCGTTGATGTCGAATCCGATGACCTTGAATTTTTTGGCAAACGCCAAGGCCAGCGGGAGGCCAACATAGCCAAGCCCGATAATGGCTATCTTTTTTTCTTTTTTTAGTAGTTCTTCGTACATGCAGTTCTCAGTTGTGGGTCAATCTTCAAATTTCAAGGGTATTAAAGGCAATTATTCTTTTGACCAGAGCAGCAATGACTCGGTTTCGAAATTAATATTCAGCTTCATGCTGAAATCAAATTCTTGCCGACCATAAATCAAGTACCTGATTTTTCGCTTAATCAATGCCTCAACCCGTTCTACCACGTTCAGTAGAAAAGTCTTGTCAATATCACCAATGAACACGAGGTCAATGATGGGACTGTCGTTGCCCTTGGCAAATTCCCCAACCAGGAACACTTGTTCCACATCGCCCAAACGCTCAATGACGCTCAGCACGACTTGGTCTAGCCCGATAGTCTTTAACAGAATGTTGTGGATTTCGCCGAAAAGGGGATGGGCGGTGTTTGCCCGGAACATTTTTTTGTTGCCATCGCTGAAAGAGGCAAGCATACCGGCCTCTTCGAGGCGGTTCAGTTCTAGTCGGATGGCATTGGTGGATTCCCCAAACTCGCTCTCAAGGCTGCGCAGGTAGGCAGTCGTACTGCTGTTCAAGAAAAACTTGAGCAACAGCTTGATTCGGGTCTTTGATGAGATGAGGGTCTCTAGCATTTGGGTATAGTGTGAGTAGATTATTTACTCAAAGAATCTACCAGTTCGGGGCAAAGTTAGGCAGGAAATTGAGACGGGCAAGCTTTGGGAATATTTTTTTGGTGAAATCTAATAATACGTGATGTTTCTTTGAGTAGAAATCTGAGGCTCTTGTCGGTTCTGCTTGAACGTGTCGCCGAACTCCAGTTCGGCGACGGGTACACCGCCGAACTGGAGTTCGGCGACACGTCAGTGAGATAACTTTGATTACTTACCCGATTTCTGCCTGTTCTCCGTTGCTTTCGGGGTATTACCCGCACGGTCGTAGCAAAGGGAAAGGATGTAATAGTCGTTGCCTTTCCGAAATTTTGTCCCGATTTTTTCCATGGTTTCAATGCAATCCTGGTACTTGGACATCCGAAACTGCGTGTTTCCAAGGCTGGTCAGGGCAAAGTAGTTCCTTGGGTTTTGTTCAAGTGCTTTTTTGAGCGCCTCCTCCGCTTTATCGTATTCGCCCAAAATGATGTACATATTGCCCTTGTGGATGTGACCGGTCGGTATGTTGTCGTAAATGGCTAGAGCTGCATCCAGCTCTTTGATGGCTTTCGTGGCATATTGGCGGGCGGCGTTTGGGTCCTTTTCTTGCGCATCCACGGCCAATCTGGCCAATGAGCCCCCATGGTTTTTTCGCATCCTTGCGTTGTTGGGAGCCAGTTTGGCGTCGTGCTCAAACAGGGCAAAGCGGTCTTGCCAGTAGGGCAAGTGGCTTTCGATTTTAAAAATGGACAAAGCGCTGAGCAGCGCCACGATGGCTACCACGACAAAATTGTTCTTGAAAAATGCAACTGTTCCATTGCCATTTTCCTCGGCTGGTTTTTTTATCAAAAGTGAAATACCCCAAGCCAAAATCAGGCAAATGCCAAGCACGGGCGTGAATAAAAAGCGGTCGTTGTAGGCGCTAACGTTCGTCACCACGATGCTGGTGAACATCGAAAGCGTGATGAAGTAATGCAGTGCGCCGTAGCTGTAGAGTTTTTTCTTCAAAAAACCATGAAAAAGCAAGGCCAGGAGGCCGAGGTTGCCAAGCAAGGCAAGGTACACCCGCCAATCATTCCAGTTGACGATGGGCAAGGTGCTGAACGAGTAGTCGCTGATTAGTGGGTGGGGAAACAAGGTCATCAACAGGTATTTGCCCAAAACCAAAATCCCCGATGCGGTGCGCTCATCAAAACCGTTGCAGGCCAAGAGGGAATTGTCAAGTTCGGTCAGTTCCACGCCTTCGTTCAAGCCACCTAAAATGTTTGACCTAATAAAAAGGTATAGGATTGCCGCCGCAAAATAGGGTAGGGTGGTCAGGAAGATTCGCCCTAATTTCCCATCCCTAAAGAACCAAAGCATGAAAGGTATCAGCGCAACTGTCGTCAATACCTCTTCCTTGGAGAACAAGCCGATACTGTAAAAAAAGATGGAAAATACCAGCGGAAGCACCTTTTTTGTGTCAAAGTGAATGAGCAACAACCAAGCAGCAATGGCGAAATTCAGGTAGCCCAGCATGGTGTCCCGGCTCTTGATGTTTGCAACTACTTCGAGGTGGATGGGGTGAAGCACGAACAGCAAGGTGGCAATTATTGGGATGGCAGGATGAAAACTTCGAAGCAATTTTGACAAAAACAAGAAGGTGAAAAAGCCAACCAAGCCGTAAAAGAGGAGGTTGAAAATATGGTTGACGGTTGAATTTAGTCCCCAAACGTTGTACTCGAGCGCAAGCGTGGTCAGTGGGATTGGGCGGTAGGCACGTGCGTTCATGGTTTCATCGTAACCCTGAAAATAGCTCGTCGTCCAGATTTTGCCAAGGCCACCCACACCCTGCTGCACGAATTTATTCTCTGTGACCACCGCATCGTCGTCGTAAACGAACCCATAGTTGTAGCTAGGACTGTACAACATGGCGAGTATCGCCATGCAGCTTGCAAGGAGCAGCTTGGTGCGCTTAGAAAAAAGTTCTGGCACGAATGCCAGGGTTTTTTCGGTTACTGGTTTGGTTGGTTTTGCCTGTTTTTGCGGTTGAATTTTGCGCTTCGACATGGTGTGATGCTTGTGTTTAAAAAATTGGTATTTGCTCCAAGCTCATTTTGCGATAAAAACTTTCACGGCACGGGCCACATTCTGGCCATCCATCGCCGCTGAAATGATGCCGCCAGCATAGCCAGCGCCCTCGCCTGCGGGGAACAAACCCTCGACTTCTACGTGCATGTAGGTTTCTTTGTTTCTTGGGATTTTTACTGGGGAACTGGTTCGGCTCTCCGTGGCAATCACGTTGGCTTCAGCGGTGAAATAACCCCTCATCTTTCGGCCAAATTCTGCCATTCCTCTTTTGAGTTTTTCGTAAATAAAGGGGGGCAACAGCTCATGAAGTGGTGCCTCGAACAGCCCAGGTATGTAGGAACTCCCCGGCAACGACGCCGATATTTTGCCAGTAACGAAATCCGTCATGCGCTGCGCAGGTGCCTGCTGCCCGCCCGTGCCTGCCTTGAACATGGTCTGCTCAACCGACTTTTGAAATTCGAGGGAAGAAAATACCCCGTGGCTTGCATACTCCCCAAGGTCTTCCTGCTCGACCTGCACCACTGTGCCTGAGTTTGCGTACGGAGAATCCCTGCGGGACATGGACATGCCGTTCACCACGATTTCACCGGGGGCCGTAGCTGACGGAACTACCAGTCCGCCCGGGCACATACAAAACGAAAACACCCCCCGCTGACCAACCTGACAAGCTAGGCGGTAGCTGGACGCTGGCAAATGCTCGTCCCGCTGCTCCTGGCCGTATTGGATTTTGTCAATCAACGATTGTGGGTGCTCGACCCGAACACCCAAGGCGAAAGGTTTGGCCTCAATATGGATGTTTTTTTTGTGCAAAAGTGCGTACACGTCCCTCGCCGAATGGCCTGTTGCCAAAATGACCACCGAAGCCAAACGCTCTAGATTTTCATTGATAATTACACCCTTGATTTGGTTGTTTTCAAGCACAAAATCCGTCAACAGGGAATCAAAATGCACCTCGCCACCGTGGTGCAAAATAGTCTCACGGATATTGGAAACGATTTGGGGGAGTTTGTTGGAACCGATGTGCGGATGCGCTTCCACCAAAATATCAGCCGATGCGCCGTGTTCAACAAATAATTTTAGCGCTTTGTAAATATCGCCTCGTTTGTGCGAGCGGGTGTAGAGTTTGCCGTCGGAGTAAGTGCCTGCTCCGCCCTCACCGAAACAGTAGTTGGAATTAGGGTTCACAACGCCGAATTGTTGGATGGCCCGCAGGTCACGACGGCGGCTGCGCACGTCCTTTCCCCGGTCAAATACGACGGGCTTCAAGCCCAGTTCAATCAGTTCCAATGCAGCAAAATAACCAGTAGGCCCAGCCCCAATGATGATGACTTCTTTAGCTTCTGCAACGTTTTTGAGACTGTCCAGCAAAGCAGGTTCGGCCTGCTGTTTTTCGCCGGAAAAAACTTCTACTTTGAGTAAAACAAGAGGTTTGTTGCCCCTGGCATCAATGGATTTGCGAAGCACTACCATCTCATCAATGGCGGTGGGCTTGAGTTGGCAGATGTCGGCAGCCCTCCTGCGGATGGCTTGCTCGTTGTCAGCCTCTGCTGGCGATAATTTGAATTCAATGGTTTGACGCATGGTGCGTCAAAGGTGAGGAGATATTATG
This sequence comes from uncultured Saprospiraceae bacterium, assembly GCA_964508135.1. GTDB lineage: Bacteria > Bacteroidota > Bacteroidia > Chitinophagales > Saprospiraceae > UBA6168. Next base: position 71,685 of record CAZDSU010000014.1, read on the forward strand.
AAAATGAAAAAACTTTCCTTGCTGGCGAGGTTGTCGGCGGTGTTGTTGGGTGTCAATTTTTTGATGCTTCCAATACAAGCGTTTTATCATCTCGAATGGCGTAGTTTTCAGGCACAAAAATCCGGGTTTCGACGATTTCGGTGCTTTCAGCACCAGATTTGGTACGCAGCGTTGAGCGCTTTTTGTCGTGGCTGAACAGCTTTAACGAATGGCTTGCGGAAGTGTCCGCTTCAATCAAATAGCGTTGGTCTTTTTCAATGAAATGCTTCAAAATGGAAGCCGAACTGTTGTAAAGCTGGATTTTTGTTTCCACCAAGATATTGTTGCCTGCCCAAGGTACCAACGTGTACTCGCCGTAAAGGTCAAGCTGGACAGTTGCCTTTTCGTTCACGTCAAAAGTCTGGTGAATGGTTTTTTCAAGTTGGCCGTAGCTGGCCGAAGCAAAGAAAAAGGTGAACACGAAAAACATTATTTGCTTGTATTTCATTGATAATCAATTGTTTGTAAAACCCATGAAGATTAGCCCCATAAAAAAGGGTACAACGTCCTAAAAACGCTGTACCCTTGATTTTGTTTTATTTTGGTATCAATAGGAAGAAACAGATTTTTCAACCATACCGGTTGCTTCTGTGTTGCGGGTGGAAATGCTAACTTCCTTCGGAGCGAATACCTCGTAGGTTATTTGCTCGCCAAGCAATTGGCCGCCTCCTAATTTGATTTGGCGTTCAAGGCCCGGCGCTATTATGCTGAAAGCGCCATTTTCTTCCTTGGTGTTCAGGTTGTAGCGGCCAGCGGTAACAAGCGATTTGAGCATGGTTTCACTGCCATTTTGCAGGGTGATTGTCATCTGGATTCGCATCTGTGGTTCGTTCCAGGTAGTCACATTCACTACGCCGTCGAGGTCCAGGAAAATGGCCGTTTGGCCGTTAAGGTTGAAGGATTTGACGAGCGTTTTTTCAGCATGTTGCGCTTGAGAAAGTGCAACTGTAAGTAGGAGTGGGAGAAGAAGGAAAGACATTCTGGTTTTCATAAGACTTCCTTTATTTATATTGGGTAAAAGTATGAAAAATTAAAATGATAGTCAAGTGAATAGAAAATTTTAAAAACTTGACCTGTTCGTCTCGTGAATGTTTTTGTCTAACCTTTGGGTGCAGGCGTTCTTCCTTTGTTCAAATGTTTTTAAATCAAATAGTGTTCACAAATATGGACGCAAATTGTGCTGGTTTGGTTGGGTAGGCACAAAAAAAGCCCCTGGATATTGAAATCCAGGAGCCCTGTTTGTTTTTTGTTCAAAATTCTCAACTTCAAATTCTAACCGTAACACCGATATTGGCGATTGAAATACCATATCCAATTTCGCCATAGAGATTTACTCTTCGTGCAACTTTCACGGTTGCTCCCATGAATGCAGCATAAATCAATTTTCCTTTTTTCTCGTTAGGGTTGAAAGGCGTTGGGGCATCTGTAGCCCTGATTACAAGCGCCTTTGTGTCCCTATTGAACTCCTTGACATCGGCATGATGGTAGCCTATCATGCTACCGCCGTAACCTTGAACCCTGTCTGAGAATTCCTTTGTCATCTCGGCTCGCAAACCAAAAACTTTGGTCTTGTTGGTAATATACGAGTTATCGCCTTCTGTAAAAATGTTTGGTCGAGCGGAAGTAGAAGAGTAGCCAAAGAAAGTTCCAAGCCTGAAATGCTTCGAAACATCTACGCCTACTTTGAAAGAAAGTGGAAACATTCCGGAATGTTCACCTGCTCTGTAATAGGTTGGAAACAAACCAACGCCGGTACTAACTGTAAATCTGCTGAGGGTGGTAGTGGAGGATTGTGCGGGAAGGGTAAGGGTGTTTGTGAGTGCCCCACAGAGAAGGAGGGCTACTAGAAGCCTTTTCATAGTTTAAGTTTTTGTAAAAGGAATAGTGGATGTTGTGTAAAGGAAGGTAATTCTATCAGGCAAGCTTCATGCCATAGTGATAAACCTGAATGTGATTATTACGGTAGAAACCTTAAAGTAAATGGATTTTATTGGCGGCTTGTAGAATTTAATTTTGCGAAAAGGTGATTTCGTCCTTTTTAGGTGGATGATTTTAAAATTTCAAAAAATTGGCTGATTTTTTTAGCTAGCGAAATGGGATACTTGGAATGGTTGGCAAACACAAAATTGAGATAGCAATAACATGCTTCATCGAAGAAAAACATCGTGCAAACAGTTCCTTTGCTACCAAACGAACTGTTTGCATTACTTGTAAAACTACTTTTATGCCTTTATCTGAGCAAGGTCAAGTCACCAGATTTTACAGAACGGGTTCCATCAGGTCGTGAAATCACCGCCCTGAATACATACACGTCCGATACGGCTGGTTCGCCTTTTTGGAGGCCGTCCCAACCTTCGTTGCTGTTTTTCTCTTCAAAAACCAACTGTCCCCACCTGTTCCAGATGCTCATTGAAACCACCTCCACGTTTTCACCAAGAATCACAACTTTAAACTGGTCATTTTTGCTGTCACCATTCGGTGAAAAGGCATTTGGTATAGCGAACGTGGATTCAAGCACTGACAAAGTAAGGCTGTCAATGTCTGTGCAGCCTAAATCATCGGTGACGGTAACAATAATGACCTCACTGGGAAGGTTCAACAGTACAAAATTGGTAGTATCCGAGGTACTGCCGTTTGACCATTGATAGCTCACGGCGGGCTGCGTGGTCGTCGTACTGAGATTTAAGACCGTTCCTTGATAATAAGTATTGGTATCCGTCGGCAGTATTTCCACATCAATGCCCGGAGCCAGTTCCACTATCACTGTTCCCGTCAATGTGTCGCCGCAGCTATTGGTGTAAACAACTGAAAAGTTGTTGGCTCCAAGCACGAGGTTCACTATTGGATTTGGGCCAGTAACTCCAGTTGACCAAGTATAGGTGCCTCCCCGCTCACCTACGTTGGCAGACTACCGAATCGAGTTCACGCCGCACAAAATCGTGTCGGGGCTTAGGTTGAGCATCGGGTTGTCGCTTACGAATATCGTCATTTCAAAGGTTTCGGGCGGGCAAACGCCATTGTCCACCGTCACTACATAGTTCGTGGTTTGGCTAGGCGACACGATTGGGTTTGGCTCCGTGCTATTGAAATTGGGGTCGTCTGGTGAAGTCCAAACATAGCTCCAATTGCCGTTTGCGGCAAGGTTCAACCCCGTTGAACTACCTGGGCACAGTGGCTCTTGCACTGGATTGATGGACGGCGGGACAACCACTTCAACCGAGACTGACCCACCTATCGGACATCCCTGATATTCGCCCGTTACCATGTAAGTTATTGATTGCGAGGGGTTTGCGATTGGATTTGGACAGTCTGTACAGCTGAGTCCTTCAGTTGGTTCCCAACTATATTCCAACGGCACGGGTGAGGATGCAGTCAATTGTACCGTGTCACCTTGGCAAATTACTGGTTGGTCTGGGGTAATTTCCATTGAAGTGACAGAAATTACCGTGACCGTCGCAGAATCAGTTGCCGAACAAAATCCATTTGTCGCCGTGCGGTAATAAGTGGTCGTTTCCACGGGCTGCACTACCATATTGTAGAAAGAATCGGGTGTCAATTGTCCGAATGCCGGTGTCCAAAGAAACTCAATTTGTCCAAAATCGCCAGGTTCATAAACCAAGGAAGTCAGAAGTACCTTTTCACCAAGGCAAATCACGGTATCCGCTGGCAAGATGAGCATGTTCCAGGGCAATGAATCAACGCCGATGTAAACCGTATCAAAGCGGACACAACCTGCCGTCGTCAGGCTTGCCACGAAGGAGGTAGCCGTTTGTGGTGTGGCCACCACATTTGGACCTGTTGTGGTATTCAGCGAACCGTTGTTGGGCGACCAGGTGATGGTAGTTCCAGTAGGAATGGCCGTGGCGGTCAAGGGTACGCTTACGCCTTTGCAAATTGGAATGGTGTCTGCGGACAATATGTCAATTGCGATCGGTGTGACTGTAATTGTCACCGTTTCTTGCGCTACACAGCCCAACCGATTGGCGGTCAACGTGTAGCTGGTAGTTTGGGTTGGCGTGGCCAATGGATTGGGGGCGTTGGCATTGTCCAAGCCAGTTGTTGGTGTCCATTGGTAGCTGACGCTTGGCTCCGCAACGGTACTCCCAAGCGTGACGGTTTGCCCTTGGCAAATTAGCGTGTCGTTGGCAATATTGATAACCGGCAACGCCGAAACCGTAACCGTCACGCTGTCAAAGGATGATATTGGGCAAACGCCATTTGTTGTTTGGAGGTAATAAGTCGTTGTCGCCGTTGGTGTTACGGCTGGATCAGATTGGGAAGAAACAAAGCCCCCGGGGTCAGAGGTCCAATCGTAAATGACACCTGGCGAGGCAGCTCCGCCAAGGTTTACCGTTTCCCCAAAGCAAATGCTCTGGTCATCGCTAATTTGGTAGTTTGGAGCAGCAGTTGGAAGTACAACAAGCGTCATGACATCGCTGAATGAACAGGTTGGCCCAGTGACCGTCACCGACAAATTGAAAGTGCCCGCTACAACGGCTGTCACAATCGGGTCGGGGCAGTCCGTGCAGCTAAGGAAACCCGGAGGGGCATTCCAAGCGTAGGACACATTGGCGAAATTTGCGCCAGCCACAATTTGAACATCTTCGTTCAAACAAACGGTGATGTCCGGTCCAGCGTCCACTTGCAGTAGCCCGACCTGCACTTCAAGCGTATCTGCATTGCACAGGCTGTTGATGGCGACTTGGTAAACCGTTGATTGTGAAACTGTTGCGATGGGGTTCGGGCAATAAACACAGCTCAACCCGGTGGCGGGAAACCACTGATAGACTTCACCGCCCGAGGCCAATAACTGAGCGGATTCTCCTGGGCAAATGGCGGTATCCTGCGTGACCATGAAGTTTGCCCCTAAATTGTCAAGCACGCCAGGTGTCGTGTTTCCGAAGTCAATGGAGACTGCGCCGCTTGTGATTTGGCCGCCCCAATCATTTACCAAAACCACATAAAACTCGCCGGTTTGCACTTGGATGGTTGAAACAAAATCGTCGCCAACGGCAGTTTCGCAAACGTCCGTCACTGGCAAGTTGGTGATGGGGTGAATGTCTGCCAGGCCAGTTGGGTCGGCCCCGGCTGCGTAAGAGCTGCGGATGGGCTGGTTTTCATAGGCGTAGCTGCACAACTCTGTTATATCGGTAATTGGCCCCCAAACTTGAAAGTCAATGTCAGAAGCTTCTGCGGGATTGGTCGCCTCCATCACGAAAGCAAAGTTCCCGTCCTCCTGCGCCTGGAAAAAGAACCAAGTGAAGTTTGGGTTGAAGAAGCCCCAACAGCCTTCGTTCACGCCGTCTTGAATCACGTTGGGGTCGCCTTGGCCGGGCGCCACACTCACAATGGCCGGAAGTTCCCCGCAGCCATTCAGCGTGATGGCATCCTCGCAATCGGCAGCCGATGGCAGCACCACAGGGCATGTTACCTGCGTCACTTCAATATTGAATGGGGTGCAGGAATTTTCATTGTCCACTACAATATAATAAGTGCCGGGCAATTCCAGGAATGCCGCATTGATGGTTGGGTTTGCTTGTCCAGAACCGCCGCCAGCCACGGCAATGCACTGGCTGGCCGTATTGGGACAGTCGTCGAAAATGCCCACAGCAGTGGCGTTGTTCGTGCCAGTCAGGTTCACGGCAATGCACTCGTCGCCCGGAGAAGTATAAGTGAAAATCACGTCTTCGCCTTGCAGCCAGTCGTCGTTGGCGCAAGGGCTTGAGTTGACGGCATTTGCGGCGTTGCAAGTGGTCAAGTCAATGGAAGCGTAGGGTAGCGAGGGGATGACGGTTGGGTTGTCGCAGGTGCTGGGCGGAGGCACGGTGCAGGTGTCGGGCGAACATTGCCAAGTCAGTTCGAAGCCAGCGTCTGTGAATGAGCCGTCGGAAGTGAACTGAAAGGTGACACATTGACCATAAATCTGCAATTGTACATTCGAGCCAAAGCCGTCCAAGCTTGTCAACATGGGGTCATTGGTATCGTCGCCAATGAAAATATTGAGGAAATCAAAGTTGAATTCGGTGGAAAAATTTTGAACGTCAACAAAGATACATTGGGAGAAATCTTGGGGGCAAACCGTGAAAGTGTAGTTCTCGCTATTTGAATAATCGCCCGCTGGGCCACCCGAATCGTACAAAGTGCCAGCGCAGGCCGCCGTGAAAGGCTCGTCCCCAATGTTGAAAATAGGCACGTACTCGGCGATGCAAAACACGAAATCGCCCCAGTTTGGGGAAGCCGAAGCCGACCAATCGCTAACTCTGAGGAAATAGGGCAGGCCTGGCGTCAGGCCGAGAAGGTCAATTTCGACATCGCTGCTGCCAAGCGTAGAGGTTGCGCAGTTCAACTCTTGCAAGCCATCCAACTCGCAATCGCCTCGGTACACGGCCACTTGTGGTTGGAGGATGCTCCCGTTCTGCCCATCAACGCCCATGATGGAAATGGTAAAATCCACCACGCTGCCATCCGGTGGCACGGTGAACATGAACCATACGTCCCGGTCTATGGTACCGCCCGTGAAACAGCTTGGAATATTGTCGGTTGGGGAGGTAAAAACGACAGATTGTGAGGCGTTCACGTTGTTGAACGTGTCCAGCACGGGGCAGATTGGTGCGATGCCGAGGTCAATCAGGCCCGCACAATCGTCGTTTGCGGGCTGCGCAAAGGCGATAGCGAATGAGAGCAGTAATGCGAAGAGGGCAAACGATTTTTTCATGCTTGTTTTTTCAATTTAGAAAATTTGGCTGTGGAAATGGGTGCTCGCAAAAGCGATGACAGGCTGGATTGTGATGGCCAAAATTAGACAGGTTTTTCAGATATTCTGGCAGACTTTGCCCAAATTTGCCGTTTCTAGGACAATCCCAGTCTTTGGGCGTTCCTTTGTCAGCACAACATAAATTCAACCAACGAACCTATGTTTTTTGTACTTTCAAAAATCCTTTTCTTCTTCCTTCAACCCATCAATTGGGTCATTGGGCTAATGCTTTTTGCCCTTTTTACCAAGCGCCCAACCCGTAAAAAAAAGGCACTGGTTGGGGCGACGGTACTGTTCCTGTTTTTTACCAACCACTTGATTTTCAATCAATTTGCAAAAGCCTGGGAGTTGAAAACCATCACTGCCGACCAAATCCAGCAGCCTTACGACATCGGCATCCTACTCGGCGGCTATTCCAACAGCCAAATTCGACCCAACCACGACCGCCAAAATTTCAGCAGTCGTGCCAGCCGTTTCCTGAACGCTTACGAGCTTTACAAAACCGGGAAAGTCAAAAAGCTGCTGCTCACTGGTGGCTCCGGCGACCTGCTCCAAAAGAACCCCAGCGAAGCCGAAAACATGCGTGATTTCTTGATTAGGATTGGTGTGCCAGAGGCGGACATCATCGTGGAAGGCAAGTCACGCAACACCTGGGAGAACGCCATTTTTACCAAAAAAATCCTGGATGAACAGTTCCCAAATGCCAAGTGCCTGGTCATCACTTCGGCTTGGCACATGCGGCGCTCCATCGGCTGTTACGACAAGGCGGGGGTGAAATCCACCCCGTTCAGCGTTGATTTTGTGACGGAAAAAGACAGGTGGGCACCAGAAAACAGCATCATTCCAGATAGGGCAGGCTTTTATTTTTGGGAAATGCTCATCAAGGAATGGGTGGGCTGCGTGATGTACAAATTGCAGGGCTACAATTGATTGTGGTCGCCCAATTTATTGGGCAGACCGAGAGCATTTAATATCGGTCTGCCCAATAAATTGGGCGACCACAATCAAGTCCTATTCTCCACAATTTTCAGGAACAGAAACGACGCCATTTTCCTCGCAATCATCTTTGCCCGCTCTGCCGTCTCACCCTGAAAATGCTCGTCAATCGTCTCCAACCAAAGGTTTATCCAGTGGCCGAAGTGGTTCATGGTCAACGTGTTGTGCATCTTCGTGTCCAACTCGTTGTGCGCAATCTTGGGGTCGCCACTGTACTTGGTCTTCACGAAGAAAAACAGATTGCCCTCCCAGAAATCGGTCAACTTTTCCAAGTGCGGTTCCCAGTCATGGATGGCCTCGTTGAAGATGGGGCCGAGCATTTCGTCCAGCCTTATTTTGGTGTAAAACGAGCGGACGAGGTGGGATACGTCAGCCCGATTTTCAATGGATTTTCTTGTGAATATCTCCATGTCTATTAATTTGAAGTTCTGTTCATTTGGGAAAAACAAACTCTGTTAGAGCTTCGAAGCTCTAACAGAGTTTGTTTTTCCCAAACGAACAGAACTTGCTCAAAAACCCTCCAACTCCCGAAAAAGCACCTCCATCGGCAGCCCCATGATGTTCGAGTATGTCCCCTCGATTTTCGAGATTTTGCAGAGCCCAATCCACTCCTGTACGGCGTATGCCCCGGCCTTGTCGTAGGGTTGGTATGTTTCGATGTAGTACCTGATTTCTGCCTCAGATAGCGGTTGGAAATGAACATGCGCCACTTCGGAGAACACCCGTTTTTTTGTTTTGGACAATAAACAAACGCCTGTAATCACCCGATGTACCCTACCTGAAAGCTCCGTCAAAATCTGTACGGCATCGTCGAAGTCAATGGGTTTGCCGTAAATTTTTTCATCCAAAATCACCACTGAGTCCGCCGAAAGCAGGATTTCGTCATCGCTTCGCAAAAACTCGGCGCAAGCCAACGCCTTCTTTTCAGCTAAAAACGGTGCCACCTCATCGGCAGGCATTTCCGAAGGAAAATCTTCCTCCACCTCCTTGTTTCGCACTTCAAACCGAAATCCTGCCTGTTCCAACAATTGGCTCCGACGTGGCGACTTCGAAGCCAGGATGATTTTTTTGTCAAATATTTTCATCCCGCAAAAGTAGCTATTGGGTGATTGAGTTATTGGGTGATTTTGAAAACCCCAATAACCCAATAACTCAATAACCCAATAACTCAATCAACTTTCACTCGAATCCCCGCCGAATGGCTCGTGAACTCAGGCGCATACATGCACTGGATGGTGGTGATACCATTGGAAAAATCGCCGTTGTACGTCACCCGTAACGGGTACTCGAACACGTGCGTGCCTTTGGGCAGCCACGAGAAAAAGAAGTTCGTGGCGGCATCACGGGTACTTTCATAGTAGCCGAGGCCGCCCTGCCATTTGTAGCTGCTCAGGACGTTCATCGGCTCGAAGCTGCTGGCCCGCATGTCCTTCATATGGACGTACTCCATGTCCCGGTCCACGCGAAGTTCGATGCGTACTTTCACCTTGTCACCGACTTTCAATTTTGCACCTTCGACAATGGGTTTCAGCACCTCGCCCGTGGCTGAGTTTTCTACTTTTAAAAGTTGCTTTTTGATGGTCAGCGGCGTCTCCTCGAAGGTTTTGATTTTGTCCAATTGCTCAAAATACTGCCAGTACATGGCACCCCAAGCCACGACCTTGTTCGGGTTGCTGACGGTCAGGTTAGCCATGCCAGCGGCGACGTCCTTGCCATCGTAGCGTACTTTGAAGTAGCCAGTGCCGGCCTCTGCGCCTTTTTGGGCATCCTGGATGGGCTTGACCCAGGCGATAGGCTGCGGTGCTGTTGGGCTACCGAAGTTGATGACCAACGGTAGGTCGTCCAGCAGCCAATTGTCGCCGCTGGAGAGCAGGGCGTACACTGCTGAAGCAGTGGCCTTGGTCGTTTTCCAGTGGGTGGTCTGCTTGTTTTTCAGCAGCCAAACCTTCAGGTCGTCCACGGCTTGCTTGTCGTTGGCCACGTCGTTGAACACTTCAATCAGCAGTGCCTGCGACTCGATGGGAGCTTGGTACCACCACCACCCGGTCGGGTACTTCCAGTACATGCCCAGTTCTTCGTTGTTCAATGAGCGCTCCTTTAGTGACTTCACGATTTTTTGCGCTGTGGCTCCCTTACCGTTGCGGTCAGCCGCCAGGGCCAACATGCCCTCGGTGTAGATGCCTTTGTTCAGCCAATACTTGTCCACTTGGCCGAGGTAGTAGGCATGGACGGTTGCAATTTTGCCTTCCAAGGCAATCGCCTGCTTCGTTGCAAAATTGCCTTGACCAGCTTGCGCCGACTTGTTTTCCATGAAAAAAGACCGCATGTACAGGTAATGCGACGCCATGTAGTCCAAGTGGTCGTCCTCAAATTTTGCCTTGCCCTGTTTCACTTGGTATTCCAACCGCTCGTAATCCTCCACCATGCGGTCATCGCAGTAGCGCACCGTTTTTTCGACCATCTGGCGGGAGGTCTCTTTGCTCGTAAGGTCTTGAACACCAAGCCTTTGCAGGTGCCCAAGTCCTTCGGCCATGTACTGCGTGATGTACCAATTGTCCCGGTCGCCGGGGAACCAGCCCCAGCCGCCGTTGGCCATTTGGCGGTCTTGCAGTTTTTTCAAAGCGGCCTCCTGCTCGTAGGCCATGCGGTTCAGGTCGAACAGTAATGCAATGTTTTGCTTCTGTTGCTCCTCGCTTTGGGCGGCCAGCACCCACGGCGTTTCTTCCAGCAGCGCCGTTTTCAACTCTTGGTTCTTGCTCAGGTTGCTCTTCAACGCATCCGGCTCGTAATTGCGCCAGCGGTCAAACACCGCCTTGATTTTCGGGTGCGAATTGGCGACGCTCGTGGCCAAGCTGTTGGCGTAGTAGCGGCTGAAAATCTGCTCGTTGCACTCGTAGGGGTACTCCATCAAGTAGGGCAAAGCCTGCACGGCGTACCATGCGGGGTTTTGCGTAAACTCCAATGTCAACCCTTGGTGGCGCAGCGTGTTCGAGTTGTTTGTTTTCAAAGAATTTAGCGTAAAATTCTTTGTCTGGCCACCCCGAACGGGCAGCGGCAGCGTCTCCGTCACCAGCATCCGGTTGGAAAGCACAGGCGAAGCGCTCCTTTCCGCATCGCTGAACTCGCCCGCACTTGCAATCACTGTGTGCTCAATCACAGGCACGTCCGCCACATCCGGCACTTTGAAGCGCCAAGCCAAGCGGCGGGACTCGCCGGGTTTCAGGTCAGTCAACCGTTGCGGAGCAAGCAAAATCGACATCGCTGGGTTCGTGCCGTTGAGTGGGAAAACATCTTCACCCGTCAGCGCATTTTTCAACTCCAACTTGTACTCGCCGTTGAGGGCTGCCTTGCTCAGGTTCACCACCTTGGCCGTGAACTCAATTTCGTCGTACTCCCTGAAAAATCTTGGCGGGTTTGGCACCACCATCAAGTCTTTTTGTGTGACGATTTCCTTGCTCGTAGTGCCAATTTGCAGGTCGGTCGTGGTGGCCAAGCCGAGGAACTTCCACCTCGTTAGCGCTTCGTTCATCGTAAACTTGATGACCACATTGCCCTCAGCATCCGTCATTAGGTTCGGGTAAAAAAAGACGGTTTCGTTCAGGTTCGTGCGAACCTTGACCTGGGAGAGGTCGGTCGTGGGCTTCTTTGGTGTGTCGCCGCCCTGACCTCCCGATGAATCCTTTGCTTCTTCGCCAAATGCAGTATTGCCGTCGGCTTTAGCAGCCTGATCACGGTCCATGGCTTCTGCCATCATTGGTGCGGGTGCAGCATCCATCATCACCATTTCTTCTTCACCATTTTTTGAGCGTATCCCAGCGCCCGCCTTGAGCAACCTACCACCATATCCATAATCATACATCCCCCAATTGAACCAGTTCAACATCCGGTACTGCCGATAATCACCTTCTGGCGAAATGATGTTCGGATAGTGCAGCCAATTTCCCTGAACCATCTGGAAACCAGGGCTACCATAATTGATACGTGACCAAGTAGATGGCCAAACGTTCATCCCCCAGCTATTGGCGGCGAAGGCATCCAAAGAGGCATCGTACATGCCTGCGACCATCTCAGCGGCGACTTTTTCGCCTTTCGGGCCTTTTATTTTGATGACCCATTCCTCTTTTTGGCCGGGCAATAATTTGTCCCGGAAAGTGCCGTATTCGATGGTCAGGTCCTTGTTGCTCCAAGGTACATTGATGCTGCCATCGCCATTGGTGGAGCGGTTGTGCATCGCCCAGGAGTAGTGGTAGCTGACGTTCCCACGGTGCTCTTCGGCGACTTTGAACAACTCAGATTGCATGCCTTTCACGGAGAGCCATTTGCGGGAAAGCGTCTTGCCGTCCCGGTCAATTTCGAGTAGCACAGGCAGGTTTTTTTCGGTGCTTCCGAACCATAGTGCCGCAGTTTCTCCAGGTTCAAATTTGGTAGCGTTCTTGCCCGATTGCGAAGCCAACAAATGCCAACCAATCGTTGGTGCGGGCAATGCTTTTTCACCCAAATCGTAGCCGCTGAAATATTTTTTCACCTCGATTTTCTCCCCAAACTTATCCTGCGTGGTGAGGGTGAGGGCATACCAGCCTGCTGACAGTTTGATTTTTGGCAAAACAACCTCCTTCGACTTTTCTGTGTCAAATTTTTCCTCTAAAATGCTCCGCTCCACGGGCCAATTCTGCGGCTCTTTTTCGTTTGTCCAGGCGAACTGTGGGAATGTTTTTTTGAACTCCGCTTCCGTCATGGCCTGGCGGTCGGGCTGCTCCCAGTAGCGGTTGAGATAGACCTGTTTTGGTGAGCGCAGCAGTTCCAATTTGATATTTCCCTTGGCTGGCTCGAACTCTCCGCTCAGGTTTTGCGTCAGCAATTCAAATTTCTTCAAACTATCAATGTTCAAGCTGGAATTTTCGAGTGGGCTGCCGTTGGCAGTCACATCCACTTTCATGGAGATGTACCCCACCGAAATGTATGTCTCGCTGCTCTGCGTCTCGCCAGTGATGTCGGTCACGTCGGCGTAAACGGTGTAGCTGAACTCCGGTTTTTGGTCCTTCGGAATGCTGCGGTCGGGCAGGGCGGTGAACTTGATGTTGAACTTGCCCTCGGCATCGGTTTGTGCCGTGCCGTTGGCAATTTCCATGGTCTCGCCTCGGAAGGGGAACCACTTGGCGTACCACCACGGCCACCACGGGAAGCGCACTTCCCGCACGACCCGCCAACTTACTTTAGCTCCGTCAATATTGTTGCCAGCGTAGGCGATGGCCTTGCCGGGGACCGTAACTTCGTCGTTCAGGCGGTAGCTGCCCTTCACGGGTTCGAAGCTCACCTCGAACTTGGGCCGCTTGTATTCTTCCACCCGGAAATACTGTGATTGTCCGCCGATACTGCTGCGGATTTGCATTTGCCCCAACAAGCCCGTGCGAGGCGCTGTGAACTGCCCACTGAAGGTGCCGTATTCGTTGGTGCGGAGTTCGAGGGTTGAAACAGGCTGGTAGTTGGCGTCTAAAAACTCGACCCTGACGGTTTCTTTTTTCAAGATGGTGGGCATCCGTTTTTCATCGAACTGGAGGCCAATTCCCTTGAAATAAACAGTTTGCCCAGGACGGTAAATGGCACGGTCGAGGAAAAACTGGGTTTGCTGGTAGGGTCTGGGTTGGTTGCGATAATTGCTTTTGTAAAAATTGTCGCCCGTGTCGAGGGTGTCTTTTCCTTGGCAAATCAAGAACTTGAAATTACGTTCATCCAACCCGCCAGTCGGGACGGTGATGAAGCCGTCGGCGTTGGTTTCGAGCAGGTGCTTGCGCTTCCATTCGTACTTCCTGCCGAGTTGGTTGTAGTTCTGCACCATCACTTCCACCTTCACCCCCTTGAGCGGCTGGCCGTTTTCACGGTTAAAAATGATGGCGTTGGAGATGCCGCCCTCGTCCTGCCGCTGCCAGTATCCGAAGTTGGAGACGTGCATGTTCAGGAAGGAAACATTTGTTTTTTCTCCCTGAAACGACTGGTTGTCGGAGAGCATGACTATGTACTGGCCAAGCGGCAGCCCGTCCATTTTTGCTTCCACCGAGTGCGCCCGAAAATCGCCGTCATCTGGCAAGTTAGCCGTGGTGGTTTTGACTGCTGGCAGGCTGTTCAGGTAAGCATGGAGGCGCTCCAGTGCGTCGTTTTCGGAATCCAGTTTTTCAATTTCCTTCCGCCGTTTATCGTCCATCCTAATGACCTTCAACCAAGCCTGCTTGGCGTTGTGGTAGTCGATTTTTGCCAAAAATGTTTGGTTCGGCAGGTTGACCTGTTCAACGTTCAACGTCAAGGAGACCATCTCAAGCTGTGCCCGCATTGCCTCGCAAGCCTTCGCCCCAAAGCTCCCCGAATAACTGCGAATGGCCTCGTAGCATAGCTCATGCGCTTTTTTCAAGTACCATTTCCGCTCGTCATTGTCTGGCTGGCCGAATGGCGGGGCCTTGTATTCGGCAGCCTTGTTCTGGTAGTAAACGGCCATGGCGTGCAGCACTTCGGCAGCAGGTTGGCTGCCACTGTATTGGTTTTTCAAGTTTTCGAGCGCAGCCAAATAGGCAGCGTCCTTGGTGTCCAGCACGGTGTTGGAATGCACGAAGGAGAGTCGCTTCAAGTCCGCATCGAGCAGCGAGGGCGATTGTTTCATCTTCTCCGACAGGCGGAATTTGAGCAAATCCTGCATCAGCAACAGCGTCTGCAATTTCCAGGAATTGGAGTCTGGCGTAGCGATTTTCCAGTTTACAAACTCCGCCGCTGGCGCAAACGCCTTGGCATCGTCAATATAAAACTTGTAGGCGGGCTGCGTGACGTAGGTGCGCTCGTTCATGAAAAAATCAATGGCACGGTGTGCCAGGAAGTCGAATAGGGTGGGGCGGAGGCCCTCGTCGTTGCGGCCTTCGGTCAGCAGGATTTTAAAGTCGCCAATGGCAGTAGACTTGAGCTTGGGGTCGGTGAGGGAAGCCCGGTAAAGCCTCGCCGATTCCACGGTCAACTGCTCGATGCTCCAAGTCTTGAAGTCCTCCGGCTTGAACTCGACAGTGGTCGTGCGGTTCTGGAACCGCCAGAGGTTTTGGTCAAGGTAGTTGCTGAACATCTCCGCCATCATGGACTGGAGGATGGGCTTCACGGGGTAATCCGCTTTTTCTGCCTCCCCTTTCAGTCGGTTGATGGCCTTGGCCAAGCCCTCCTCTTCAAGCTGGCTTTGGTACTTTCCTCGGTACATCAAGGCTTTTACGACCTGTGCATGTTCGTTTTCCTTGCGGGCTATTTCCAGCAATGCCTCGGTTTTTTCGAGGGCGGTCTTGGGCAGGCCCTGCTGTTCGAGGGAATCAATTTCCCGCCAGGCTTTGTCGTAATCGTGGTTCATAATGATTGGTGACTGGTGATTGGTTTGCCCCTGTTGGGGGTACAGATGGGAAAGCAACTCCTCGAAACTTGCATTTGGCGATATGGTGAAGCTGACGAGCAGGCCGCTAAGGCATACCATTAACATTAGTGTCAGTTGTTTGCTCCCAAAAAAAGATGACTGGTTCATACGGTTGTATTTGGTGATGCGAAATTAGGTGGTTGACGCTGCAAAACCTTGCAATAATCACTGGTTGGAACCGGAAAGGTAGTACCAACAAGGGAGTTTTACGATGCGTTTTGTCAGTTCGTTTTATTGACATTTGAAAAACGATAGATAGGATGCGGGCGGTTGGTGGTTGTACATAAAGTTGGGGCATTTTTTTGTGCAGTAGATTTATGCTTACGTGGCAGCAAAACAACCTGCATCATCCGACACATCGCAACCCTCGTCTAAAAATAACCAAATCGAAAATAAGCGATTTTAACTTCGTGCCCAATTATTCATTCATCCTTTTCACATCAAAATTATATCTTCAAATGAAAAATCAACCAGCCGCATTTTACTTAAAAACCCTTTGTTTACTGCTGCTCTTTGCATTAAGCAATGCTTTTGTGCAAGCCCAAACGCTGGAAGCGCAAATAGACCAAATCATGTCCGAAGCCTACAAGCCCGACCAGCCAGGTGCCGTGGTGCGGGTGCAAAAGGACGGCAAAGTCCTTTTTGAAAAAGCCTACGGCATGGCCAATATGGAGTTGGACGTGAAAATGCAACCCAACCACATCCTCCGTCTGGGCAGCATCACCAAGCAGTTTACCGCCGTGGCCATGCTGATTTTGGTGCAGCAGGGTAAGGTCAGCCTCGACGACGACTTGACGAAGTACCTGCCCGACTATCCAACCGGGGGGCGCAAAATCACCGTCGCCCAATTGCTCAACCATACTTCCGGCATCAAGAGCTACACAAGTATGGACGACTTCTCTAAAATCTGGCGCACCGACATGACCGTTACGGAACTGGTTGACCATTTCAAAAACGAGCCTTTCGACTTTGAACCGGGTGAGAAATGGGAGTACAACAACTCCGCTTACATCTTGACGGGCGCCATCATCGAGAAGGCAAGCGGCATGAGCTACGCTGAGTTTTTGCAGAAAAACATCTTTGAGCCACTGGGCATGACTGACACTTATTACGACGTGACCAGCAAGATAATACCCCGCCGTGTGACCGGCTATGCTGGTGGCGAAGGCAACGTTCAAAATGCACCGTACCTCAGCATGACCTTGCCGTATGCCGCTGGCTCGCTGATGTCCACCGTGGCCGATATGGGCAAATGGGACGAAGCGCTCTACACCGAAAAACTGATAAAAAAACCGCTGCTGGAAAAGGCTTGGACGGCCACTAAACTCAATAATGGTAAGCCCACGCACTATGGCTTCGGATGGGGCTTCACCGATTACGAAGGCCACCGCCTCATTTACCACAGCGGTGGAATCCACGGCTTCGTCACAGATGGCATTCGGGTACCCGACCAGCACCTCTACGTCATTTGCCTTTCCAACGGCAACGCCGCAGACCCGGGTGAATTGACCTACAAAATAATGACGACGGTGTTGGGCAAGCCGGTGACAAAGCCCAATGCCATTGAACTGCCCGAATCGGAACTCAAGGCTTATGTGGGCAATTACGAATTCGAAACTGACAAATTTCGAATGGTAACCCTGGAAGGCAAACAGCTTTTTTCGCAGAAAACTGGCAGTACCAAGTTCCTCATCCATCCTTATGCCAAGGACAAATTCTTCTTCGATGATTCAGATACGAGGCTGCAATTTGAGCGGAATAAGAAGGGCAATGTCACCGGCGTAGGCACCGTGGTTGCCACCCCATTTGGTACGGACGAATTTGGAACCCGTTCAGACAAGCCCATGCCCGAACCCAAAAAGGAAACAAAGCTGGATGCAGCTATATTCGACCGCTATGTCGGCAGCTACGAACTGATGCCGGGTTTTGCCTTGACTTTTCGCAGAAAGGACGCCCAGTTCTTCACACAGGCCACCGGCCAGCCGGAATTCGAGCTGTTTGCCGAATCGGAGACCAAGTTTTTCCTGAAAGTAGTGGATGCCCAAGTCGAATTTCTGGTAGCGCCGGATGGCAAGGTGAACGAGATGGTGCTGTACCAAGGCGGGCAGGTGATGAAGGGAAAGCGGAAGTGAAAATAACTTGGCCAAATTCAACTTCATAGGTTGGTTTAAAATTCAACTTCCATTTTCATTGGGATTCGCTGCCTACTTTCCCACATTTAAAAAAAAACATGAAAAAGAGAAAACTATGTCCAAGGATTTCTGTTAAATTTGCGCTTAGATTAAATCTAAATAAACATAAAATCCATTTATGGCAGCCAGAAGAATCTATCTCGACAACAACGCCACCACCCCTTGCGACCCACGGGTCGTGGAAGCGATGGTGCCCTATTTCTTTGAGCACCACGGCAACGCTGCCAGCCGAAACCACCCATTTGGTTGGGAGGCAGAAGAGGCGGTGGACTATGCCCGTGAACAAATCGCCAAGTTGCTCGATGCCGATGAGAAGGAAATCATCTTTACCTCTGGTGCTACGGAGAGCGACAACCTCGCCATCAAAGGGGTGTATGAAATGTATTCCCGAAAGGGCAACCATATTATTACGGTGAAAACGGAGCATAAAGCCGTGCTCGATACCTGCAACAAACTCGAAAAGCATGGCGCTGAGGTTACCTACCTTAATGTAAAAGTGGACGGCCTGATTGACCTCGCCGAGTTGGAAGCTGCCATCAAACCAAGCACCATCCTGGTGTCGGTGATGTGGGCCAACAACGAGACCGGAGTCATTCAGCCGATGAAGGAAATCGGCCAGATTTGCGAGAAGCACGGTGTGTTGTTCTTCAGCGATGCAACGCAAGCTGTGGGTAAAATCAAAACGCACCCAAGAGAAGTTGGCGTTCACTTGATGGCCTTCACGGGTCACAAAATGTACGGCCCAAAAGGGGTCGGAGCTCTTTACGTCAGCCGTAAAAACCCCCGTGTGAAAGTGACTGCCCAAATGGACGGCGGCGGCCATGAGCGGGGCATGAGGTCCGGCACGCTCAATGTGCCAGGCATCGTTGGCTTCGGAAAAGCTGCCGAAATCGCCATGCAGGAAATGGAGCAGGATGCTGCCCGCCTCAGCAAGCTCCGGGACAAATTGGAAAAGGGCTTTTTTGAACTTGAAGAAATATACATCAACGGTAACGTGGAACACCGGATGCCGCACGTCACCAATATTTCCTTTAAGCACGTGGAGGGCGAAGGCTTGATGATGACCTTCAACCAGGAAATCGCCCTTTCGTCCGGTTCAGCTTGCACTTCGGCTTCGTTGGAACCGTCATACGTGCTAGTTGCACTGGGTCTGGGCGATGATTTGGCGCACTCTTCGTTGCGTTTCAGCCTTGGCCGATTCACATCGGAAGACGATGTGAACTACGCCATCGAAGCCATTAAAAAAGGCGTGAACCACATGCGTGACCTCAGCCCGATTTGGGAAATGTACAAGGAAGGCGTTGACCTTTCAAAAATCGAATGGGCGGAGCATGGTTGAAGTTCTTAGTTCGACAGTTGGCAGTGCGCAGTGCGTAGTCGGCGGCTGCTCAACCTGAAACCTCAATAATCACAACTATTTCAACAATCAATCAATCTTTCAATTATGGCATATTCAACCAAAGTAATCGAGCATTTTCAGAATCCACGCAACGTGGGAACGTTGGACAAAGCGAAGAAAAATGTGGGTACTGGTCTCGTCGGTGCGCCTGAGTGCGGCGACGTGATGCGCCTGCAAATAGAAGTGGACGAAGCTACTGGCATTATCCAAGATGCCAAGTTCAAAACTTTTGGATGTGGTTCTGCCATTGCTTCTTCATCGCTGGCTACGGAGTGGCTCAAGGGCAAATCCGTGGACGAGGCGCTGACCATTGACAACATGGACATCGTGGAGGAACTGGCACTACCGCCCGTGAAAATCCACTGCTCCGTGCTGGCTGAAGATGCCATCAAGGCGGCCATCGCCGATTACAGGAAGAAAAATGGCATCGAAGTGGAAAGCGAAGCCACAGTAGCCTAATTTTTTTCAAAAAATCGTGTTCTATGCTTTTCGTAGCCGAAAGTGCCAAGGAGCGAATCCTTCAAATCGTTGATAAACAAGGACTTGGCAACGATTATTTTGTGCGGGTCAGCGTCACCAGTGGCGGCTGCTCCGGTCTATCCTACAATATGGACTTTGACAACGAAAGCCAGCCCAACGACCAAGTTTTTGAGGACAATGGCATTAAAGTGGTGACAGACCTGAAAAGCTTCCTCTACTTGTTCAACTCCACGCTTGAGTTTTCCGGCGGGTTAGAGGGCAAAGGCTTTTATTTTCAAAACCCAAATGCGGCTCGGACTTGTGGATGTGGGGAAAGTTTTGCGGTTTGATTTGTTACGAACTCAAATGAAAAAGCCTCGGCAGCATTAAAAACTATCGAGGCTTTTTTCGTTGAGACAATGGTCATTTTACAATAAACAAACTTGCATCCATTTCCCCGTTTACTTCCACTTCTTTGGTGGTCATAATTAGCGGCATGGGAGCGATTCCAGTAATCTTGACTACCTCCGGGAATCGGATACCGTTCACGTCTTTATAGCTTGTAATTTCATTGGTCACTAGCGTGCCGTCCTTATCCTCGATTTCCCGAACCTTAAGGTTGGTTTCCAAACTAAAGTAGTGCGTTTTTTTGGAGCCAGATGGATATTCTATCTGGATTTTGTAGGCTTTTTTGCCTTCCACCATTTCGATGCCTTTCAGCTCGGTTTTCACGCCCAGCTTATCGTAAAAACGCTCTGGGAACAAATGCCCGTCAATTTTCATGTCCTCCAGCGCTGAGCCTTCCATCACGGATTTGTTGCCCATTTGAATGTTCACGCCTTTTTCACCATCAAAAATGGATTCCATGATGACATTGCCTAGCATGGAATTGACCATGTCAAGCTTGTTCGGTGCCATGTGATTGAGTTCGGTTACCATTTCCATGCCTTGCAAGCTGGCGGTCATGTTGAGGTAAACTGACTTAATGTCGTCCAGTTTTTTACCCCCCACGGCATTCAGATAGTCCGCAAGCACCGTTTGAGCGGTGATGCCGGCTGGCACTTGCATCCCTTCTTCTTCGATGGGGTTGCCGTAAACATCGTAAAACCTGACTTTTTTGTCTGCCGAAAAATTGGCAAGCTTGGCTGCCACATCGTCTTTGTTACCTACTACCAATAGGTGGGTATTTTTAGGTGAAAGGTATTTCGCAGCCATCTGCCTGATATCGTAGGTACTTACTTGGCTCAGGCGTTGAAGGTAATTTGCGTAGTAATCATCAGGCAAGTTGAAGCGAGCGGTATTCAGCGCAAAACGAGCTACCGTTTCCGGGTCTTCCAGCGACCGAGCGAAATTGCCTGTCATCACGTTTTTCACCATGCTCAGTTCCTCCTCGGGCATAGTTTCGTTACGCAGCCTGTCAATTTCAGCTAGAAACTGGACGATGGAGCTGTCCGTCACCTCGTTCCTGACGCTTGCATTGGCGTTGAAAAAGCCAATCACTGGGTCGGGGCTTAGCCCAGACCGTGCGCCGTAGGTGTATGCCTTGTCCTCACGAAGGTTCGACATGAGGCGGCTGCCGAAGTAGCTGCCCAAGACCGTGTTCATCACGCTCGCCTTGATGACGTCCTCGGTGCCGGGTTTCAAGTCAACGGGGTAGGTGACGTTGATGACTGACTGAACCGCACCTGCTTTGTCCACGAAGTCCACCTGCGTGGCGGCGGGCTTCTGCGGCGTGTCAAATTTGATGTTTTGAACTTCGCCCTGTTTCCAATCGCCAAAGTATTTCGGGGCAAATTTTTTCACCTCTGCGGTTGTGATGTCCCCGGTTACTATCAGGTAGGAAACATTGGGCTTGAAGAATTTTTGGTAAAATTCTCGGCATTTATCTACCGTGATTTTTTCCAATGATTTTTCAGTAGTGACCTCACCGTAGGGGTGGTTTTTGCCATTGCGGAGCACAGAGCCTACGTTATTGGCAATCGCACTCGGGTCGTCTTTATCTTGGGCAAGCGCTGAAATGGCCTGCTTCTTCACTTTGTCAAATTCGGCTGAAGGGAATGTTGGGTTCAGTAGCACATCAGACATCACTTCCAACAACTTGTCATTGTACCGGCTGAGGCATCCGCCCGAAACGCCCGATGCAGAACTGTTCAGGTTGGCTCCCATGAAGTCAACCGATTCGTCAATCTGCGATTTTGTGCGGGTCGTTGTGCCTTTGCTCAACATCTGTCCAGCCAGGTCAGCGTACCCTGCAAACTCCCCTTGGAGCGTTGGTGGTACATCCACAAAAACCTGAAAACTGATTCTTGGCAGCTTGTGGTTTTCCACCACAATCACTTTCAAGCCATTTTTTAACGTGAACTGCTCTGCCTTGCCCAATTCGATTTTTGGCGCAGGCCCGGGTTTGGGTGCGGTATTTCGGAAGTCATTCTGCCCGTTTGCCATTTGGGCGAAAAGCAGCACTACCATTATTTTAAGGAGAAATATCTTTTTCATAAAACGTTGATTAGTATTAATTTAGGCGAAAGAGCGATACGATTGCTCCAAGCAATCGTATCGCTTCTATTTCTGTTGGTTAAGGATTGGAAGGTTTGGGCAGGTAGTACAGCACCACTCGGTTGTTTTTTGTGAAATACTTCTTGGCCACCCGTTGAATGTCCTCACGAGTCACTTTCATGTAGCGGTCAATCTCGGTGTTGATGAGGTTGGCTTCGCCAAAATAGGTGTGGTAGTTGGCAAGGCTTTCAGCAATTCCCTGCACCGTTTCGTTGGTGCTGATAAAGTCGTTTTCGACTTGGTTGCGCAGCTTTTGAAACTCCACTTCCGAAATCAACTCGGTCTGCACCTTCATCACCTCAGCATCCATGCTTGACTCCACATCCTTTGGGTCAACACCGCCGTTGCAGATGCCAAAGGCGATGGAAACGCCTGGGTCTTCGAGTGAAAGCGGGAAGTTGCCCACAAAGAGTGCCTTTTGCTGCTCATCAATCAGCGCCTTGTGCAGTCGGGAACTCTCGCCTTGGGAGAGCAATTGCGAAAGCATCGTTACGGCATAAAAATCCGGGGTTCCCTGCGCCGGGATGCGGTAGGTCTGGATGACCGCTGGCAGTTGCACGTTGTCGAAGATGGTGTCACGCACTTCGCCGCCAAGTTCCGGCTCGACAATCTTTGGGCGATATGGGTCTTTTTGCTTTGGAATACCAGCGAAATACTTGCTAATCAATGACTTGGCTTCTTCAACATTTATGTCGCCAGCGATGGACAGCGTGGCATTGTTTGGCACATAAAAGTCGGCGTAAAACTGCTTGTAGTCCACCTCCTGCGCTGCATCGAGGTGCTCCATGTAGCCGATGATTGGCCATTTGTACGGGTGGTTGCGGAAGGCCCTCTTCATGGATTCCTCAAGCACCGTTCCGTAGGGCTGGTTGTCAATCCGTTGGCGGCGCTCCTCCTTCACTACCTGCCGTTGCGTTTCGATGCCCACTTGCTCCACCTTGGCTTGGAGCATCCGCTCCGATTCGAGCCAGAGTCCGAGGCCAAGTTGGTTGGAGGGCAGCACTTCGTAATAAAAAGTGCGGTCCCAGCTCGTGTTGGCGTTGTTCGTTCCGCCTGCTTTTTGGATGTAGTCGTCGAATTCGCCACGGGCGATGTTCGCCGAGCCTTCAAAAAGCAGGTGCTCGAAAAAATGCGCAAACCCCGTGCGGTCCGGTTTTTCGTTTTTGGAACCGACATGGTACAGCACCGACACGGCCACGATGGGCGTGGAGTGGTCTTCGTGCAGGATTACGTGGAGGCCGTTTGGAAGGTCGTACTCCGTGAAGCTTATTTTATTGGTTTGAGCATGGAGGCTCACCACCCCTAAAATGACCCAAAGCAGGGTAAAACAGTTTTTTATCATTGCTTGAACGTTTAGATTGATTTTGAATAAATTACTGATAACCAATTGTTTAGAAGATTTTGTTAGCTTGTAAAAAGGGCGAACTTGGCATTTCGGGGCGAAGTTGTCAAAAATATCCTCAACACTTCCTTTGTTTGGAGGTTTGTGGCGATTTGATAGACAAACGAAAAAGCGGAATGGTTGTTTAGACGCATAATTTGTATTTGTGCAACTTGGTTTGCTTTTCTTTGCCTTCTGCAATCAAAAACGCAAAATGACCGACGAAATTTTCATGCAGCGATGTTTCGACTTGGCCCGCCTTGGTGCTGGCAGCGTCAGCCCAAACCCGATGGTTGGCGCAGTGCTGGTACACGAGGGCCGCATCATCGGTGAGGGCTGGCACAGGCAGTACGGGCTAGCTCACGCCGAGGTCAACTGTGTAGCTTCCGTATTGGAAAAAGACCGCCATTTGATGGATAAATCTACGCTTTTCGTCTCCCTCGAACCCTGCTGTTTTCATGGGAAAACACCTGCCTGCACGGACCTGATTTTGCGGAAGCGAATCCCAAAAGTTGTCATTGCCAGCTTGGACGAAACGCCAGAAGTGGCTGGGAAGGGCGTCGAGTTGTTGCGAAATGCTGGCGTTGAGGTCATAACGGGCATTTGCGCCAGCCAAGCCAACCTCCCCAGCGAGATTCGCAATGTTTTTGTGTCAAAAAAGCGGCCATTCATCCAACTCAAATTTGCCCAATCGGTGGACGGCTACATGGGTACACCGGGCAAGCAGGTCTGGTTGAGCAACCAGTTTTCGCAAGTGCTGGCGCACAAGGGCCGGGCTGAATTCGACGCCATCCTTGTCGGAACGAACACGGCGCTGACCGATGACCCCGCGCTTACAAATCGGCATTGGTTTGGCAAGTCGCCGCTGCGCATCGTGCTGGACAGGCATCGCCGTTTGCCCTCAAACCTCCAGCTTTTACAGGGCACTGCAACTACTTGGGTTGTCACTGAAAAGCTACTTGCAGGCGATGAAAGCAATGATTTGCTCCGCTTTTTTGAGTTGGATTTTGATACACACCTGCTCGAAAACCTGATGGGGTTGCTTTTTGAACGCCGAATAACTTCGCTCATCGTGGAGGGCGGAGCGTTTACTATTCGGCAATTTTTGCAAAAAGACCTGTGGGATGAAGCCGTGATTTTTACGACTCCCGCTCGGCTAGGTGAAGGGATTTTGACACCAACGCCGATGGGGCGTGAGGTGGCCAGGTACCAATTGGGTAAAGACACTTTAACAATTCTTAGGAATGCCGTTGATTGCCGTTAAACTTTGTTTAAAGTGCATTTTTCACACCCTCAACTTAACTGTCAAACTGTTTACAGCTTGTAAATTCGCAGTTTAAATAGTAAAATTTTGAAAGCATGAGGAATGTAATGTTTGGATTGGGGGCGTTGGTTTTGTTGCTTGGTGCGCTTGCGTTCAAAAAGCCTGAAGCGCTTGTTAAGCCCGCTCCCGCAGATGCCATTAGTTGGATTACCTGGGAGCAAATGCTCGAAAAATCGAAGACCCATCCCAGAAAAATCGTGGTGGATGTTTACACTGACTGGTGCGGCTGGTGCAAGCGCATGGACGCCACCACGTTCAGCGACCCATGTCTGGCCAAATACATCAACCAAACCTACTACGCCGTCAAGTTCGATGCGGAGCAAAAGCAGGACATCGTGTTCAAAGAAAAGACCTACAAGTTCGTGAAGAACGGGATGAGGGGCTACCATGAGCTTGCTGCCGAAATCACAAGGGGCCAGTTAAGCTTCCCAACGGTGGTGTTTTTGGATGAAAAAATCGAAGTGATCCAGTCCATTCCCGGCTACCGGGACGCCAAGGAATTTGAAACGATTGCAACCTATTTTGGCCGCAACGAGCACTTGAAAACCCCTTGGGAGACCTACCAGAAAACCTACAAGCCACTTCCAAAAAATTGACCTCGCACCCCGAAAACCTTTTTAGGGAAGGAAGGTCAAAATAAAATGAGCGACCTGTTGATGTGATACCAACAGGTCGTTCTATTTTCGCCCTTCCTCAAACCCTCAAAATCTCAAACCCTCACCTCCTCCATGTCGCATACGCTTTTCGAGTTCAATGAATTTATCCGCAGGGTGATCGCGCTCAACCTGCCGCAGGCGCTTTGGATTCGGTCCGAACTGGCGGACGTGAAAGTGTCGAAGGGGCATTTTTACCTCGATTTGGTGCAAAAAAGGGAGGACAGTGAAGAAATCATCGCCCAAGCCCAGGCAGTCATTTGGTCAAAAAACTACCGCAGCCTGCAAAGAAAAATAGGCGCAGACCTTGAGACGCTGTTACAGCCGGGCATGGAAATCCTGTTTTTGGCAAAAGCCGAGTTTCATGAGCGTTTCGGTTTAAAGTTGATGGTAGAAGACATTGACCCTTCCCACACACTGGGAAAGCTCGAAATGCAGCGCCGGGAAACTATCCGTAAGTTGCAGGTACTGAACTTGTTACAAAAAAATGGGCAGTTGGCACTCCGTCCGGTTTTGCAGCGGATTGCTGTGCTGAGTTCCGAGCGTGCTGCTGGTTTTCAGGATTTCTTGAAACACCTCACGGGGAACTCGTTTGGCTATCGTTTCAGCATCGAGTTTTTCCAAGTGGCAGTGCAGGGTGGTTCGGTGGAAAAAGAGGTGATTGCGCAATTGGAATCGCTGGCGCTGAGGCAGCAGGATTTTGATGCCGTGGTCATCATCCGGGGTGGGGGAGCGAGGCTTGACTTGGCGGCTTTCGACAGTTTTTTATTGGCAAAAACGGTGGCCGACATGCCCCTGCCAGTGCTCACTGGAATCGGCCACGACGTGGACGAAACCGTGCTCGACCTTGTGGCGCATACTTCGCTCAAAACACCGACTGCCGTTGCCGATTTCATTTTGCACCGCAACCTCAACTATGAATCGCAGATGATGAACCTGGGGCTGGAAACTAAAAATATTGCCCTTCGAATTATGAAAGAAAAGGAATCGAGGCTGCAGCAAGTTGCACAACTGATTGATTTTCAGTTGAAAAGCAATTTTCGCCGACAGGCGCAAATGTTGGATTACATCGAGAAAGAACTGCCCAGCATTTTGAGGAACCGATTTTCAAATGCACATGCTCAACTCGACAATTTTGAAAAAATTGTCCGGCTACTTGGCCCAGAAGCCGCTTTCCAGCGGGGGTTTGCTATGGTGTTCAAGCGAGGCAAATCGGTCACGGAAGTTGCGCAATTAGGCTCAGGGGACGAAGTACAGGTGCAATTGAAAAAAGGAAAATTCCAAGCAACCGTTAAAAACATTGAGAAATGACAAAGCCAAAAGCCAAAATCACTTACGAATCGGCCTTGAAGGAATTGCAGGGCATCGTCTCAGTCCTACAGGAAGAAGCAGTCAGCATGGACGACCTTTCCGAAAAGGTGAACCGTGCTGCCGAGTTGTTGAAATTTTGCAGGGAAAATCTGCGGGAAACGGAGAAGAAGGTGCAAGGGCTTTTCGAGTAGGCCTTTCAAAAAGTGATTGCCGAAGGCAACCTGCAAACTTGAAGGAACTTCAAGGTCATTCAGAATGCCTTCGGCAATTTGTTCAATCCACGTACATTTCAAATTCCACACGACGGTTCTTCTCCCGGCCAGGAGCGAACATGTTGTCACCAATCGGTTTTGACTCGCCGAAGCCGATGTAGCTAATCCGATTACTTGGAACTCCTTTCGAAACGAGGTAATCGTAACAAGTTTTTGCCCGCCTGTCCGACAACTTTTGGTTATCATCTGCTTCACCAATGCTATCGGTATGGCCGCTGATGCGGAGTTTTTGCTCAGGATAATTCTGCATGATTTTGGCAATTTCATCCAATACATTGTGTGATGAAGCCAATAATTTGGCACTTCCAGTCTCAAACTGAACAGCCTTCATGGCAAATTCCAGCACTTCCTTTTCTTCCGGCTTCAACTCAGGACAGCCCTTGTTGGAGGCGGGGCCAGCCGTATCAGGGCATCTGTCCTCGAAATCGGCCACTCCGTCACCGTCGCTATCTGGACAGCCCTTGTTTAACGCGGAGCCAGCGGCATTTGGGCAAAGGTCGTTTTCGTCCGCCACGCCGTCACCATCTTGGTCACGGTTGGGGCAACCGAAAAGTTCAATAGTTCCGGCTTCGTCCGGGCAGCGGTCTTTTTGGTCTGCAATACCATCCCCATCACGGTCGGGGCAGCCAGCGAGGGCTGGTTTGCCAGCCTCTTTTGGGCATTCGTCGAACTTGTCTGCCACGCCGTCGGTATCGCTGTCAGGACAGCCCATGAGGTTGGCAGTGCCAGGTTCGTCCGGGCATTGGTCTTCGCTGTCCAGTACGCCGTCCTTATCACGGTCTGTCACTTTTTCTTCTTCAACAACGCCGCCAAGCACCATCCAAATGCCGAGTGCGTGTTGAAGCTGGTTGCGGTTTTCGTTGAGGTCAAAACGGTACTGTGTCTCTAAACTGAGGTAAAGGTTGGGGAACGCTTTGATGTTTAGGCCTAGCCCAACCGGGAACTCTGGGTTCATGGCCCAGTCGTTTTGTGTCTCGGACATCAGGCCAGCCCCTGCAAGCAGGTAGGGGTAAAACCGTGCTTCGGGTTTGGTAAATTTCAGGTGAAGCACTGCATCGAGGCTACCGATCAACTCCGCATTTCGCACAGTGCCCTGGTCGTCGAGGGGCAGGTAGGCCTTGCCCAGTTTGAGCGGAATGGCGAGGTTGAGCATCTTGCCAAGGTGGCGGATATAGGTCAGTTCAACGCCACTGGTGTAGTCGTATTTGTCGAATTTCTGGGTGATTGGGTACTGAAAATTGTCCCAAGTCCAGCGGAATGCGAGCGCATTCGGCGAGCTTTCACTTTGAGCGCACAACTGGCCAAATGCAAGCAGCATGGAGAAACAGGAAATGAATAAAGCCTTTTTCATCTCATTTTAGGTTTTAGTATTTAAAAAGGTAGGATTGCCAACTGAATTCGAGCGCATTCTGCCGTCCGATGGGAAGCGGTTATTGGACGTAATGATAGTGGTATTGTAACAAAATCCAACTCGAAAAAGCGAAAAACTCCAAGTGTGACCGACCTTACTCCTCAATCAAACCCCGGCCTTCTTTCACGATTCTGCCTTCTTTTTCCAACTTTTTCATCAGCCGGTCAAGGATGCCGTTGATGAAGTCTTTGCTTTTGTCCGTGCTGTACTGCTTCGATATTTCAACGTATTCGTTCAGCGTGACTTTCGTTGGGATGGTGTTGAAGGTCATCAGTTCGCACAATGCCATTTTCAACAAAATCATGTCGAGAATGGCCACCCGCTCGGCATCCCAGTTCTTGAGGGCCGGTTCGATTATTTCGAGCAATTCTTTGTCTTCGCTGTTGACTTTTTGCAGCAATATTTCTCCAAACTCCTTGACCGTTTCGTCGGTCGGCTCGAATTCAGAATAGAAATCACCTGTGGCAGGCAGTGCCTTCAGCGTCTTTTTCATGGCGCCCACGATGAGCGATTTGTCGTCGAACCAAGAAAAATAGTGGTCTTCCACCATTTCGTTGAAATGCTCGCTGCCGTTGAAGTGCTTGTAAAGGTTGAGCATGGCCTGCCGGTAAAATTCAGGCGAATCATCTTTGCTGGAGAGAAACTCGATGTAGTCTTCCGTTTTGGCAAATTCGTTGTAGAGGTAACGGGTGTCGTCTTCCGACATTTTTTCCAAAATCTTTTGGGTGGTCAGTAGTGTCTTGAAGCCCCGGTTGTCCTGGATGGACCTGATCATTTCGTTGTCGCAGAGTTTTGGCCGGAAAGCTTTGTCCTCGTCGGTGGGCCTGTGCTTGGCAAGTTTTGAATTGTAGTCAATCTTTGCGTATTCCGCTACTCGGACGAGTTGCAGCACGTTAAAAAGGTACATTTCAAAGGACTGGCGGATACTGTTGTTGTAGAGAAGCATGGCGTGTCGGAAGGAAAGTTCCTTGTCACGGCTCATGGCATATAGCACCTGCATTACTTTGATGCGGATGTTTCTTCTGCTCAGCATAATTTGATTTCAAACCTCCCTTGCCATAGCTTTTCCGGGCATCTTTCCGCCCAAAATCCTCTTCAAAATTTCAAACCTAAGCAAGCGAGGTAATTTCCGGTTTTGCGATTAACTAGGTGCAAAGAAAGGGGTTTTTTAAAAAAGGATCAAGAAACTTCTCCTTCCCATGCAAAAACAATGGCCATGTGGTGCAAATGATTGAAGTCCATCACGACACCACATGGCCTCAAAAATATCAGTTTTTAGGCGTCAATTTGATGTACTGCGCCTTCATTTGCTCGAAACTTGGCATGTCCTTGTAGTGCCATTTGGCAAGGATTTTCCCATCCTTCCAAAGCACGATGCCTGGATTGGAGCGCTGAATCGTCTTCAACAGTAAATCGTCGGCGGTGAAGAACGGGTAGTCGCTTCCTGTTTGCTCCTTGAAACGGGCGATTACCGCTGGGTCGTTAGGAGCAGTGGCTGCAAAAAATTTGACGCCAGTACCCTTTGCTGCATTGATGACTGGGTTGATGACTTTGACAAATCGGTCCATGTATTCTGGATCAAAATTGACAGTTTCTTCCTTCACCTCTTTTGGGTTAACCGACTCAACTCGCTGCACAAACTGCATGGAATCGGTGCCTTCAATTTTGATAGAATCGGTGACGTAGGTCGTATCGTTTACCGTTGTGGTTTTGATTTCTTTTCCAGCTTCTTTCAGCTTGTAGGCTACCACCATCAGGAAATATCCTGAATCTTGAAGTAGGGCATCCGTCATGTTGGAGCCGTCGGGGGCGGTGATTTCAAACTCGCTGATTTTGGAGTGTTCGTAGTCGGCATTGGCCTTTACTTGCTCCATTTCCCATTCGGCTTCCGGGTATTTTTCGTACTCCTTCATGTACTGTTCGTAGGGTACAGTGATTGTTTGGCCGCTCGATTTGCTCTTCATTTTATAGGCCAGCACTTTATAAGCCGCAGCTTCTTCGGCTGCCTCCTTTTCGCGCTGCGCCCGCACGTCAACGCCTGCACGGAATGGACGGAAATCAATCACCGGCTCGTTCATGAAAGTGTTGTAATAGCTGAATGCGGCAAAGCCAATCGCCACCAATAAAACCAGCCAGCGGCGAACGCCGAGCGTGAAATGTTCGTGCATGTTTTTATGCTTAAAAACAAAGTAAAGTGCTGGCAGGAGCAGGAAAACATCTTTCATGAAACTGACTTTGGGCTTCAGTTTCAAGAAGTCGCCAAAGCAGCCACAATCGGTGACCCGCATATTGGTCTTGACGTAGACACCCCATTTGCCAAACTCAAAGAAGTTTGCACCTGACGGCACGTAGCCCGTAAGGTAGGTGTAGCCAGTTAGCCCCGTGAAAAATGTCACCAATAACAGAAAAAGCCAGCTCGTCAGCTTTGGCCGGTAGGCCAAAATCAGCATGACGCCAAGTGCTATCTCGAAAACAATCATCCCCAATGAAAAAATGACGGATTGCTCTGAAAGCCACGGAAACATTGGGGCAATAGGCTTCAATGCTGTTTCCCCCAAAGTGTAGTAGAACTCGGCAAAATATTGCTCCATTTTGAAGGCTGTGCCAAGTGGGTCAACTGCCTTGACGAATCCGGAAAAGATGAACAGCGAGCCGCAAAAATGCTGGAGATAGGTCATCAGCCAACTTTTTTGGACCTTGAAAACGAAGCCCGTGAGCGCAGTTAATACCGCTGCTGCGATGCCGATGTAGAGTAAAAGGGTATAAATTGTCATAAAACAGCGTTTTGGTTGGTTAGCGAGTTGGCGTTTTGGGCAATCCCTGCAAACACCATAAACCGCGTATAACCAATGAAAAAATCATTTTTGAAAAGCTTTGACGGCAAGTTGGCGTTTTGCAGGCACTGCCAACACGCCAATACGCCAAAATCCTAACTTTCCGATAAAAGAATCAGGGCAAAAATAGCATAGTTGGCAATGTCGGCATAATTGGCGTCAAGTCCCTCTGAAATCAGTGTCTTGCCCTTATTTTCCTCCATTTGCCGGATGCGCAGTATTTTCATCAAAATCAAGTCGGTGATAGAGCTGATGCGCATGTCACGCCAAGCTTCGCCATAGTCGTGGTTTTTGGCAATCATTAGGTTGCGTACTATTTCCACCTGGTTTTCATAGAGAACCTGAGCTTGCACTGGGGAAAGTTCCAGTTCCTCCTCCCCACCAAGTTCGAGCTGGATGAGCGCCATGTAGGCGTAGTTGACCAAGCCAATGAAGTCCCCTTCAATGGAATCTTCCACCATTTGCCTCGATTTTTCGTCAATGCTACGGATGCGTTTTGCCTTGATGAAAAGCTGGTCAGTCAGAGAGGAGGGGCGCAGGATGCGCCATGCCGTGCCGTAATCGTGGGTCTTTTTCAGGAAAATGTCCTGGCACCGTTTCACCACCGCGTCGTATTGTGTCAAGGTCTTTTCCACTTGATTGTTTGCTTTGAAAAGTGGTGTTGCGAATAACTTTGGACAACCTTCCAGTCACTTTTCTTGTTCAAGGCAAAATTAGCCGTGATTTGAATTTATTTCTTGAAATTATCCACAGAAAGCCGGGGCATCTGCCGCGCAAATTTGAATTTATTTTTATCAAAACCGCTGTTAATGCCCTTTGAATTCGGTTAAACGGGTGTTAACAAATTATCAGCAATGGTTCAAATTCTCAAATACATCTTCATTCTGCCTGTCCGATTTTACCAGCGGGTCATCTCACCATTTACCCCGGCGTCCTGCCGCTACTACCCAACCTGCTCACAATATACGATAGACGCCATTCAAGAATGGGGCGCTTTCAAGGGCATCTGGATGGGGCTGAAACGATTGGCAAGCTGCCATCCGTGGTCGCCCGGAGGCTACGATCCGGTGCCAAAAAATGATGCGCACAATCACCATCACTGCTGAAAAACAAACTGCACCAAGTTCGCCCCCATTTTCAGTGCCTGCTGCCGTTTTTCTTCTGGGTCGTTGTGGACGGAGGGGTCTTCCCAACCATCGCCGAGGTCGCATTCATAACTGTAAAAGCAAACCAGCCGGCCTTCCCAGAACAGTCCAAATCCCTGTGAGGGCTTGTCGTCGTGCTTGTGGACTTTGGGCAGCCCATTTTTGAACTCAAATTTTTGGTGGTAAACAGGGTGGTTGTAAGGGAGTTCGATGAACTGCAATTCTGGGAACACCTTTTTCATGGCGGGCCGCACGAACGGGTCAAGGCCGTAGTTGTCGTCAATGTGCAAAAAGCCGCCACCAATCAGGTAATTGCGCATGTTTTCAGCCTCGGCATCGGAAAAGACGACGTTGCCGTGGCCAGTCATGTGTACGAAGGCGTAGTTGAAAAGCTCAACGCTGCCAGACTCCACGGTGGCATAGTCTGGGTCGAGGTCAGTGCCAAGTTGTTCGTTGCAGAAGCGGGTCAAGTTGGTCAGCGAGGTGGGGTTGGCGTACCAGTCGCCGCCGCCGTTGTACTTCAGCAGTGCCAGTTTGTTGGGCGCATTTCCCGCAGGGAAAAAACCAATGAGCGATAAAAGTACCAGTGATAAGATTTTCATTTCTATTTAAATATTGACTAAATGAACAGTATGGCATGCCACAATTCCTGCCGTTTCCGTCCTGAGCCGGTTGGCACCTAGACCAACTTCCTTGAAACCACGTGCCATTGCTTGTTGTACTTCGGCCTCAGAAAAATCGCCCTCCGGCCCGATGAGTATGGTAACGTCCGCACCTGCCGGACAGTTGTTTTTTAGGTGGGGCAAATTTGCAACATGGCAATGGGGGATAAAACGAGCACCGGGCGTCTTGGTTTCAAACTTTTTTATAAAATCCTCAAAATCAACGAGTTCATTCAAGATAGGCAAGCGGGTGCGCAGGCACTGTTTGGCGGCAGAGAGGATGATTTTTTCGAGGCGGTCGTAACGCAACTTGCTGCGCTCGGTGTGCTTGGTGAGGAGTGGCGTTATTTCGTCAACGCCGATTTCTGTGGCTTTTTCCAAGAACCATTCAAAGCGGTCCATGTTCTTGAGCGGTGCAACCGCCATGTGCAAGCGGAAGCTGGTGTGGTCGGTGCCCACGTGCTTAACCATTATTTTCACTACAACCTGTCGCTTGGTGGCCTCTGTGATTTGACCTTCGTACCAATGCCCAACCCCATCAATGAAATGTACTGCATCGCCCGGTTTCTTCCGCAAGACTTGCGTGCAATGCTTGGATTCTTCCTCGGAGAAATTTGCAAAATCGCCCTGGATGTCGTTGCAGTAGAATAAAATCATGCGGCAAAAATAGCATTACCAACCATGTTTGACGGTGTTTTAATCTACCGCCAAGGCAATTGTTCGAGGCGGCCAACCTATGGGTGAAACAACCTCTACCAACTTTCCTAACCTCCATTTGTTCTCTCCACGAAAAATGTCGTCAAAAGGGGAAATCCACTTACTTTTGCGCTTCATAAAAAAAGGGGTATGCAATCAGGGGTATTCAATCCTCGCATTTCTCCAAAATTCAGACTCGAAATATGGAAATTCTCATCAAGGTTGGGCAGTTGATTTTAAGCCTCTCTATTCTGATAGTGCTGCACGAACTCGGCCACTTTCTGCCCGCAAAATGGTTCAAGACAAGGGTTGAAAAGTTCTACCTTTTCTTCGACCCCTATTTTGAGCTTTTCAAAAAGAAAATTGGGGAAACGGAATACGGCATCGGCTGGCTCCCGCTGGGCGGTTACGTAAAAATAGCTGGAATGGTGGACGAGAGCTTCGATACGGAGCAAATGAAATCGCCACCACAACCTTGGGAATTCCGTTCGAAGCCAGCTTGGCAGCGCCTCATCATCATGCTTGGTGGCGTGACGGTCAACTTCATCCTTGGCTTCTTGATTTACTCCATGATTTTCTGGACTTGGGGCGAGGAGTACCTTCCAACCAAAAACGTTACCAATGGCGTCCATCCCGACTCTTTGGGTCTCGTCATCGGAATACAGCCAGGCGACCAAGTCGTGGCGGTGGACACCTATCAGCTCGAACGCTTTAGCCCAGGAATGGTGAAGAGCCGAATTGTGATTGACGGTGCAAGGACGCTCACCGTGGAACGAAACGGTCAGCCCATTAAGCTCGAAATCTCAAATGAGGTAGCCGAATTCCTTTCACTCAACAAAAACAAGGATGTATCGCTCTTTGGCCTGAGAAGGCCGTTCAGGGTGGATGGTTTTGGGGAATACTGCACGGGGATGCTTTTCTGGAAAAAATGCGAAAAGTCACCCGCTGAAAAGGCTGGCATTCAAGTAGGAGACCAAATCATCGGTCTGAACGGTCAACCAACCGCCTATTTTGAGGAATTTTATGACAAATTGACGAAAGAAAGAATGAAGGACACAGACCTTGAGGTTCAAGTGCTTCGGGATAATAAGGATACCCTCAACCTCACTGTTAGGTCGGACGAGCAGGGTAGGATAGGGGCAGCCATCGTAGGCGATTTAAAAAAATTCTACACCCTGGAGCAACAGGACTACACGCTGCTTGGCTCATTTTCGGCTGGCTGGAACCGGGTCGGACATTTCCTTGGCACTCAAATGAAAGCCTATGGAAAAATGTTCTCCGGGGACCTCAAGGTAACGGAAAGCCTCGGTAGCTTCATCACCATCGGCGGTATGTTCTCGCCAAAATGGGACTGGCAATCGTTCTGGAACCTGACCGCCATGCTTTCGCTCGTTTTGGCCTTCATCAATCTGCTTCCAATACCCGCCCTCGACGGCGGCCACGTAGTGTTCCTGTTGTTCGAGGTCCTGACCGGCAAAAAACCGAGCGACAAGTTCATGGAAATTGCCACCATGATAGGCTTCGTCATCCTCATCGCTTTGATGGTCTTCGCCTTGGGACTTGATATTTCGAGGTTGTTTTAGGGGGTAGGTTATTGAGTTATTGGGATATTGTTCGCCCCAATAACCCAATAACCCAATAACCCAATAACCCAATACCTATTTCATAATGAACCACTTCGAATTTTTCAACATACCCCTCTCGTTTTACCCGGATTTGGTGGACTTGAAGCAGCGATACTTGAAGAACAGCAAGCTTTTTCACCCTGATTTTCATACACTGGCGGAGGCAGAGAAACAGGCGGAAACAGAGAGCCAATCCACGCACAACAACGAGGCATACCAAGTGCTGGCCGATTTCGACAAACGATTGAAATACATCCTGGAGTTAAAAGGAATGCTGGAAGATAACAAGAACGAAATCCCGCAGGAATTCCTTTTGGAAATGATGGACGTCAACGAAGCCATCATGGAATTGGAGTTCGACTTCGACGAGGCGATGTACCAAAAAGCAATTCAGGATGCCACGGAACTCGAAACTTCGCTCTTAGCCGCTGTGCAGCCTGTGATGGAAGGCTATGTGGATGGCGTCACACCATCCGAAACGCTGGCACCTGTGGTAGATTTTTTTTTAAAAAGAAGATACCTTTGGAGAATAAAGGAAAATTTGAATAAATTTGCACCCGCTTCAATGGAAGTGCGCTGATTGGAGTACCCACTATTTTATATTTTCACCTTAATCAATTGACAATCAGCGTTTTGCAACAACAAGTGTATGCCGAAGTGGCGGAATGGTAGACGCGCTGGATTCAAAATCCAGTATAGGCAACTATGTGTGGGTTCGAGTCCCACCTTCGGTACGAATTGGGTTATTGGGGTAGTGGGTTATTAAGTTATTGGGTTATTGGGTTATTGAGATAATATTCTGACAATCACATCATGGCAAAATAACCCAATAACCCAATAACCCAATCTCCTTTTGAAAGCCGAAATGGCGGAATTGGTAGACGCGCACGTTTCAGGGGCGTGTGTCTTCACGGGCGTGAGGGTTCGAGTCCCTCTTTCGGCACTATCACTCCAAAATTCTAGCATTTGCTAGGGTTTTTGGAGTGACGGTAACATTCCTCGGTTACTTCACCAACGGCATTAAACTTGAGATGCCCACGGAAAAAAAATTGCCCTGCTTCCTATGTCTTTACAGCTGAAGATATCTCCGAAGGAAGCTTTTTTCACTAGACTTATTCAAATGCTCAAGGACACCGCATTAAAGGTGTCTCAATCGTTAATCGCTGAGTAGCAACAACCAGCGTCAACGCGCACTTAGTCTCAAGCACTCATATTCCTCCAATAGATTCTACTTCTTCCATATAAAACCTGCGCTTGGGAAACGCTGATTTAATAGCCGTAAAAAGTTTTTCGGCTAATGCACCAGCACCTTGTTTATGCAGGTGGTTCAACACTGCACGGAGCCGTTTGGATGCCTTGAGGCCGAGGTGGTCTGCGAGGAAATGTTTTAATAGTTTTTCGTAAAGGTTGAAGACTGCTTCGGGTTTCTTTTTCAGGAGGTAATGGTCGAACTGGCCGAGCAAGTCCAGCGACTGCTGCTCGTCGAGCAGCCCAAGCAGTTCATCCAGCTTGCCTTCCCGGCCAAGGATGTGGGCGATGGTCGGGAAATTATGGCGGTAATCGTAGCGGCGCACGAGGTCGGCCAGCAGCGATTTGACAAAAGACTCCCAATTGCCCTTGTGGTTTTCTTGGCATTTATTGTAAAACTCAAAGTCCTGGGTTTCGAGAAATTTCTGCCGTGAAATGACGGTGATAACGTCCGCCTGGCCCTCCGCCTGTGCGATTTGTAGCTGGATGGCTTCCAGCTTCGATTTTATTTTCAAATCGTTGATAAGGCGGTGTCCCTTTTCCACCAGTGGTTTTATCCTTCGGAAATCACCGGACGGCTCCACGGCATCCACCACCTGCATTAGCTTCTGGGGTGCTGAGAGACATTCAAGTGTGAAGGCTTTGGACTCGGGTTTCAGGCCGGGCATTTCAAGCAGGTCGAGTTTTACCAGGTGTAGTTGGGAGCGGTAATTGGCTTCGAGTATCGCTTTTTCCAGTTCATGGTCAATGGCTTGCAGCACTTGCCGAGCTGCTTCGTCGTCCTTCGATATCGCTGCCCAGGTTTCGAGCAGTTGCCCCGAGAAACCGTTCAGTCGGTAGGAAGGGCGGCTGAACTCCGCTTCACAAAACTGGCTGATATCTTCCTGCAAATCGGGAGGAATGGGTAAGCTGACCAAATGCGCAATCTTGCCGAAGGCCATCTGCAACTGGTCACGGAGTGCGGGGTCGTCGCCTTCGAGCTTTTTCATGATTGGCGAAAACCGACCAATAATGGCTGCCAATATAGCCCAAGCCTCCCCGAAATGTTCCAGTGCGGTGGCATCGTCAGCCTGGCCAAGCAGTTCTTCGAGCATTTTTTGTAGCTGCCTGACCCCCACCGCGCTGATACGGTCGTTTGCCTTTCGGTAGGTCTGAATAGCGGCGTCGAGCAGCAGCCCGAACTTTTCCCGGTTGTCGGCAAGTGTCACTTTTGCGGCAAACTTTGCCCGGAGGGCCAACGAGAACTGCTTGTTCGTTCTGGCAAAATTGCGGACAAAAGCGCCCAGCTCGTCCTGTGTCACGCTGTCGAGTATGGCATTGACGGTGAGCTTTTGGTGGGAAAAAGTCTTGGTTCGCTGGTCTTGTCGAGGTTCCCGCACCGTTTCTGAGAGCTTGCGTCGCAAGTTCAACAGGCCCGCCGCCACGTGGCCGCACATTCGTTCCCGCTCAAACACATCGCACTCGCAGGAGCAGGCTTTCACCTTCGACGGGCTAATCTGCATCTCTACTTCGAAGCCGTCCACGCTTGCAATCCAGAGATGGTGTTCGTTTTCAAACAGCTTTGTCACCTTGCCCTCTTCCCACAGTTTCTCCCCAACCACCAAATGCTGGTCGCTGAGTTCGTGTTCAAGATTTTTTAAAAGAAAATTCAAGGTAAAATGAGTTTCTGACTGTTCTGTAAACGCAAAACCCCAAAGGTACACGCCTTTGGAGGTTTTACACAAACGAAAAAAGCTACCTTTGGTTTTTTAAAATTTGACTAGAAACATGAAGACATTTTATTTGGTACGCCATGCAAAATCGAGTTGGGACAGCTCAGATTTGAAGGACGTAGAGCGCCCGCTGAACGAGCGGGGCCTAAAAGATGCGCCATTCATGGCGAAATTGATGCGGAGCAAAGGCGTACAGCCCGATTTGATAGTGACCAGCCCTGCCATCCGGGCACTGACCACGGCGGCCTATTTCAAGAGCGAACTAGGCGTGGAGGGAGAAGACTTCTGGGTTCGTGACGAAATTTACGAAGCGATGTCGGTCACAATCGTTGACCTGATCAACCGTCTGCCGGAATCGTGCAACACGGTGTTGATTTTTGGCCATAACCCGACCTTTACCAGTGTTGCCAATATGTTTTCCGACAAGTATGTTGACAATATCCCGACCTGTGGCGTGGTTTGTATCCAATCTAAAGCGATGACCTGGCCGGATGTGACGGGCAACAACTCTGAAGTGGTTGGTGTGTTTTTTCCGAAGGAGTCATTTGGCTATTGAATGCTGAATATTTTTGTTGAAATGAGACAAATAACGCTATATCTAGTTCCATTTTTTTTGCTTTCGGCATGCCTTTCCAGTAATTCGGAGCCGCTGCCGATTGATAAGGAGAAGTTGGAAGCAGTGATGTTGGATGTCCATGTGGCGGAGTCTGCAATGGCGCATCTTCAGGGTGGAACCAAGAAAGACAGCTTGGCAAATAGGTATTACGACCAGATAGCTGAAATACACCAGATTGACCGGGAGACCTTGGATACTTGTCTTGCCATTTTGCAGCGCAACCCTGAATTGACGATGGAGATTTATGAGAAAATGGCTGAGAAAATGGAAAAAGAAAAGTTGAAAAAGTAGGTGTGAGTTCCTATTACTTCACGCCATGATGTTTTGGACTTTACAATTTGTTAATGTTCCAATACGTGTTGGCCGACAATGTTAGCCTAATTTTGCGCCCAAATTCACAAATGTGCACAACATGGAAGGCAAGAAGATTTTGATTGTTGACGATGAACCGGATATTCTGGAAATCCTAAGCTACAACCTCCGGAAGGAGGGCTATCAGGTCGAAACTGCCAGCAATGGTGAGGAAGGCTTGAAAAAAGCATTGGAAGTGATGCCCGATCTGATTATCCTGGACATCATGATGCCGCAGATGGATGGGGTAGAGGTTTGCCGGAACATCAGGAACCAACGTGTGTTCGACAATACGCTGATTGCGTTTTTGACGGCGAGGGAAGAGGATTATTCTCAAATTGCAGCCCTCGACGTGGGCGGTGACGATTACATCACCAAGCCCATCAAGCCAAGGGTGCTTATGAGCCGGGTGAAAGCGCTGATGCGCCGCAATCTGAAAACAGAGGAAGAAAACGAAGCTGCCAACCAAACCATCATCGGCGATTTGGTGATTGACCGAGAACGGTTTCGGGTGATGCAGTCAGGGAAAGAAGTGGAGCTTGCAAAAAAAGAGTTTGAGCTGCTGAACCTACTCGCCACCAAGCCCGGCAAGGTCTTTACCAGAGACGAAATATTCAACAAAATTTGGGGCACAGATGTGATTGTCGGCAACCGAACTATTGACGTACACATCCGTAAATTAAGGGAAAAATTAGGTGATGATTACATCAAAACCATCAAAGGAATCGGGTATCGCTACGAATTTTGACCGTGAACCGCCCGGCTTTGCATCAACCAAGGACGCCAATTCCCCCTTTCGCCCAGTCCATTCCAACGAGTTCCTGCCATTTGGGCATTTAAAAAACCCAACGCCAAACCGCATCGCATTGGCTGCCTCGTTTTGGGCTTCTTTGATGTTGACAGGTTTTGTGGCGCTAATCAATTTGGTGCAACATGCCAATTTTAGCTGGCCGATGCTGTTGCTGACTGGCTTGGCTTCCTTCGCTTTTTGCTTCGCAATTTTTCATTTCTACCTGCTACGTTATATCCAGCGAAAAATCAAAGTAATTTACAAAAGTATCCACAAGCATAAATTGGCGACGAACGAGAAGAAGGGGTTCGGTTATTTGCAGGGCATTACTATGGATGATGTGGAGAAGGAGGTAGAGGAATGGGCCGCTGCGCAGGAAATGGACGCCGAAAAACTCAAGACTTGGCAGGAGTATCGCCGGAAGTTTTTGGGCGATATTTCCCATGAACTGAAAACGCCGATTTTCAATATCCAGGGCTACCTCGAAACCTTGTTGGAGGGCGGGCTGGAGGATGAAACCATCAATAAAAACTATCTCCTCCGTGCAGCAAAGAACGTGGACCGCCTCAATACAATCGTGGAGGACTTGGAGTCCATCTCCCGCTTGGAGTCAGGCGAGCTGATACTAGACCTCCAACTTTTTGACATCAAAACCTTAACAGAAGAAGTCTTCGATGACATGGAGTTCAAGGCAAAAGAGCGCAATATCCGCCTACAACTTAAACCCGGCGCCGACCAAAGCTATATCGTCAGAGCCGACCGAGAGTACATTCGACAGGTGCTCTCCAACCTCGTCAACAACTCCCTGAAATACGGAAAGGAGGGGGGGGTGACCAAGGTGAGTTTTTACGACATGGACAAAAACTTGCTGGTCGAAGTAGCAGACACGGGTATCGGCATTGCTGCTGACCATTTGAACCACCTCTTCGACCGCTTCTACCGGGTGGACAAAAGCCGCTCACGGGAGCAGGGCGGTTCTGGCCTTGGGCTTTCCATCGTGAAACATATCGTGGAGGCGCACAAGCAGACTATCAATGTGCGCAGTACACCGGGGGTAGGTTCGACCTTCGGGTTTACCTTGGAAAAAGCCTAAAAAAAAGCCCAGTTGGAACTTCCTCCGCTGGGCTTTTTCAGTTGAGCTTTTAAACTACTCTACAACAAAAAAATAATTCCTATAAACCATTGACAATCAATATTT
>CAZDSU010000015.1:0-111180 GCA_964508135.1 uncultured Saprospiraceae bacterium
TGTCATTGGTGCTTTTTTTTTAACACAAATCTACATCAAATTGAAGCCGCACCCTCTGAATGTTATGCGCAGGGGGAGGATGCGAACTTTTCCTAGTTTTACACATCTTTTTACCGATAATCAAAAAGCAAGACTCAATGGCAATGATTGCACTGGAAGGAATTCATTTTTATGCTTACCACGGTTTTTACGAAGAGGAGCAGGTAATTGGCAACGACTATGTAGTGGATGTCTATATTGACACGGTTTTTACCAAAGCAGCGGTGGACGACGACCTGTACCATACCATCAACTACGAGACCGTTTACCTGATTTGCGAGGCTGCCATGCGCAAGAACTCCAAGTTGCTGGAGGCTGTGGCCAACCGCATTGCGCTCGGTATCAAGCACCAGTTCAAATTCATCAAGGAATTAAAAGTACGGGTAAAAAAGCTGAACCCGCCTCTCGGCGGCAGGGTGGATGCAGCATTCGTGGAGGTGGACGGTGACTTTTCGAAGCGATGCGCCCGTTGTGACAAACCCCTGCTTTGCTACGGTGACCATACTTGCTGGTGCATGGACACCCAGCTCTTCAAGAAAACCCTCGAACAGATCAAGGGACAGTACGGCGACCGTTGCCTGTGCAAGGACTGTCTAGCGTTTTATGCCAGTTGACGGGCGGAGCGCTCAACAATAACGTTTCTATAAGGTGCCTTCCTTCAGAATTTTCGTTCAATTCTGGTGACATAATTTTTTCATTTAAAATAAAAACAATGATTAAGAAAGCTTTGCTCGTACTCCTTTGTTTTCAGCTTGTTTCGTGTGACCCCGCAGCCCTGCAAAGGACACTGGATGCGCTCGGCAGTACCGAACTCACTTCTGGGGAAGTCTCCTCTGGCCTAAAGGAAGCGCTTGAGATAGGTATTGGCAAAGGCTCAGAAGTGCTTTCTGTAAGGGATGGCTTTTACAAAAGCGCCTATAAGATTTTGCTGCCACCCGAAGCACAAAAAGTGGCCAATAAGCTGCGCAACGTGCCCGGCTTCACAAATGTGGAGGAAAGAATATTGGAAAAAATCAACCGTGGCGCTGAAGATGCTGCAAAAAAGGCAAAGCCGATTTTCGTAAGTGCCATCCGGCAGATGTCTTTCTCGGATGCGATGAACATCCTGATGGGCGAGCAAAACGCCGCAACGACCTACCTGAACCGAACCACCTCCGATGCACTTTACAAGGAATTTAACCCGGTCATTGTACAGTCGCTGGACAAGTTCGATGCTCGAAAGTACTGGAGCGATGCGGTGAGTGCCTATAATAAGATTCCCTTTGTGGAAAAAGCCAATCCAGACTTGGATGACTATGTGACGAAGCAGGCGCTGATTGGACTGTTCAGCATGGTGGAAAAGGAAGAACTAAACATCCGAACCAATATTGCGGCTCGAACCACCGACTTGCTCAAGAAAGTCTTTGCAAGGCAGGACAAGAAGTAAAAAAAGTAAGCAGTTCGGCAATTGGCAGTCAGGACCAGGGAAAGCAGCACATGACTGTCAAATGCCGAACTGTCGAACTTTTTACTCAGCGGCTCTTTTTTCTTCAATCTTCCGCTTGTCATACTCCCGCATACCATCCTTTAACTCCTCTTCTACGGAGTTGCGGGCATTGTTGAATTCTCTGATACCCTTGCCTACGCCCCGCATCAGCTCAGGAATTTTCTTGCCACCGAACAATAGCAGCACAACTCCCAAGATGATGAGCAATTCCGTCATGTTCAGGTTTTGAATGAACAGAAAAGTATAAGTCATGATAAATTTTTTTTTGAATTGTGGTTTCGAGCTTGTATCGAAAATTGGCAACGATTCCCCAAAACACGCAATTCGGTTATCAAGCAATTCCAAATCAAGACAAAAGTAAGATAATTCAGCATCACAGAATGTATTCACTGTATTAAGATTGCCCAAACAGTCCAACATTCAATCGTTTACGATTTAGTGCCGAGAAGACGAAACTGCGAGCAGAAAAATTCTCCTGTTGGTGCCTTAACTTCAAAGTTTAGGATGAATTCGGGTGTTTGTATCTTAATCTTTCAAAAATTATTGAAATTTATAGCCAATGAATTAATTTCATAATTAATTTATAATCAATTAATTATGAAATTTATAATTATTAATTCAAAAATCTTTTAAAAAATACTTCCT
Source organism: uncultured Saprospiraceae bacterium (assembly GCA_964508135.1). Lineage (GTDB taxonomy): Bacteria > Bacteroidota > Bacteroidia > Chitinophagales > Saprospiraceae > UBA6168. The sequence continues at coordinate 2,171 of CAZDSU010000015.1, forward strand.
TTTGTTTAATTATTTTGTTGAAGATGTTGAACGATATACTTACCTTTGTTTCGAATTTTAAATCAACCTAACTTAAATAGTAAATATAATGTCAACATTCGAGTTCAACAACAGGTTTTTCGAACTTTCCCCAATTCTCAATGCGTTCGCCTACAACTTGACTCAGAATACGGATGACGCAAAGGACTTGTACCAAGAAACAGCCTTTCGGGCTATGTCGAACCGTGATAAATTCATGCCTGACACCAACCTCAAGGCATGGGCGTTTACTATCATGAAGAACATTTTCATCAACAACTATCGCAAAAAGGTCAAGGCCAATACCATCATGGATTCTACCGATAATCTTTACTATTTGAATTCGGGCGGTAGGCAGGAGGAGAATGGTGGCGATACCAACATACTGATTAAGGAGCTTAAAGACTTGATTGAGAAGCTGGATGATAGCATCAAGGCACCGTTTCTGATGCACTACCAAGGATTCAAGTACCAGGAAATCGCCGACCACTTCAAACTGCCATTGGGCACCATCAAAAGCCGCATTTTCTTTGCTCGTCGGGAGCTAAAGGAGCAAATCAAAAAGCGATACCGCTATGTCGAGGAAATGTTGATTCGGGCATAGGCAAGAGGTGCTTCGGCTAACAAATACGAAAGAGGGCTTCGAGAACGTTCAAAACGTATTCGAAGCCCCCTTTTTCTTTGGGGGTTGAACCGAAAAAAGGTCTTTTTCAAAAATTCACTACTTTATTGTCAAGGGTTGAAGAAAATAAAATCAAAAAAAAACTTCACAAAATCAATTTTTAAGAATCAAATATTTCACATTAGCTCTCAGATATGCCACGAATAAAATGATTATATTGTTGATTTTCAATAAAATACAAATAATTTATTATTGATAAATTTAAAAATATTCCCCTCACAAAGCCCTAAAAATGTCCTTGCTGGTAGGGTTTTCCTGTCGCACATTTGTATCGTGATTAATGAATAACACAGAGGCGGACGAAAAACAGTGAAGATTGAAAAAGTGGATGAGAGCAAAAAAGCTGGTTAACGAACCGGCCAACAGTTTTGAAAATGTTCATGGGATTATAATTTGTTAATAGCCAGTCGTCCCGATGGTTTCCGTCGGGACGGGCTGTTTTTCAAACCAAGTTTTCAAAACACATTGACATCAAATTGATTATGTTCATGGGATTATAATTTGTTGGTAGTATGCCCCCTCGAACAACGAGGGGGTAATACTAACTTTTCCAGCAAGATTGTACCCAACTAAAGATACGCATCAGCCTAAAGCAAAAAAAGGCCGACTAAAAGTAGCCGGCCCTATCAAATTCGTTCATGGGATACTAACTCTAATGCAGAATTCGCAAAAAAATAGGATAAAAATCTTTCTTCTCTTTCAAAAATTTTAGGCTGATGCAAAAATGCCTCAGGATTTCAAAACGAGCAAATCATAGCTCAAAATCCTGAAAAAGAATTCGTTTTTGGATATGTTCATGGGATTATTCTTAAAAGCCGTGTCAAAGGACACGGCTTTTTTTTTGTGCGCTACGCATACCATATAACCAGAGGGTTTAAGTCCCTTACGAGCCTGCCAATGGGAATCGTTAGTCAAGAGCAAGGGTGTCCACCGTGAGGTGGAATCTGAAGGAAGCTGGCGACAAAACTGTGACCAAACGAACAGGAACATGATACAAGGCTTACACCGTGGGTTAGGGGGCATTGGACTGCGAAGCCCGAAGATTGGACGTAAAGCGGTGGTAGTAAATCATGTTGGTTACAGGGGAGGCTGTATGAGTTTACCGTAGGAGGTCTGGCCATGCAAGCGGAGGCGACGACAAGCGAACCGGCATAGCAAAGCCCACGACCAGAAGTCAGCAGAGGCCATAGTAGCGTGGAAGCCCCTGTAATGGGGGTGGAGCGAAGGGCCGAATCCTTGGAGGTGAGGAGTTTTTCTTCAGAGAAGTAAAAGCCAATGGAAAAGGGTAGAAAACGGTTGGACGGCCAGATGAACCCTGCGGGACAGGGATAATGTGCTGCGGGCAACGACCTGTTCGCTGCGGGAGTACCCGTATGGTACGAAAAGAGCGGAAAGGTAAACCCTGCGTGGCTTTCTTCATGCGAAGAAGAACGCAGTCACACGACCAACTTACTGGAAGGCATAGCGTCTTACAGCAATTTGGAAAGCGCCTACAAACAGGTACGGAAGAACGGCGGCAGCGCCGGGGTTGACGGGATGGGCGTGAAGGAGTTCAAGGCGTGGTTCATCCAAAACTGGAAAGGGCTGCAAGAGGAGCTGCTCACGGGCAGCTATTCCCCCCAGCAGGTAAAAGGGGTGGAAATACCCAAGCCAAACGGGGGAGTACGCCAACTGGGCATACCGACCGTAAGGGACCGGGTAGTACAGCAAGCCATCAACCAAGTATTGCAGCGCATGTACGACCCGTCATTTTCCCCGCACGGTTACGGATTCAGGCCCGGACGCAGCGCACACCATGCATTGAAGCGGTGTTGTGAGGCAGTGAAAGGGGGCAAGGGCAGGGTAGTGGACATTTACTTGGAGAAATTCTTCGACAAGGTCAACCACCAGCGCCTGCTATGGCTATTGGGGACGAGGATAGGCGACGAGCGCCTTCTCCACCTGATAGGCAAGATACTGAAAACGGACATACTGAAAGGCGGGCTTGTGGAGCAACGGGTACAAGGGACGCCGCAGGGCAGCCCCCTCAGCCCGCTGCTGTCAAACATCGTGTTGGACGAACTGGACCAGGAACTAAGCCGCCGGGGCCTGTCCTATGTCCGTTATGCAGATGATTTACAGATATTCGTCAGCAGCGGGAAAGCCGCCACACGGGTACTGGAAAGCATAACAGGGTTCATAGAAGACAAGATGAAACTAAAAGTGAACCGGGAAAAGAGCGGGACAAGACCCTGCCACGAGGTAAACTTCTTAGGCCACAGCCTGCTGCGGGGAGGGAAATTGGGACTCAGCCCGAAGAGCGAGGCACGCCTGAAGGAAAAGCTCAAGCAGATGACCCAAAGAAACAGGGGCGTAAGCTTTGGGCAAATCCTGAAGGAGTTGAAAATCACGCTTCACGGCTGGCTGCTCTACTTCCGCTATGCTCAAATGAAAAGCAAGCTGGCAAAAATCGAAGGGTGGCTGCGCAGGCGGCTCAAATGTTTCAGGCTGAAACAATGCAAAAGAGCCATCGGCATCGTAAGGTTCCTGATGAAATTGGGAGTAGAAAAGACCCTGAGCTGGCGCACAGCGTTGAGCGGCAAGGGCTGGTGGCGTCTGTCCAACAGTCCTGCCTTGAGCATGGGCATGAACAACAAGTGGTTCATCGGACAGGGCTATTACAGCCTCGCCGAAAACTACTAAGCTGTTCACCGTAATCCACTCTAAGGAAACCGCCGTACACGTAAGTACATACGGTGGTGTGAGAGGACGACAAAGATGAGTTGCGAAACTTATCTTTGTCTCCTACTCAATTTGGTATAATGGTCAAAAATAGTTGGTAAAACCATTGTAACTTATTGATTATGAACGAGTTTCAGTAGCAATATTGAAACTCGTTTGAATTTTATTTCTATGTCAAAAAAAAATCCTGTTGGGCATGTGGCAGTTTTGAGGTTATCCGATGGGGTCTTCAGAGGTTGTTTAAATTTCAGCTTACGGCGAAAAAGCACCCCTTTTCCAATGATACTGCGTTGAAAAATTGGTTACATAGCCCCACTATGCTCCCAATTTTCCGCCTTGTCTCATTGAAAAATTGGCACTTTTTCACTCGAAACCCGAAAATTAAACAACCTCTCAAAGCGGCAAGCAACGGTTTCGCTGCAAGAATTGTGGCATATTTTTCACTAGGCAAAACAAGCCCGCCAAGCAAAAGAACCAGTTCGTCTGGTTTGAAAAATGGGTCGTTGAACGGCAAACCTTGAGGCTCTTGGCCAGGGACAGCGGCCACGGCCTATACAGTATCAAGCGGCTGTTTTGGGGCTGCCTCGCCCGGGCGCCGACCTTCCAAATCTAGCCGAAGCAGTGCGCTCACCTCACGGCCTGTGCCTCGTCCTGTACTACGACAGCGATTCGAGGTACACACAGCGCTACCGTTTTTCGCACAAGGAGGACTACCGGGAAATGAGGGAAGACCTCGAAAACCTTTGCAGGATGAAGGCCGGCGTGGAGAGCATCACCTGCGACGGGCACCGCTCGTTGCTGCGTGCCGTGCGCAGGGTGTACCCTGGAGCCATCCTCCAGCGGTGCGTCGTGCACGTCCACCGGCAGGTGTGCACTTGGCAGGGGAAGAAGCCCAAGTCGTTGGTTTCCATTGAGTTGAAGGAGATTGTCCACCAGCTTCCCCGGATAGAAACGCACAACGACAGGCTGGCGTGGCAGCGTGGCTTGAACGATTGGCTGGAGAGGGACCGGGACTTCGTTTACGAGAAGACGTTGAACGTGGAGACCGGGAAGAAGTGGTACACCCACAAGCAGCTGCACCAGAGCGCCTCGCTCATATTGGGCGCCATGCCCAACCTTTTCCACTACCTGGACAATGCCAAGGTGCCCAAAACGACCAACGGGCTGGAGTCGTTCTTTGGCCACCTGAAGGACAACCTGAGCATCCACAGGGGAACACAGGCGGCAGTTCATCCGGTGGTGGCTCCACCTAAAGAACACCCGCAGGGCATGAGTTTTTTTAGCCAATTGGGATGCCAGTACAATGTCCAAAAAAAGAGGCAGTGGGATTAACACTGCCTCTCGGACTTTGTCCTGTGTATCCACAAACCTTATTGCTGGCAGGTTGCTCTCCAGCAGAGCCTGCTTCCTCTTTGGGTTTGCGGTGGGGAATTTAAGTCGCTTTTGAAACTTAACCACCAACTATTTTTGAACTCATTACCACAACTAACCACCTACGAAATAGGGGCTAAGTCTTTTGCCAAAAAGTACATACCCAAAACACGAAAGGGAGCGGCATTCGATTGCCACTCCCTTTTCTGTAAGAAAAACTTAAGCTAAATCATTAGCCGATTTCGATGACCCGTGCGGGCTGTGGCTTGGCTTCCGGCTTTTTTTCCAAGATGACGTTCAGTACGCCGCTGTCGTAGCTGGCCTTGATACTGTTGGCGTCAATGGTCTCGGGCAGGTGGAAGCTGCGATTGAACTCGACGAAGCTGAACTCCCTGCGGGTGTACTTTTCGCCTTTGTTTTCCTCGGTGGTTGCCGACTTCTTGGCAGAGATGGTAAGCAGGTCTTTGTCCACCTTCACCTCAAAATCTTCCTTGGCGAGGCCGGGTGCGGCCACCTCCAAGCGGTAGGCGTCCTGCGATTCGACGACGTTCACCGCCGGGCTTTTTTGCACAGCGCCGTTGCGGAACGAAACGGGGAAATCGTGGTTGAAAAACTCGTTGAACATGCTCTCCATGGATGGAGCGTTGGCAGCTTTCCTGCCGTTGGTCGGAACAAAACTGATCAGGTTCATACTTGTGGAATTTTAGTTTTTAAAATTTTGAACTTAAGGCTTTGAGGAAATGGAGTTGGTCAAATCCTCAAAACCCGATGACAATTCCACGCTGTTCAAACTGCGTTCCAGCCGATTTTTTCGGTTGAAATGTCGCAAAATACGTAAAACGTACTGCCAAAATGGCAATTTAAATCAAAAACGAATGCCATAATGGCAAAAATCATTCTGTCGATATCATTGTCGTCACGTAGATATCCTTGTCAATGCTAAAATAGTATCGGTCGTTGAAGTAACACAAGCCATAGAAAACAGCAGTATTGGGCATCGTGCCGGTGGGGTAAACGATGGTTTTTGCTTTTTTGAAATCTTTGGGCATGAGGCTAAAGAACTTACCGGGCACCTCCTGCGTGAAGATGCTGGTGTCCGCCACCGTGACGTGGCGCAATCCCGAGCCGATGTTGACACGCTCCCAGGAAAGGCCGTTGTCAATGCTCTTGTCGAGGTCGTAGTCCACCGTGCCCGTCATGTAGAGGTCGCCGAGCCAAGAGAAGCAGTCCTCTTTCCACTGCATGAATTGTTGCGTTGCGACCCCGGCAGGCGTGATGCGCCATGCGCCCTGTTGCGTAGCGACATAAAAATTGCCGTTGCGAAAGCGCATGCTCTTGATGACCCCATTGGCATTGGCATCCAGGTTGGTGAGGTCTATCCGCTTGATCATTTTTACCGAGACAAAAGCGTTGTGTTGAATATTCTGCTGGATATCGAACAAAAACAGGGAGTAGTAACGGGCGGGCAGCACCTTGGCGGCCATGAGGAACAGTGTGCCATCAGCGCTGAATGTACCGAGGGAATTGGCCAAAGTCTCGATGTCGAGGGAATTGCCGGGGGGAGTGGGCAAGGTATCGGTCAACACTTTGAAGATTTCGGAGCCGTTGTTGGCCAGGTGGAACTCGACGACTTGCCGATTCTGGGCATTGGTCGCCAAACGGACAAAAGTATTGTCGGACAGGGCCGGTATGCTGTTGGCGACAGGGAACGCCCTTTTTTCAATGATTTCCAGGTTGCTGTTGAGCCGGGCAAAGGAGTTTTCTGAAATGACGTACAGCTCGAAGGGCGTCGCATAGAGACCTTGAATATACGCATCTGACTTGTAGTCAACGAGTTCCCATTGGGTATTGCCATCCGGCTGGTCGTCGTCAACTATTAGTGGGCGTTGGCAGGAGAAGAGCAAAAGCGAAATGGCGAGCAGCGCCGCCGGGGCAAGTTTTGACTTCATGGCGTTTATTTATTTGTGCTGATGGAACCAAGGGCTAATGAAGGAGGGATTACAAAGGTATCGTTTTGTGGAAAATTAATGAGATTTGCAGCAACCATTTTCAGCTATTGCAGCACCTGATTTGGGAATTTGTGAATTGCGACTCCGTTTCCGATTGTTACTTTTATGCGAAAACGCATTTCAACATTTTGTCCCAAAGCAATCTTGCATGGTTTTAGCTATAAAAAATATTCTTCCATGAACACATCGAATTGGCGAGCAAAAAGAGAAAAGCGCATTGGCTCCAGCCATTGAATCCTCAAAGTAAGTTTGTAATTTTGCTAAAATTCTTTCAAACAAACCTGAATTGATTTCAAATTTGGCCTTCTATTTTGTCCAAACAAAAAAACCAAAAGGACTGCTCTGCCAACATCCCTAAAACTAACAAGTGCGATTTTAACGACAAACCATTGGTAGTCAATGCCTTAACGTCATCGGTGGAACTACTCAACGGCCAGTGTTCAAATAATTACATCACTCAATCAATAATTCAAATTCACACCATGATTCGGTTTCTTACTACGCTGATAGTGTTGCTTTCCGTAACAACTGTTTTTGCGCAAAAACCTGTCTTTCAGGGACATCCAATAAAAAATGGGTTGCACAAAGAAGTTGCTGACCAGCTCTACGACTGGGAGATTTACCAGATGGACGCAAAGGCTTTGGACGCATTCACCAAAGCTGCTGGCGACGAGTCGGCATTCATCCTTGAAATGGGTAACCATAATTGGGACATTCAGCTCCAAAAGCGGGACCTGCGCAGCCCAAATTACGTCCTGAGCCTTTTGACAGACGAAGGCGTAAAAACCTCCAAAGACTTTGATGGCACCATGACCTACCGTGGCCAAATGCCCAACGAAGATGGCTGGTCGTTGGCATTGACCCTGAACGAGGAGTTCATCTACGGCTACTTCAAAGAAGGGAGTGAAACCTATTACATCGAGCCGCTTTGGTACTTCGTTCCGGGGCAGCCGAAAGACCAGTTCGTTGTTTACGCCGTTTCTGACGTGAAGCCCGACAATGTGCATAAATGCGGTGCCGAGGAAATGGAGGACAAAATGGAAGACCTCAGCCCTGACGGGCACATTGGCCACAACGACGACTACGCTGAAAAAATGATGGCCTGCAAAGAAATAGAATTGGCCATAGCCGCAGACCTTTCCATGTACAACTTCCATGGTTCCGTTGCCGCTGTCAACGCCTTCACTTTTGGCGTGATGAACAACGTGCAGACCAACTACGACAATGAGTTCAATGACGAACTCCACTTCAACATCGTAGAGCAATTTGTGGTAGCGCCACCTGCCACCGACCCATGGACCAACTCCAACGATGCCGGTACACTGCTCAACAGTTTCACAAGTTGGGGGCCAGGCGGATTCTCGGCGAACCACGACTTGGGGCAGCTTTGGACAAAACGAAACTTGAATGGCGGCACGGTAGGCATTGCTTGGCTATGCGCTGTTTGCACCGCCAACCGTTACCACGTAGTCTCTGAGTTTTCGTCGAATGCTGATTTTATGCGGGTAATGACTGCCCATGAAATTGGCCACAACTTCTGTGCTTCGCACGATGCGCCCAACTCCGGCTTCATCATGCAACCCAGCGTGAGCACCAGCACCGTTTGGTCAAGTGCATCATTGAGCGCAATCAATGGCTACTACCCAGGCAGGCCCTGTTTAGGCTCATGCTCCAGCTCGCAGCCGCCTGTCGCTGATTTCACAGGCACACCCACCACTGGCTGCAGCCCACTGACCGTGAATTTCACCGACCTGTCCTCCAACGGGCCCTTCAGTTGGGTATGGACGTTTCCCGGCGGTTCGCCCGGCGCTTCCACGCAGCAAAATCCTACAGTCGTATATGCAAATGCCGGCACCTACAATGTTACCCTAATGGTAACTAACGCGGTAGGCTCCAACACTATTACGAAAACGAACTATATCACCGTGTCGGCTTCTCCCACTGCTAATTTCACTTGGGTAAAAACAGGCTTGACCGTAATTTTCACCAACACCTCTACCAATGCCACCAGTTACCAATGGGACTTTGGCGATGGCAACACCAGCACGGCTACAAATCCGGTGTATACTTATGCGCAGGACGGCTTTTATGATGTGACTTTGAACGCTACCAGCCCGTGCGGCACCACGACGTTCTTGACCACCATCCCAGTTTTCGTGGAACCAACGGCGGATTTTTCGGCTTCGCCAACCACTGGGTGTGCGCCACTTTCGGTAGGCTTCATTGACCAAAGCTCACTCAACTCCCTAACTTGGACTTGGGGCTTCCCTGGAGGCAACCCCAGCAGTTCAACCCAGCAGTTCCCAACGGTTTCATACGCCAGCCCCGGCACTTATACCGTTTCGCTGACCGTAACCAACCCGGCGGGTGTTGATACGGAAACCAAGACAGGCTACATCACTGTTGGCGGTGCGCCCACTGCGAATTTCACTTTTGTGGTAAATGGCAGCACCGTTAACTTCACCAGCATCACCACCAACCCGCCCGGCAGCGGGCCGCTAGTGTACAATTGGGATTTTGGCGATGGGGGTAGCAGTACCCAGGCCAATCCTTCCCACACCTACGCCGCAGGCGGCAGCTACGGCGTCACGCTCACCGTCACCAACAACTGCGGCAACGCAGTCAAAGTGCTGTCAGTGACCATCCTCGTACCACCAACGGCTGGGTTCAGCGGGACAAACACAAGCGGCTGTGCCCCACTCACGGTACAATTCACCAACACTTCCACCGGAGCGAACTCGTATGCCTGGACATTCCCTGGCGGAACCCCCGGCACTTCAACGGCTCAAAACCCGACCGTTGTTTACAACACATCGGGCAACTACAATGTCACGCTCATCGTCACCAATCCGGCGGGATCGGACACATTGACCCAAAACAATTTCGTCACCGTGAACACCACGCCAGTTGCTGGTTTCACCAGCAGCGTGAACGGTACGACAGCCACGTTTACCAATACCAGCACCAACGCCACCAGCTACTCCTGGAACTTTGGCGACGGCGGCAACTCCATGAGCACCAACCCGACGCATACCTACGCAACGGACGGCGTTTACACCGTGGTACTCAGCGCCACGAATGCCTGCGGCACGGTCACTTCTTCACAAACAGTGACCATCGTGACGCCACCCGTGGCTGGCTTTTCGGCAAACAACACATCGGGTTGCGCACCGCTCACAGTGCAGTTCACCAACCAATCGTCAGCCAATGCAACGACCTTCGCTTGGTCATTCCCCGGTGGAAACCCAAGCACATCCGCTGCGCAAAACCCTAGTGTGACTTACGCAACGGCAGGCACTTACAACGTGTCGCTCACGGTGTCGAACTCGGCTGGCTCCAATACTTCAACCCAAACCAACTACATCACGGTGAACACCGTGCCCTTGGCTGGTTTCTCTAGCAGCGTGAACGGGACGATGGCCACGTTCACAAACACCAGCACCAACGCCACCAGCTACAGTTGGAACTTTGGGGACGGCGGTACCAGCACGGCTACCAACCCGACGCACAACTACGCAACTGACGGGGTTTACACCGTGATACTTAGCGCCACGAACCCTTGCGGCACGGTCACTTCCACGCATACCGTGACCATCGTGACGCCGCCATCGGCGAGCTTTTCCGCAAACAACACAACTGGCTGTGCGCCGCTGGCCGTTCAGTTCAACAACTTGTCTTCAGCCAACGCAACTACTTGGGCATGGACGTTCCCCGGTGGCAGCCCAAGCACTTCGACAGCGCAGAACCCAAACGTAACTTACTCAACGCCAGGCAATTTCAACGTGACGCTCATCGCCTCCAACAGCGCTGGCAGCGACACCACCACGCTCACCAACTACATTCACGTACAAGGCCCGCCGGCAACCAGCTTTACCGTAGCGATCAACGTGTACGTGGCAAATTTCACAAATACCACCACCAACGGCACGAGCTATAACTGGAACTTCGGCGATGGCGGCAACAGCACGAACGCCAACCCATCGCATACCTACGCTGGCGATGGCACGTACACCGTGGTATTGACTGCCACCGGCCCTTGCGGCACATCTACCGCCACACAGCAGGTCGTCATCAGCTCACTGCCAGTTGCAGGTTTTTCTGCTGCGCAAACAAGCGGTTGCGCCCCGTTCACTGTGCAATTCCAAGACCAATCGTCTTCGAACACCACAAGCTGGAGCTGGTCGTTCCCAGGTGGCTCGCCAGCCACTTCCACGGCGAAGAACCCAAGCGTAACCTACTCAACGCCAGGCACTTACAACGTGTCCCTGACCGCCAGCAACCCGCTCGGCATGAACACGGCCACGCAGACCAACTACATCACCGTTGGCCAAGTACCGACCGCTGGTTTCAGCAGTACAACGAACGGCCTCACTGCCAACTTCACCAACAGCAGCAGCGGCGCTACAAGCTATTCCTGGAATTTTGGCGACAGCCAAACCAGCACGCAAGCCAACCCATCGCACACCTACGCAACGGACGGCAACTACACCGTTGTGTTGACGGCTACGAACGCTTGCGGTTCTGTGACTTCCACGCAAACCGTGGTCGCATTTACGCTCCCAACGGCTGGCTTCAATGCCAACGTGACTTCCGGCTGCGCACCATTAACTGTTCAGTTTGGCGACCAATCTTCCGCCAACGCCCAGACCTTCGCTTGGAGCTTCTCCGGCGGCACTCCGTCATCGTCCACGGCCGAGAACCCGACCGTGGTTTACAACACAGCTGGCGTTTACACCGTGACGTTGACCGTCAGCAACCCGACGGGGCAGAATACTTCCACGCAGACCAACTACATCACCGTGAACACAACTCCGACCGCTGGCTTCACGACCTCAATGGTTGGCACGACCGTGACGTTCAACAACACCTCGACCAACGCCACCAGCTACCTTTGGAACTTCGGCGACGGCGGCACCAGCACCCAGACCAACCCATCACACACCTACACGACCGATGGAGTTTACGACGTGACGCTGACCGCCACCAATGCTTGCGGCTCTAAAACCGTCAATGGCCAGTTCACCATCGTGACACCGCCTACGGCAGGCTTCTCTGCTGCGCAAACAGGCGGTTGCGCTCCATTGGAAATGACGTTCAACAACGAGTCGTCGGCAAACGCCACCAGCTTCTCCTGGTCGTTCCCAGGTGGCACACCAGCCACCTCCACGCAGGAAAACCCGACAGTGACTTACAACGTAGCTGGCACTTACACCGTAACGCTGACTGTGACCAACGCCGCTGGCAACGACACCTACACGCTGACCGACTACGTGACGGTTTTGAACGTTCCTTCGGCTGGGTTTAGCTCCAGCGTGAACTTGGCTACTGCGACATTTACCAACAACAGCAACAACGCCACGAGCTACAGTTGGGACTTTGGCGATGGTGAACACAGCACGGATGCCAACCCAACGCATACCTATGCCGTTGACGGCGTTTACACCGTGACGCTCACGGCCACCAATGGGTGCGGCGAAGCTGTGATGACTGGAATTGTTGTAATTGCTACTGCTGGCCCGCAAGCATTCTTCTCTGCCGAACCAACCACTGGTTGCGCATCTATGACAGTTACGTTCAACAACGAATCGTCTTCAAATTCGGAATCGTTCCAGTGGAGCTTCCCCGGCGGCTTGCCCGCTACCTCGACAGAAGAAAACCCCACGGTGACGTATGGCGCAGCAGCCACTTATGATGTGACGCTCACGGCCACGAACCCGCAGGGATTTGACAGCTACACACAGACCGCTTTCATTGTGGTAAATGACGTTTCAACGCCTTCCTTTACTCCTGCTGTCAACTTCAACGTCGTCACTTTCACCAACACCAGCACCAACGCCACCAACTACATCTGGGATTTTGGGGATGGCAATACCAGTACGGAGACAAACCCCGTACACAGCTACCAAAACGGTGGCGAGTACATGGTGACGCTCACGGCCACCAACGAGTGCGGCTTCAATTCCACCACAATAACAATCGTGGCGGGAGACAACGGCGCAGGGGAAATCCCCGGCATCAGCCGCTTCGACGTGTTCCCGAACCCGAACAGTGGCCGCTTCACCCTGGTGATGGAGGGCGCTCCGCAAACGGAACTTGAACTGACCTTCACGAACGTGTTGGGCCAGCGCCTTCTCACCGAGAAGGCCGACTTCCGCTCCGGTCGCCTCACGAGGGACTTCTCGTTCAGCCAACTGGCGGCTGGCGTGTACATCCTTCAGGTGAAATCGGGCGAGAAAGCCCTGTTCAAGAAGCTGGTCGTTGAGTAATTTATCTGCTTTGAAATAAAAAGAGGGGCTTCCGCCGTTGGGTGGAAGCCCCTTTCTTTTGGGGGCTAATGAGCAGAATTGCTACTTTTACCGCCAACAATCTTTTATGAAAATGAAATACTTCCCCTTGCTTTTCCTACTGGTGATTTTTGCTTGCAAAAACCAAAACTCAACACCGGAAGCGCCTGCCACACAAGATGCGGAAGCCCCCTCGCTTCCCGAAGGCTTCTCCGATTTTTACCAAAAATTCCACAGCGACAGCTTGTTCCAAGTGGAGCATATCGTGTTCCCACTGGAGGGCCTGCCCAACAATGCCGACAGTGCCATCGTGGCCGCAAAGACCTTCCGATGGACGCCCGAAACTTGGCGGATGCAGCGCCAGTTTGACTTTCAGGTGAGCGAGTACAAGCGGGAAATTGTGCCATTGACAGAAACCATCGTTATGGAGCGCATCCTGCACCAATCGGGAGAGTTTGGGATGGAGCGCCGCTTTGCCATTATCGGCGGGGAGTGGCACTTGATTTACTATGCAGGCGTGAACAGGTTGGCGAAGTAGCTTCTCAGCCTTCAGTTCAGGATTTCTTTCCATCAATTTACCTAGAAAATGCTTTCGAAAATCCTTTATATACCAATCGTACTGGGCGCTTTGACTTTCCTTTTGATGGGCTGGCTGGCTGATAGCAGCTATTATATTTATGCCGTGCCATTTGTGATTGGGCTTGCCGTGCTTTACATCCTCAGCCCGCAAATTGACTGGTGGTGGTACCAGCGCCACCCGCCGGAACTGCCCGCCGGGCTGCGCCACCTCATCAATACGCAGTTGCCTTTTTATCAAAATCTATCCGTGGCCGACAAGACCCGTTTCCGCAACCGCCTAGCGATGTACATGGAAGCCAACGAGTTCATGCCGCAGGGCATGGAGACCGTGCCCCCCGACTTGAAAGGCGTCGTCGCCGCCTCGGCGGTGCAGGTCACCTTGGGCCACGAGGATTATTTGATGAACAAATTCGAGCACATCATCGTCTATCCGCATCCGTTCCCATCGCCACAGTTCCCGGACGAATGGCATGCTTCGGAATTTTACGAAGAAGATGGCGTCATCATGTTCTCCGCCGAGCAACTGATGCCGGGTTTCATGCAGCCGCACCGCTTTTTCAATATCGGGCTGTACGAGTACGCACGGGTGTTCAAGCATTGCCACCCAGAAGTAGCTTTCCCGCACATCGGTGCGGAGCATTGGCCTGCGCTGGAACAAATCAGCGGTTTTCCGAAGGAAAAGAACATCAATTACATCGGGCTAAAAGAAATTGACCTGACGGCACTGGCGGTATCGCATTTTTTTGTGTTCCCGCAACGGTTCAAGGAGCATTTGCCAGAAGTGTACGAGGGTCTGGCGAAGGCGCTGGCGCAAAGACCGTGACGAACATTTCTCGACTGACCAAAGTCCTATATCTTCATTTACCAGCATCAAAATAAATTGTCTTCCCACCTCGCCACATTTTTCAAGCACCCAACCGTCCGGACCACCGGCCTCCTTTTTGGCTTTTTCGGCCTTCTGTTCGGCACTTGGGCAGCGCTCATCCCATTCATCAAGCAAAAATTTGAACTGGACGAGGCACAGCTCGGTATGTTGCTGCTCTGCCTCCCGGCGGGCATCACGCTGATGAACCCGTTCTCCGTTCCCATCCTCCACAAGCTGGGTGCGGTTCGCTCCGCAATCATCTCGTTGCCGCTCTCGGCGGCGCTGTTCACCCTACCTTTTGCCATGCCAAACGTGTGGCTCACTGGGGCGACGCTGTTTCTGGCGGGCACCGTCTTCTCGATGGTCAACATGTCCATGAACACTTGCGCTTCGCAAATAGAGCAGCGGGCGAACCTGCGCATCATGTCCACCTGCCACGGCCTCTGGAGCACTGGGGCCATGGTCGGCTCGGCACTGGCCAGCTTGGCGACGGGTTGGGGAATGACTCCGCTGGCCTACGTCGGCTTGGTTTTCTTAGTGGAAATCATTGTGGTCTCCTTGTCAAAAAATGCACTTGCGGGCGTACCCGAAGAACCACATCAGGCAACTGAGGGGGCAAATGCCAAAGGCACAAGCACGCCCAGCGGCTTCATCTTCCCGAACAAAGCACTTTGGGTATTGGTGGCCATCAGCCTTAGCACCAACCTGACCGAGGGCACCATGTCCGATTGGTCGGCGGTGTACCTGCGGGAAGTGGTAGGCAGCCCAGAGTCGGTGGCCGGATGGGGCTTTTCTGCCTACGCCTTTTTCATGGCGGGCGGGCGCTTTCTCGGCGATGGGTTGATTGCGAATTTTGGCAGTAAGCCCGTGCTGCGCACAGGTGGTTTGGTAGCCGCCGCTGGGCTGCTGCTGGCAGTTCTTTTTCAAAACACGCCCACCGTGCTGGTCGGCTTCGCAATGGTAGGGGCGGGGGTTTCGCTCGGAGCGCCCATCATGTACGCCGCAGCGGCCAAGGTGCCGGGCATGGCCAAGGGTGCTGGCCTCGCCACGATGAACACATTTGCGATGATTGGATTCCTCGGCGGGCCAGCCGTTATCGGCTTTGTGGCCAAGGCGTTCAGCTTGCCGGTTGCGTTTGCGATGGTGGCTGGGGCGGCGCTGTTTTGGGCTTGGCGGGCCGGGCGGATGGGAACCGCCGCCTAACGTTTTTCCATTTGCTACCTTTGCAAGAAAAATTTCGACCATGTCCTCACTCCGCTTTTCTCTGTTGTTCCTGTTGTTTTTGTCAAGAGCCACTGCCCAGTCGTGGTATTATCCTGAACTGAAAAATTTCGGGGCGCCCGAACTTGCCCCGTTCGAATTTGGCGTGGCCAGCGGCGATCCCCTGCCCGATGCCGTAGTGATTTGGACAAAGCTGTACATCGAAAGCGACAAGCCAGAATTGGTCAGCTGGGAAATGGCCATTGATACAATGATGCAAAACCTCGTGCAGACGGGCGAAGAATTTACCTACGGAACATCGGCGCTGACCGTCAAAGTGGACGTCAAGAACCTCGAACCCGGCACTACCTATTTTTACCGATTCAAGTACAGAGACCATTTTTCGCCCATTGGGCGGACGAAAACCGCTTCGCAAAATGCGGGCTTGCTCCGCTTGGCAGTGGTCAGTTGCGCCGACTACGCAAGTGGGTACTACAACGCCTTCGACCATATTGCGAAGCGAAACGACCTCGACGCCGTGCTGCACCTCGGCGACTACATCTACGAGTATGGCGTTTGGCGGGGCGGCCCCCCGCGGATGCGCCGCCACCGCTACCGCGAGCAGATACCCGACAAGACCTGCACCGAACTGAAGGACTATCGCACCCGATACGGCCAGTACCGCCTCGATGCGCAGTTGCGGGAGTGCCATCGCCTACACCCGTTCATCGTCATCTGGGACGACCACGAGATAGCCAACAACGCCAACGTCACCGGATCGGAAAGGGGTGGCGGTGACTGGGAGGCTCGGAAGACCGCCGCCAAGCAGGCCTATTTCGAGTGGATGCCCATCCGGGAGAACGCCGAGCGCAGCATCGTGCGCAGTTTTTCCTTCGGAAAGCTGGCGGAACTCTGGATGCTCGATGGCCGACTCGAAGGCCGCAGCCCGCAGGCCACAGGCCCGAACGACCCTGTGCTCAACTCGCCCGACCGCCACATGCTCGGCCAACGACAGACGGATTGGCTGCTGAATGGCATGGCCGCCTCCGGGGCCAAGTGGAAAGTTGTAGGCAACCAAGTGGTTTTCAGCCAGTTGAACGACAGCAAGGTTTTCAACCGCAGGCCCGCCGTGCGGATGGACCGCTGGGATGGCTACCCGGCAGAGCGTCAACACATTTTTGATACCATCGAAAAAAAGGGGTTGAACAACATCGTCGTGCTGACGGGCGACGTACACACCTCCTGGGCTTTTGAGCTGACCGCCGACCCTGTCGACCACAACCGTTACGACCGCAAAACAGGCAAAGGCGTGGTGGGCGCCGAGTTTGTGACGCCGAGCGTGACTTCGTTCAACTTCGACGACGTGGTGCCCAAAATCATTTCCTGCGTGGCAAAAAGGCGCTTCAAAAAAAAGAAAAACAATCCGCACCTTCGCTACGTGGACCTCAACCACCACGGCTACCTGACCCTAACGCTCACGTCGGAGCGGGCACAGGCCGACTGGTTTTTTGTGAAAAGAAAAGACCGGGTGGACACGAGGGTGAAACTCAAAGCAAGCCGCCATATTTTGGCGGATGGCAAGAAAATTGAAAAATGAGGTAATGCTGTGACCATCCAATTTATTTAGGCATCACGGTACGATTCTAACGGCCAGCCAATAATTTGGGCGGCCACAAACTATTTTTTGCAATGAAAAAAATATTGGTTCTACTCCCACTTTGCTCCATGCTGCTTTGGCAGGCCTGTTCCGATGAAAAAACGGGTGTCACGCAGCCGCTCAACCCCAACGGCGACAGCGAACTTGCCCTGCTCATGCGCCAGATGTTCGATGATGGGGTGCGGGTGAAGGAGCAAATCCAAAACGGCCAAGCGGTGGACGTCCAAGTGGATTTTGAGAAAATCCTCACGGCCAAGGCAACCGACCCAGAGAAGATGCAACCTGCTGAGTTTCCTGATCTTGCGACCGCCTACGTGGAGGCGATGCGGGCTTTGAAGGCGGCCAAGCCCGAAGAAGCGGAGGCGCTCTACTCGACCATGGTGACCACCTGCATGAACTGCCACCACAACACCTGCCCTGGGCCGGTGGTGCGCATTAAAAAGCTGATTTTATAAGTGGCAGGTAGGAGATTGTGATAGAGCTATTACCGGGCGCATAAAACAAAAAAGGGCTGCCGATAGGCAACCCTTTTTTGTTTGAAACCCAACGGGGTTTTACTTCAAGGTCAGTTTGGAAGTACCTGCCAAGAAGCCTTTGTTGTACACTTCAACCTGGTATGCGCCCTTCACGAACGAGGCGTTGCTTGGTGCCCAAACGATGCAGGATTGCGCTTCGTTGTTGGAGTAGTCAATCTCCTCCATCTTGGTGAAGCGCACCTCTTCGCCGGTTTTTTTGTTGATAAGCATTCCAGATCCCATGTCCTCGATGGCAAGGGTTTCGCCCAGCGGGTTGATGATGCGGACGTAGAACTTCTCCGAGCCAGCTTTTGCCACTTCGTTTTCGACGGTGGTGAAGCAAACTTTAATTTGGTCAACGCTTTTTGCGGAGTTTTCGTCCTTCACCTTGCCGCTGCCTTTAACTTTCTGGCCCACTGCAGAGATGGATTTCATTTTGATGACGGAAGCGATGTTCACCTTCTCAGAAAGCTTTTCTTTTTCACTCACGAGGGTAGCCTTGGTGCTGCTAAGTTCCTCGTTTTCAACGGCTTTGCTCTGAAGGTCTGCGGCAAGGCGCTCCTTCTCGGTACTGAGGTTGGCATTCTCGCCAGCCAATGCTTCGTTCTCAGATTTTAGTTTTTCTATCTGAGCCATGTACTGGCTTGCTTGCGACTTCATGTTGTCAATTTCGATACGAGCCTTGTCGAGCGAGCCTTTGTTTTTGAGCAAGCCCGAAATTTTATCACGCTGTTGCTCAAGTTCTGCTTTTTGTTGGTCAATGACGGCGTTCAGCTCCTGGTTCGTCGTTTTCTGTCCTTCGAGGTCGGTAAGTGCTTGGTTGTACTGGGTTTCCAGTTCAGCCTTGAGCTTTTGCGTTTCGTCCAAGTCGGACATGGTCGTCTCCAACTGGCGGCTCTTCTGCATGTTCTGGTAGGCCAGGTAGCCAATGATGCCAAGGAGTAGTACCCCAATTACTGCGGCAATCGCAATAAAATTTTGATTAGGTTTGTTCTGATTGAAAGAAGGATTGTTGCTAGTCATGATTGAAATTTTTACGTGGTTCTTGAAAAGATTTTTTAGAATATGTAAATAGAACTACGCAATAGGCTTTATGTTTTAATTCCAAAGGGAAAGGTATTGATATTTTGAATTGTTCGGTATCGTCACCAAATTTTTTTTTGTTTAAACTGTAGAAACTTCCACTTCCACAAATTTTTGCACCCCGAGGTCTTGGGTTTCGATACCCTTCTATTCAGCGGATAACCAAAGGAAATCATATCCCAGAGAGCGTTGGTCATCGAAGCTCCAAGCAATCAACTCGACAAAAATACCGGTTGGCGAAACTTTAACGCCTGGTTAATGGCACAATCAAATTTCGATGCCACCAGTTCAAAAACTGGCAAGTTTCGAAATGCTCGCCGCATATTCACGCATAATTTACCATGTCACGACACCTGCTTGCCGGTATTTTGCTCCTTTCGCTTTCCGTGCTGACTTTCGTTCAGTTTCGGCTGCTGCTGGCCGGGGTGCGCCTGGAGAAGCAACGCTTCGACCAGCGCACCGAAGCTGCCCTCCTGGCCGTGGCCGATTCGCTCAACCTGCCCGATGCCCGCAGCAGTGCTCTGATTGACCGCCTCAAAATTGGGCGACTGACCAACGTGGCCACGCTCGTCCACCCGATATCGGACTCACTGGATGCACTGCTGAAACGGGAGCTTCACCGACGGGACATCAACGCTGGCTTTGCGTTTGCATTTACACCTATTTACAATGGCCAGGTTTTATTGGCAAACAAAAATTACCAATCCTCGCAATTCCAATTTGGGCGATACCAGGTACCGCTTGGCAGCCACATCATCGGCAACTGCCATTTCGAGCCGTTGCTCCACTTCGACGTGCCCAACCTGTTCGGCTACCTGTTGGGGGAGCTACGGGGACTAGTGGTGCCATCGGTGCTTTGCCTGTTGGCCATTTTGCTTTGCTTTTTGTTGTTGCTAAATATTTTGAAGAAAGAACGACAGCTCAACGCCATCAAAAACGATTTCATCAACAACCTGACGCACGAGCTGAAAACCCCGGCATTTTCCATTTCGCTTTCTTCAAAAATGGCGAAGGAAAGCCTCTCCAAAAACGACCCTCAGCGGGCAGCTGGCTTTTTGCAACTTATTGAAAATGAGAACAATAAGATTAAAACGCACGTGGAAAAAGTGCTGGAACTTGCCAGCTTGGAAAGCCCCCGCTACAACCTGCACAAAAGCACGGCGAGTATCCACCAAATCATTCAAGCGGTAGCGACGGCGTTCGCAGCGGAACTGGACAGCAAGCAGGGCACACTTGCCCTCCACCTTCAGGCCGACCCCGACACGGCTTTTGTAGATGTTGAACACTTGAAAAACGCACTACAAAACCTGTTGGAAAACAGCCTCAAATACAGTCCCAACCAACCGGAAATCGAAATTTCGACCATGAAAAAAGGCAAGTGGCTAATGATTGCCGTGAGCGACAAAGGGCAGGGCATTGACCCCGTTTACCAAAAAAAGGTTTTTGACAAGTTTTTCAGGGTGCCAAACAGCGAAATACAAGCAAAGGGATTTGGCCTCGGACTGAGCTATGTAATGCAAATAGCGAAGGCGCATGGCGGAAAGGTGACGGTGGAGAGCGAGCCGGGAGCAGGGTCGAAGTTTACGATTGTTTTGCCAGCTTGAGAAAGTTGGAAAGTTAAAAACCTGATTTCTGTTATAGAACAACCAAGGCCTGAAGCATCTTTATCCTTGATTTAATCGTTCTTTGCCCATTCTTTCATTGCCATGAGAATCAAGTCCCGCCTCCTCAAGCCCATTGCCCTTCGCATTGCTCGCAACATCGAGCGGTGGAGCGCCGATGCACCTGCTGCGCAGGAGCTTGTTTTCCAGCAATTGATTAAAAATGGACGGCGCACTGCCTTCGGGCGGGAACAGGGTTTTGATAAAATCAATAGCCACGAATCCTTCCGGGCGCAAGTGCCGCTGCGTGACTACGAGGCACTGCGGCCTTGGGTGGAGCGCATCAAAACCGGCGAACGGGACGTTCTATGGCCGGGCCTCCCTAAATACTTCGCCAAGACCAGCGGCACCACCTCCGGCGTCAAGTACATCCCGCTCACCCGGGACTCCATGCCCAACCACTTCGGCACGGCCCGCAATGCGCTGTTCAACTATGCAGCCCGCACGGGCAATTACAGTTTTTTTGACGGCAAAATGATTTTCCTCTCCGGCAGCCCCGAACTGGACACCGTGGGAAGCATTCCCGCAGGGCGGCTTTCTGGCATCGTGAATCACGAAATACCCGCTTGGCTTCGCACCAGCCAACTGCCCAGCTACCCCACCAACTGCATCGAGGATTGGGAGCAAAAACTAGAGGCCATCACCACCGAAACGCTGGGGCAGGACTTGCGCCTCATCAGCGGCATACCGCCCTGGGTGCAGATGTACTACGAGCGGTTGCTGGAACGCAGTGGTAAGCGCCACGTCAAGGATATTTTCCCCAATTTCAATGTCTTCGTGTACGGCGGCGTGAACTTCGAGCCTTACCGGGCGGGACTGGAAGCGCTCGTCGGCCAGCGCCTCGACAGCGTGGAGACCTACCCAGCTAGCGAGGGTTTCATCGCCTTTCAGGACAGCCAGACCGAACCGGGGCTGCTGCTCAACGCCGCCTCTGGCATCTTCTTCGAGTTCGTGCCAATGGAAGAGGTTTTCAACGAAAACCCTACCCGCCTCTTGCTCCGCAATGTGGAGCTTGGCGTAAACTATGCCCTCATCATCAACAACAACGCCGGGCTTTGGGGCTACAACATCGGCGACACGGTGGAGTTCGTCTCCCGCAACCCCTACCGCCTGCGGGTCACCGGGCGGGTGAAGCACTTCATTTCCGCCTTTGGCGAACACGTGATAGGCAAGGAGGTGGACGCTGCCATGCTTGCCGCCGCTCAGGCTGCCGGGGTGGGTATCGTGGAGTACACGGTGGCCCCACAGGTATCGCCGCAGGAGGGTGGGCTACCCTACCACGAGTGGTTCGTGGAGTTCGACCAACAGCCCGACGACCTGTTGCGCTTTGCGCAACTGCTTGACAATGAGATGGTCAGGCAGAACATCTACTACGCCGACCTCATCAAGGGCAATATCCTGCGCCCACTTAAAATCGTGATGCTGCCCCGTGACGCTTTCCGCACCTACATGAAATCGCAGGGGAAACTTGGCGGACAGAATAAGGTGCCGAGGTTGGCGAACGATAGGAAGGTGGTGGAGGGGCTGGTGGGGTGATGCTGCCTGTTTGCCAAGCGTTTGCACTGACAAGTTGCCAACCTCTCAAAACTTCCTCCATTTCTCGCTCGTTTTCAAAAACCCAAATCAAAGTTGGCCGTTTAGCTTTCAATAAAAATTGAAACATGGTCACCATTCAAAAACCTTCCAAAGATGCCATTCAACGCTTCCTGCAAAAACAGGCCAATACTGGCTTCTCATACCCACAAGTACATTTCACCGAAAAAGAAGAAGCCGTGCCAGGCTACAACAACGACCACAACCGGGTGCTGCTCGGCAAGGGGCAAGCCGTGTACGATGCTGCCTGCGAGGCCCTCCGCCATTGGCAGATGTTCCCCGGCGACTGGGCGTGGGTTGAACCACCAAGCGCCCCCATCCAAACGGGCCAAACACTGGCGATGGTTACCAAAGTCTTTGGCCTGCATTGGCTAAATGGCTGCCGCATCGTGTACACATTGGATGGAACGGGGCCGGAACGCCGTTTCGGTTTTGCCTACGGCACACTACCGGAGCATATCGAATGCGGAGAGGAGCGTTTCAGTGTTGAGTGGCGGGCCGATGACACCGTTTGGTACGACCTGAAAGCCTTCTCTCATCCCCGTCTTTGGCTGGTCTGGCTGGCCTACCCCGTGGCAAGGTACTTGCAGCGGCGATTCGTTCGGGAGTCGCTACAGCGGATGAAATCAAAAATTGAAAATTGAAAAATTGAGAATTAGTGCGCTGGCCTTCCATTTTCAATTTTCAATTAGAACACAATGCTGAAAACTACCCATCAATACCGCATCCTTATTGGCCTCGTGCTTTGGCAGGTTTGGATGCTGGCCGTGCTGCCACACCCGTTGGACGTGGCATGGGGTAGGGGCATCCTGCTGCTCGCCCCGTTTGTGATAGTACCCCTAGTGACGGACGTGTTGGCCCGCACTGTTCCGTTTTCATCGTCCAAACTTTTGCCCAAAATCATCCGTTGGCAATTGCCTTCGGCAATCCTGTTTGCACTGGCTTTTTTGCTGCCAAATGGCTGGTTGTCAATGCTTTGTGTATTGCCCTGGGTGGGCGTCACTTTTTCTTTAGCTTGGATTGGTGGGCTTCAAATCTGGCAAGGAGCTTGGCGAAACCCAGCTGCGTTCAGCATATCGGCGGGCATGGTTTATTTGTCCGTGGCAGCTGTTTGGGCGGTGATGGAGCGGGCGGGCATCATCCCCTTTGGCTTCAATCCCGAAATCATCTTCCTGACCATCGTGCATTTTCACTACGCCGGGTTCGTGCTGCCCGTGCTCGCTGGTTTGTCTATTGGACAGTTGGGCAGCAGCGTTTTCAACCAAATCACCTGCTATATGACGGTGGCCGCCGTGGGGCTGTTGGCCGTGGGCATCACCTTGACGCAGCTGGGTTTCGGCCATGACTTTGAACTGGTAAGTGCCTGGATAATGGCGCTTTCTGCGGCGGCAGTGGCTGCGATGCACCTGCGTTTGGCTTCTCAAAAAGGCAATTCATTGAAAACCAGACTATTGTGGGCAACGGCTGGCATGGCATTGTTCGGCGGGATGTTACTTGCCGGACTGTACGGCACCAGGTTCATCGCACCCATCGCTTGGCTGGGCATCCCGATGATGCGGGCGCTGCACGGGACTTTGAATGCGGTGGGGTTCAGCTTATGTGCCATCGGTGGTTGGTGGGTATTTTCTAAAAAATAATCAGGCTGTAACATCATTCTCTCATTCCACCATTCTCTCATTCATTCATTCATTTTAGCCCCCTCACCATTTCTTTTTCTTCTTCCCACCCTTCCCCGACGTCAGCGCCAGCATTTTCCGATGAATCAGCTTTTTAAGCCCGGTGCTCGGCGCTTTTTGCTGCGCAATTTGGTAGTAGCGGGCACATTCCCTCAGGTTCTTCGCTTGTCGGTAAAAATCGCCCATGAGGGCATTCGTGAGCCAGTCTTCGGGCAGGTGGTCGGCGAAGGTGGGCACGGTGTACAGGTGTTGGATGGCTATTTCCGGCTGGTGGTTTTTGGCCAGTGCGTAAGCGTAGCAGAGGTGGTTGTGGTAGGTGGGCCTTTCGTCCAGCAGCATTTGCAGGAATTCCAGTATCCGTTCCCAATTGGTGAAGCGGGGGTGCGGCGCCAGCGTATGCTCCATCAGCACACGGGCCAGCAGGTGGTACTCATCGGTTTGGTAGGGGTCGCCAGCCTTTTCGAAGTAGGCCACGCCCCGGTCAATGAGCTGTGGATTCCATTTCGCCCGGTTCTTTTCATCCAAGAACACGAACGAGGGTGGCCTGCCCCGCCGTGGGTCGAAACGAGCGGCAAACAAGCACAGCGATGACATCAGCGCATAGGTCGAGGGCAGTTCCGTCGCCGAATGTGCCAGCAGCAGGCAACCCATCTGAAAAGCCGTGTCGCAGAACGACCGCCGAGCAAAAATGGTTAGTTCGCTATGTTCGTACCCCTCCATGAACAGCGCCCAGATGGTTTCCTGTACCGCCGAAAGCCGTGGCGGGAACTGCCCCGGCGATGGCACGCCGCTCTGCACCCCATGCTGCAGGAGCACCGGGGCGGTATCGAGTTCTTTCAGCAGCGCCAGGTCAGCTGAGTGCCGAAAGTGTTGGATGTCTTTTTCGGAGAAAGTAAAGTTGGCTTTGAGCAACAAGGCCATGCGCAGCCGCAGTGGCAGCGACGGGTGGCAGCAGGCGAAAAGCAGTGCCAGTCGGTTGTCCTCCAATGTTTTTTCCCCAAAAATGCCTTGGAAAATATCCTCCAACGGCTTGCCCGTCTCCACGGCGAAGTTCACTTCCCTCGACAGGCGACCCGTCAGGTTTTGCAGGCGTACAGCCTCCAGCGTTTTTTGCTGCGCAATGGCCAACAGGAAGTTCATCGGGTTGGAGGGGATGCGGAACCAGGGCTGCTTCGCCGCTTCCTCGAAGGTAGCGGTCACCAGCTCCAGCGCCAGCCCAAGCCGGTGAAGACCAACTATGCGGATGAGCGCAGCCAGCAGTTGCCGGGCTTCGTGCTGGCCCGTGAGGTAGGACAGCGCAGTGAAGGAAAGGTGCTGCTTTTTCAAGAAGTGGTAGTATTGAGGTAACAGCTAAATGCGGTTTGGCTAGACGAAAGTAGGGAAATTAAAATTCAGTCACAACCACCATTCGAAAGGCATGAAAGGCCGCCTGCCGTAGCCGATACTTGCGCACAGCAGGCGACCCTATCCTCCTATCATTTCGTCTCCGACTAAAGCAAGCCGAATGCCGAACACACGCCTGTCAGGAACAGGCTGATACCCGGTTCAAGTTTGAAGACTATGAACCAGCCTTTACATTAATTTTTTGGAAGACCTTGTGCCGACAGGTCTATTATCGTACTCAGCGTTCGACAATTTTCCAGTAGGAATCTTTTCGGATGACTTTCCCGTCCCGAAACTCCCAAAGGTCACAACCCCGCACTTTTACGCCAACCCCTGAAGTCGTTGTTCCGGTCAGCGTCCATTCCGATACGCCTTTATCACCCGACACCCAATGAAGGTCTTCGCCGTAGTGAACATCCGGAATACCTTTGAAACGACCCGCCAGCGCCTCTCGTACCTGTGCTTTACCCATGAAACGCTGTCCCCAAGGTTCAGGGCCTCTTGGAAAATCAAAAGAACAATCTTCGGAAAAAAATTCCATGATAGCATCAAGGTCATGCCGATTGAATGCTCCAAGGATTTCCTTTAAAGTTTCGACCGTGACCGTCGTTTCTTGAACCTTGGTTTGCGTCTTCATTGTCTTATTAGTCGTTTTGCAGTTAGAACCAACCAGCCCTAAAAGACAAGTCGATGATATTATGATGAATGTTCGGAATTGCATGTTCGGCTTTGTTTGTTCGATTGCGTTGAATTATGCAACGCTGTAAGATTTGACAAATTTATAAAATTTGTCAAATCTCAAACCCGACCTTGTCTATCTCCCGCTGGAACAAGTCGTGAGACTTGTTCCTCATACCATTTAGTCTCCGACGAAAGCAAGCCGAATACCGAACACACGCCTGTCAGAAACAGGCTGATACCAGGTTCAAGTTTGAAGACATTGAACCAGCGTTCCCGTTAATTATTAGGAAGACTTTGCGCCAGTGGGGTGGAGGTGTGCTGTTTAGCCCGTTAGTACCGCATCTTCCATTCCCAATTGCTTGCCCTTTGAAAAACGGGACGCTTGCAACGAGCAGTGCGGTGTTTCAATTTACAGAGCCTGTGCCAATGGCTTCATGCTTCCGGTAAGTGCTGCAAATCATTCAAATCCTTGTACCTGCCGCTTGCCTTTTTGTTTTTCCTCAAATCTTCCAATGAAAGGTATGGAACTGGTATTCCATCAAAAGTCTCGGTCAAACGATTGTGGTAGCATTCCTCAAAACTGACCCCATCAATGGTAGTCACCACTTCAATTTTGTAAGGCGGCATCCCCATGCCTATCACCCGTTTTTCCAACAACAGCACATCCTTCAATTGGTCTGCCTGTGGCAAGCCAAAATCCTTCAATACCTCCACCACTTTTGTTGCATTTTCCGCTGAGGTGAGTATCCAAATATCCATATCGCTGGTGTAACGTACATAGCCATGCAGGGCAACTGCGTAACCGCCCACCAGCAGGTAAGCTACTTTATGCTCGTTCAGTAACCGTAAAAAATCTTTGAAGTCGGGGGACAGTATTATCATATCCGGCAAGGCGCATCCGAAGCAGTTCTAGCGCTATCAATCGTTCCTCTGGCGTTTTTGAAAGCCAGAAGCGGGTCTCTTCCAACGGGTCTTGGTCCAGTGTACCGATGGTAACGATGCTGCGGTCGAGTTTTTGTAAATAATTGCGTTCCATGTGGCAAAGATAGGCGTTTTACAAGGGATTTTCAGCCGCCATCCCGTCACGCACTTAATTCTACTTTGTTACTTTAGAATATTGAACATATCACTTTGGAAAGTAGGGGGTTTGGGGGCGGAACGCCCCCAAAGGCTCCCTCCCCCGACGAGCCGCCGAAGGCGGCGAGGAGGGGAAATGGTAGTTTTGATAAAGTTTTGGCGGCGCATCGCCCCACTTGGATAGATTTTTTTTAAAGTAACAAAGCAGAATTAAGTGGTTGGCGGGATTATGCCACTCCTCCCATTTTTCTTGCCTTTCCACTGTAAAAACGGGACGCTCGACACGAAGACAACCTGACGGTATCGCTTGCATTATACTGGCATCCGGTCGGAGAGGTTGTTTAAATTCTGGCTTCCGGCGAAAAACCACCCCTTTTCCGATGATACTTCGTTGAAAAATTGGTCACGTAGCGCCACTATGCTCCCAATTTTCCGCCTTGTCTCATCGAAAAATTGGCTATTTTTCACTCGAAACCCAAAATTTAAACAACCTCTGAGACCGTAACCAGCGGTGCCGTTTTAATCTGGGAAGGAAGACGCTGCGCCAACGGAGCTTTCCCAATTAAACACGCTCCACTACCCGCCTCAGCTTCTCTTGCACCGAGGTCGCCACTTCCCCCAGTGACTCACTGTGAATGGCCTGCATGGACGCCACTGGGTCCACGGCTGACACCTCTACTGCCCCTGCCGCCGTTTCTCTCACAATGACGTTGCAGGGCAGCATAAGGCCAATCCTTTCCTCTGCTTGCAAGGCTTGGTAGGCCGAAGGCGCATGGCAGGCGCCCAATATTCTGTAAGGCCGGAAATCCACGCCCAGTTTTTTCTGAAACGTAGCTTTTAGGTCAATATCCGTCAATACCCCAAAGCCCTCTGCTTGCAGGGCGGCGGTCACGGCCGCAACGGCCGCTTCGAAGTCCATCTGTACAATTTTGCTGAAATGATAGCCCATGTTTTTTTGGGACAAAAATAACCGTCCGGCAAGAACAGCTTGGTGATAAATGTTGGATAGGGGCTGTTTTGTAAAAAAAACCTGGGATACTTCGTGCCAGCGGGGATTTCGCCGCTGCGCACCCACGAGAGGAAGGTGCAGCATCCACTACTCATTCCACCCCAACCCATGTGCCTCCAAGACTACTATTTCCAAAGGACATTCCTGATGCTTTCCGACATAAGCCGTGGCGCTTGAATTAACGTAATCAGCTGTATCGAACACGATTCTTGCCTTCACTGGATTTAGATGAATATAATCCAATTTCTGCTTTACAAACTTCAAAGTAACAAGCTCAACCGGATGGTTGTCTTGAATCCAGACTTGGTGTTTACTGTTATTGGAATTGCGTTCGCCCGCCTTTTCAATGGCCCGCAACAGCCATTCACGGCGGCTTTCGGGAATGGTCTTTACGGCCTCTACCAATTTCTTTGAAGTGTATTTTTTGTAGTCCCGAATGATGTCTGATAATGGCTCACCACCTTCCTTGCTTGACACAATAAGGTGCATGTGACTTGACATGATGACAAAAGCGTGAATCACCAACCCCTTGTTTTCTTGGCAGTACCGTAGGGAATCCAGCAAAATGTCGCAGTATTCGGGTCTTGTGAACAGGTCAATCCAGTGGATGACGGTGAAGGTGGCAAAGTAGATGCCCTGTGGGTTCGAGATTTTTAGTACTCGGCTCATAGTATTGCTTTTAGGCAAAGCTACGCACCCCTTGTAGTTCTTGCAAGTTTGCAACTTGCAAGGCTCGGCATTGGCAAATTAGCAGTTAATTCTCCTCCGAAAATGCTGGCTTTGGTGGAAAAAAAGCCTGCAAAACCGCTCATGTGTAGCCTTGCAAGTTGCAAACTTGCAAGAACTAAGAGACTTAAATTCTGCTGAAATCATACTTGCAGCAACTGGGGCATCGGGAAACGGGTTTTAATTCAGTTACCACCCTTTGTAGTCCTTGCAAGTTTGCAACTTGCAAGGCTCGGCATTGGCAAATTAGCTGTCAATTCTCGTCTACAAATGCTGGCCCTGGCGGAAAAAAAAAGCCTGCAAAACTGCTCCTGTGTAGCCTTGCAAGTTGCAAACTTGCAAGAACTTAAGTGACTTAGATGCTGCTGGAAGCATACTTGAAACAACTGGTTGTAAATCTGTAAAATGCCAAGTACTTTTGCAGAAAAATCGGTGTTTGGATAATTTCTATTCACGTCAACTCAAATCACATGTTTAACTTAAAAATTAATCCTCTTCACTTTTTTCTTTCTTCTTGCTTTATCTTCTTCTTCTCTAACTCACTTCGTGCTCAGATTTCACGAAATCTGATTTTTCAACCGATGACTATTGATATCCCCTCTTCAACTCCGAGTACTGAACAACTACTTAGAGACTGTTTTAAAACCCCTTGACGGACATAAAACGCCATCTTTTGGCGTCATACTGTGGCAAATTTTCAAGCGATAAGAACCACTATCCCTTGAAAATCTCCCTTCGTCTGCCGCTCAAAATCTGACATTTTCTGCCTCGTTAGGGGTTTTAAAACAGTCTCTTAGTATTTATGAAATGAAAAGGGAACAAGCAATCGAAAAGTGTCTGGTTGAATTTTACAATCAAGTCGTAACGGATGCCAACAATGGAAAAGCAAAAATTCTAAAGCATACAAAACCGAGCAGTTCTTGGATTAAAGATTTAATTTTAATTCGGTACAATGAATCAGACTATTGGTGTTTAGTTATTATGATTGCAAATGGGAAGTCATATATCTATAAAATGCCTGAAATAATTTATAAGTTATGGGTTGAATCGGACAGTGTAGGAGAATTTTACAACAATAGCGTAAAAGACTTTGAAAAATTTTCAATTCGCACTCTTTGCGAAGAAAGTTTACATTAAAATTAACTGATGCCTATTTAGAGATTTGCAACAACAGGGTAAATGCCCTGCCCATTTTGAAAATCAAAGCAAAAGTTCCAGCAAGTGTGGAGCGAAGCGGCACTTGCGGTTTTGTAGCAGTGGCCCGCAAGTGCCACTTCGTTCAACACTTGCTCAAACTACTGCTTTTTTTGCTGTTATTCAGAGACTGCCTGATTGGGATGAATAAGACTTGCGACAACGGGAACAACTGATTTGACAAATCTTGAAGATTTAATCATCATAGTCTTCATAGTCATCTTCGTCGAACTCTTGATTTCTCATTGAATTCTTAATGTTAGGAGCAACATTTTCTATGTAAAAGCCCAAACTTTTATTCAACATTACTAACATGCTTTTTAACAAAAGAGAAAGACCAACTAATTTATTGATTTGGTCAGAATGAAAATCACTGATAGAATTGTTAAATGGTGAAACAAATAAATAATTATACAATTTAACTGGCATCGAATCACGTCCCATTTCTACGTCAATTGTGTATTCGTAAAAATCAAGTCCTTTATACCTAGCAAAAATTTCAATATCATCATTAAAATCAACAAATAATTTAAATTCATTAAGCATGTTGTTGACTTTTGCCGAATAGAGAAATTGAATATCCCCCCATAAAATGATATCATCCTCATTAACTTTTTCAATTAAATAATGTTGATTAAATATAAACAACATTTCACTACCCCACATTGGTAGCGTTTTGCCTACATAAGTTTGGCAATTATCTGTAAAAAATGATACACCATCTAACGCAATGCTGATTAAAAGTGCCGAAGCCTCATCTTTATCTAATTCCATGTTCATAATATTATTATTAATTCATCAACTAAATAATTAATTTAAACTATTTTCATTTGATTACGTAAACTTAAATAGCCGCATACTTCATTCCATCAATAAAGTATATTTCATCTTCTTTAATTAAGCTTTCATAATCCAGTTGTACAACAGGTGATTTGTAAAATTTCAATGAATTAATTACATCTTTGAAATTACCCCAATAGTCTTCTATTGCAACATCGGAGTTTAAATGGCGTTTCCAATGCAAAACCATGTCACCAACTTCAGTTTTTTCAATTGAAAAATCAAGAAAAAAACGAGCATTTCGTTTAACCCCTGATTTATCCTCAAGAATCAAGTCATAGTGTAATATTTGTCTAAACATATTAGACGATTTTACACCAACCACTTTTAATGGTTCTTCCTGTAAATTTTTAACCTCAGCTAATATTCCATTTTCAAATTTGACTTTCATAGTTTCATTAATTTTATTTTGATAATTTCATTTCACCTCCCCCCACCTCCCAAACAACCACCCCACCCGCCTCGCCTCACTCACAAACCCCTTCTTAATTCCATAGCAGGCATCCACCGCCACATCAAGCCGTTGATGAGCAGCAAGCAGTTCAGCAGGCATTTTCAACGGGTCATACAAATCCGCCAGCGACTTGCTACCTCCTCCTGTGGAGAGGGTCGGGGAGGGGCTGGCCTGCAACCGCTTCCGCAAATCCAACACCCCCTGCGCCGCCGCCTCCACGGCTTTTACTGCTGCGGCAGCAGGTTCGTCAGGGAAGGGGAAGTTGTTGTAAACAATGTCCTTCGAGTAGCGGTAGTCGCTTTTGAGCCGACCGCAGACGTAGCGAACCCAGGCCATGTGCATCTCGGAGTGCAGGACGCCGAACAGGTACAGCGAGGCATCGGGGATGATGAAAACCAAGTCGCTGCTCAACGTTTCGGGCGTTTCGTAGCCGATAGGGATATAAGGGCGACGCTCGGAAGATACCTTTGGCACAACCAAATAATTGCCCTTGGGCATGTTCTCCACATGGAAGCGGGTCGGTTTTTCTGCCAGTTTTCGGGTGGGTGCGCTCACGGAGGCCAGCCTTGTTTGCCGCACGGCCTCCACCCGTTTCCAGATTTCGGGCAGGGTTTGCAGCACTTCCATTTTCTCCTCGCCGAGCCAGAGGCACCAGCGTTCGTAGCCGTTGATGAACTCGTCGGAGCCAATCCAACGGCGGAAATAGTGGGCAGCTTCGGGCTGTATTTTCAGGAACTCGGCCTTTTCCTCGGTCGTGAACAGGTAATGCCCACCGTCAATGGGCTTGTTGCCGATGCCGATTTCCGGCACGTCGCAGAGCGGCTTTTGCCGGGAACGGATGATGACATTCGGCGCATCCACGAAATACGGGTTGATGTTCTTTGCCTCGCTCACCGTCGGCTCGCCCTTGATGTCGGGGTACTCGAACAGCAGCCGTTTGGCGGGCTTGTTTTTACCAAAACCAACGATGATGCAATAGACGGCGGCGATGCCCGGCGCTTCGTTCAGCCATTTGAAAGTCTGGTGCGCAAAATGGATATGGATGCCGTGCTTTTCGAGGAGCGTACCCCAGAGCATGCCCACCTGTTCGCCCTGTGAGATGCTGTTGGTGGACACAAAGCCTGTCAGCGTGTCGGGATGGGCGTCCATGTACTGGGCGGCCTTGCGGTACCAGCCCGTCACGTAGTCGAGCGTGCCGCTGCCGCTGGCATTGTCGAACAGCGCCTTGATTTCCTCCCGCTGCCCATCGTCCATCATCTTGCTGCCGATGAAGGGCGGGTTGCCGAGGATATAGCTGAATGCCTCGCCCTTTGGTGGCAGCGTTTCCCAATCCATTCCCAACGCATTGCCCGTGCGGATGTCAGGCGTCTCGTCCAGCGGTATCGTCGGCACGGCGATGCCGAAATGTTGTTCCAACAGGCGGTTGCACTGGTGCTCGGTGAGCCAGAGGGCGGTCTGTGCTATCAGGGCGCTCACGGGCTTGATTTCCAGCCCGTGGAACTGCGTCAGCCACACGTTTTTCAGCATATCGGTGTTCGTGACCAATTGCCCGGTGCGCAGGCGGATGGCCCGCACCACTTCGAGGTCGAGCAGGCGTAGCTCCCGGTAGGTGACCACGAGGAAATTGCCGCAGCCGCAAACCGGGTCGAGGAAGCGTAGCTTGTGCAACTTGAGCCGGAACGCCGCCAGCTTCTTTTCGTTCTTCCGCACGGTCTTGAACTCCTCCCGCAATTTGCCCGGCCAGAACAGGTCAATAAAGCCCCGGCGGTTGTCGCTGCGCTTGGCCCGTGCCTCGTGGCGGGCAAACTGTCTTCTTCTGATATTGAAAATCTGGAGGAACTCGTCCCAAAAGGAGTGGGCTTCGCCTTTCTCGTACATCTCGTGCGCCCATTCAGCGGCGAAGCGGGAGGCGGCCTCGGCGTACTGCTGCCATTGGGCAGCGGGGGTACGGGCAGGTGCTGTGCTACTTGAAGGGGATGGCGGTTGTTTCACTGGGCTAAATGGTTGTTTTGTTGGCTGCAAGGTAGGGAACGGCGTTTATTTTTGCACTATATGTTTGCTCGTTTTTTCTTCAGTGGTAATATTGGTCCGTTTCTACGGCGCTAATGCCTCCAACTTCTTGGCGAACTTCGACAACCCAGCTTTTTTATTTCCATGCCGTCTTTGTCTTTTTGACAAGCGATGAACATCAATTGATGCTTATGTGAAAATGGAAAACACGGATGCTCCCCCCTACTTCAACCGCTCCTTCAGCATCAACATCTCGTCCCGAAACTGCGCTGCCGAGATAAAATCCAAGTCCTTCGCCGCCTTTTTCATCTTGCTCTCCGTTTCGGCGATGAGCCGCTCCACCTGGTCACGGGTCATGTGACTCACGATGGGGTCAGCGGCGATGCTGGCCTTTTCCGGCTCGATGTAGTACTGCTTTTTGCCCCGGATGTCGAGGACGCTGCTGCGGGACATGATTTCCTCCCGGCTCTTGGCCAAAGTCACGGGCGTGATGCCGTGCTCCTCGTTGTAGGCCATCTGGATGGAGCGGCGGCGGTTCGTCTCGTCAATGGTACGCTGCATGGAGTCGGTGACAACGTCGGCGTAGAAAATGACGAGGCCGTTCACGTTCCGGGCGGCACGGCCTGCTGTTTGCGTCAGCGAGCGGTCGTTGCGCAGGAATCCCTCCTTGTCAGCATCTAAAATAGCCACAAGGCTGACCTCCGGCAAATCAAGCCCTTCCCTCAGCAGGTTCACGCCTATCAGCACGTCGAACTCCCCGAGGCGCAGGTCACGCAGGATTTCCACCCGCTCCATCGTCTCCACCTCAGAGTGGATGTAGCGCACTTTGATGTCCAGCTTCGCAAAATACTTGGCCAGTTCCTCGGCCATGCGCTTGGTCAGCGTCGTGACGAGTACCCGCTCGTTTACCTTCACCCGCTCGTGGATTTCGTTCATCAGGTCGTCCACTTGGTTCAGGCTGGGGCGCACCTCGATGGGCGGGTCGAGCAGGCCCGTGGGGCGGATGAGCTGCTCGACGATGAGGCCGCCCGTCTGCTCCATCTCGAAGTCGCCGGGCGTGGCGCTGACGTAGATGACTTGGTTCTGGAGGCTCTCAAATTCGGTGAAACTCAGCGGTCGGTTGTCTATTGCCGAAGGCAACCGGAAGCCCCAGTTCACGAGGTTCATCTTGCGGGCACGGTCACCGCCCCACATGCCCCGCACCTGCGGGATGGTGACGTGGCTCTCGTCAATCACCATCAGGTAGTCGTCGGGGAAATAATCGAGGAGGCAGAATGGGCGGCTGCCGGGCTGGCGGCCATCGAAGAAGCGGGAGTAGTTCTCCACGCCGCTGCAATAGCCGAGTTCCTTTATCATTTCGAGGTCGAACTCGGTGCGTTCCTTGATGCGCTTGGCCTCTTGGTAGCGCCCTTCTTTTTCAAAATATTTGACCTGTGCCCAAAGCTCGTCTTGTATCTCTCGGGTGATTTCGCCCATGCGCTCCTTCGGCGGCACGTAGAGGTTGGCGGGGAAAATGGCAGCGGTCTCCAGCTTCTCGATGCGCTTGCCGCTCTCGATTTCCAGCCGCTCGATGGCCTCGATTTCGTCGCC
The DNA here is from genome assembly GCA_964508135.1 of uncultured Saprospiraceae bacterium. Classification (GTDB taxonomy): domain Bacteria; phylum Bacteroidota; class Bacteroidia; order Chitinophagales; family Saprospiraceae; genus UBA6168. The sequence goes on from CAZDSU010000015.1 coordinate 37,049, forward strand.
AAAGAACAGGACCCGATAGCCGTAGTCCACGTAGGGCAGGTGGATGTCCACCGTGTCGCCACGCACCCGGAAGGTGGCCCGCTTGAAGTCGTGCTCGGTGCGGGAGTAGAGGCTTTCCACGAGTTTTAGAAGAAAATAGTTCCTCGTCATCTTCATGCCCTCCTGTATTCGGATGATGCTGGAGGCGAAGTCCTCTGGGTTGCCCATGCCGTAAATGCAGGAGACGGAGGCCACGATGATGATGTCCCGCCGACCGCTCAACAGTGACGAAGTGGCCCGCAATCGGAGCTTGTCCACCTCTTCGTTTATCAACTGGTCCTTTTCGATAAAAGTATCGGTGACGGAGATGTACGCCTCCGGCTGGTAGTAGTCGTAGTAGCTCACGAAATACTCCACCGCGTTGTCCGGGAAGAACTCCTTGAACTCGCCGTAGAGCTGTGCGGTCAGCGTTTTGTTGTGCGTGAGCACCAGCACCGGCCGGTCGAGCTGCGCAATGACGTTGGCAATGGTGAAGGTTTTGCCGGAACCCGTGACGCCGAGCAGCACTTGTGCCCGTTCGTGGTTGTTCGCTCCTTCCACGAGCTGACGGATGGCTTGTGGCTGGTCGCCGGTGGGCTGGTAGTGGCTATCGAGATGGAAAATGGACATGGCGGGCGAAAGGAAAAAGTTTAAAGTAAAAAGGACAAAGATAGGGTGGGGAAAGTTTAATGGGGTGGTGAGTTTTTCTTGCGGTAAAATGTGGGATCAAGCCTTCAGCATCCTGACAAAACCCTGACGCTTGTGTTGGCTTATTTTTGCAATTTTGCGCTGTAATTTCTCAAAACTGTTCACATCAAATCATTGCGTAGCACCATGAAAAAACAAATACTTTACCTCTGCCTTCTACTTGCATCGCACAACCTGCTGGCGCAAGAACTACAGGAAATCAATTCCGGTGCCGGGTACAACTCCCAAAGCTACTACAGCCTTTCCACGGGCGAAGAAGAACTGGTCGCCAACGATGCCTGGGATATCGCTTTTAGCGTTGGGGCAGTGGACGCAGGCATTTTCATCAACGAGAGCAGCGGCTCCAGCATGGGGCAGCCCTTGCCATTCATTGAACTGTACGATGCCCTTACCGATGATTTCGGAAGCCAGCCCGACCCATCGCTTTTGATAGATTACCAGTTGTTCAATGCAGAGAAATCCTGGTCAAAAGGGGCGCTGAACGAGGCCGCCGACCCTACCGAGCCGCTCGATTTTGGCTGGGGCATCCTCGACCCCACTAGCCAAGACATTACTGGCGAGCGGGTTTTCGTTGTGAAGCTCCGCAATGGGCAGTACCGCAAGCTGCAAGTGCAGTCGCTCATTGACGGAACCTACACCTTCCGCTATGCCAACCTCAACGGCACGGGTGAGGCCACCAAGACCATCAGCAAGGCCGACCATGCGGGCAGTGTGCTGGCCTATTTCAGCTTCGCAACGGGCGGCACCGTCAGCGTGGAGCCAGCGGGCGGATTCGACCTGTTTTATTGCCGCTACATCACACCATTTTTCAACCCCGGCACCAACGAGTACGAACCCGTTGGTGTGATGGGCATCCTTTCCGGCTACGGCGTTCAGGTAGCCCAGGCCAATGGCGTTGACCCCGCCACCGTCAGCTACGACGATTGGGTGGACAGCCTCAGCGCCGATATTGATGTGATTGGTTACGACTGGAAAGCCTTTTCCGGCTCTTCATGGCTGCTTTACCTCGACCGTGCCTATTTTGTAAAAACCTTGGACGGCAGCATCTGGAAAATCAACTTCATTGACTTCGGGGGCAGCCTGACCGGCACCACCGTTTTTGAAAAAACCAACCTCGGCGGCGCAAATGCCGTGAACGACCCCGATTCGCCGCTCACCAATTTCAACGTTTTCCCAAACCCAGCCACCTCGGAAGCCAATTTGGTCTTCTCCGCAAAAGCGGCCAAGGGCGATGCCGTATTGTCCCTGCGGGATGCAACGGGCAAGGCGGTTTTCCAAGCCAAGCTACACACCAACCAAGGGCTAAACGGCTATGTATTGCCGCTCAACCACCTGCAAGAAGGCGTGTATTTCGCAGTGTTGAACTTTGACCATCAAGTTTTTACACAGCGGGTTGTTGTAGTGCGCTGACAGCGGTTTTGAGATAAAAGAAAGGGGAGTTGGGATTGTCGTTATTGTTCTGGTCTGCGGTGGGAAGTTGCAAGCTTTCCACCGCAGATGTATCTAGCAATATCATGCCGTGCGGAATTGATTGAGGTGAGCCTTGGCTTCAAGGTAATGTTGGTATTCTTGCTCGAATTGAAGAAGTAGGCTTTTGAAGCTATAATTTGAAATCCCCTCCAATTCTTGTATTTTCGTAAAAAATTACACCATGCCAAGCTCATTGCAAACACCTTTCAACAATGCACAATTAGAACTGCTCAAGCTGTTCAGCACGGACTTGTCCGAACAAGATCTTCGGGATTTGAGGCAACTCCTGCTCAAGTTCAAGTTCGAAAGAGTGACAGAACTTGCCGACAAAGCTTGGGACGAAAAAGGCTGGACAAACGAAAAAGTTGAAAAATTGCTGCACACCAACCTGCGGACACCGTATAAGTCCCAAGAAAAACACTTGAGCCGTAAAAAGCCCCAGGCATGAAGGTCGTTCTCGACACGAACATCCTGTTAGTCTCTTTTTCCGCAAAATCTCCTCTCCACTGGATTTGGCGAGGACTGTTGGAGAACCGCTTCACGCTTTGTGTCACCACCGATATTCTGCTGGAATACGAGGAAGTCATTTCCCGACACATCAATCCTGCTGTTGCGAGCGCCGTCCTTGATGCCATCACCGACCTGCCAAACTTGCAATATGTCACAAAACATATTTTCTGGCTGTTGATTGAACAAGACCCGGACGACAATAAATTCGTGGACTGCGCCATCGCCTGCAATGCCAAGTATTTGGTCAGCGAAGACAAGCATTTCAAAGTGCTGGCAACCATTCCGTTTCCGAAGGTGGAAGTAATTGGAGTGGAGGAGTTTCGGTTGCAGTTGGAGGGGTGACCCTTGGGTCACGCCCGCAAGTCACGCTGCGCTAGACTTGTTCGAACTGGAGCGCCCTCGTCTTCGCAACCCGGACAATATGCTCAATCATCATGTGGTAGCCCATTTCTTGTTGCTCATCGGGCGTCAGGCCATTGCCCCTGTTCTTTTCGAGCAAAAAATTGACCCGTTCCTGTGCCTTGGCGGAAGCCTTGTAGTCCAGCACCTTGCGGGGTGACAGCTTGGAAAGAAATTCTGCAAAATCATCGAGTACCGGGGAAATCGCTGCTACCATTTGCTAATTTTTGGGCTAAGTTAAGGGGTTTGGGGGAAAGTTGGAAATTGGCAGAGTGGGTTACGACCGCAAGTCAAGCTGCGCTAGATTTGCTCGAACTGGTTGGATGTCGTTGAATTCAAAACTGCTATTTCCTCATTCAACTACCTTTACAGAATCCGCTCCATTTGAGGAAGAAAACCTTATTTGTTGCATACCCTGATTTTTATTGACATCAACTTTAAAACCTTCGTCTCGAAAATCCAAATCAGTCCTTAAATCAAACAAGTCGGTTTTGTCAATCAGTTTTTCAAAGGGCAAAAAGTCATATTTTTTGTAAGTTTCAAAACTATACCTTGTTTCGATTAATGTTGCAAATCCAAAGGTATATCTCCTTGTCTCATACTGTACACCTTCATTGTTGATTTGATATAGCTTATCAGCTTCAAAGTCTTGAGAAACTACGATAAAGAGAAAAATGCCAAAAAAACCTTGCAAGTATCCCAATATTATCATTAGAAATCCAATGCCACGAAAGGCTTGCAAATAAACAGTTTTAAAACCTTTTAATGAAAATACCATCCAGCAAATCGTAAAATATTCCAAGGCAAAAATGGTATAATCGGGATAGTCCCCAATGAATGATATGCCAAAAAGGAATAGAATATTGTGTAAAAGGAAAATGATAGCAAGGGTTTTGAAAATCTTTATAGAAGTATCCAAACTAATTAGTTTCGAGAAAAGTAATCCTACCAACGGGAATATTAAAAATGTCAGAAGGTATATTATATAACTTGGGTTCATTGATATTGGAAGTGTTTGGATTGCTTATTATGTATATTTAAGTTAAAAAAAGGGCAGTTAGCAGCCCCCCGACTGCCAACTGCCCCCTGTCAAACTACGCCCTACGGCTTCACCACCTTCTCCTCCCCAAACACCTCATCCAAGCTCAACTCCGTCACCTTCCCGATGCTCTTGAGGTAGTTCATGTCCACCTTGTCCTTGCTGCCAAGCACGAGGTAGGTGTACTTCCGGCCCTTCACGTGCTTTTGCTGGAAAGCCTTGAGGTCGTCCGGCGTGGAGATTTTCATCTTGTCGTACACGTCCTTGCGCACGTCGTGGTCGAGCCCACGCTGTTTGGCGGTCAGGTAGTTCCAGTAGATATTGTCCTTGGTGATGCGGCTCGTCTCTATCTTCTTCTCGATGCTCTCGATGGCCTGTGCAATCTGTTTTTCGGACACCGGCATGTCCTCGATGATTTCCTGCATGGCCTTGATGGCGTCCGGCATCTTGTCGGCCTGTGTGCCCACGTAGGCACGTAGGTAGTGCGCTTCCTCGGCTTTCATCGGTGAGGCATAGCCCACGTTGGCGGAGTAGGCCAGCGCCCTCGACTCCCTGATTTCCTGGAACACGATGCTCGAAAGGCCAGAGCCGAAATAGGTGTTGTACAGTTCCGACATCACATACTCCTCGATGTTGAACTTCTCGGTGCCCTTGCTCACGAGCATGATTTCGGCCTGCACCATCGGGAAGTCCACGAAGACCACTTCGTTTTCGTTGGTCTGCAATTCACCGAATTTTTCCGCTGGAACGACGGGCTTCAATTTACCCGGCACTTTGTGGTACTTGTCCACGAGGGCGGCGGCTTGGTTCATTTCATTGGAACCATAGTAGAATACCCGGTGGTCGTAGCCCGTGATACCCTTGATTTTGGCGACCAAATCGGCTGGTTTCAGCGCCTTCAGCTCGGCTGGCGTCAGGTTATTGGTGAACGGCGACTCCTTGCCGTAGCGGGCGTAGCTGGCCATTGCGCCCCGCAGGATGGTCGTCTTGTTTTTCTTGTCGTTCTCCCGGCGCAGCAGTTCGTCGGCCACGAGGCCATCGAGCGCCTTTTGGTCACCCTTCACGTTGGTGAGGATATGCTCAAACAGTTTGATGCCTTCTTCCAGCGACTCGTCAAGGCCGGAGAGGGTGACGTAGGCCCGGTCGTCGCTCACGTTCACCGAAAAGTCGAGGCCGAGCTTGAAGAACTCCTGCTTGAGTTGGTCGGCAGTGTACTTGTCCGTGCCAAGGTAGGGCAGGTAGCTGATGGCCATCGCCAGTTCCTTGTCGCTCGTTTTGCCCATCTCCACGATGTAGTCGAGCATGAAGGTGGGGTTGTTTTTGTTCTTGATGTAATCCAGTTCCACGCCGCTGGCCAGCTTCTTGGTCTGGATGTCGTTTTTGTAGTCCAAGAACACGGGCTGCAAGCGGGGCGACTCCTGCGCCAAGAATTTTTCGGTAAATGTGGAAGATTTCTCACGGTTCACCGCCACTGCTGTGATGGCTGGTTTTTCCACCTTCGGAACGTTCGGGTCGGCACCGTTTCGTTTGTAAACGACTACGTAATTGTCCCGGAAATGCTTGTTTGCGAAGCGCATGATGTCCGCCTTCGTCAGCTTCTCCAATCGGTCGAAACGGTTCACGTAGTCCTCCCATTTGGTGCCCAAAATAAAGGCGTTGGTCATTTGCCCGGCACGGGCGTTGTTGCTCTCGTTGGCACGTATCTCGCTCAGTTTCAGGTCTTTGATACAAGCCTTGATGAGCCACTCGTCGAACTGTCCCTTTTTGATTTTGTCCAATTCCGCCAGCAGCATCGCCTCCACTTCCTCCAGCGTTTGGCCCTCACGGGGCTTGCCGTAAAGTTGGAAAACGGAATAGTCCTCCATCGACGTCACTGAGGCACGGGCTTCCAGCACCTGTTGTTTTTGGAGCAAATCGAGGTCAATCAAACCCGCCCGGCCATTGAACAGCAGGCGGTAAATCATGGTCAAATAATCGTTGTCGGGTGAGTTGGCACCGCCACCTTTCCAAGCCAACTGCACGTAAGCTGCCTCCTGACCAAGCACTTCTTTGCGCACCACTTGCGTCAGTTCCGGCTGTGGCTGGTACTTGAACGGTGGGATGGCGGCAGGCTGGTACGTGCCGAAATACTTCTCGGCGTAGGCAATCGCCGCTTGCGGGTCGAAGTCGCCCGCCAGCACGATGGCCATGTTGTTCGGCTTGTAGTAGGTGTTGAAATACTCGTGGATTTTGACGTGCGACGGATTTTTCAAATGCTCGCCCTTGCCGATGGTCGTCTGCGTGCCGTAGGGATGCGACGGGAACAGCGTCTCGTTCACGGCCTGGCTCACTTTGCGGAAGTCCCGGTCTTGGTTGATGTTGAACTCCTCATAAACGGCCTCCAACTCGGTGTGGAAAAGGCGCAAAACGAGTTCCTTAAAGCGCTCGCTTTCGAGCTTCATCCAACGCTCCAGTTCATTCGTGGGGATGTCGTTGACGTACACCGTTTGCTCCACCCAAGTGTAGGCGTTGGTGCCACGGGCACCGAGCGAGCTGACCATTTTGTCATACTCGTTGGCGGCCACCAGCTTGGCAGCGGCATTGGAGGTTTCGTCAATTTGGGCATAAATCGCCTTCCGCTTCTCTGGGGCGGTCTCCTTGCGGTGCTGCTCGTAGAGGTCGGAGATTTTGGCCAGCAGTTTTTGCTCCTCAGCCCAGTTCAGCGCCCCGACGTTGGAGGTGCCTTTGAACATCATGTGCTCCAGGTAGTGGGCGAGGCCGGTCGTCTCAGCGGGGTCGTGCTTGGAGCCAGCCCGCACAGGCATGTTGGTCTGGATCCGAGGCTCGGCGTCGTTGATGCTCATGTAGAGCTTCATGCCGTTTTTGAGGGTGTAAATCTTGACGCCGAGCGGGTCGCCGGGTACCGATTCGTAGTCGAAGGTGAGCGGGGGAGGCGACACAACGTTGGGGCTGGTCGTTTTACGGTCTTGGACTTTTTTGTCCGACATTTGGATGGTCTGTTTTTCAGCGACCTTCATTTTTTTATCTGTTTTGGTAGGCGTTTGAGCTTGTGCGAAAAGTGGCAACAAGACTACAAGAATGGCCAACAACGGGTGAAAGTTTAATTTTTTCATGAATAAAATTGATTGAGTTGATTAGAACGGAACTGCGAAAATAGCAAAGATGGGGCTTTGCAGGTTTTGGCTGCTTGCTAAAAGCAAAAATGAACCACCTTCGTCAAGTACGCGACCAGTTGCACCTCATGTTTATCAAAAACTGCGGTACTTCGCATCCAGCAACAAATTGGCACCCGCCTCCGAGAAGCGTTGCGTCGCATTGTCCCAATGCAGCTTTTTACCGGGAAAACGGTTCGCCACCACGCCCAGCAGGATGGACTCCGTCAGCCTTGCGGCATAGCTGAACGGGGCGCTGGTTTTGGTCTTGCCCAAGCAAGCATCCACGAACTGGTGGTAGTGGTCCACCTCCTCCAACACCGGGAAGTCCATTTTTTCAAACTTGTTTTCAATGATAAGCTTCGGGTAACCGATATGCGGCAGCAGCAGCCGCCCCTTTTCTCCAATGAACATAGAGCCTTGTTCGGGCAGTTTTTCGCCAGTGGGCATCACCAGTTCCTTGTCGTTTTTGGGCGCATCCGTGCCATCGTACCAGACCCATTTCAGCGTCTTCGCCGTGTACTGCGTACCGGGGAATTTATAGGTCACCACGTTGTGCTCCGGGTGAGAAAAGCCGTTGGGCTTTCTGCTTTCGCAGCAGATGGTCTTTGGAACGTCGAGCGCCAGCGCCGTGTAGGGCGTATCGAAAATGTGGACGCCCATATCGCCGAGGGTGCCGCAGCCGTAGTCGAGCAGCTTGCGCCAATTTCCGGGGTGATAGATTTTGTCTTTGTAGGGTCGCTCTGGCGAGGTGCCGAGCCAAAGGTTCCAATCGAGGGTCGAGGGGACGGGGTCGCTGCCAGTTGGAGCGATGCCATCGTAGCCCCAGTTCTTGTTCGACCAGGCCCGCACGGTATGCACCTTGCCGATGATGCCCGATTGAATCAACTGCGCCGTGCCACGGTACTCTTTCCAGGAGTGGATTTGAATGCCCATTTGGGTCACGAGTTTTTTGTCCTCCGCCATTTTGCGCATCGCCCTCGCCTCCGTCACGTGGTGGGTGAGCGGCTTTTGGCAATAGACGGGCTTGCCCATTTCCATCGCCATCACCGAAGCCGGGGCGTGGGTGTGGTCGGGCGTGGAGACGATGACGGCATCAATGTCTTTACCCATTTGCGCAAACAGCTTTCGGTAGTCCGTGAAGGTTTTTGCATTGGGAAACAGCTTTTTCGCTGCCGCCAAATTGTTGGCGTCCACGTCGCAGAGGGCGGTCACCTCCACCATGCCGTGCGAGGCGATGGAGGCGAGGTCAGAAGCCCCCATTCCCCCGACGCCGATGTGCGCCGTTCGGAGTTTACCGTTTTTGGTGATTGCCCAAACGGAGGAGGGCAGCAGGGTGACGCCAGCCAGTGTGGTGGCATTTTTTAGGAAGTCTCTTCTTTTCATTTTTCGTTGAGTTTTGATTGCCATGTTTGTGGCCGCCAAACTTGTTTGGCAAGCCCAAGTTCACGCAGTTTGATTAATATACCATTCCGATTGCACATCGGCCTGCCAAACAAGTTGCGGCCACGAATCTGCCTCACGCGCACAATAGCGCCGCCCCAAATACTCCTGCACTGTCCCCAAGCTTGGGTTTCAGGAATATCGTCTCGCATTTGCCGCTGTTGAAGATGTACTTTTTCACCTCCTCCACGCCCTCCGAATAAAGCAGGTCAATGTTGCCCACGCCGCCGCCGATGACCACCACTTCCGGGTCAATGACGTTGATGAAATTTGCTACCGCCTTGCCGAAGAAGTGGACAAGCCGTTCCATCGTTGCCCTGGCCGCCTCGTCGTTGCCGCTGTGGTATCGCTCCACGATTTCTGGCAGTTTGAGGCTCAAGCCAGTTTTTTCATTGTAAAAACGAGCAAGCGCCGGGCCGGAAAGCACCTGTTCCACACAGCCGGAATTGCCGCAGTAGCAGGGGTAGGCGCTGATGTCGAGGAAGCTGTGGCCCCACTCGCCGCCGATGCCGTGCTTGCCATTGAGCACCTTACCATTCACCACCACCCCGCTCCCCGTACCCGTGCCCATGATGAGGCCCCAGACCACCTCGGCGTTGGGCGCTACCTCGTGCGCAGCGCCCCATTTTGCCTCGGCCAGGGCGAAGCAGTTGGCGTCGTTGGCCAGTTCACAGGGTACGCCGAGGATGGCCTCCAGGTCGGCCTTCAGCGGCATCCCGTTGAGGCAGACCGTGTTGGAGTTCTTCAGGGTCTGCGTCTTCGGGTCGAGGGTGCCGGGCGTTGCGAAGCCGATTTTTACGGGTCGGATACCGAGGTCGTTGGCCATCATCTCCACCAGTTTGGAAATCTGGTGGAGGATGTGCTGGTAGCCATGCCCCTGCTCAGTGGGCAGCCGTTGGCGGCGCAGCACCTTGCGGCTTTCCAAGTCTTCGATGACGGCGCACTCGATTTTGGTGCCGCCGAGGTCTATTCCCCAGATGGGTGGCATGTGGTTATGAGTTTTGAGTTTAGGGTGTAAATGTATCAAGATTTAGGGGCTTTTTGGTTTTGTTGGAAAGGGCTATCTTTGTAAAAAATCGAAGCCATGCTTGATACCTTAGTTCAGCAAAAACGATACAGCTTGGAAGAATACTTTGCCTTGGAAGAAAAGGCAGAAGAGAAGCACGAATACCACAACGGAAAAATCAAAACTATGCCCGGAGGAACAATACCTCACAACAAAATTGCAGGGAACATCCTTCACATCCTTGAAGGATGGATTGACGACAACAACCTGCCGTATGTCGTGCTGAACAGCGACACAAAACTCCGCATTGAGCAATTCAACCGGATTGTATACCCTGACGTATTGATGGTTTGTGAAAAGCTGCAATATTGGAAGGGACGCAAAGACATTATCCTCAACCCACGGATAGTTTTCGAAGTAGCTTCAGAAAGCACCGAAGACTACGACCGGGGTAACAAGTTTAATTTGTATCGCTCGTTACCCTCCTTTCAAGAGTACGTGATGGTCAGTCAGTACCGCCCATGGGTGGAAAGTCATTTTTTGCACTCAGCAACCGAAAACCTTTGGAAAATTACCACAGCCGATAAAATGGATGTTTCCCTGCACCTTCACTCTATCGGCTTCGATTTGCCTTTGGCAAAAGTTTATAAACAAGTGCCGGAATTGCAAGGGGAGGATTGGGAGGGTTGATTTTTTCATTTACCTTCGCCCCGCAAAACAGCAAATCATGTTACCATCTTCCATTATAATCAGCATTATCATTCCCTCGTTGCCCGGCAACTTGTGAGGCGCTGATTCTTTTGAGAGGAACGAAAAGCCCCGGCAGGTTGCAGACCTGGCGGGGCTTTTTGGTTTCAACAAATTAAAATTGACTCAATTTCAAGTGAATATTTCTAACAAAAACATCCCAGCAGATTCCGGATTTCTTATCCCGTGGGAGAGAATAGATTTTTCAACTGCTGAAGGGTTGGAAAAGGAATTGAACATTGAGATGAACAATGGTCATTTACTCTTTGGAGAAAATGTAAGTGCAATAGCCAAGAGAAGAGACTGCGATGATGTTTTGTTCGAATTGGTTGAAGAAGGGAAGTTTGCAGTAGTCCATTTAACATGGAAAATGAAGAAGGAAGCCAATGCTGCTTTTCCGTACACAAAGGTTTTTGAGAACTGGACCGATTTGTATCAAAACTGCATAGTCAGGGACAACCTTGATTATTTAAACGAAGAATTTTAATCAAAAATATGTACAGAGAATTCAAACAACTCAACCTCCCCACCATTGACCAAGAACTCCTAAAGTTTTGGGAGGAAAACAAAATCTTCGAGCAAAGCGTCAACCAGCGCCCCGCCGACAATTCCTGGGTCTTCTACGAAGGCCCGCCAAGCGCCAACGGCAAGCCGGGCATCCACCACGTCATGGCACGGGCCATCAAGGACATCTTCTGCCGCTACCAAACCCTGAAAGGGAAGCGGGTGGAGCGTAAGGGCGGCTGGGACACCCACGGCCTGCCCATCGAACTCAGCGTGGAAAAGGAACTCGGCATCACCAAGGAGGACATCGGCAAGAGCATCTCCGTGGACGAGTACAACCACAAATGCCGGGAAACCGTCATGCGATACAAGAACGAGTGGGACGACATCACCCGTAAAATGGGCTATTGGGTGGACCTCGACAACCCCTATATCACCTACGAAAACGAGTATATCGAGACCGTCTGGTGGATACTCAAACGCCTGTACGACAAGGGCTTGCTGTACAAGGGCTACACCATCCAGCCCTACTCCCCGGCGGCGGGCACGGGCCTCAGCTCGCACGAGCTGAACATGCCCGGCGCTTACAAGGAGGTGACGGATACGACGGTGGTGGCGCTGTTCAAGGTGGTTTATGATGAAAAGTCAAAATTTCTTTTCAAAAATCCAGAAGAAGATGTTCGGATTGCTGCTTGGACAACTACACCTTGGACATTGCCTTCAAATACTGCATTGACTGTTGGGCCGAACATTGAGTATGTTAAGGTTAGAACTTTTAACCCCTACACACATGAACCAGTGTCAGTTGTTATGGCAAAACAGGCAATTCAGGATATGCGATATTTAGGAAGACCAACAGAAACTCTTACCGGATGGGATGCTGGTATTTCGGCGAGTGCTCGGGATAAAATTGTGGGGTGGATAAAATATGGAGTTAAAGAAGATATAGACTTAAGGAAAGAATTCTACGATGTCGATTCTCGAAAACGTCCTGTTCCTTATAGTTACGACCCTACTCCCAATGGGGTAATACTTGGCTCTCAACTCGAAGGCATCCGCTACGAGCAATTGCTGCCATTCGGCAACGAAATAGAACCCATGCTCGGCTACGATGGTGAATTCCACACCGACGCCTTCCGGGTACTGGTCAGCGACTTCGTGACCACCGAGGACGGCACGGGCGTCGTCCACACCGCCCCCAGCTTCGGTGCCGACGACATGAAGGCCGCCAAGGCCAACGGCATCGGTGCCCTCACGCTGGTGGACAAGCAGGGCAAGTTCAAGGAGGCCGTCGGCGAGTTCAGCAACCGCTATGTGAAAAACTACACCGACGACCCCGACTACGTGAACGTGGACGTGGACATCGCCGTGAGGCTGAAACTGGAAGGCATGGCGCTCAACGTGGCCAAGTACGCGCACAACTATCCGCATTGCTGGCGCACCGACAAGCCCGTGCTCTACTATCCGCTCGACTCTTGGTTCATCAAGGCCAGCTCCGTGAAAGAGCGCATGTTTGAACTCAACAAAACCATCAACTGGAAGCCCGCCAGCACGGGCGAGGGCCGCTTCGGCAAATGGCTCGAAAACCTGCAAGACTGGAACCTAAGCCGCAGCAGGTACTGGGGCATCGGGCTGCCCATCTGGCGCACCGCCGATGGCTCGGTGGAGAAGTGCATCGGTTCCATTGCGGAGCTGCAAACCGAAATTGCGCAAGCAAACGAAAAACTGGGGCTGGCGCAAACCGTGCCCGCCGACCTGCACCGCCCGTATATTGACGACATCATTTTGGTGACTGAAAATGGTGAGCCGATGAAGCGGGAACTGGATTTGATTGACGTCTGGTTCGACTCCGGCTCCATGCCCTACGCCCAGTGGGGGCTGGACTTGGCGAAGCTGAAAGCTGGTGCTGACCGCCCGTTCAATGCGCCCTTCGACAATATGTACCCCGCCGATTTCATCGCCGAGGGCGTTGACCAAACGAGGGGCTGGTTCTACACGTTGCACGCCATCGCCGTCATGGCTTTCGACTCCGTTTCGTTCAAAAACGTGGTGTCGAACGGCCTCGTGCTGGACAAGAACGGCAACAAAATGTCCAAGCGCCTCGGCAATGCCGCCGACCCCTTTGAGACGATTGCGAAGTACGGCGCCGACGCCACCCGCTGGTACATGATTTCCAACGCCGCCCCTTGGGACAACCTCAAGTTCGACGTGGAGGGCATCGGCGAGGTGCAGCGGAAATTCTTCGGGACGCTGTTCAACACCTACAATTTCTTCGCCCTGTACGCCAATTTGGATGGATGGAAGATGGACGAGTTCAACGTGATGGACTACTCGAAACGCTCGGAACTTGACCGCTGGGTGATTTCAAAACTCTACTCGCTCGTCGCTGACTACCACGAGGCAATGGACGACTACGAGCCGCATCGGGCCTGCCGCTTGGTGGAGGGTTTTGTGGACGAGCACCTGTCGAACTGGTACGTGCGCCTCAGCCGCCGCAGGTTCTGGCGGGGTGAATTGAACGAGGACAAACAGGCCGCTTACCAGACATTATTTGAGTGCCTGATGGTCGTCGGACAATTGTCGTCAGCCGTTGCGCCGTTCTTCTCGGACTGGCTGTACCGCAATTTGACCGCCCCCATCAAGGACGTTGCGAAGCAAAAAAACACCCCGCTGCGCCACGACAGCGTTCACCTCACCGACCTGACGAAGCCGAACCCCGCCCTCGTGGACAAGGCATTGGAGCGCCGCATGGACTATGCCCAGCGCATCTGTTCGCTGGCGTTCAGCATCCGCAAGGGGAACGGGCTGCGGGTCCGTTTGCCACTGCAAAAAATCCTGCTGCCCGTGCTGGACGAGCGCTTCATCACGGAGGTGGACGGCGTGAAGGACTTGATTTTGAGCGAAATCAACGTGAAGGAAATCGAGTACATCACCGATGCTTCGGGGCTTTTGAAAAAACAGGCGAAGGCCAATTTCAAAACGCTCGGCTCGAAGCTCGGCAAGGACATGAAGGCCGTCGCCGAGCAGATTGCGCAGTTTTCCAATGAGCAAATCAACGCTTTGGAAAAGGCGGGCGAAATGGGCATCGAAGCCAACGGCACGGCCTACGACATCACGCCGGAAGACCTCGTCGTGACCACCGAAGACCTGCCCGGATGGAAAGTCGCCTCGGACGGCCCGCTCACCGTGGCCCTCGACGTGACCCTGACGCCGGAACTGGAGGCCGAGGGCATCGCCCGTGACCTCGTGAACCGCATCCAGAACCTGCGCAAGGACAAGGAGTTTAATGTGACGGACCGCATCAACGTCCGCATCGAGCTGCACCCGATGGTGGAGGCTGCAGTCGAGAACTTTAGGGAGTACATCAAGGCGGAGGTGCTGGCGGATTCGCTGATACTGGCCTCGGAGGTGGAGGGCGAGCAGGTGGAGCTGTCCGATGAGGTGATGGTGGGGATTGAGGTTTCACTCAACTGATTCACAAATGGTCAGCTACCCCAATGACATCTACGACCCCGTTTTCGTCGAACAGCTATTCGATAAAATGAGCACCAGCTATTCAAGAATGAATGTCATCACTTCTTTCGGATTTTCAGTACTGTGGAGGCGGCAGTGCGTAGCCGCAGCAGGCTTGAAACCGGGCATGGAAATAGTAGATTTGATGTCGGGCATGGGCGAAGCGTGGGAACCGATTACACAGCAAACAAAAGATAGGGGGCGAATTATCGGCGTTGATTTTTGCCGAGCAATGTTGAGATTTGCCGACAGGCAGAGGACTAAACTGGGAAGCTACCATATTGAGATACTTTGCGAAAATGCCTTGCAAACCTCTATCCCTAATGCCAGCGTCGATGCCGTTATTTCAACCTTTGGGTTGAAAACTTTTTCGCCTGAACAACTCCACTTGCTTGCTCGTGAAATAAACCGCATACTCAAACCGGGAGGTGTTATTTCGATGGTTGAAATTTCCCAGCCTCGCCCGATATTGTTGCGCATGCCTTACCTGTTCTACTTGAAAATATGCATCCCTCTGTTGGGAAAATTGTTCCTTGACAACCCTTCTTCTTATCGCATGTTGGGGGAATATACCGAGCGCTTCGGTGATTGTTCTGCGGCAATGGCGATATTCAAAACAGCAGGACTTCAAGTTGAGATAAAATCCTATTTTTTTGGTTGTGCTACAGGAATTGTTGGCAAAAAGCAGGTTGTTTAATCCCAATGTTTTGATGTGCTTGTTGAAATTCATCAAATATTTCCAGTTGATACTGTTCATCAAAAAATTGGTTGAAAATCAAAGTGACAAAAAAAATAGCAGCGCAAAAAATCTTTGCCTACCTCAACCGCAAACTTTCATTGGAAAAGCTCGTGGAGTGGTCGGAGACTGCCATCATGGAAGGAAACCTCGCCGAAAAAGACATGGCCGTGCTGATGGAAGTGCTGGGCAGGTTGGGGCTTTCTGACGTGCGCAGCTTTGGCCTGACTTGGGAAGATTGCCAGTCTTTGATGAAGCAACTTGGGTACTCGCTGCAAGTGGAGATGGCGGCGGTGGAGTGAATTTCCTCAACTTACCCTCCCACGTTTCAGGTCTTTCTCCAATTGCCGCATCTCACTCCTTTTTCCGCAACTTCACCAGTTTTTCAAGCTCCTCCAAATCTTCTTTATCGGCATTTGATGCTTCAAGCGTTTTTCGCCGGGCATCGAATTGGCCGTAAATCTCCAGCACTTTTTCTTCCATCGCTGTGTGGCTGATGGAGCCTGCACCGGTAAGGATTTTTTTATCGTTGAATGCCAAAATCCCATCCACGTTCTCCCGCCAAAACGACATCGGTATGTCCAGCCTGTTTTTGGCCCGAAGCTCAGCCGTTTCAAGGAAGATGACCACCAAGCGGTTCAGCGTGTCAATTTCATCTTCCGTCAAATAGTTCTTTGCGATAAAAATATCCTGTTTTCGCACTATCGAGCCTTTCCAGGCAGTCAAGGCCATATTGGGCTTGTCGGCGTCAGCACGGGATGTAATGATTTCAGCGGCAGTCTTGCCAGAAACGGCGAACAGTAGTTTGTTCTGCGTTTCTGCAAAGAACATCTGCGTAGCCTTATCAGTGGGGTCGTAGTCGCTGCTGAGGGAAAACAGGTCACGGACTTTCTGGTAAAAACGTTTCTCAGATGCACGGATGTCCCGGATGCGTTCAAGCAACTCGTCAAAATAGTCTGGCCTGCCGTCCGGGTTTTTCAGGCGCTCGTCGTCCATGATGAAGCCCTTCACCATGTACTCCTTCAAATTCCGGTTTGCCCAAATCCTGAACTGTGTGCCCCGCTTGCTCCTGACCCTGAACCCGATGGCGAGTACCATGTCCAGCGAATAGAATTTGACCTTGTATTCCTTGCCATCCGAGGCAGTTATTAAGTAATCCTTAATAACTGAACTTGCCTCTAACTCCTTGTCTTTCAGTATATTGGATATGTGCATACTGATGTTCGGCACAGAGGTGTCAAAAAGTTCCGCTATCTGATTTTGGTTCATCCAAACCTGCCCGTCCTTGGCAAATAAGGATATGGAAGCCTTGCCGTCGGCGGTGTTGTAGATGATGATGTTGGGTGGGTTGGTGGGTTGCATTTTTGCTTTTAGTGTTTGTACCTGATGACTTTTGACACTGACTTAACCCCAAAACTCGACATCCAAAAAATCAATTTGGGCAAAGTGCTTGTCTTTCGTGACCAATTTCAGCCCAAAGGCATGGGCAGTGGCGGCTATCCAAATATCATTTTCAGGAATGGGCGTCCCTTTTTCTTTCAAATGTTTACGAATTTGTGCGTAGTTCTCAGCCACATCTGATTGAGGAAACAAGATTTTAGAAGTGCTGATGAAATCTTGGACTTGTTGCAACGTCTTAGTGGGATTGGCCGAAATATAGGCCCCAAAAAGCAACTCGCCCGTAACGACCAAAGGCAGGTATAGGTCAGTATAGTCCAGTATTTTCTTGGGAGATTCGCCTTTGTTGCGAAAAACATCGGCGATGATGTTCGTGTCGAAAGCCGCTACCATTCCCCTTCAATTTGGTTGAACTCTTTCTCCAAACTGGCAGCGAAGGCATCGCCTTCTTGTGCGGGCATACAGCCGATGAAGCGCTGCAATGGATGCGTTGAAGCATTTGTCTTGTGTTCGGCTTGCTTCAAAAACTGCACAAATTGGAACAATTGCCACAGGAACTCAGGACTGGCCTTGTCCAATTCTTTCATTAATTGATGCCGGATGGTAGCTCCCATTTTCAGAATTTTATCCAAAGGTAGGGAAACACTGGTGGATTTCAAAGGGAGGCTGATTGGGTAAGGGAGGCGCAAGTGGTGCTGCGCTTGACACTTGAGGGAATTGAGCAGAACTGAGAATTGATATTAGTTAAAAAGAGGCAGTGCTGATGCGAGATTTGACTACACCAGCACTGCTTTTAAATAGGAATTACTTTTTCGGTTTGAAAGCTTCCCTTTTAATAAAAGAATGAATAGCCACTAGAACCCCAATGGTAATGTAGGTTGACCATTGTGGTATGGTTAAAACCTTTGCAGGGTCAGTAACCAAGTAATAAAGCGTTTGGAAAAGGATAGGAATTTCACCTGCAAAAACTATGAGGGTTACCATCATAGAAGTTTCAAATTCTTTCTTTTTCCAAAAGGAATAAAGGTTCACAAGCACGAATGCTGTTATAACGTAAATTGGTGACTGCAATAACATTTTATGAATGTTTTGCTTCCAACAATTTGCTTTCCCTCGGCAAAATGGATGGAATGAAAGTATGGAAACTCATCACAACTCTCACTTTATGATGATAACCTTTGTCTCTTGTCCCTTTAGAGACCACTTTCCCTTGGTGGTGAGAATGATGCAAATATAAGCTTTGTTCTCAGATATGAAATTTACCAGTTCGAGCAAACTATCTTATTTCGAGCAAACTTCCCGTTCGAGCAAATATTACACAGTGCAACTGCTCTTCCCCTCAACTTATCCTCCCCCAATGCCTTCCCCGCTTCGTATCCTTCTCCAACTGCTCCCGCATCATCCCGTTCAGTGGGTGCTGCAATTCTGGGTCTTTTTCGAGGAAGCACAACTTACCCTTCACGCCGCCACCCCCACCAACTCCGAAGGCTTCACCTTGAACTCACCAAGCAATTCGCCAAGCTTGGCCAAGAAGCGTTCCCGGCGGTACTGGTACTGGTTCAGCATGGACTTGCTCTCATCTGCTTTGTGCAGTTCTATCATGCGGTCCACGTCCTCTATCTGTTGGAGAATGTTCACCAGTTTGATGATTCTTTTGTCCGCTATTTCTATTTTTTCCATCTTGCAAGTTATTGATTTTCAAGAAATTGGATTTCTACATAGCCTTTGGGATACCTACTGCCCGTCCTGTTCGACCAGCTTCTTCCAAACCAATCATTCCAATAGAGCAAATCGGATTTGGTTTGAATATGTTGGCGATGCGCTTCAGGGAATACGGTGAGGGTATAAGCATCCACGCCGTAAATTTCAATGGCCTTTCTGTTGACGAACCTTTCGGCAATGATTTTTTCATGCTTTAAGTCGGTTTGAAAGTCAATCAACGTAACCATGTCAATGTCTCTTGGGTTGGTTTTCTTGGTCACAAAACTTCCGTTTATCCATTGTGTGAAAATTGGCGTCAGCATTTTTCTAAAGTCTTGAACGTAGTTTTGGTAATTCTCAAACAAACGCTGCCGGGTAATACTCTGAGGAAATCCTTTCACGAATATATCCTCAAAGGCGTCCAATGTCAAATTGATTTTCTGATGTGGATATAAAAACCCTCTTGGGTCAAATTTTAGTTCGTCCATCGTGTTGGGTTTGTCTGAGTTTGCTCAGTTTCACAAAAATAGTCAATCCCCTCAACTAATCCTCCCCCAATGCCTCCCCCGCTTCGTATCCTTCTCCAACTGCTCCCGCATCATCACGTTCAGCGGGTGCTGTAGTTCCGGGTCTTTTTCCAATATCCGCATGGCAATTTCACGGGCATTCCGCAGAATCTCCCCATCCCGCCCCAGGTCGGCGATGTACAGGTTGAGCAGGCCGCTCTGCTGGGTGCCCTCGATATTGCCGGGGCCCCGCAGGCGCAGGTCGGCCTCGGCGATTTCGAAGCCGTCCGTCGTGCGCACCATCGTGGCGATGCGTTCCCGGGCGTCGGTGCTCAGCTTGAAATCGGTTAGGAGGATACAGTAGCTCTGGTCGGCGCCACGGCCCACCCGGCCCCGTAGCTGGTGCAGTTGCGAGAGGCCGAAGCGGTCGGTGTTTTCGATGACCATCACGCTGGCGTTCGGCACGTTCACCCCCACCTCGATGACCGTGGTCGCAATCATGATTTGCGTCTCGCCCCGCACGAAGCGCTGCATCTCGAAGTCCTTGTCGGCGGGCTTCATCTTGCCATGCACGATGCTGATTTGGTACTGCTCGATGGGGAATTCCCGGCTCAGCACCTCGTAGCCTTCCATTAGGTTTTTCAGGTCCATTTTCTCGCTCTCCTCGATGAGCGGGAACACGACGTAAATCTGGCGGCCCTTCGCAATCTCCTCTTTCATGAACCCGAAGACCCGCATCCGGTGGTTCTCGGTGCGGTGCGTGGTGGTGATGGGCTTGCGGCCCGGCGGCAGCTCGTCTATCACCGAGACGTCGAGGTCGCCGTAGAGCGTCATGGCGAGGGTGCGGGGGATGGGCGTGGCCGTCATCACGAGCACGTGCGGGGGCAGCGGCTTGCTTTTTTTCCAAAGGGAAGCCCGCTGTGCCACCCCGAAGCGGTGCTGCTCGTCGGTGATGGCGAGGCCGAGGTTTTGGAACTCCACCCAGTCCTCGATGAGGGCGTGCGTACCGATGAGGATATGGATTTCGCCGCTCCGCAATTCGGCGAGTATCTTCTCCCGCTTCTTCCCCTTGATGCTCCCGCTGAGGTAATCTACCCGGATGCCCAGCCCCTCCACCAGCTCACTGATGCCGATGAGGTGTTGCTGCGCAAGTATTTCTGTCGGGGCCATGAGGCAGGCTTGGTAGCCGTTGTCCAGCGCCAGCAGCATGGAGAGCAGCGCCACGACGGTCTTTCCGCTGCCCACGTCGCCCTGCACGAGGCGGTTCATCTGCACCCCGGCACCGAGGTCGGCCCTGATTTCCTTGACGACCCGCTTCTGTGCGCCCGTGAGTTCGAACGGCAGTTTTTCCTTGTAAAAACGGTTGAAATGCTCACCGACTTTTTCAAAAACATAGCCCTTGATGGCCGTCTTGCGGCGGTGCTTGCTCTGCAACAGGCGCATTTGCAGGTAAAAAAGCTCCTCGAATTTCAGGCGGTTGGTGGCTGCGTCAAGTTCTTTTTGGCTTGGGGGGAAATGAATCCAGCGCAGCGCATCGTAGCGGCTGGGCAGGTGCATTTTTTGGAGCAAATAATCGGGCAGGTTTTCGGGCAAATCATTTGGCGTCAGCTTCTCGAACAGCGCCTCGGTGAGCCGTCGGCGGCCTTTGGCTTCGAGGCCCTTGGCGTTCAGTTTGTCGGTGCTTCGGTACACCGGGGCAAAGGTGCGCTCGGCCTCCATGTTCTCCTCCGTCACCTCCTCGATTTCGGGGTGAGTGATGTTGAAAAAACCGTTGAAATTGCTCACTTTGCCAAACACCACATGCGGCGCTCCAACCTTCAGGTGCTTCTCCAACCAATAAATCCCTTGAAACCAAACCAATTCGATGACGCCCGTCTCGTCCCGCAGCCGCCCGACGAGGCGCCGCTTGCCGCCCTCGCCAACGATGTCGAGTTTCCGAAGGATACCCTTGATCTGCACCTCCCCGCTTTCTTCGTTCAACTCGTTGATTTTGTGGAACTTAGTCTTGTCCACGTAGCGGTACGGGAACGCTGTGAGCAGGTCGCCAAAGGTATGGATGGCGAGTTCTTTTTTGAGCATGTCGGCCTTCACGGTACCGACGCCCCGGAGGTATTCGATGGCGGTGTCGAGCATTTTTTAGTGGGCAGTTCGTCAGTTGGCAGTTGGCAGTTAGGGACTGCGTTTGCCAATGATGCCGAAGAGGGCAAAGATAGGCGGGTTTGCTTTTTTTGACGCCGTATGAAAATGCTTGCGCTTGTAAAGTCAGCGTATCGGTATTTTTCTAACTTTGGCAATACAATTTTAAACCTAAAACTGAATGTCATGAAAATGCCTGCCCTGTTCGCCCTTTCCCTGCTACCCCTTTTTGCTACCGCACAAACCCCCGACTCCACCGTGATAAAACAGGTGGACAGCCTCATCCAGGTTTCCCGTGCCCTTACCGGAAAGCGTGATATTGAAAAAGCCCTCGAAGTCAATGCCGCCGCCGAAAAACTCGCCCTCGAAAAACTGGGGCGGGAGACGGCGGCGTATGGGAGTAGCTGCCACAATCACGGCAGGGTGCTTTATTTCAAAGGGGACTACCCAGAGGCTGAAAAATGGTACCTCGAAGCCATAGCCATCCGGGAAAAAGCCCTCGGCAAGGAACATCCTGATTATGCCTGGAGCCTAAACAATCTGGCGAATGTGTATTCCGGCATGGGCAATTATGAAAAAGCCGAGCCCCTCTACCTCGAATCCAAGACCATCTGGGAAAAAACATTGGGAAAATCCCATCCCGATTATGCCTTAAGCCTGAACAACCTGGCGTCTCTGTATTTGAAAATGGGCCAATACGAGAAAGCCGAACCGTGGTATCTCGAATCCAAAGCCATCCGGGCAAAAACATTGGGAAAAACCCATCCCGATTATGCCTGGAGCCTGAACAACCTGGGGGTTCTGTATAAAAAAATGGGCCAATACGAGAAAGCCGAACCGCTCTACCTCGAATCCAAAGCCATCTGGGAAAAAGTATTGGACAAGGAACATCCAGGTTATGCTGTAACTCTGAACAACCTGGCGTCTCTGTATACTCACATGGGCCAAGACGAAAAAGCGGAACCGCTCTACCTCGAATCCAAAGCCACCCTGGAAAAAATATTAGGTAAGGAACATCCAAATTATGCTGCAACTCTGAGCAACCTGGGGATTCTGTACTCTAAAATGGGCCAATACAAAAAAGCCGAACCACTCTTAATCGAATCCAAAGCTATCAGTGAAAAAGCATTTGGCAAAGAACATCCAGATTATGCCCAGAGCCTGGACAAGCTGGCGGTTCTATATGCTAGAATGGGCAATTATGAAAAAGCCGAACCACTCTTAATCGAATCCAAAGCTATCAGTGAAAAAGTATTGGGCAAGGAACATCCAGATTATGCTTTAATTCTGAACAACCTGGCGTCTCTGTATTTTTACATGGGCCAATACGAGAAAGCCGAACCGTTGTACCTAGAATCCAAAACTATCCGTGAAAAAGTATTGGGCAAGGAACATCCAGATTA
This sequence comes from uncultured Saprospiraceae bacterium, assembly GCA_964508135.1. GTDB lineage: Bacteria > Bacteroidota > Bacteroidia > Chitinophagales > Saprospiraceae > UBA6168. The sequence goes on from CAZDSU010000015.1 coordinate 59,438, forward strand.
TGCTTTAACTCTGAACATCCTGGCGTCTCTGTATTTTTACATGGGCCAATACGAGAAAGCCGAACTATACTATCTTGAACTATCCATTGTAAATCGAACCCTGATTACAAAAGCCCTGCACCACTTGTCGGAAGGGGAATTAAACAATTACCTGAGCACATTTTCAGAACGCCAGCACCAAATACTTTCTTTTACCCAACTGACCAGCAGTGAAAAGGTAACCCCTACCTGCTTCGATAATAGTCTTTTTTACAAAGGCTTCCTGCTCCATTCCGCAAGTCAAGTTAAACGCTTGGCCCTTTCGGATTCCGTTTCCACCGAAAAATACAATCGCCTGAAAGGCTACCGGCGCCGTCTTGCAGCTCAGTACGCCCTGTCTTTGGTCGAACGGGACAGCACCAAAGTAGCCGAACTCGAAACCTGGGCCAACGACCTGGAAAAAGACCTTACCCGCACCGTAGCCGGTTTCAGCGAAGCCCTGCGGCAGGTGAAATGGCCCGAAGTGCAGCAGGCGCTCAAACCGGGAGAAGCAGCTATCGAGTTTGTCCGCTATCGTTTTTATGAGAAAAAAGAAACCGACAGCACCATGTACGCTGCACTGCTGCTGTTGCCGGGAAATGTACCGCCCCAATTCATTTTCCTTTTTGAAGAAAAATCGCTCGACAGCCTCCTCCAAACACAAGGCGAGCGAAAGGCCGACTACGTCAACGGCCTCTACACGGTAGCAGAGCGGGGAGCAAAACCCCTCGGCAGACCTCAAAAGTCACTTTACGAACTGCTCTGGCAGCCTATTGAAAAAGAATTGACCAACACGAAGGCCATCTATTTTTCACCATCTGGCCTATTGCACCGAATTAATCTTGGAGCTGTCCCCATCAACGATGAGGAGACCCTTGCCGACCGCTATCGGCTGGTGGAATTGGGCAGCACCCGCCAGTTGGTTATTCCATCGGAAGTGAAAACTGGCAGTCAGGATGCCATTCTCTTCGGCGGGGTGCAGTACGAAATGGACAGCACGGCCATCGTTGCTGCGAATGTTGATTTAACTGCGGAATCAGTCGCCAGCAGCCGGGGCGAGCTGAGCTTCACCTACGCCGATTCCACCCTCCGTGGTGGCACCTGGAATTACCTCAAATGGACGGACAAAGAAGTGGCTGCGCTGGAACCGATATTGAAAACCGCTGGCATTCAGGCCAGTGCAAGGAAGGGGTTTGCGGCAACGGAGGAATCGTTCAAGGCAATCGGTGTGGAAAGCAATTCTCCCCGAATCCTACACGTCGCCACACACGGCTTCTTCTTCCCAGACCCGCAATCCGCAATCCGCAATCCGCAATCGGATGAGCCTGTTTTCAAAATGTCTGACCATCCGATGATTCGCTCCGGCCTCATCCTCGCCGGGGGCAATTACGCCTGGCAAACGGGCAAGCCGCTCAAGCCGGACATGGACGACGGCATCCTCACGGCCTACGAAATCAGCCAAATGAACCTGACGAACACGGAACTGGTGGTGCTGTCCGCCTGCGAGACCGGCCTCGGTGACATCCAAGGAAACGAGGGCGTTTACGGTCTGCAACGTGCCTTCAAGATTGCCGGGGCGAAGTACCTCGTCATGAGCTTGTGGCAGGTGCCCGACCAGGAGACTTCGGTGTTCATGGCCGCTTTTTACAAGCATTGGCTGGAAGGCAAAATGACTATCCCCGAAGCCTTCCGCACCACGCTAAAGGAGATGCGGGAGCGGTTCATCAACCCATACCAATGGGCGGGGTTTGTGCTGGTGGAGTGAATGCCAAAATCGCCGTATCATTGCCCAGAAAAAAAACATGGATTCCACCACCATCATCGGCCTCATCTCTGCCGCTCTCACCACCGGTGCTTACGTGCCTCAGGCCGTCAAGACCTGGCGCACCCGCCGCACGAGCGATCTGTCGCTGGGCATGTTTTCCATGATTTTCCTTGGCACGGTGGGCTGGCTGGCGTATGGCCTGCTGAAAGACGACCTGCCCATCATCCTCGCCAACACCATCACGCTCGGCACCTCGTTCGTCATCCTTTTTTTTAAAGCAAAAGAAGTTCGGGGACGCCGTCAAAGCGGGTGATTTCACCGAAAAAATGTCTTGCCGTCACCATCATGCAAACTTTCCTTCTTGCCAAACACTTTTCAATTTACCTTTGAATCAAATACTGAAAATGAAAAAAATATTGACCTTGCTTGTTTTTCTCGGCACCGCCGTTTTGCTCGGTGCCCAAATCACCGTCACCAATGCCACCTTCCCGGCGGCAGGCGACACACTCAAGGTGGCTACCGACCTGAACCCAAATGGCATCGCCATCACTCCGCCGGGTGGCCCGTTCACTTGGGACTTCACCACTTTGACCCCGGATGTCAACTCGGAGACCGTGTTTCAGGCAGCCACTACCGGTAGCGCCTTCGCCGATTTTTCCACCGCAGAGCTTGTCACCATAGGTCAGGGAGGCGCTGAAACTTACTACGATGTAAGTGCCACCAGCTTCAACAACCTCGGTTTCTTTGGCTCCGACCCAACAGGTGGGCTGCCCGTCCAGACCAGTTTTAAGTTCTCGCCACCTGTGCCGGAGCGTCGGGCACCGCTTAATTTTATTGATAATTATCTGGCAGAAACCAGCTTAAACATCGCATTGCCCATTGATTCTGCGCTCGCAGCAATACTTGCTCAATTGGGCGTACCTGCTGGACTTGCCGACTCGATCCGGATTCGGGTAACGGCCTCCCGTTATGACCTCGTGAATGCTTACGGTTCGCTAGCTATCCCCGGCGGAACTTATGACGTGTTGCGGGAAAAAAGAACCGAATACCGGCAAACAAGCCTTGACATCCATACTTTTCTGGGTTGGATTGACGTAACCGCTCAAGCCGGAGCAGGTGCAGGGTTGGGGGCAGACACCCTGATTACCTACAATTTTTTTAGCAACACGGAAAAAGAACCCATCGCCATCGTACAGATGGACAATTCTGAGAGTGTCGTAGAGCAGGTGGAGTACAAGGACAACGGCGTCGTCAGTGGTAACAACGACGTGGTGGCCACTCGGCCCGAAGTGTTGGTTTCACCAAATCCTGCAACGGATATTGCTGTTTTCGAACTTAGGAATTTTGCCTTAGGCAATTACTCACTTCGGGTAATGGATGGCCTCGGCAGGATGGTTTTGGAGAAAAACTTGATGCCGGGCAGCACCTCCATTCCGCTCATAGGGTTTGCCGAAGGCACCTATTTTTATCAGGTTTTTGATAAAAACAAACAAGTCAACCTGAGCGGTAAATTGTTGAAAATCAATCGTTAACACCAACGTGGACGCCCAATAAATTTGGCGACTACAACACACCATGTTCAATTTTTCCGGAAAAGACGACGAGCGGCAAGCGCAAATGCGCCAAACCGCCCACGAGTTGAAGATGAAGTTTACGGAGGAAGACGAGTACGGCATGATTGCCTTGCTGCGTGATTTCCACCTGTTCAGTAAAGGCGGCAGCAAGACCATCACCAACATGCTCACCTATTCCTCGCAATTGATGGAGGACAAAATCAACATCTTCGACTACAAATACACTGTGAGCACGGGCAAATCGGCAGTCACCTTCAAGCAGACCGTTTTTTTTATCAACTCCAAGCGCCTCGCCATGCCGGAAATGCTCTTGAAGCCGGAGCATTTCTTCCACCGCCTCGGCAATTGGCTCGGCTTGGAGCAGGACATTGACTTCGAGGAGCACAAGGATTTTTCGCACCAATACTTGCTGCAAGGCGAGGACGAAGCCCATGTGCGCCGCACGATGAACCAAGACGAGGTCATCCGGTTTTTCACCGTTGAAAAAGAATGGTGCCTTGAAAGCATCGGTTTTTTCATGATTTTCTACCAACACGAAAGGCTCATTCCGCCGCACGAAATCAAATACCTGTTCGAGCGGGGGATGATGTTGTTCGACAATTTCAAAACTGAACCACTTTGAGAATAGTCTGTAGTTCGACAGTTGGCAGTTGGCAGTCAGTTCGCATTCGTTCAGCCAGTGCCAAGTTGGACGGCAATAGACTTCAGGACTATTTAGACTGCACACTGGCTGCCAACTGCCAACTGTCAAACTGCCGAACTTAAAAGATGTGTACCGTCACCTACATACCACAGCCCGGTGGCCACTTCGTACTGACCTCCAACCGGGACGAGAACGCCGCCCGTTCGCCGCAGCACCTCGACCGTGAGGAGGTCGGCGGCGCATCGCTCATTTTTCCAAGGGACACGGCGGCTGGCGGCACTTGGATTGCCGCTTCTGACACCAACCGGGTGGTCTGCTTGCTGAACGGTGCTTTCGTCAAACACAAGCACCAACCACCCTACAAACGCAGCCGGGGCCTCATGGTACTTGATTTCTTTCGCTTCGCAACGGCTGTGGACTTCTTTGAAAAATACAACTTCGAGGGCATGGAGCCGTTCACCCTCATCGTCGTGGACAATGGACAACCCTATGAGCTGCGATGGGACGAGCATCAGGTTCACGCCAATCTGCTTGACCCACAGGGGTACTACCTCTGGTCGTCGGCCACGCTCTACCCCGGTGAGGTGGGCGAGATGCGGCAGTCGTGGTTCCGTGAATGGCTCGGTAGTAGTGAGGACTTTAGCCCAGCGGCCATCCTCGACTTCCACCGCACAGGTGGCCAGGGCGACGACTGGAATGGCTTCATTATGAACCGGGAGGGACTGGTTCAGACGGTGAGCATTACGCAGATTGTGAAAAAAGTGACAGGTATTTCGTTGGTTTACAATGACTTGTTGCGAAATGCGACCAAACAGTCACAAATCCCGTTGCGTCATCTCGTTTCAGAATAAGGGAACCTTCTTCAAACAGTCATCACCTCACTACCACCAGCTTTCCCTGCTGAACGCCCTGCCCATCCACTTGGATTTCAAAAAAATACAGGCCCGAAGGCACGTTTTCCAACGGCATTGCAGCCGTACCGTTCCACCGTCCTTTTTTTAGCTCCGCAATGGGCATACCCGTTGCCGACAGCAGCCGGATGCGCACTGTGCCCAAAACTGGCGATAAACTGGAAAAGAATACCTGCCCACTGGCCGGATTCGGGAAAACGGAGAACGGCCCAGTTGGAGGCAGCTGCCCACCCGTTGCCGAAGGCCCCATGACCGACACGGTAGCCGTGGCCGTTGCCGAGCCGCCGCACTGCCCGGTCACGGTCAGGCTGATGTTGTAAATGCCCGTGGAATCGTACTGGTAGGTGATGCCCTGCGTGGAGAAGGTCGAGCCATCCCCCATATCCCACTGGAAGCCGGGACTGCCGGGGCAGTCCGTCCAAGCGGTGACTTCGAGGCCGTTCACTTGCGTGAAGACCTGTGGCAGAGGGCATTCGTCCTGCAAGATTTCGATGATGAACTGTTGCGTGACAGTGTCAGCCAACCCAGCAATGTAGGCAATCATGATGGCCTCGTAAGTGCCGGAGGCGGTATAGACCACGCTCGGGTTGTCGAAAGTCGCCGACGGGATGGAGCCGCTCGGGAACAGCCACAGCACCGAATCCGCCACGAAGGGCGAGGTGTTCTGGAAGGGCAAATAGAGTGTGCCGCAGCCACTCGTGTTACCGAAGGTGAAGGCCGCACCTGCATCGCCAACGATAAAAGTGGCGGTATCGAGCACAGTGCCGCAGTGGTTGGACGTTTGAAGTACAACCTGTTGTACACCGTCGGAATCAAAATCGTAGCTCACGCTCTGCCCCGCCAGAGAATCACCGTTGGGAAAGTGCCAAGTATAATTGTCCGCGAAGTTAAAGCCTGAGGCAATCTGAACAGTATTTCCAGTTTGCTGTGATTCGATGTCGCCAAATGGATTTATGCCTACTTCAACCGTAATATAATCCTGCTTTACCAGCGTATCCGCCTCACCTTGGGCAAAGACCCGCAGCTCTACGTCGTACACCCCCGGTGTGTTGTAGGTGGTCTCGAAAGTACGACGGGGTGCAATGTTGCCTCCCGGCGAGCCACCTGGCGAGAGGTAGAAATGGGTTGTTGCACGGTAGTGCGACTTGCTCTTGAAATTGACCCCAAGCGGGGCACAGCCGTGCGTCCTGTCCGCCTCGAAGTCGGCCCAGAAGCCAATGGTCACCTCCGTGGTGGTGGTGTCGCTGCCGCATGGATTGGAAACCACCAACATTACTTCGTAGGTGCCTTCGTGGGGGTAAAGATGCTTTGGGTTGTCAAGCGTACTGGAGTCGCCATCGCCAAAATACCAAGTGGCATATTCTGCCGCAGTGGAAGTGCTTGTAAAGCTAAGACTGTCAAGGTCTTGTGAAAGTTCAAGGGCCGCCACAGGCAATTGACCAGTTGTGGCGAGGGTAGCTGTGCGGGAGGTTTGCGCACCGAGGTTGCCCGTTACGATGCACCTGAAAACATGCCCGTCATAGTTGGCCAATATGTCATTTACCAACAGGTACTCCGTGTTCACATCTGAGAAGTGTGAACCGAGAGAAAGGGCCTGCCAAGTACCGCCCCCATCCGTGGAGCGCTGCCACTGGTAAGAAAGCCCCGTGCCAAAGGCCGTGACCTCGAAGTGCGTCCCGCCCCCAATGCATGCCGTTTGGTCGTAGGGATGTGCATGCACGAAAACTGCCTTTTCGATACCGAGCGTATCGCAGCCGCTCCCCTCCAGCGGCCCGAGGCGGTAGTTGGGGTGGTTGGGCATGGAATAGCCGCTGGCCCCATAAGCCACGAGGCTGTGCTGCTTGAAGTGCGAGGCCCGGCCCGGCTCGTTGGGCTGCCTTATTACGTGGTAGTATTCGGTGGGCATGGCTGGCGTCATGTAGATGAGGCCGTCAGGAAAGAGGCCAGTGTACCCGAAGACGTTGTAAAAAAAGTACCGTGGCAGGAAGCCATCGAAGTCGGCTATCTTCTCAACCTTTAGTTCTGGGTCCTGCATGTCCAGTTGGTACAGCTTGGTCAGCCTGTTGAAATAAAGAAACCTTGAGTTTGGGGAGAAGCAAGAACTAAAAGCCTGTTCAAAATATGGGAAATCAAAATCCTGTGGGTTGGAGAGGTACTCCACCCGCTTGTGGTTGCTTAGGAGGCCAGTACAACGGTCGAAGTCGAATAGTTCAAGGCTAAAAGTTTCTGCTTGGAAGTCGAGCGGCGTCACCACATATTTTGTGCCATCTGGGGAAAAGCCGCCAACGCCTAGGTCGGGATAAATGGGCGTATCCGTCTCACCTTGGCCCACCACGGATACCCCTTGGTCGGAGACTAACACCCGGTAGTACCTTGCGGATATTGCCTCGAACACCAGCAGCCACCAGTCCCTACCATTGGCATGCCTTGTGGTCAAGAGGCCGTTTATTTGGAGGGTGTCCGCTATGACGATTTGGTTCTTTTCCACGACGACGCCGTCGCCGTTGTTGAGGTTCATGTTTATTTTCGAATACAGCAAGTGTGAGCCAATAATAAAGGGGTCTTCGGGAATACTTCCCTCTGAAATATGTAGTAAAATGTATTCCTCCGGATTGCCAGGTCTCGGTAGGGCAATAGCCCCTTGGGGATAAATTCCGCCAGAACGGAACTTGCGCCCTTCCTCGGCAGGGTAGGCAAAATTGATGGAATCCCCGCCTTCCATAATCTGATTTTTGCGGTTGGCGATTTGGTGGCAATTGGTGTAAAAAATCAGATTTCCTTCCGCATCGGAGACGGTTGTTCCACACTGCCGCATATCCAATAGCCTTTCTGGTTCTGCAATCACATGCGGAACCATGTTGCCAAAGGTAATCTTGCTCTCAGTGTGGTCCAAAGGAAAGGTCGTAAGAAACCCATTAAGCCAGGTATTGTCGTGGAGTTGGGCAAAAAGGGAGAAAGGTAAGATGTAGAACCATAGGAAGAAGAGCCGTCTCATAGATGATTTTTTTTTGGGGGTAAGGTACAAAAAACGAGATACACCTTGCTTTAGCTTAACAAGGTGTATCTCAAGTGGCATTCCTATTTCAGGATTGACAGTTTTTCCGTCTGACAAAAACCATCTGCTGTAATCCTGACCAAATAGGTGCCAGAAGCAACGTCGGGAAGGTCAAACGTGGTGATGCCGTCAACTGAAGTAAGGTGCTTTCGCATGACCAATTTCCCTGCCAAATCCAACAGTTCGAGCTTTGCTGCTGACAATTCCGATGGCCACCGCAGGCTAATGTAATTTTGTGTTGGGTTAGGGAAAAGGGAAAACTTATCGCCATCCGAAACCCCTCCAGCCATATTGCCACCTCCTGATGACCGTTCATCTGAATTGCCTCCACCTACAAAACACACTCCCGAAGTAAACCATCCGCTTGGAGGTGATAGGGGTGAAGGCGTATCAGGTGGTGTAGGGCCCGCTACTTCAAAGGCACTTAGCATAGGATTGCCATCGCATCTCCCACCCCATTCGTCAAAAGTCCCGTTCCACTGGTTGCCTCCACAGCCCTGAAAGCCAATCTTTGAACCAGAACCAATCCACAGCCCAATATCTTGGCTGCCATTGAAATTGTTGGCATCAAACATATTGACACTCGTGCAGTCGCCAGTAAATTTCACGCCCACGCCCATATTGGAGATGGTGTTGTTTGCTATCTGCCAGCCTGTGGTGGTGAAAACATCAATGCCGTAAGTGTGGTATTGGACATTCCAAGGGAATGCCACGGTTGTATTCAGCGTGTTGTTCAGGATTTTCGCATTCGGGCAGCTTGTCACTCTTACACTTCTCATGAAAATCCCCCCTGGGTTCACGTTGTTGTAGGTGGTGATTTGGTTGCCCACTAGATTAATTCCTTGAATCCTAGCTACGTCTATTCCAAACCTCGAAGAGAACATATTAATAATGTTGTTCGAAATCTGCGGGGTTCCAGTTAAGGCCAAGGAGGCTGCGGTGGCGGTCAAAATATTTACACCAAATAGACCAGTAAAACTACTACCGGTGCCGACATTTATAGTGCAGCCATTTATGTTCAAAAATGAAGTTGGAGTATTTGAGGAGTAAACACATTGAATTCCTCCTGCAGCTACAGTAAAGCTAGTATTTGTTATGGCAATATTTGGCTTTCCTGAACAAACTATCCCTTTTTGGGCTTCAATGTATGCCCCTCCTGTTACAGCCACAGCTGCACAATCTAGGCAGGAAATTCCAGTTAAACAGTATGAAAGGTTAGAAGCACCTGATATATTTACCGTGCTACCTTGGCCAGCATTTATAGCCATAGGAAGTTCAGACGGGCCAACATTTGAAATCAAAACTTGTGCATTAAGGACTGCATTAGTAAGTAATTCAATTCCTCCTGCACCGTCTCCGCAAGCTGCAAGGGTTGTTTGAGCACCACTAATTGTTAGATTTGATTTCACTTTTACACTTGCTCCTGCTTCTTCAGCAATATGGCAAGAGGTAAAAGTCGTAGGGATATCAATTACCAACGATGCGTTGGTGCCAATTCGAAAGCACCTGCCAGTTATGACAGTGGGAAGCCCCAAAGTGCTGATGTTCATGGTCGTGTTTGCCAACACGGTGGTGGTGTTTGGCCCTTCTGGACAACCACAAGTCTGAGCGTTAGTGTAGGTGAAAGCAAAGGCAAATGCCGCCAGCCAAAGCGTTTCGAGAATTCTAGTTCGGCTTACAGAAAGTCTGTTCATAATTGAGTTCATAACGAAAAGTTTTTATCGCACAGCACGACGCTACCGCCCCGCCGCCATGCAGATTAACGTGAGTCCTTACCCACAAATCAGTTTGGAAAAAAAGAAGTCGGAAAGCCTTCCCAACTTTCAATTTTGGACAGACGCTCAATTTTGAAAATCACGGAACCGCCTTTCTCCCTCAAATGATGGGCACATTTCTTTTTCAGGCCTGATGAAAAAATGTTCTGCAAAACTATCCCTGCGAAAAATATAACCACTACTTTCACGGTTGTAAACCAAACCAATTAGCTCTAAACACAAAACTAAACACTTCCTCCCATGACCACCCTCGAAACAATCCGCCGTTTGCGTGAGCAAAAAGGCTACTCGCAAGATTATATGGCACTCCGCTTGGGCATGTCCCAAAATAATTACAGCAAATTAGAACTGGGAAAAAACAAACTGACTGTGGAACAGTTGGAAAGGATTGCCGCTGTGGTGGAAATTAGCCCAAAAGAATTCCATGACTACAAGGACGAAAACCACCTGAGAAATGAGGTGGAACGCTTGCAGCAGAAAGTGGGCAACATCGAGAACGAGCTCAGCCTCTTCAAGAAGCTCTGGAACCGCTTCTTCGACAGCGGGGGGGCTAAGTAATCCTCCTGACAAGGTCTGAACATTGTAGGCTTGCCGTTTGACCTGAAATTCCCGCTGTGCATACGCCCCGCCCTCTTTATCTTTGTGGTTTGGGCTGGGCCACTTTGCACAACCTTGAACCAGCAAGGGCGGCCAACCGAAATGCGGAAAAAAATGGACACCACCGAACTCCTCAAGAAGGTACGTAAAATCGAAATCAAGACGAAGGGCTTGAGCAAGCAAATGTTTTCGGGCGAGTACCACAGCGCCTTCAAGGGCCGGGGCATGTCGTTCAGCGAGGTGCGGGCCTACCAGTACGGCGACGACGTGCGCAATATTGACTGGAACGTGACTGCCCGCACGAACACGCCTTTCGTGAAGATATTCGAGGAGGAGCGGGAACTGACGGTGATGCTGCTCATTGACGTGAGCCAGAGCGCCTATTTCGGGACGGTGAACCAGTTGAAAGCGGGCATCATCACGGAGATTTCGGCAGTGCTGTCGTTCAGCGCCATCCAGAACAACGACAAGGTAGGCGTCATCCTTTTTTCCGACAAGATTGAGATGTTCATCCCTCCGAAAAAAGGCCGCTCGCACATCCTGCGCATCATCCGAGAACTCATTAATTTTCAACCAAATAGCCACGGCACCGACCTCAGTTTGGCACTTCGCTATTTCACCAACGTCATCAAAAAACGCTGCATCAGCTTCGTCCTATCCGACTTCATGACCCGTGGCTACGAGGCTCCACTGCGCATTGCCTCCCGCCGTCACGACATTATCGGGGTACACTTGTTTGACCCAAAAGAACAAGACCTGCCCGATGTCGGCCTCATACGGGCTAAGGACGCCGAAACCGGCGAACTGGCCTGGCTCGACACCTCGTCGCCGCAGCTTCGAGCCAAATATGCCCTGTGGTTCAAGGAAAATTATGGGTATTTCAAGACTACCTTTTCCCGCAGCGGCACGGACTTCGTGAGCATCCGCACGGACGACAACTACGTGACGGCGCTGCTAAATTTTTTCCAGAAAAGAAGATGAACCCAGTTGGCAGTTCGACAGTTGGCAGTTTGCAGTCAGTGACTGCATAATTGGCCGGGTCGTCTTTAATTTTTTGGAGTAAATAACAAAAACGAAACGCCCAGGCAAGTCAATCTTGTCTGGGCGTTTCGTTTCTAGCAGTCACCGACTGCCGACTGTCGAACTGCCAACTCATTTCCCAATCCCTTGTCGGTACTGGGAGGCACGGGTCGGGTCAATCCGCTCCATCGTGCGGGTGATGGTATTCTTTTCTGTGGTGGCACCGCCCTTGTAAATCTCGATGATTTCGTCCGATTTGGTGTTGGAAAACACCTGCAAAATCATGGAGTTCGGGTAGGTGCGGTTGACCGCTTCGAGCGTTTCGAGCGATTGGGTCATGATGGCCCTTGCCACGTTGGCGTCCTCTTGCATGGTGTCGAGTCCCTGACGGTGGTAGTCGTAAATCATCTGGCGGAAGGGGCGCATCTTAGGAGAAAGAATGTTCTCCACGAGCCAGTAGCGGTTGCGGTTGTTTTCGGTGGAGCGCCAGCCCGGTACATTGGCGGCAACTTGCGGTGGGATGCGGTTCACGATGTCCCAAGCTGACTGGAAATATTGTTCACCGCCAAGTGGTGAGAACGAATCGTAATCCATCCCAATAGCAATGTAGGCGTAGTAGGCCAGCACCGAGGTCAGGTTGTTGAGGTAGGTGTTCTGGCTATATTCGAGCGGCTGAAACTGTTCGTAGGAAAATACAAGGTCTTTGTCCTGGTGCTTGAAAAGTGCCGTTTCGTAATTGCTGGCGTACACTGGGCGGATGCTCTGGCACGACAGCTCGGCCTCAAACGTGTTGGCGGAAAGCTCTTTTGAAATCGTAATCACGATGTCCAAGCTGATGCGTTCTTCCTCCTCGTACACGTCGCTCGTCCATTTTTGGTTGTTCATGAACTCCTCGATGGACTGCTTCAAGGTTTGAAAAACTGCCGGGTCGGCAGTTTGGAGCTTTGGCGTGTTCATCGTTACTTTCACCTTCAGCTCCTGAGCTTGGAGCGAGCAGGCAAAAAATCCGGCTACGAAAAGTATAAACCAATTTTTCATGTTGAATATTTTTTTGGCAGGTTAGCGGGTTGGTGTATTGGCATGTTAGTGGGGCCTACCCAATACGCTAAAGCGCCAACTAGCCAACAAGCCGACTGACTTCATCCACAATGTCTGTTGCCACTTCGGCCTTCGATTTTAACTCAAAATCCTTGCGCTTATTGCCTCGGTGCAGGATGGTAATCTTGTTGGTGTCAAAATTAAAGCCAGCACCGGCATCTTGCAGGGAGTTCAGGACGATGAAGTCAAAGTTTTTCTTCGCTAATTTCTCGCTGGCATTTTGCAGCTCGTCATTGGTTTCCAGTGCAAATCCAACGATGAACTGGCCCCGACGTTTCATTTTTCCCAAAGAAGCGGCGATGTCTGGCGTTTTTTCCAGTTCGATGGTCATGCTATCGCCTTTCTTCTTGATTTTTTGCTCCGCAACATTCGCTGGCCGGTAATCGGCCACGGCAGCCGACAGCACGGCGATGTCCGCATTCTCGAAATGTTGCACAGATGCTTCGTACATCTGTTGTGCCGACTCCACCCTTACCGTCGTGATGCCGGAATGTTGGAGATCCAATTTAGAAGGGCCGAGCACCAGCGTCACCGCTGCCCCACGGTCTGCAAACTGCTCCGCAATGGCCACACCCATCTTCCCGCTGGAGCGGTTGCCGATGAACCGCACAGGGTCAATGGCCTCGTAGGTCGGCCCGGCAGTGATGAGTACATTTTTGCCTGAAAAGTCTTGCTTTTTTTGAAAAAAACCCTCCAAGAACGCCACGATTTCTTCCGGTTCAGCCATGCGGCCTTCACCCACCAGCCCACTCGCCAGCTCGCCGTAGCCTACTGGCAGGAAGTGATTGCCATAAGATTTCAGTCGCTGCACATTGGCTTGGGTGGCTGGGTGCTTCCACATGTCGAGGTCCATGGCCGGGGCGATGAACACTGGGCACCTTGCCGAGAGGTACACCGCCGACACGATGTTGTCGCAAATGCCTTGCGCCAGTTTTGCCAAGGAGTTGGCCGTGGCGGGCGCTACCACGAGTGCGTCGGCCCATAGGCCAAGCTCGACGTGGCTGTTCCATTCTTGTTCCGAAATGACTTGTGTGAAGACGGGCTTCTTCGAAAGGGTAGAAAGGGTGAGCGGAGTGATGAATTCCGTGGCTGATGGTGTCATCAGCACCTGTACCTCAGCTCCTTTTTTCACTAAGAGCCGCACCAATTGGGCAGCTTTGTAGGCTGCGATGCTGCCGGTGACGGCGAGTATGATTTTTTTACCAACCATTTGAGAAGTTCGTCAGTTCGACAGTTGGCAGTGGGCAGTCAGTGCCGTGGTAGCAGTTCCAGACTGCCCACTGTCGAACTGCCAACTTTACTGCCGGCGGCGTTTGTCGTTGTAGTGGTGGTGGATTTCGCCTTTGATGAACTCCTCCGTGGCGATGAGGGTCGGGTTCGGGAGGCGCTCGTAGAACTTGGAGATTTCGATTTGCTCCTTGTTCTCGGTGATTTCCTCGATGGTATCGGTATTGACGGCAAACTCTTCGAGCTTGCTGTGCAGCTCGTGCTTCAGGTCAATGGCCAACTGCTTCGCACGCTTGGTGATGATGGCCAAGGTTTCGTAGATATTGTTGGTAGGCTCCACCATGGCGGTAATGTTGCGGGCTTTCACGTTAGCGTCCAGCCCCTGCGCTTTGGTCTTGATATCTGCCATTTGTAATTGATTTTAATTTCTTAACTGAATTATTGTAAAATGATTTGACTTCGTTGTAATTACTGCTGCCCTTGAATTTGCCAAGGTAATCGTTGGCATAGGCAACAGTTTGTTTGTACCGCTCTTCCTGCTTTTCGAAGATGCTATTTTCGGCCAGCAGGTAGTTTGCCTTCGCAATATGGTAGCGCACCTGCTCGGCGTTGCTGGTTTCGGGGAAGTCCTTCAGCAGGTTCCCGAGTGTAGTGGTAGCGGCTTGGTATTGCCGGAGGTTGTAGTACAGAATGCCCTCGTCGTAAGCCTTCTGCTCCATTTTCAGGCGCATCTCGTCAATCAGTCGGTTGCATTCTTTTAACCTTGGGCTGTTGGGGTAGGTGTTGGCAAAAAGCTGGAGGTCGTCAATGGCCTTTTCGGTGTAGGTCTGCTCCAGTCGAAACCCTGGTGACATTTGGTAATTGGAGTAAGCGGCCATGAAATCCGCATCTTCCCGTTGGGCGCTGTTGGGGAAAGTGGAGGAGAAGTTCTTGAAATAGTAATTGGCCATGATGTACTTGCCCAGCTTATAGTAGGTATCGGCGTAGGTGTAGTAGATTTTTTCCAACTCCGGCTTGCCCCGGTAGGCGGGGATGATGAGTTCAAGCAGGGTCTGTGCACGCATGTACTCCTCTTGCTCGAAGTACTCGAAGGCTTTGGTGTACATCTTGTCAGTATCACCGCTGCCCCGGATTTTTTCAAATTCTGATTTACAGCCGACCGACAACAGGGCAAATGCCGATAAAAACAGTAATTGAACGAGTCTTTTTTTCATAGGGGCGCAAAGTTAAATAAAAACAAGGAAGTAAACTTGGCAAAGATTTGGGCGAAAATCCCGGAACGCCGGGGCTTTGTCCGATGAAAAAAGTGGGCTGAAAACGCCGGAAGGTTGGCCGATGGTGCGCGCTGAACGAAAAAAGGTGCCAACGGAACGGATTCCGGGCACCTTTCTGGCTGTAAGGGGAGGACTCGAACCTCCACGAGGCGGTTAGCTGCAACACAAAGAATAGTGGTCAACCCTGGTCGGATGGTCCGGCTCTATGCTGCGTTTATCCCGTTGTTCCCCACCCCCGAGACAAGAGGGCATGGCTGCCTGATTTCATCACCTCACAGTGTGTAAGAAACAATCTTTTTTGTTTCCGTTTGATGATGCAAAGATATGGGAGTAAATCATTTTAATGCAAATTATTTAAAGAAAAAGATTATTTCTTTGATTTCATTCAACATTTCAATCTTATTATTGAAAATATATCAAAGGTGGCTTTAAAACAACTTCCTCTATTGCCATATTTTCAATCTCTGTTCCAATTTTTGATTATATGGTAATAAATGAACCTTTTTTATAAATAATTATCAAAAAAAATCTTTGATTTTGATTTTTATTCAAACAATATGCCCTAGAGCCTGCTACCTACTCTCTTTGCTGATGCTTGCGCAAATGATGCCTCCACCTGTGTACTTGGCCGTCGTTGGGAGGTCTGATTTCCCGAATCTTCCGTCAAAATGTAGGAAAGCAGCATCCTAAGCGATACTTTTGCATCCTTGTTTTTGAAACGCAAACAAAATCTATGAAAAAATTATTGAAATCCTTTTCGTTATTGCTTTTGTTGGTGGCTGTCACCGGCCAAGTTCAGGCACAGAAATTTGGCCACCTGAACAGCGGCAACCTTCTGATTCAAATCCCAGCTACCAAGGCTGCCGATGAAAAACTGAAAACTCTGCAGGATTCCCTAGTGACCGTGGGCGAAGCCCAGGCCAAAATCGCCCAGGAAGAGTATGCTTCCTTCGTCAAGGAGTACCAAGGTGGCAATGTCCCACCCGCCTTGGCACAGAAAAAGCAGGCCGAGTTTGAGAAAAAAGAGCAGGAGCTTGCCCAACTCGAAGACAACATAGCTGCACAACTCGCCAACAAGCGGAAGGAACTGCTTGGCCCTATCCTCGACGAATTGGAAAAAGCCGTCAACGAAGTTGGTAAGGAAGGTGGCTACACCTTGATTTTTGACACAAGCGTGTTCAACACCATCCTCTTCGCCAGGGATTCGGACGATGTGGAGCCTTTGGTGAAAGCCAAAATGGGCATTAAGTAAGTGTGAAGGTGGAAGGTATGAGGTTTGAAAGGCGCACTGTCACCATACCTCGTACCTCCCCAAGCCATGCGTTCAATCCTTTCCTATCAATTTCAACTCAGCCATCGTCACAGCGACATCTGGGTACTTGTTCAAAAAATCCTGGAACATGGCCTCATCGAGTAAAAATGTCAGTTTCTTTCCAAAGTTCCCTGGCACTTTTAGGTGGATGCGCACGATGTGGAACAACGCCATGTCACGTTCCGTGATTTTTTCAATGTTGTGGTACGGGTAGCGGTAGGTCTTGTAGTAGTTGGAGGCGTAAACGTAGAGTTCGTCCAGTTCTACCCGCTTCAGCTGCAAGAGGGTCAGATAGAAAAGAGTTACACCCAACAACAGGAAGGCAGTTAGCCCCAGTTTCATCCAAATGGCAGGTATTGGGCCAAAATAAGGTACTTCCACGGTCCAGATGGCAATGGTAAATGCGCCAAAAAAAACCATCCAAAATGTTGGAATGAAGATTTTGAGGAACAAGGTGGCGTTTGAAGAAATTCGATGCATATTTTTATTGGAATCGGGGGTTGTCAATTATCCATTTTCTCCTCTATCGCCTTCTGTTTTTCCACTTTTTTTACCACAGCGATGCTGATTTCATAAAGGCCAAGCAATGGCAACGCTATCAGAATCTGGCTGAAAGCGTCAGGCGGGGTGATGATGGCGGCAACAATGACAATAACGACAATGGCATGACGGCGGTATTGCCGCATGAGCGATGAAGACACCAGTCCAATCTTTGCCAGCACATGGGCCGCTACCGGTAGCTGGAAAATAAGCCCCGTTGGCATGGTAAACATGAGCATATAGCTGATATAGGAACTCAGCGCAGGGGTTGATTCTACACCTGGCAGCTCGTACCCTGTGAGGAAGCTAATGGCAAAAGGTGAAATGACAAAATAGCCGAAAAGTACGCCCAACGAGAACAGGAAAGAACAAATCAAAACGGCAAACCTCGAAGCATTTTGCTCCTTTTCGTACAGTCCCGGCTTGATGAAGCGCCATGCTTCCCAAAAAATATACGGCATGGCAGCCACCAGTCCCAACAAGAAGGAAATCTTGATATGCGTCAGGAAAAGCTCGCCCATGTCCGGCGTGATGAGGTGGAACTCCTTTGGGTAAAAGCAAAGCCCGTCGCCTAGTCCAATGTAGTTGGAGAGTTCGCAAATCAGGCGGTAGGTGATGAAATCGGGATAGCGAGGCCCGAAAATGATTTTGTTGAAAACGACATCCTCCATGAAAAACAGCGCCATTGCCACTACCAAAATGGCCAGTGCCGAGCGGAAGATATGCCACCGCAGCTCTTCCAAATGGTCGAAAAAAGTCATTTCCTTCTCTTCTCCAGCCTTGCCTTTCTCAGGCCCGTCTATTCCAAGTTGGTCAAGTGCCATTCACTGTGTTGTTTTGCTTTAAAATTGGGATAGAAAAGTGCAGTTCATGCCCTAATCAATGCCATCCAGTCAACTCACTTTTTACTTTCTCCTTTTTACTTTTTACTTTCTCAAGCGGGTGCAAAAGTAACAAATGCCGCCATTGAAAGCCCATTTGTGCCAGCGCAAATGGGCGATTAACACTTCATTCGTCTAAAAAAACTTTTGCCTCGGTGTGTTTCTTTTTTTCGAACAGCGCATTATTTGGCTAAATCCCTTCCGAAGGCATTATCATTCCGCAAAAAATTCGACTTGCCATGTAACACGGCTACCGTCTTTTCACACTTCATTTTTTAACGTTTAAACTATTTGTGCTATGTCAATACCAAAGGAGCCACGCCAGCTCATGGTCAACCTCATGTACCTGGTGCTCACCTGCATGCTCGCACTCAACGTTTCGGCGGAGGTGCTGCAAGCATTTTTCAGCATTGATAAAAGCCTCGGCGAAAGCAACCGCCTCGTCGAAGGCTCCAACCAACAGCTCGTGCAAGCCATCGGCGACCAGGCCGCTGCTTACGCACAGTTCCAACCCTACAAGGAAAAAGCTGCCCAAGTGCAGGTTATTTCCAGCGAGTTTTTTGATTTTGTTGGCAAAATGAAAGACAACGTCGTGCTCGAAGCTGGTGGCCTTGGCCCCGACGAGCAGCCGCTCCGCAAAGCCGACAAGGACATTCCCACCCGCCTCTTCGTCAGCGAGGGTGGCGGCGAGAAACTGCAAAAAAAGGTGGAAGAAACCCGTGAAAAACTGCTCGCACTCGTGGACGAACCAGCGGCCCGCAAGGATTTATCTGAGCGTATTCCATTGAAAATCAAAGAGATACCAGCAATCAGCGACAAAAAGACCTGGGCGCAGTTCACCTTCCAGCAGATGCCCGTGGCCGCCGTGCTGCCCGTGCTCACCAAATTCCAGAACGACGCAAAGGTGGCCGAGACTGCCATCCTCAACCACTTCGCCGGGAAGATGAACATTACCGTGAAGCCCGATAAGTTCGCCCCTGTCATCGCTGCCGACAAGAGCTACGTCATCCGGGGAGAGGAGTTCAAGGGCGAAATCTTCCTGGCCGCCTACAGCTCCACCGCCGACAACATCGCAGTGAGCGTGGACGGGCGGGCGCTCCCCGTGCGGGATGGCAAGGCTGTCTTCGTCGTCAATCCCAACTCCGTTGGCACGAAGCAGCACGAAATGATTATCCGCCTCACCAACCCCCTCACAGGCGAGGCTGAAACCTACCGCAAACAGTTCAGTTACGAGGTCGGCGACCGCTCGGTGACCGTCTCCGCCGACAAGATGAACGTGCTGTACGTGGGCGTCGAAAACCCGATTTCAGTAGCTGCCGCCGGTGTGCCCAGCGGCCAGGTGAAGGTCAGTGCCAACGGTGTGAGCCTCACCCCGCAGGGCAACGGCAAGTTCACCGCCGTGCCCCAAAAAACTGGGACGGCCACCGTCACCGTCTCCGGCGGCGGCCTGAAACCGACCACTTTTGAATACCGGGTGAAGCGCATCCCCGACCCTGTGATGATGATGAGCATGCACAGAGGCGGCCGCATCAGCGTTGCCGAATTTAAGGCGCAAACGGGCATTTACCCATTCCTCGACAATTTCGACTTCAACGCCAAGTGCGATGTGCAGGATTTCAACGTGGTTCGGGTGCGCAAGGGCGATGCCGTCGAAGCCCCAAACCGCAGCGGGCGCTTCGGCTCTGAAGTACAACGCTTGCAGGACAACGCTCAACGTGGCGACATTTTTTACTTCGAAAAAATCAAGGTGAAATGCCCAGGCGATGTAGCTCCTCGTGACCTTGGCGGCATGATGTTCACCTTAATTTGAGCGTCCCATCCAATCTAATTGATTGACAACCAATCAATTATTTTCATTAATCTAAAAAATATTTTCATGAAAAAATTAGCAATCCTTGCAGCCCTCATCGGCGCTGCCCTGAACCTTTTTGCCCAGCCCCTCAACGATATCGCCTTTCGGAAGGTGGTTTCGGACAAGCCCGTGCTGGCCTACGAAGTACCCAACGAGCGGGATATTTTTTGGCAAAAACGAGTCTGGCGGGTGCTGGACGTGCGGGAAAAAATCAACTTGCCATTCGTTTACCCAGATGCACCGCTTTTCAACATCCTGACCAATGCGGCGAAGGCCGGCGAACTAACGCTCTACAGTAGTGAAAAAGATGATTTCTCCGTGCGGCTTTCGACGGAAGAACTCAACGCCACACTTTTCCGAAAGGATACGATACTCGTGCCGATAGATGAAACCAATTACGAAATACGGGTGGTGGAAACGGAGGTGTACTACGAGGATGTCAAGCGTTTCCGCATCGAGGAAATGTGGTACTTTGACAGCAAGACCAAGACCTCACAGCTCCGGGTGCGCATCCTCGGCATTGCCCCGATGAAGGAGCGGTACACCGAAAGCGGCGACTTTATTGGTGAAAGCCCATTGTTTTGGGTGCACATGCCCAGCGCACGGGAAGTGCTGGCGAGGGAAACCGTTTTTGCCGAAGGCAACGAAGCCTCCCGGATGACCTGGGAGGATTTGTTTGAAATGCGGAAGTTTTCCAGCTACATCTACAAGGACGGCAACGTGCGTGACAACCGCCTGCAAGACCTCTACACGGGCGTTGACCTGCTGCTGGAAGCGGAAAAAATTGACCAGGAAATTTTCAACTTCGAGCACGACCTCTGGTCGAATTGAGACTTTAGACCGGAGACAGGAAGGCCCTGGCAGTTTGCGCTTGCCGGGGCCTTTTTGCGTAAAAGAAGTTGTTTCAGCAGAGACCTCTTTGCCGGATTTCTTTCCAGTACTTGCCGACATCAACCCAGTACTTCACATTTGACATTGAAATGAAAGAGGCTGCCCATGCAGATGAATATCCCTTTTTCCACTACTCCATAAAATACGCCTGCAAAATGCAGTGCCGGAAGCGCCATCCCGACCTTGGGTCGCCCCGTCCGTTTCGAAGAGATGGCGGGCAGTCATTCGTTCATCTTTTCACCAGCTTCTCCTTGTACAAAGCCTTGTTGTTTTCATCGAAAACACAAAAGAAATACATGCCCGCCGAGAGCCGGGATAGGTCCATCCGCTCCGCATGCTCGCCGCTCACCTGTGCAGTCAGCTCTATCGCTGCCCGCCCCAGCTCATCGAAAATGACCAAGCGATAGGTGCCGACCACAAGGTTTTTAAAATCAACGTCCACCTCATCACTGGCGGGATTTGGTGAGATTTTAACAGCAATATTTACTGCATTAGCCTCCTCCAACCCATCCACCACGGGAGGGGTGGTGTTCTTGTACACTACTTGCGTGACAGCGTTCTGGGCATTGTTCAATGTCACGACGGCGATATGCTCCTTCGCCACGTCGTTGTGGAAATAGAAGGAGACCGTGGTATCCACGCCCAAGCCGAAGAAGCCGGCCTGAATGCAATTATCTGTGAGATCCAACCAGCCGAGCGGGGGAATTTTGCAATCAATGCGGGTTTCCGTGTACTGGGTGCGCTTTTCCCGCAGCACATCGAAGGTGCCGCCGGGTATGCTCATGGTGCCATAGCCGTCCACCACAGCCAAGCGATTAATAGCTATCCGATAGCGCATGGAGTCAATTTGTGCATTGTTCGTCACTGCGGCCAAGTTGATCATTAATAGTGGCGAAAAGGCCGAGGGTAGAAATAGTTCAAGAAACCCCGAGGAGCTTTGGTGGATGTCGAAAAAATTCAACGGCGCATGGCGCTCGGTCAACGGCGGGTTGTATTCGAACAAATTATTTGAGACGAGGTCGTAGGGCAGGATGCCCCAATAGGCTTGCAATTCAAACTTCGTGTCCGTCACGTTGTAATAGTTCTCCGCATTGAGCCCAGCGGCCGTGAACAATTCGGCACCGGGCACTTGTCCGCTCACGCTGCCCTCGATGGCCGAGCGAAAGACAATTTCATGGGTCGCCTCGGCCTCCAAGCTGCTCAAGTCCCAAACCTGGCCGGGCCCCGGCGGGGTGAGTGCTGCTATGCCTGAAGCAGGGGAATTGTCAAGAGCCATCCGCAGCGTATCGCCTTCTGCTGGGAAGGTGGCACTGGTGACGGTGATTTGGGCGAAAAGTCCGGCAGCAACGAACAGCAGGACGGAGAAGGGTAGGCATCTTTTCATCTGAAAAATGTTTTAGCTGGTGAATTTTGTCAAAGGTAGAAAACCGAAAACAACAATGGTCAATGCCCTAAAATTTGTCAATGCTCCTGCCGCTCGGAGACGTTGTTTTTTTCCATTGGGCTGTGAAGTGCTCCTGCAAGATGCGGTGGCACCGTCGGTTTCGGGGAGGTGGCGGGCGGTCACAAAAACACCCCTCACAACTGCCCGCTTACCCAAGCCCGGTATTTCTCCGACCGGAAGGCAAACCAACGTTCCCGCCAATCGCCCGAATTGTCTATTTCATGGTTGAAATGCTGAAAGGGCTTGCGTTTTTCCAGTGCCATCAGCAGTCGGGCTTTCAAAGCACGGGGCGTTGTTTCGACAAAATCCTCCATTACCTGAAATGCCAAGTAGGAAGGCATTGGCTCGATTTCGAGGAAGTTTTCCGGCTCGGCGGCCAGCTTGTCCAATTCCGCCTGCCAGAGGTCAGCGTCAGTGGCATCCAAGCCTTCTTCACTAAGCACGACGACGATTTCCCCCGTTTTTTGGTGCACGTAGCAGCGCATCCCGCATTGGAGGTCTTCCGAAATGCTGTCAATTTGTGCTGGTGTAAGTTTCATTTTGGATTTTGATTTTAAAAAGGAATATTTGCTACGCAAAACAACAGAACGATGAGCGAATTTCAATGCTACAAATTCATGACGATTGACCGCCCACTGTCCGACAGCGAGCGCCGGGAGGTGGACGGGCTTTCGAGCCATGGACAGGTGAGCAGCACATCTGCTACTTTCACTTACCAATACGGCAGTTTCAAGCACAAACCGGAGACGGTGCTCGAAAAATATTTCGATGCCATGCTCTACTACTCCAATTGGGGCACGAGGCGGCTCATGTTCCGGCTGCCTGCTGATTTGGTGGATAAAAATGCGATTTCGGCGTATCTCTATGGAGGTTACTATGGCTCCAATGAAATTAGCCTCAGTCGTCATGGAAATTATTTCTTGCTCGACATCAGCTTCGATGACGAAGAAGGCGGCGGCTGGATGGAGGAAGACGACTACGACCTTGGCGACCTCACCCCCCTTCGTGACGACATCCTAAACGGCGATTACCGGGCACTGTACCTCGCTTGGGTTTCTTTTGCGCAGCATGAAGGGCGATACGAAAAAGATGATTTCGAGGAAGAAGATGAGGAGGACGAGGAAGGCCAAAACGGACAACCCCCGCCCGTGCCACCCAATATGAAGCGGATGAGCGCCGCCTTGAAAGCGTTTACCCGTTTTTTCGAGATTGATGACGACCTCGTCTCCGCTGCCCAAGCCCTCAGCCCCGACTTGGCTGCCGCCTCCCTTGAATATGAAAAGCTGCTGGCGCAATTGCCTGAAAAAGAGCGCATTGACTGGCTTGCACGGCTCTTGAAGTCCGAACCGAGGTTGGATGTCCAGTTGCGAAAGCGGCTCGAATTGTTCGCACCGAAAGGTACTGCGCCGAAGCCCGTACAAACCACCACCTCCGAACTAAAATCACTGACTGCCCAAAAAGGGCAGGAACGAAAGGAGCGGGAGGCCGCCGAGGCAAAGGAGCGGCATGTACAACGCATGAAACAGTTGGCACCGCAAGAACAGGCACTTTGGAAAAGCGTGCCTTTCAACCTGGAGCGACAGACTGAGAAATCCTACGACCTTGCCACCGAAGCCTTGAAAGACCTGAGAGACTTGGCGGAGTACCAAGGTAAAATGGAGGCCTTCGGGGAACGAATATTGGAGCTTAGAAAGGAGTATGCCCGCAGGACTGCCTTGATTGCGAGGTGGGAGAAGGCGGGGTTGTTCAAATAAAAAAATAAAAAAAATCATGACCTACTCAGGATTTCATGTGCGTTTTGAAAAAATAGCCATGCAGCAGGTTCGCTCGTTGAGTTTCAGGAACCATCAACGGATACCAGATGGCGATTACGCCTTCATGCCCATGTATTGCGACGATAAGACCTGTGATTGCCGCCGGACACTCATCGCCGTGCTGCAAGTGTCGCCGGAGTTTAAACTGGGTCAAATGGCCACCATTTCTTATGGTTGGGAAGCTATGCCCTTTTATCGGAAATGGAGCCACGGGTTGACTGAGGATATGCTCAAACTGTTCAAAGGGCCAGCGTTGGATTACATGAGCCTACACTCTCCCCAAGCCGAAGCCCTCCTCGAATCTTTCGTAAATACGGCATTGGATGATTTTTACATCGAGCGGCTGAGGAAACAGTATGCCATGTTCAAGTACAAGCAAGGCATGAAAATGCCGCCGGAGCTTCAAAACTTAGTGGGCATTTACGAACCTTGCCCTTGCGGGAGCGGCAAAGTGTTCAACTTGTGCTGCGGCAAAAAGAAATTCTCTGAGCGTTTTGGGTGTAGGCGATAAGCGGCCACAACTTTGCAAAAAATCAATAATCATGCGACTTGACGAACAAGATTACGACCAGTTCATCCACATCCATCATGCACTGCTGCACTATGCTGGGCAGAAAAAGGGCTTGCTGAAAGGCAGTTCCAACTTGGAACAATTCATCGCAGACAGCGACTTTCAACAGAAAACCAAATGCCGGGAGGCGCTGTACAAGGACAACGCACTGCTGGAGGGTTTTCTCAAAGAAAACCCCTTTGGCCTTTCCACCGAGGACAAGGAGATTGCCGCAGGCTTCCGGCACAGGCTCTCAGGGCGGTTCGTGTTCATGAAGCAATTGAAAGAGCACGCTATTTTCACAGACGACAAATACGCTTATGGCGTACTGGCACTGAGCACGCCTTTTGAAATGGTAATGGGCTTTGCTCCGTTGCCCTGCATGGTAGAGGCAGTGCTGTTGCCGTTCAAAGGCAAAATCATCTACGATGGCTTCCTATTGCCCTACAACGTCCGGTTTGGCGGCGGCTACAAGTCTTCTTTCAATGACCAGTTGAAAGAGGCCAAGGCGAATTACGGTATCGTGACGTCCTTGCCTTTTGACGGCAAGGAGGCTTGGGCGGGCAAAAGCCCCTCGGAGCAGTTGGCCTATTTCATGGAGAGCAAGACCAACCGGGAGGAATTTGAGGAAAAAATACAGGCACTGGTCAAGAAGCATCCCGTACTGTTGCCGGAATACCACCAACTGTGGGGGGGCGTCCATGCCGCTGCCTATAAGCGCAATTTCAAAGGATTGGGCCTGCAAAAAGCATGGTACGCCGTGCTGGAAGGGCATCTAATCAGCAGCGCAATGGACAAGGTAGTACTGGAAAAGACCATAAAATCCTTGGTGCCGAAGGAAAAGCAGGGATGGGCTCATTTTTTCAAGATGTAAAGACATGCCTCCACCATTAGAACGAAATAAGAAATCATGAAATTCAAAATTAACGACTACGTAAAAGTAATTGACGGGTTCATTCCCGAAGAAATCGGCGAGTTGGTAAACTGGCACGGCAAAATCACGGTACTTCCCACCAAGCCGGGCTACGCTTACTGCATGACCTTCGATACGCAAACCCTCGACTCGTTGCCGGACGAGTACTTGAAGAGCTGCATTGATGAGGGCTACGACGAATTTTCTTATAATGTGATGGAAGAGGACATTGAACCCGCTCCTCGCAGGGACAACGATGCTATGCTTCAAGCGGCCATGATAAACATACACCGCCGCATGGATGAACTGGATGAGGAAGGTGTGTTGAGTGACCCCGAACTGAACCAAGCACTGCTCGACAAATGGCGGGATGCCTTCCAGCAAAGCCCTGAATACGGGCGCATTCCCGACCACCTGAAGGATTTGGCTGCCGACGCTCCCGCTACTTTCGCCGACTTTGCCTTTAACTATGAAGCGGCAGACGTTGGCGAATGGACTTCCAACACGGTAAGGACGGTTTGCCTCGAATGGATACCTAAAAAAGTGACCGCCGAAGCCGAGTTCTTTGAACATTTTGGTGCAGGCCTGGCCGCTTTTTTTGCCTTTCTTGACCGTGAGCGGTTGATGAAAGGTGCCGGGGCGCTCGCTGCAACTGCTGCCAAAATCGCCCCGGAAATCCCAAAGCAGGCGGCCAACCCCCAAAACTGGGGCATGGCAAAGTCCTTTATGATGGGCGCTATGGGTTCCGGCTACGACCCTACGAGACAAGAGGATTTGGACAGTTTTATGTCCGCCTATAGTTCCGGGGCGCTTA
Organism: uncultured Saprospiraceae bacterium; assembly: GCA_964508135.1. Classification (GTDB taxonomy): domain Bacteria; phylum Bacteroidota; class Bacteroidia; order Chitinophagales; family Saprospiraceae; genus UBA6168. Next base: position 85,406 of record CAZDSU010000015.1, read on the forward strand.
CCAATCTGGCACAAGGACTACCTCCCCAATCCGACCCATTCCGCAACTACAATGGCAGCAGCTTGGTCAAGGTGAAATACCCGGACGGGAACGTGGTCAAATGCAAGTTTTCCAAAGTGGAGGCGGACTTGAAGGCGGGAAGGTGTGCGATTGTGAAGAAGAAGTGAGGGGAAGGAATTGGAGTGCAGATTTGACAAATCTCGAAAATTGAACCACCTCAAAGAACTTTGGATACAAAATCAGGAAAGCCTTATCTTTATCACAAAACAAGTAAGTCAATGCTAATTTTGAGCGCAAAGCAACTGATTGACCTGATAAAAGCCGACCTTCCAATTAAGGCGTTTCCAAACAAGGAATTACTCCCTGCTTTTTTGGGTAAATATCCTGGCATTTCAATATCGACTTCCACAGAAATTGAGATACGTTCCCTGTTCGATAATGGTGAAACTGGGGGTGTAACCTGCGAAATTCTCCCGATTGGTTTCGACAGTAAAAAAGCGGAGCAAGTCCTCCTCTGTTCCATCACTTATCTGAATATCAAAAAAGGTGAGCCGCATTATGCCGAAATCACGAAGTACCAAATCAAGCGGGTAAAAAAACTGATGCGCCAAAACAGGTTTTTCTGAGAAGGCAACTGCTAACCCTCCCGCCACTGCCCCGCAAAATACTCCTGCAATATCCGGTGCCGGAACCGCCAAGTCGCCCCATCCGTTTCGAGGAGGTGGCGTGCGGTCATTTCGTTTAGGAAATGGACGAGGCGCAGGGGCAGCACCCCGGCACGGTAGAGCTGCCAGCGCAGCAGCCAGTGCTGGAGGATTGAGAAATGAAGGGCAATTGCCGAAGCCTTAAATCGTTGTAAAGGGTGTTTGATTTGAAATGTTATGCTATGGTTATGCCTTACCATGTTTGCAAAGGATGCAAAGACCGAAAAGGTGAGCATACCACAAATGCCACCAGCTAATAAATTAATGTTTTTCAAAAAAAGGCTTATAACACAAATTACAGTAATCGAAATTGTCAAGAAATTTCTAAGTTCCCTCAAATGAGAGAAGTAATATTTCCACGAATAACTTGCTTTTTCTCGTGTCGAGATTGATGGCAAATCTTTAGAGACCTTACCAATTATGCCCAATGCCAAGACTCCAACAATCCAGAATAATCCAATTTTGAATCCATATGCTATTCCACCTGATAGTGAGAATAATATTATAATCATAGGACAGTAAAAGAAACTTACGAATAGCCAATAAACAAATTTGCTTGTAACATTGATAATAACTATTTCCCCTTTTTTCCACCTCCACCAATCATACTGCAAATCCACCAACTCAAACACTACCTTGTTCCGCTGCTTCATCCTCGAAGCAAGGAACGCCAGCCAGCGCCGCACCTGCTCTGGTGAGCCATACTTGCTTGGCTGCGCCAAAGCTTGCTCCACGAAACGTACCACGATATTATCTTCTAAATGCAACGCAGCTTGTCCTATCTGTAATTCTTTTGGAACGGGTAATTTGTTGTTGATATGATGAGCGTATATTTTACTTATTGCTTCAATTTCTAGGTCTGTATATAATTTCAATTCCGACAGCGTCTTCCCACCCCTGAACAACAACTGCAAGCAATTCAAATAAAACGGCGTCTCCGCCACTTGCAGCAGCAGCGGGTCGTGTTGCAGCGCCGCTTTCAGGTCGGGTGCTTCGGGGAAGTCCCGGCGGTCGGCCTTGTCGAGTTGCGCCAGCAGTTGCTTGTCGGTCAGGGGCTGCACGGCTATCTGCGCCCAGACCGGAGCATCTTTTTCGAGGGCTTTGTACTCGTCCTTTCGGGTGGAAATCACGTAGTCACGCCCCAGCCGTCCGTACTCGCCGATGGCTTGAAGGCAAGAGGCACGATGCTGCTTGGCCACCTCGTCGAGGCCGTCGAGCAGCAGGGTAAGCTGGCCTTTTTGCAAAATCTCAGTGGCGTAGCGCTTGGTGACGCCGAGTTCGGCGGGCAATATTTCCAGCAGCCAGTCGTCGAAACTGCCGCCCGACCAAGTGGCGAGGTTGAGCAGTACGGCGAGGCTTTCGGTTTCGGTTTCTAGCAGTTCAATCGCCAAGTGCAGCAGCAGGGAGGTTTTGCCAGCGCCCGGTACGCCCGTGACCAACAGCCGTCGCCTTGATTCCTCGAAGATTTGCCGGGTTTCCTTGCCCGTGGGCTTGCCTTGCAGGGTGATGAAGGTGTCGGCTTTTTCTTTGGAAGTGCCTTCTTTGGTGGGTTTTACGTGGAGGTTGAAGAGTTGGTCGCCCGCCAGTTTTTGTTGCTGGCGTGGACGGTAGCGTTTTTCGAGGAGGTACTGGCGGATGGTGGCGTAGTTCCTTTGGGTTTCTTCGGGGGTGAGGGTGAGGGGGCGGTCGGTGGATTCTGTGGAGCGGGAGAACAGCGCCCTGCCTTGCTCCGTTGTCAAAAATGCCAGCAAAACGCAAGCGGCCACGACAATGCCGAGCAACCAGTATTTGTATTTTTCACCAAAAATAGGTTTGAGGTTGGTGGCACACCAATCGGCCATGTCCTGCCCAATTATTTCGGGAATCAGCGTCACCGCCACCGTCAGGAGGATGATAAAAAGCAGCAAAAAAAAGGTGAAAAGGGTTTTTAGATTCACTTGGGCATGGTGTATTTGAACGGGTGAATGGGCGGCTAAGTTTTAAGCCGTTACAATTTCCAACCTACGTTCCCATTCGCCAGCCGCATATCCAGCCAGTTCCGAAATCGCACTTGCGGGCAAATCCTCCGGCAAGGTGGTAAGCAACTTGACCACCGCCTTCCTTGGCGAGAGGTCGGGCTGCTTGGCAGCGAGCAGGTCTATTTTGATTTTCAGCTTTAGCTTGTGTGCCTGCACGATGACTTTCATAAATCCCTCCGAAACCTCCGCCCTTTCGGCGGCAGTCAGTTCTTCTGGTTTGAAGCCCTCCCTGATTTCTTTCAAGGTACGGTCTATGGTTGCCAGCACTTGGTCAACATCAACGATAGGTTTGTTATTTTCCATTTTTTTGATTGGATTGTTGCTCGTTTTCAAATTTTGCTATCAGTTCGTTGTTCAAATTGTACTCGTCTAGGATTTCATCAACCCGCTCCTGAAACCCCCTCGGCCCTAGTTTTTCCATAAATTCGTCGTAGAGCAGGTGCATAACATCAAGCTGTTGCAAGAGAATCTTGTTCCTGTTTACAAGGTCTATTTTCCTCATAGCGTTTGTATATAGTTCTTAAATCATTGCTAAAGTACGTTGTTTTTGTAAAAGAATGAAAAACTTCATGCTCCCGCCACCATGTCACCCATTTTTCAAAAATCCACGTCAAAATGTCACGCCATTTCCCATTTCCCCCGCCAAAATCCGATTGTAAAACACATGGCACACCCATTGAACCACCCCCCAATGTCAACCGTTTTAAAATAACAAAACCGATTGTGGTAGCGGGCAAAATGCCCAATACCCAATTTCTAATACCTAAAGTTATGAACCTAAACAATCTAACCATCAAATCCCAAGAGGCAGTCCAGCGGGCGCAGCAGTTGGCCATGGAAAACAACAGCCAGCAGATAGAGCCGGGCCACCTCCTCGCCGCCATCATGGACGTGGACGAGAGCGTGACGCCCTTTGTTTTCAAAAAGCTCGGCGTTAACTACGACGTGCTGAAGAAGGCGACGAACAGCATCGTGAAAGGTTATCCGACCACGACGGCGGCAGGTGAAGCGGGCAAGTACATGGGCCGCACCACCAACGAAATCATGCAGCGGGCCAACAGTTTCCTGAAAGAATTTGGCGACGAATATGTGGCATTGGAACACTTGCTCATGGCCATTTTGGTCGTAAAAGACCCTGTTTCACAAATGCTGAAAGACAGCGGCGTGAACGAAAAGGGCTTGAAAAACGCCATCAACGACCTGAGAAAAGGCAGCAAAGTGACCTCCGCCAGTGCCGAGGAAACCTACCAGTCGCTGTCGAAATACGCGGTGAACCTCAACGAACGTGCCCGCAACGGCAAGCTCGACCCCGTCATCGGGCGGGATGAAGAAATCCGGCGGGTGCTGCACATCCTCGCACGGCGCACGAAGAACAACCCCATTTTGGTCGGTGAACCCGGCGTGGGCAAAACGGCCATCGCAGAAGGCCTCGCCCACCGCATCGTGAACGGCGACGTGCCGGAAGACCTGCGGGACAAGGAAGTCTTCGCCCTCGACATGGGCGCACTTATCGCTGGCGCTAAATACCAAGGTGAATTCGAGGAGCGCCTCAAATCGGTGGTGAAGGAGGTACTGAGCGCCGAGGGAAAAATCTTCCTGTTCATTGACGAAATACATACGCTGATAGGCGCAGGCAAGGGCCAAGGGGCGATGGATGCCGCAAACATCCTGAAGCCGGCCCTTGCCCGTGGCGACCTCCGGGCCATCGGCGCCACCACGCTCAGCGAGTACCAAAAGTACTTCGAAAGCGACAAGGCACTCGAACGCCGCTTCCAAGTGGTGACGGTGGACGAACCTTCGGAAGCCGACGCCATCTCCATCCTGCGGGGCCTGAAAGAGCGCTACGAGACCTACCACAAGATTACCATCCGGGACGAAGCGGTGGTGGCAGCGGTGCAACTCAGCACCCGATACATCACCGAGCGCTTCCTGCCGGACAAGGCCATTGACCTCATTGACGAGGCAGCCGCCCGTTTGCGCCTCGAAATGAACTCCATGCCCGAAGAACTCGACGAGGTGGAGCGCAAAATCCGCCAGTTTGAAATCGAGCGGGAGGCCATGAAACGTGAAAACGACGAGCCGAAAATCGCTCGCATCAACCAGGATTTGGCGAATTTGGAAGAAAAACGCAACGGCCTCAAGGCCAAATGGGAGAGTGAGCGGGAAATCGTGAACGGCATCCAATCGGCCAAAGAGGACATCGAAAACCTGAAAACGGACGCCGCCCGCTTGGAGCGGGAAGGCAAGTTCAGCGAAGTCGCTGAAATCCGATACGGCAAAATCCCTAACGTACAAAAGCGCCTCGACGGGTTCAACCAAAAGCTGCAAGAGATGCAGACGGGCGGCAAGCTCCTTGTGAAAGAGGAAGTGGACGCCGAGGACATCGCCGAAATCGTGAGCCGCTGGACGGGAATCCCCGTCACCCGAATGTTGCAGAGCGACAAAGAAAAACTGCTGCACCTGGAAGAAGAATTGCATAAGCGGGTCGTGGGGCAGGAGGAGGCCGTGGAAGCCGTTTCAGACGCCATCCGCCGCAGCCGCACGGGCCTCTCAAACGAGAAGCGGCCCATCGGTTCGTTCCTGTTTTTGGGAACAACGGGCGTGGGCAAAACCGAGCTGGCCAAGGCCTTAGCCGAGTACCTTTTCAACGATGAAAACCTGATGACCCGCATTGACATGAGCGAGTACCAGGAGCGGCACAGCGTGAGCCGACTGGTCGGTGCGCCTCCGGGCTACGTGGGCTACGACGAGGGCGGCCAACTCACGGAGGCCGTGCGCCGCAAGCCCTACTCGGTGGTGCTTTTGGATGAAATCGAAAAGGCGCACCCCGACGTGTTCAACATCCTGCTGCAAGTGCTGGAGGATGGCCGCCTGACCGACAATAAGGGCCGGACGGCGAACTTCAAGAACACCATCGTCATCATGACGAGCAATATCGGCAGCGACCTCATCCGGTCGAGCTTCGAGACCATCAACAAGTCGAACCGGGAGGAGGTGATTGAAAGCACCAAAGAGATGCTGTTCAACCTGCTGAAACAAACCGTGCGGCCAGAGTTCCTGAACCGTATTGACGAGACCATCATGTTCCAGCCGCTGACGGCCAAGGACATCAAGGCCATCGTGGAACTGCAATTGCACCACGTCGTGGAACTGCTGAAAAAGCAGGAAATCGAGCTGACCATCAGCCCACAAGCTGCCGAGTACATCGCCGACGAGGGCTTCAACCCTGAGTTCGGTGCAAGGCCGGTGAAGCGGGTCATCCAGAAAAAAGTGCTGAACGAACTGAGCAAGCAAATGCTGCTCGGCAAGGTGCAGCCCAAATCCAAAGTCATGCTGGATGTGTTCGATGGGCAGGTGGTGTTTAGGGCGCCGAGGGTGGAGGAGGCGATTTTGGTTTCTGAAAATTAAGCTTTTCTCATAGATATTGAGCGGTCGGGTGCGAGAGTGCCCGGCCGCTTTTTTTGTTTGAAAAAATGTAGCTTTGCAAGCAGTAAAAATCAAAATCATGGATGTACGAGCAGAAAAACTCTGGCTGATTGACCAGATTGCAAGAATCACGGATGAGCGGCTAATCAATACGCTCAAAAGCCTTTTGGAATTTGCTTCACAGAAGCCAAAAGCTGTTGCTGAGACTGACTTTTGGGATGAACTTTCAGAGGCGCAAAAGGGTCGCATTGAATTGTCCATCAAGCAGTTGGATGAAGGCGAGGGCATCCCGCACCAGGCGGTCATGGCGGAGTTCAGGTCAAAACTGCGCAAAGCAAAATGAGTATTTACATCAAATGGTCGCCCGCATCAAAAGACGAATTTGCGGAATTGTTGGAGTATGTTGAAACGCAGTTCGGCTTGGACGCTGCACTAAAACTGCTCGACAAAACGGAAATGGTACTTGATGGCATTTCTGAGCAGCCTGAAATGTATCCGGCTTCTGAAAAGTTTCCTGCAATACGCAAGGCGGTCATTACCAAGCAGACATCCTTGCTTTATCGGATAACGGGCGTGGAGATACAGTTGCTTCATTTCTGGGACAACCGTAGGAATCCGGAGAGCTTGGAGTTTTTGATATAGCCGTAGAATTTGAGATGTGCCAAAGTGAACCCCAACTTTCCCACCATTAAGAATTTGATTGATTTTCCTACTTTTGCCCCCTGCAATTCAGCAGTTTATAACAAATTGAATGATTACATCCATCCACATAGAGAATTTCAAATCCATCCAGTCACTTGACTTGGAACTGGGGCGGTTGAACGTGTTCATTGGGGCCAATGGCAGCGGCAAGTCGAATATCTTGGAGGCGATTGCGATGGGGAGTGCGGCGATGGAGGATAAGTTGGATGATGAGTTTTTGGTGCATAGGGGGGTGAGAGTTACAGCGGCAAGAATGATGAAATCTGGTTTTGATATAAAAGAACAGGAAAATCCAATACAGATTATTTGGTCCAATGAATTTATAACTTATGGACAAAAATTAACTGTTTTGAGCGCATATTTTAGTGAATGGGAGATTGATGGCAATATCGAAAACTTAACTGGAGTTTTCGATGAAAACATAATAGGCGAAATCCAAGACGAAGTTGAGGAATACAGAACGCTTCTTGGAAACACTTCAACTAAAAAATCATCTCAAGCTAAAGCGTTTTTTGATTCAATTAAAAATAGTTTAGATAATGCAATGTCAAAAGATTTCTATTATCATTCCAAGCTTGGCAAATATGAAAAACAGTTTGTTGAATCGGCAATTTTAAAAAGAAAAAATAAGAATGAGTTCTTAAACTTCCTCATTTACGCCCCCGAAAACCACTTCCTCCGCCGCTTCGAGGAAGAAGCCGCCATCAAACCCCTCGGCATCAAAGGCGAAGGCTTGTTTAAATTAATCACCATCATCGCCCAAGAATATCCTGACCAATTCAACGAAATAAAACAGCATTTAAAACTCATAGATTGGTTCGAGGATTTTGAAATCCCCGGCGATTTAAAATTCACCGAAAGAAGGATAAAAATCAAAGACCAATACCTCGCCGACGACCTCCAGTACTTTGACCAGCGCAGTGCCAATGAGGGCTTTCTGTACCTGCTGTTCTACCTCACGCTGTTCGTCAGCGACCTGACGCCGCATTTCTTTGCCATTGACAATATTGACAATGCCCTAAACCCGAAGCTCGGCAGCGAGCTTATCAAAGTATTGTCAAAACTCTCCAAGGAACACAACAAGCAAGCACTTCTGACTACCCACAACCCTGTCATACTCGATGGGCTTGATTTGAACGATGACGACCAACGGCTGTTCGTAGTCTATCGCAATGCGGACGGGCATACGAAGGTGCGGCGTATACCGCCACGCAAGCCCGTGAATGGGATTGAGCCTGTGCGTTTATCTGAGGCATTTATTCGGGGCTATATTGGCGGAATCCCAGACAATTTCTAACCTATGCCAGTTTTCGGACTCATCACAGAAGGACCAACAGACCAGGTTGTGATAAAGCACATCCTGTTCGGTGTATTCGACGACCCAGATTTGCCGATAAACCCTTTGCAACCAAAAGCAGATGGAGACCATGCAAATTGGGTGAGGGTATTGGACTATTGTTGCTCGGATGATTTCAAGCCCTCTTTAGTGGACAACGATTTCGTGATTGTGCAAATAGACACGGACGTGTTGATTCGTGAACAATTACCAGAGAAATACAAGTTGGATTTGGCTTCCAACCTTTCGGTTGATGAAATAATAGAGCGGGTTTCCCAATTGCTGATAAAGCTGATTGACGGTGATGATGATTTTTGGGAACACCACGGCAAACAAATCATTTTTGCCATTACTGTACATCAAATCGAGTGCTGGTTTTTGCCCATCTATTTCAAAAACAAAACGGCAAAGGCTGCCAAAATTACTGGCTGTATAGATACACTAAATGAAGTACTACCACAGCAAGAAAAAGGATTGTATATAAATGGAAAAGACCTCAGTTATTATAGGCAGATTTCAAAGCATTTCAGGAAGAAAATCCACGATATATACGAACTCAATCCAAGTTTGAAGGTCTTTGTTGAGAAGCTTTTAGAGGTGGGACACCAGAATGAAAACCCACCATCTATTGATGATGTCTGAAGTTATTACCCAGTTGTGACAAGCCTTACCACAGTGACCCTTGCCACCTAAAAGATGCCATCCAAATGACTTTCCCAACCCCCTCACTTACGAGCCACACACCACCATTTTCATCCAAACCCCGAAGGGGTTGAACCCGAATAGCCCGGGGTGCAACCCGGGGTATGGATGTGGGGTTCGGCCGTAACCCCGGAGGGGTTGAATTTTCAGACGACACATTGACATTCAACCCCTTTGGGGTTGTTCCCGCCTCTCGTTCGCATACCCCGGATTGCATCCGGGGCTATTCATGTTAAACCCCTTCGGGGTTTCAACCATCGCCGTGACTCAACCCCCGGATTGTAATCCGGGGCTATTCGGGTTCAACCCCTTCGGGGTTTTTGGCATGGATGAAAATCCGATTTTTTTTGGAATTTTCACTCCAAATATTTCTCATCAAACTCTACGCCGTGCTCTTTCAACAACTCAATCAACTCCTCTTTAAAGGTCACGGTTTTATGATGTTCCTCCTGATTTTTGACGTATTCAATAAGGTTATTTTTGGCACTGAAGGAGTAGGTAAATGCCCCATATCCATCCTGCCAACCACCGAAGTCGGGAAACAAACCCGTTGCTTTGATATGATCGTTGCTGGCGAGCTTGATGTCTTTTACGAGGTCGGCGAGGGCCACCGACGGGTGTAGGTGCGTGACGATATGGAGATGGTCTTCCACGCCGTTGATGCGGTACAAATGGCATTTCTTATTCTTCAAAATGCCCCAGATGTACTTGAACAATGCCGTGCGCCCCTCCTTTGCCAGCGTCGGCTGGCGGTTCTTGGTGCTGAAGACGATTTGATAGAAGATTTGGGTGTAAGTACTCATAGTAGTTGGGTTGGAGGATAATAGGGGTGAGCAAAGATAAAAAGGTGGGCGGTCGAGGGATTTCTTGACCGTTTTTTTTATTCGACGTTAGCCGGGGTATGTTCATAAAACTGTGGCAAGCTACTCAGCTTCCCATCAAACACAGTCCAAGTCATAAGGAGCTTTGGCTTTCACCTTCAAACATTCACCTCAAACACCCTATCTGCCAACGCCGTTTTCTTCACAAAATATTTCACCGGAATCCCCTTTTCATCCTTCTCCGCCCGCACTTCCGCCAAGCCGAAAAAATCGCAGAGCCTGCCGAAAAACCGCATTTGGAAGCAGCTCAGGAATTGTCGTTCCGGCGGAAAATATTCATTGTTCGGGAAGGTTTTCAGCATTTGGGGGAAATCGGCCAAATACGCACGGGCGTAGTCTTCGGCACTGCGTTCCTCATCACCAAAGGTCAGTAGTTGGCAAAGCACGGTTGCCCAGCCATACTGCACCACTTGCCCCTCGTCGTAGGTCATGTACGCCCAGTTGAATTTTCCGCAATATGCCGTCAGCAGGGTTTGGTACAGGGCTGCGTCGTCCTTGATGGCTTGTTCGCCAGCCTTGGTCAGCGACAGCTTGCCGAGGCGCTTTTTGACCAAGCCCGCCAAATCGCAAAGCAGGTGCGACAAGTGTATGGGGAAAAAATCCTCTTCGCTCATCAGCTTGATAGTGCCATTCTCGATGTATTTGTCCGTAAAAATCTGGTGGTTGTACAACTGGTGGACCATCGAGCGGGGAAGGTTGCCTTTGGGCGTCAGTTTTAGTGGCTGAACTGCCTGCAAATCTTGCAGGAACTGCCGGAACATTCGGAACATGGGCACTTCTGCTACATCGTCTGCCGTCAAGCCGGGGCGCAGTTTCAAGGGCGACATCTCGCTAAATGGCTCACCGACAAGCGCCACCAGGACATTGTAATCAAATTTTAAGGGAAAATCGGGCCGCTTGGACTTGCCGGACTTCGTTTCTTTGGCGGATTCCGCAGCCCATCGCTTGTTCAGCCAGTCCTTTGCCCCCGCTGTTTTGGACCAAACCCGCCAGGCGTCCCTTGCATAAATCACCGCTTCCTCCCGGCTGTGCAAAGTGTAGCTGTCCGGCTGCCCGGTGGGCGGCTTGGATGCCAAAAGCAGCGACGGCACAAAGCGGTTGTTGCCGATGGCAACGCTCAGCATCATGTTTGATTGGCTATTTTCGCCACCCTCCATGAATGCGGCGAGCGCATCGTTGAAGTACATCATGGCGGAATCATCCTGGTATTTTTTGCGGAGCTTTTTGAATTTGGGCAGGTTGCCCAATTCCAGCAGCGTCAAGGCAAAACCAAAACGATTGCCTTGGTTGTCGTTGGGGTTCAATTCGAGCATTTCCTCCCAAATGGCAGCAGCTTCCGCAACCTGCCCGGCTTCCCACCGCCTTAGCGCTAACGCCGTCAGGCAGCGCATGAAGGGGCGGGTTTCCGTAATGCCCCAAAATGCCCCTTTGTATTTTTTCAAAAAATCGCCGCCGAAAAGGTGCCTGCCAATTTCCACTGCTTTTTCGAGGTGGGTCTCCTGTTCCTTTTGCTTGCTTGATTTTGCGGCAAGGAACTCATGCGCTTCGATGCATTCGGGGAAAATCCGCAGGGCTTTCTCTGCCATGGCAATCCCTTCCTTTACTGGTGCTTCCCATGCGTCATAGACCAGTTCCAAGACCTGTTCTTCTATTGAAAGCTCCCCCGGCAGGTGGTCTGGCAGTGGTTTGCCCATCAAGGAATTGAGCAATGCCTGCACCTCTTCCATGTTCTGTGGCTGCGCTTGCTCAATGAGTTTTTGGATGATTCGGTGGTCTTTGTCTGGAATTGGCATGGCTTGATTTTTATTGAATTATTGCTTTTATAAAAGACTGAAGGTCAGTTGCGGAGCAGGAAAAAATAAGACCCATTGTAGGATAATATTGCGAAGGTAAGGGTTATGTTCCAAATCCACCCCATCAAACCTGCACCGAAAAACACCTCCACATCGGCTGATAACGCTTCATTTATGTATTTTTATCCCAATGAAAAACAACCCTTTCGACTCCTACCCCCTGCCCGACTGGCTCCAATACTCAATGGAGCAAAACATTGGGCGAAAGCCGCTTTGGGACTTCCCAAAACTGCCGCCTACCCCCGATGGTTTTTGGTTTCAAAAACTGGAATTCCGCAACCGCTCCCTCCTCCTCGAAATGTTCAAGAACGACCCCGACCCGTGGGTGGACGAACGGTTCAAAGACCCGAAAGAAGTCTATGAGTACGTTGCCAACTTGCGCATCTGCATGCCCTATTCCGGCAAGCATGGCGGCTGCGACTGGCTCGTGATGTCGCCGGAACGGGAATGTGTCGGCCTTCTCCACAATTTCGATTTCAGCCGGGAGAACTACGGCTTCCAGCACCGCCAATGCTCCATCGGCAATGCCTTTGAGCAAGCATGCAGGGGCACAGGGCTGCCCCAGCGAATCATGCAGCATTTTCAGGATTACCTGTTCAAAACAATGAACCGCTTGCTGCTCATGGCAAGCGTTGACAGGGGCAATACCCGCAGCATCCGATTCCTCGAAAAACTCGGTTACGAAGAACGCACCTCCGACTATTTGGACGACGAGGAAGACAAGCCCCGTAAAGAGCCGGAAAACCGCTATTTTGAACTATTCCGCTCCCGGAAAACGAGGAGCCGGGTACTTGCCTACCGGAAGAAAGTGGATGAAGAATACAGGGAATGGAGAGCTACCTGGATTAAAAACCCGGATGGGAGTTATACGATTCCACAGAGGTAGGTACGTAGGATGCCAATTTTAGCGCAAAGCTGTTGAGGTTCACTTCTTCCACCAATCGTCCTCATCTTCATCTTCCTCAAAGTCCGCCCCAAACCCATAATCATACGGGTTCCCATTTTCATCATCATAATCCGGGTCGAGGTGGTAGGGGTAATAGCGCATCCAACGGTCGCCGTGCTTGCGCTTGATGTGCTGGACTTCGATTTCGAGGTGGCGGCGGCGCTCCTCTTCGGGCGTCAGTTCTTCATCGGTCATGTGGGCAAACATCTCGGCAAAAAACTGGCAATGGCAGTACTCACCGAGGCCACATTCGCCGTGCGGGGTGCCTTTTTTGCAAAGCTCGAAGAAGCCCATGTGCCAGCACTTGACGATGGCCTCTTGGTCGAAGTTATCTCGCAGGGCACGGTACTGAATGCGCTCCGGCACTTGTATTTGCAGCACGAACATCCAGTTGTAGGCGTCCAGCATTTTCTTGAGGGCTTCGAGCAGCAGTAGGATTTGCTCGTCGGTGAGCTGCTCGTCAGGTGGTAATTGCGCTTTGCGGATGCCCGTCCAATCTTCCAACTGCTTTCGTGGGGCGGTTTTGTCCTCTTCGTCGTCGGGTATCCAGTCCCAAATCTCGAACGGGCCTTCAGGGCAGTGGCAATCAGCATTGGCGGTGGCGGTGGCGTTGGCGATGTCTGCGAGGAGTTGGGAGAGGTACTTGTCCATTTTCTGATAGTTTGTGAAGACCAAAATTAGCCAAGGTTTTGAGATTTCTCAGCAGCCCTAATGGTATTTATGATGCAGGTTTTTAACGAAAATCCAGCTTCTAATTTTTTTCACTTGTAGCAAATACAATACTATTCCCAGCCATGCAAGATTTGTCCGAGCAGGTGAGACAAACCTCCTACAAATTGCAACAAATTTAGGAGCAGGAAAGACTTCATTGACTGCAATTTTATGGGGTAAGTTGATAGGATGTTCAAATAAAAACTTCTATCAAGAATCGTTAACCTTTAAAAAATTCAGTCATGAGAAAGTACCTCGTTCTTCTTATCGCATGGGCGCTTGCCTGCGCTTTTACATTCGCCTCAGGCAATGACAAGGGCGAAAACATAGGAGTGAAAATTCAGAAAGGTGAGGAGGCAAAAACCATCATCATCCGGCTCATCAACTTGGAAAAACTGGCCACCGAGGTGGTCGTACAGGATGCAGAAGGGGGGGTCTGGTATTCCGAGTGGATAAGGATGGAGGCTGGTTATGCCACTAAGCTGGATTTGAGCACTTTACCTAACGGAGATTACCTTGCCTTTATCAGGAACGAGGCCGGGATATGGGTACAGGTATTTACAATTGCTGCCAATGGCATTGCTTTTTTTGAAAGGCCTGATGTTGATAACGACAATAAAGGCGTCGCCGTACTGACCAGTTATGGTGGTGGCGGTGAAATTGGAAAGCTTATCGCCCACTTCACCGACAAAGGCGTTCTGGGGATGGGCGTATTGTTGTCAAACCTGCAAAAACAGCCAACCACCCTCCGAATGGTCACTTTAGGCGAAGGGTCTTTTTATTCAAAAACTGTAAATGGTGAAAATGGCTTCGCCCGAACATTAGATATGAATGGAGTTGGAAGTGGTGATTACTTCCTCTACGTCCACGCGGCAGATGCTACGGTGGTGCAGTTCTTCACCATCTCATCTGAAAACGAATTGGCGCTTGGGGAAATCCAGCGACGGGATCGGCCAAATGTAAATATTGCGGTTCCTCACGAAGACATATTGTCGAGCAATTAACCTTTAAGAAAACAACCATTAGACCATTGGCCAGACAGGTTCCGCACCTGCCTGGTTTCTCCATCTTTTTTACCTCACCACCTTGAAGAATGGAAGAATTTCATCCACTCACCTGCCTGCTGTCACCATTGCTGGTTGGAGCAGGCTTAAAACTTTTGCCTTATGAAAAAAATCACTCCCCTTTTCCTTCTCATTTTCTTTTTGAGCGCCAATGCCTTCGGGCAATGGACTACGACCAATCTTTCCGAAGCCAAGGAGCAGATGGGTAGCGTAGTCTATGGCTCGAAAGTTTATTTCGGCGGCGGCGGCGGCCCCAACCTTATTCTTTTTGATGTGCTAAACGTGGTTGAAATTTACGACCTCACCACCGGAGAATGGACACAGGAACATCTCTCCATTCCAAGGCAATTCACGGCAGCGGGTGCTGTCGGCGGCAAGGTGTTCTTTGCAGGCGGCATCAACTTCCTGAACTTCGAGCATTATTCAAGGGTGGATATCTTCGATACCCTGACCCAGGTTTGGACGACGGCAGAACTACCTGAGCAAAAGTTCGACGTAGCCGCTGTCACCTATGGCGACCGGGTGTTTTTCGCCGGGGGCGTAAACCTGGCAACAGGCATCAACAGTGCCGCCGTTGACATTTACAATACTTCCACCGGCGAATGGACGACCGCTTTGCTCTCCGAGCCGGGGGCTGTCAGGGCGGTGGTTTCAGGCACGAAGCTGGTTTTCGTTGGGGCATCCTCAATGGACATTTACAACACTGCCACAGCTACCTGGACGACCGAGAACCTTCCTGACGCAAGGCTATTCTCAGGGGTGGCGGCGGTGGGCAATCAAATCCTCATCGCCGGGGGCATGCACTTCGACAATACACCGAGCGACCGGGTTGACATTTACGACCTGGGCACTGGGGCGTGGACGATTTCGAACCTCTCTGTGCCTCGTGGCTTTATCAACAACGCTGCAACGGCATGTGGAAAGGCATTTTTTGTGGGCGGCGGCACTTTCGACCTCAACACCAATACCTGGATATCCGCCACTGACTGGGTGGACATTTTCGACCCTGCCACAGGCGAATGGACGACCGACCATATCAGCCATTCCGTGATAAACCATTCGGTGGTAGCCCATGGAAACCAGGTGCTGATTGCCGGAGGAGCTGACCCGGCGCCGCCTTATTCAGACTTTTCTACCGTTGATATTTACACCTGCGGCGGAGTGGTGTCGGATGTTTGGGAACCCCAAAAACTCAATTACACGGGACCCCACTCCAGTTTCAGCGTTAGCATGGTTGATGAAAATGTTGCGTGGACGATTGGCGTCACCGGCGACTTCAGCGTTACGCCCTGGATTGCGGGCAGCGATTTTGCCCAAAACGACTTTGCCAAAACGGTTGACGGCGGTCAAACCTGGACAGTCGGCACCTATCCCAACTCCGGGATAGGCATCCCTTCAAACATTGCAGCCTTTGATGAAAACACAGCCTGGATAGCCTATCAGGACTTTGCCAATGGTCCCAAAATTCTCAAAACTACCGACGGTGGGTTGACGTGGATAGAGCAAAATCATGGCATTACGTCCTGGGTTGGACATGTTTACTTTTGGAATTCCGTAAATGGGCTTGCCCTTGGAGATGTTGCAAATGGGAGTATTGAAATTTATACCACTGGAGCCGGAGGCCAGATATGGGTGAAAGTACCAGCTGCCAATATGCCAAGCCTGTTACCGGGCGAGGTTGGCCCTTGGATTTGGGCTTATGCCTTCTCAGGCAGCGACGTATATTTCGCTACCAGTGTCAGCAGGGTTTTTCATTCCTCCAATAAAGGTTATACTTGGGAAGTTTGGCCCGGACCTCCTCCCGGAAGAGACTCCGAATCCATTGCCGCCAAAGAGGATGGAACCGTAGTGATTGCTTTTGATGAAGTTCCAGACACGACCACAAATGACCACCGTTGCCAACTCTGGCGTACTTCAGATGAAGGCTCAAACTGGACGGAGGTTACACCTGATGACGACGCTTATGCTGTGCAAGGGTTAGAATATATACCCGGCACGGGTGTGCTTATCGGCTCCTTTCGGCGAAACAATGCGACCGGACCTTTCAAAACCCAAATCAGTTACGACGACGGGGATACCTGGATAGTCATTGATGAAGGGACGAAGGTCTTCGCATTTGATTTCCTGGATGCCACAACCGGCTACGCTACCGAGTTTCATAATAACGGAGACCCTTCGTTTATCTATCGGTATAAAGGGGAGCCACTTGTCAACGCTATAACCGAACGCAAATCTCAAAGGGATGAAATATCAGTGAATCCCAACCCCACGAGCGGCATGGTAACACTGCGTTTCAAAGAAAAAATAACAGGCGATTGTCTCCTCACCGTCAGCGACATCTACGGCCGTATTTTTCAAAGTAAAATACTGGAAAATGCAGGCGGCAATGAGCAAGCAGTTGACCTGGCAGGGCTTCCGGCGGGGATGTACCTGCTCACGTTGAGCAACGAGTCGGGCAGCTATTGCTCGAAGGTTTTGAAGCAATAAAATAGTTAAATGGTTGGAATGGCTAAATGGCTGCGCAGCCATTTAGCCATTCCATGATTTTTATAATTGCCCGCCCTGAAAAACATGGTAAATTAACCGCCAAAAAATCAACCGCCATGAAAACCCTCCACCGGTCCACTCGCCTTTCGCTCGCAATGGCCTTGCTTGCAGCCGCCGCTTTTTTACCCGCCCAGCCGCCGCCTTCTTTTTCCAATTTCAACCCTCGCTTCGAAATCTTCGACCTGCCTGACAACGACAACGTCCAGTGCATCGTGCAGGACAGCACCGGCTTCGTCTGGTTTGCTTCGCAGGCAGGGCTGTACCGTTACGACGGGCAGCATGTTGTCACCTACCGCAACGACCCGCACGACAGCACTTCCATTGCCAGTGACTACCTTGAATGGATTTTCGTGGATAAAAACGACCTGCTCTGGCTGGGTTACCCCAGTCACGGCATGAGCGCCTTCGACCCTGCGACGGGCAGGTGCAGGCACTTCACCCACAATCCAAACGACCCGCAAAGCCTTAGCAGTAACATGGTTTGGATGATTGCCGGAGACAGGGAAGGCTTCATCTGGGCGGCTACCGACAACGGGCTGAACCGCCTTGACCCGAAAACGGGCAGGTTCAGGCGCTTTTTCCACGACCCCGGCAACCCGAAGAGTTTAAGCTACAATTTGGTCAGGTCGGTGTACGCGGACAGGCAGGGCATGGTCTGGGCCGGCTGCGGCGTCCCCTGGGACGAAAATGACCCAAACGGCAAACTCGGCGGGCTGAACCGCTACAATGGCGACGGCACGTTCACCCGCTACCTGCACGTCCCCGCCAACCCCAACAGCCTTGCGGACAACCGGGTGCGGGCGTTGTTCGAGGATAGCCGGGGCAATTTTTGGGTGGGCACGGCGGGGGCAGGACTGCACCTGATGAACCGCAATGCAGGAACGTTCACCCGCCTGTCTTTCGACCCCCGACACCCCTCCCGCCTGAGCAGCCCGGTGCTGCAACGGAGCAAGCCGCCGCTGGCGTCGAATTACCATGTCTCGTTCATTTCGGAAGACCGGGGCGGGCGGCTGTGGATTGGCTCGTCCCAAGGCGGGCTGAACATTTATGACCCCCGAGGATTCGGGGCAGGCTCCGCCTCGCAACGGATGCGCCATTTCGAGGAGGCGCCCGGCATGACCGACAGCCTGCAATCCAAATCGGTTTTGACGTTTTGCCAAACCCGTGACGGCGTGGTCTGGCTCGGCTGCGGTGGTGACTGGTGGGCGGTTTACCAGGTGAAGCCGGAACAAAACCTGTTTTCGTTTTTGGACTGTCGGCGCTTGGGATGGAAACGCCTACAGATACACGGAATGGCTGCCGATTCGGCAGGCGGTTTTTGGGCGCAAACGACGGGGGACTTCAACGGCGTGCTGCATTTTGACCGGGATAAAAATTTGCTGAACCGCTTCGAATACGAGCCTCTGGTGGAGCACACCGAGTTCCTCGATTTTTTCGAGATTGGAAATGACCCCTCCGGCAGGCTCTGGGCAAGCACCGAAAAAGGGCTTTACAAATTGTCGGGCGGAAAGCTCCGTCCCGACACAACTATTTCGAAATCAATCACTTTTCCCTATCTCTGGCCGCCCTATCTCGATAAAAAAGGGAACATCTGGATTCCCAGCTTCGGCGACGGGGTGTACCGTTTCGATGCCCGTTGGGAAAATTCGACCCATTTCAAACACGACCCAAAAAACCCGCAAAGCCTCGGCGGCGACCAGGTGGAACTGGTCTTCGAGGACAGCCGGGGCAACCTTTGGGTCATGGGCGGCGGCATCGGCAGAGACCCTGAGCACCCGCTTTTTCTCGACCGTTTCGAGCCGGGCACGGGCACGTTTGCCCACTTCCTTCAGCCTGGAAAGGACTTCGGTGACCCCATGCGTGCGGTCGAAGACAAGCAAGGGAACATCTGGCTCACCGTTTTCCCCTACGGCATCCGCAAAATGAACCCCCAAACCGGGGAGCTCCAGATTTTTACCCACGCCAACGGTGCCCTGCCGGAGAGCAAGTTGACAGAACTCTGCCGTGACGAACGGGGCGATATCTGGCTGCTCGGTTCTGGCATCGTCCTGCGCCTGAACCCTGAAACCGGGCAGTTTTTCAACTTCACGGCAAAGCACGGTCTTCAGCTTTTGTCGCTGGGTTTCATTTCCGGCTCTTGCACCACCACGACGGGGGAAATTGTTTTCGGGGGCGAAAACGGATTTTTTTTCTTCCACCCGGAGGAGGTGTTCCGCCGGGCAAACAGGGCGCCGTCGCTCGTCCGGCTCACGGATTTTAAGGTAAAAGGCAGCCCCGTCGTGCCGGGCGAAGGCTCGCCCCTGCGCCGCCCCATTTGGCAAACCACAGAAATCCGCCTGCGCTACGACCAAAACGTTTTCTCCTTTAACCTCGCCAATTTCGACTTCAACGGGGCAGTCCTGAACCGCCTCGAGTTCATGCTCGAAAACTACGACCGCGCCTGGCGCAGCGACCTGCGGGAAGGCGAAGCCGCATACGTCAACGTGCCGCCCGGCGAGTACGTGTTCCGGGTGCGGGGCGCCAACAGCCTCGGCGCTTGGAGCAAGGAGGGGGCGAGCCTGCGCATCGTCATTTCACCGCCCTGGTGGCGCACTTGGTGGGCGTGGTTGGGGTATGCTGCAATTGCCTTCGGCGGAATATTCTTCTTGTACAAAACTCAACTCGAGCGCCGCCTCGAACACGCCGAAACCCTCCGCCTCCAGGAACTCGACGCCGTGAAAACGAAGCTCTACACCAACATCACCCACGAGTTCCGCACACCGCTCACGGTCATCCTCGGCATGGCGAGGCAGGTGCAAACTGAAATTGGAAATTGGAAATTGGGAAATTGGGAAATCGGCAAGTCAATTGCCAACCTCGACATGGTTATCCGTAATGGGCAAAACCTCCTTCACCTTGTCAACCAGATGCTTGACCTCAGCAAGCTGGAAAGCGGCAAATTAGCGCTCCACTACGAGCAATCGGATGTGGTGGTGTTCCTGAAATACCTCGTTGAAAGTTTTCATTCATTGGCTGAAAACAAAGGGGTACAAGTTCATTTTCTCGCTGATTTTCAGGAACTTAAGATGGATTTTGATGCGGAGCGGTTGCAGCAGGTAGTCACCAACCTGCTGTCGAATGCCGTGAAATTCACCCCAGCAGGTGGGCAGGTTTACGTTTCGGTGGGCATGGAAACGCCATCCCTGTCAAGGTCGGGACAAAGCTTGTCAAATCTATCTTTAAAAATCCGTGACACTGGCATTGGCATATCGGAGGAGAACCTGCCGCATATTTTCGACCGGTTTTACCAGGTGGATGGTTCGCACACCCGCCTTGGGGAAGGCACCGGCATCGGTTTGGCATTGACCAAAGAATTGGTGCACCTGATGGATGGCGATATTTCGGTAAAAAGCATACTGTGCAAAGGAACAGCGTTTGTGGTAACATTGCCTGTAAGGCAACTTGCCAGCATGGCATCTGCCCGGGAAGTGCTGCCCTTACCCTCCCCTGAAATTTTGCTCAAAAAAACGCTACCACCACTCGACACACCGCAACCTTCTCCCGACCATCCGCTCCTACTGCTGGCGGAAGACAATGAAGACGTGGTCATTTATCTTGCCTCCTGCCTCGCTGCCGACTACCGCATTGCCATCGCAAAAAACGGCCAGGAGTGCATTGACATGGCGCAGGAAATCATTCCAGACCTCCTCGTGACGGATGTGATGATGCCCAACAAGGACGGTTTTGAGGTCTGTGAAACCCTGAAAAACGACGAGCGCACCAGCCATATCCCCATCATCATGCTCACCGCCAAAGCTGACATGGACAGCAAAATGGAGGGCATCGAAAGGGGCGCAGACGCTTTTTTGGTCAAACCATTCCATAAAGAAGAATTGCTGCTGCACATCAAAAAATTATTGGAGTCAAGGCGTAGCTTGCAACACCACTACCTTTCGTTGGTTGGCTTGACAACCAATGAGAAGCCTCCTGCTGAAAACCTTCCGAAGTTGAATACACTGGAAGATTATTTTGTGAAAAAAGTCAAGAAAATAGTGGACGCCCACCTCGACGATTTTTGCTTCACCGTAGAAACCCTTTGCCACGAAGCCGGTATCAGCCATGCCCAACTGCACCGCAAATTGATAGCCATAACGGGTATTTCCGCCAACAAATTCATACGTTCCGTGCGATTGAGCAAGGCGAAGGAACTGCTCAATAACCCTGAAGCGACCATTACTTCGGTCGCCTTCGATGTTGGATTTAATGACCCGAGCTACTTCAGCAGGGTATTCAAACAGGAATTCGGAATGACGCCGATGGAATGGCGGGAGCGGAATGGCATTGCCCCATGACGTTCGAAAAAATACAGTAGTTGGCAACCTTGCTTTTACTTTGCTGCAACAAAGGTTTGCACTTCACGGCGTTGAAAATATCTTTCTCGATTGATATAAATCACCTTCCTTTGCCTACAAGCTCTCGTTCTTTGCCAACACAATCCTCCGCAGAAAATGAAACTCATTTACAACCCAATCTTTCTCCAGCACGACACCGGCATGCACCCCGAAAACGCCAAGCGCCTGGAGGCGTTTGAAGGCTTGCCCATCACCGAAGTGCCGGACGGCACACCTTGGCTCCCGCTCGTGCATTCCAACCAGCATATCGAAAATGTACGTGCGGCAGGGGCGATGCATACCCACCTCGACCCTGATACGATGGTCTCCCCTGGCAGTTATGAAGCGGCGGTGCGGGCGGTGGGCGCTACGGTGCTGGCCACCGAGCGGGGCGATTTTGCGCTGGTGCGCCCGCCCGGCCACCATGCCTACCCCAACCGTTCGAGCGGGTTCTGCCTGTTCAACAACGTGGCCATTGCTGCGCAAAAACTGGCCAACGAAGGCAAGCGGGTCTTCCTCTTCGACTTCGACGGGCACCTCGGCGACGGTACCGCGCATATCTTCGAAGCCATTGACCAGGTGATGTACTGCTCCATCCACCAGTACCCGGCCTTCCCGGGGCATGGCTGGGTGAACGAAATCGGCACGGGCACGGGCAAGGGCTACACCATGAACGTGCCGCTGCCGCCCGACAGCGGCGACGATGTTTTCATGGACGCCGTTGATACCTGTATGCAGGTTTTGGTACAGTTCAAGCCCGACGTGGTGGCCGTCTCCGCTGGCTTCGATGCGCACCTGTACGACCTGCTGCTCCAGCTCCGGGTCACGGAAAGCAGTTTTTTCAAAATCGGCCAACTTTTGCGGGAGCGCTCCCCGAACATCTTCGCCACTTTGGAGGGCGGCTATAACGTGGCCGTGCTGCCGCAATGCGTGTACAATTTTATGGCGGGCATCAACGGCGAGGCAATGCCCCATTTACGCCAGGAAACAAGCTCCTCAAGGGCAGTTTGGGAAGAGTACGAGTTGCGTATCCAAGCTGTGATGTCGAACTTGAGGCCGTGGTGGAAGTTTTCGTAAACTAGTTGAATTAGGGAATTGGTTGAATTGGCGGGGGCATCGTTTAATTTGCCAAGAATTGAATCAAAAAAATAAGACTATGGAAAACACACGGAAGGGATATGAAGACCTTGAAGTATGGAAATTGGCAATGGAGTTGGCCAAAATAGTCCATGATTTGGTGGCAAAATGGGAAGCGTTTTACAAATACAAACACGGACAACAATGGCTGGATTCGGCCGATTCGGTAGCCGCTAATGTGGCAGAGGGCTATGGCCGCTATTTTTATAGTGAAAACCGCAACTTTTGTTTTTATGCAAGAGGCTCGCTGTATGAATCAAAAACATGGCTCATCAAGGCAAAGGAGCGCTCATTGGTGCCTTCTGAACTTTACAGTGAACTTTATGACAGACACGAGGTTTTAGCCAAAAAATTGAACAATTATATCAACTACATCGAATCGGAAATTATAAAAAACCCCAAACGAGCCAAACCGACCTGACCCTGAATTCAACCAATTCACCAATTTCCCAATTCAACTAACTTCCCAATTTCCACCTATGTTCCCACTCGACAAAATATTCAAGCCGAAGTCCATTGCTGCCGTCGGAGCCTCCGATCGGGTAGGCACGGTGGGCTATGCCATCTTCGACAACCTGCTCAATGGCGGCTACAAGGGCAAAATCTACCCCGTAAACCCCGGTCACCGCACGGTACGGGGCAGGAAGAGTTTTGCCTCGGTGAAAAAAATAACCGCAACGGTTGACCTCGCCATCATCGCCGTACCGGCAAAGGCAGTGGCTGAGGTACTCAAGGATTGCGGCGAAGCAGGCATCGGCGGCGTCATTATCATCTCGGCGGGGTTCAAGGAATCGGGGGTGGAGGGCAAGCGGATGTACGAAGAAATAGGGCAACTGGCCCGGCAGTACGGCATCCGCATCATCGGTCCGAACTGCCTCGGCATCATCGCCCCGGGGCTGGGACTGAACGCCAGCTTTGCCAGCCGCATGGCCTTGCCCGGCAATATCGCCTTCATCTCGCAGAGCGGCGCACTCTGCACGGCCATCCTCGACTGGTCGGTGAGCCAAAGCGTCGGGTTCAGCCATTTTGTGTCCATCGGTGAGATGGTGGACGTCGGCTACCACGACCTGATTGACTACTTCGGGGCCGACCCGAACACCGCCTGCATCCTGATTTACATGGAAAGCCTCAGCGACCCCCGCCAATTCATGAGCGCCGCACGGGCTTTTTCCCGCCAGAAACCCATCATCATCCTGAAGGCCGGACAAAGCGAGGAAGGGGCGCAAGCCACGCTTTCGCACACTGGCTCGCTGGCAGGCAACGACGCCGCTTACGAGGCTGCCTTTCGGCGGGCGGGCATTATTCGGGTACAAACGATTTCGCAGCTTTTCCATGTGGCACAGGCACTTGCCACGCAGCCTCGGCCCGCTGGCAACCGCCTCGCTATCCTCACCAATGCGGGCGGCCCCGCCGTGCTCGCCACCGATTTTTTGATGAAAAATGAGGGCCAGATCGCCAAGCTATCGCCGGAGACCATGCAGGCGCTGGACAAGTTCCTGCCTGCACATTGGAGCCACGGCGTGCCCGTTGACGTGCTCGGCGACACCCCGGCGGTCAACTACGGCAAGGCGCTCGAACTGATTTTGAACGACCCCAATGTGGACGGCGTGCTGACCATCACGGCCTCGCAGGCGGTTATCAGTGAGGCGGAGATTGCGAAGCAGGTGGTAGCGTTTTCAAGGAACACGCACAAAACGCTGCTCGCCTGCTGGATGGGCGAGGCGGACGTGGCCGATGGCCGTGAAATCCTCGAACAGGGCGGCATCCCCAGCTACCGCTACCCTGAGGAGGCCGTGATGGCCTTCCTGCGGATGTACCGCTACGCTAGCAACCTAGAGCTTTTGTACGAAACGCCACCCACGACGCCAGAGGCGTTTTTGCCCGAAAAAGAAAAAGCCGCTGCCATCATCCATGCTGCCCTTGATGCGGGCAGGCTCACGCTCACCGAGCCGGAAGGCAAACAATTGCTGGCGTGCTACGATATTCCCGTCGCCATAAACGTGGTGGCGACCAATGCTGAGGAAGCCGTTGCCGCTGCGCAAAAAATCGGTTTCCCGGTGGTGATGAAGATTGACAGCCCCGACATCGGGCACAAGGTGGACGTGGGTGGCGTGCTGCTCAACATCAACACCGAGGAGGAGGTGCGGGGGGCATTCGAAACGCTCATCAGCAATGCCAGCCACCACCGTCCCGACGCCCACATTGTTGGGGTTTTGGTGGAACAAATGGTGAAAAAGGAGTTCGAACTGCTGGTGGGTGCCAAAAAAGACCCCGTTTTTGGACCGGTCATCGCCTTTGGGCTGGGCGGCACGGCGGTGGAGGTTTTTCAGGATATCAACCTTGGCTTGCCGCCGCTGAACATGGCGCTGGCCAGGCGAATGATTGAGCGCACGAAAGTCTATCGGCTGCTTCAAGGCTATCGAGGGCGTCCTGGTGTTGACCTACAAAACCTCCAGTTCTTGCTGTTGAAGTTCGCCTACCTCGTTATGGATTTTCCCGAAATAAAGGAGATTGACATCAACCCCTACGTGGTAGACGAGGCGGGTGGGGTCGTGCTCGACTCGCATATCGTCCTGGAAAAACTGCCCGCCCACGAAGGCAGGTTCACCTACGACCACCTCGTCATTTCCCCCTACCCCGAGCATTTTACGAAGGAAATCTTGATGAAGAATGGCCAAACTGCACTGCTTCGCCCCATCCGCCCAGAAGACGAACCACTGGAAGCCGAGATGTTCGAGAAGCTGTCACGGGAGAGTATCTACTTCCGGTTTTTCGGTTACGTGCCGAAGATGAGCCACAAGTTCCTCGTTCATTTCACGCATATTGACTACGACCGGGAGCTGGCCATCGTGGCAGAGGTTGAGGAGCAAGGCCGGAAGATGCTGGCTGGCGTCGTCCGCCTCGTCAACGACCATACGAACAAATCAGCCGAGTTTGCCATCATCATTGCCGACCCTTGGCACCAGCAGGGGCTTGGCAGCCAGATGATGGATTATATTTTGGGCATTGCCCGGCACCGTGGCCTCGAAAAAATAACCGCCGAAGCGCTGAGTTCCAACCAGGTGATGCTGAGCATGTTCGAGCACCGGGGGTTTAAGGTGGTGAAAAGGGATAGTTTTTCGTACAAGGTGGAGTTGGTGGTTTCCAAGGGTGAGCGTGTTGAATAACCCGCTTTCTTGATATTTGGGATAAATGTTCTCTCATAACCAGCATTAGCCAAAAATGAAATCAAGAAACCCTATTTTTGTTGAAAATGGAATGAAATGAATACCGCCATTAAGATGCCGTTACGTTCGCTCAATCCTGTACTAGTAAGGGATTTGCTAAACTACTACACAACAAAAGAGACGAACGCATAAAGTCTTGATAAACAATTCA
>CAZDSU010000016.1:0-101848 GCA_964508135.1 uncultured Saprospiraceae bacterium
TCCCGCCATTTTTCTATCTCATTTATAGGGGGACAAATCGCTGCTGCGCCCGTTCTAAAACGTATTTTTCAACTGCATGGTCTAAATCACTTTCTTTAAAATTATTAGTGAATAATTTGGATTTTTTTATTTCGTTATTAATGCAAATATTTAGGCACAAGTGATGACATACGGAAGCAAGTCCATTTGATAGATTAACTATTCTATCTGTAATTACGTCCCCAAATTTAATATTTAATATTTTTTCGCCTTTGCTAATTATTAATTTTAATTCTTCTTCATTCATCAGAGGCACATTTATTTCGGCGACTCTATTAGTCAATTCTTTATCATAGTTTAAAACTTGCCTTGCTGTCCCAACTGCCCCAATAGCATAAACTTTTGTTTCACGAAAGTCAGATGCAATATCCATGAAAATTTTCATTATTTGAGACAGTCGTTTTTTCTCTACGTCAGGAACTTTATGAAAATCTTCAATAATCCATGAACAGTTAGCTGCTCCAAAAAATTCTCCCAATTTTTGAGGTGTGAGTTGAGGGGGAAGTGCCCTTTTGTATTTGTATCCTTCTTCTGCGCCGATTTCACTTGAAATTTTCCCTTCAATTAATTTGTAGGTGGTTTTGACTTCTCCTGAAATTTTGCCTGATAGTTTGTTGTTCTTTTCGTCTATATAAAATGGATTTAGGCTATCAAAAGCACTTAGAAGTACGTTCTCCAAAGTAGTGCCTTCCTCGCATCTGGTTACAATATATTTTCTTCCAAGTTCTTTTAGTCTTTTAAAAATTAGTGTGGATTTGCCACTCCCCGAGTATCCATACAATATCACTTGATAACCTGGCGTGTTTATAGCCCTAATCAAGTCTTTATCGGCTGTTCGTCGCTCGACGAAAGTTAATTTTGCCTGAGAGGTGGGCGTAAAAACGTCATGTATTTTTCTTGGTCTGAACAAACTTCTTAAAGACATCATAATATTGATATTTTTTATTTTTGTTATTACCGCTACCAACGGCACTCCCGAAAACGAGTAAGTAAATCCGCATTGCGGGTTTACTTACTCGTTTTCGGGAAAGTCGGCAATCTTTTCAGCACATCGCTCTTCTATGGCGACTAAGTAAACACGCATTGCGTGTTTACTTAGTCGCCATAGAAGCCCACTTTTGGGTATGCCACAGAAGCAGGTGTGTTTAGGCACTTGCTTTCTATTTTCCAAGGTTTTCTCACAGGTGCTTTGGCTTAGAAGCAAAAATAGTGAACGGGTTATTAGGGGCAATTCACAGTCTCATAATACAAATCCCAACCCGCTGCAAGACTTATCCCCACCGAAGAACTATTCAGATGAAGCATCAGTGCGGGCTGGCCTTGACAATTAAAGGTTTGATGCTCGTTATTGAGCACCGAATCAAATTCGCAGGTACCAGATGGTTCGCACATGGCAATGCCTGCCACTCGGATATCTGCTCCACAATCCCGAAACACGACCAGTTTTTGTTCCAAGTTCCCTTTCGACAGGCTCAGTTTCAGATACCTCGTGCCCGTGCTGCCAGACAGACAGGCGGGCAGGGAGAGGTTGCCCCGCCTGTATTTTTTCTTTGCGCTGGTCATCACGCACCGGACGCAGGGGCTGATGCTGGGCATTTCGGCCTTCTTGAAAGTGTATTTCGGGGTGGCTTGAACCGTGCCGGAAGTTTGGGAAGTTGAATGACAAGAAAACAGCAGGGCTGCAAGCATGGCGAATGTGAACTGGATTTTCATTGGTGGTGATTTTGGGTAAATGTAGGAAGGAAATTTGAAGTTTAGATTCCTGCCAACCTAGTACTCCGCTTTCCGCCCGAAAGCTACTCCATTTCCCAAAAAAACCACCCCATCCCCCACTCAACCCCCTAAAAATAATCCAACAAATGCCCATTCATGTCGCAACTATGGTGATTGATTTTGGAGCAAAAATAGGAAGGAAAAACTACCCAGCCCATTCCCACTCCCATACCTCGCCATCCTCCGGGTCATCCACGGTGCCAAGCAATCGGAAGCTGTTCTTTTCCAAAATGCGGGTCGAGTAATTGGGTTCGGGCAACGTCCTTGCCGTGATGCGGACGGTCGGGTCGGTTTGCTGCGACAGCAGCACCAGTTGCCGACAGATTTCCGTGCCGATGCCTTGTCGCTGGAACGGCCCAAACGTCCCGTAGGCGATTTCGACCTTGCCACCCACGGGCTGGCCCTTGAAGGCGGCGTTGCCCACCAATTGTCCGTCCCTTTCAGCGAAGTAGCCAATCCAGGGCGGGTTGTAACCTATTTTTTCAAAGTAACTCACCGACATGCTGAGGTAAGTCACGTCCTCAGGCAGGTGCAGAAATTCCGTGTTGTCTTCGAGCTTTTGATGGATGGGTAGGAGTTGCATGGTTGGTTGATTTTGATTTGCTGACCAGCTATTTTAATGCGGTTAAACTCCTCCGCTCCAACCGCCACGCCACGCCCAAATACGCCACCAGCAGCACCGTGTTCACCACCATTTTAAGTACAAACGAGTACCCCGCCCATTGCGCCAGCGCCTCGGCAACGAAATATAGCCCAACTGCCAAAACCACGTACAGTGCCATGCGCCCCAGCGGATAGTTGACGGGGAAATACCGCTGCCCAAAGTACCAGCCCGCCACCATCATGCCGCCGTAGCAAAGCAGCTTGGCGTAGGCCGAACCCATGTAGCCGAGCGTGGGTATCCACAGCACGTTGAACACGACGGTGATGGCCAGCCCGAACAGCGAGATGTACACGCCCCACATCGTGCGGTCGGTGAGGCGGTACCAGGTGCTGAAATTGTAATAGATGCCGAGGAACAAGCTTGCCAGCAGTACGACCGGCACGGCGTCGAGGGCGCCCCGGAATTTTGCGCCCAAAATATACTGGAATGCATCAAGGTACAGCAGCACGAACAACATGCCCAGCGCACTTATGAGCGTGAAGAACTTGGCCACTTGGCCGTAGAGTTCGGGGGCGTCCTTGTTTTTTGCGTGAGCGAAAAAGAACGGCTCGGCGGCGTAGCGGAACGCCTGCGTGAACAGCGCCAGGATGACCGTCAGCTTGTAGCCTGCGGAGTAGATGCCCATCGTGGCTTGGTTCTCTTCGAGCGTACCGGGCAGCAGCCGTTCTTGCAGGATTCGGTCGAGCGTCTCGTCGGCCACGCCAGCCAGCCCAACGATGACCAGCGGGGCGGAATACAGCGCCATTTTTTTGAACAAAACAGCATCGAATTGCAGGCGCAACTTGGATGCTGTTGCAATCGGCGCATCGAGTGGGGCAGACACTGGCGGTTTGCTTTTTTTGAAAAAAGCATCAAACAACAGCAGCGCCAGCACGACGACGCTCCCCATCAAATTGGCCAGAAACACATAGCCAATGCCGAAGGCGGGATTGTAAGTTCCTCCCAAAATGGTGACCGACGGATGGTTGCGCCACCAGACGAGAATGGCCAGCGTGAGCAGCACGTTGGTCATGATGCCCGCAATCTTGATGCTGGCAAAACGGAGGGGCCGCTTCTCCAGGCGCAGTCGGGCGAAGGGGATTTCGGCCAGTACGTCGAGGGCGAGGATGGCAAGCACCATCAGCACGAGGTCGGTGCGGTCGGGCAGCAGCAGCCAATCTGCCAGCGGCTGCATGAAGGCCAGCCCCAGCGCCAGCCAAATGCCCGTGGCCACCAGTAGCGTGGTCAGCGCCGTGCCGAAGCTGCGCTCCCGATCGGTGGCGTCCGTGCCGAATCGGAAGTAGGCGGTCTCCAAACGGAAGGTGAGGAACACCATCGCTATGCCGACCACGGCGTAGAGCTTTTGGGAAACGCCGTACTCGCCCTCCAGGAATACCCGGCTGTGGATGGGCACGAGCAGGAAGTTGATGACCCGCCCGACGATGCTGCTCAGGCCGTAAATGGCGGTTTCGTTGGCAAGTTTTTTTAGAAGGGACATGCGTTTTTGTGGTCGCCCAATTTATTGGGCTGACCGTAAGTCAAGGCAATCGCATGAAAATTATCCGACCTCGGAGAGGTCGCAGATTTGTAGAATTGCCCCGAAGCACCCAAACCTCGACCTCGGAGAGGTCGCACTTGGGCTAAATATGCGACCTCTCCGAGGTCGAGGCCCAAGATTATTGGCCGTTTCTACAAATATGCGACCTCTCCGAGGTCGAGAAGATTTTCATCCGATTGCCTTGTACCGTAGGTAACTATTTGGTCAGCCCAATAAATTGGGCGACCACAATTAGACTTCGGCGCAAAAGTAACCCACAAACTCAACCCCCTCGGAACTTTCCCAGTTGCCCCGTCGGTTACTGGCCTCAAACCTCCCAAATTCCTACCTTCGCAGCCGAAATCTGTGACACAACTCGTTCGCTTCGTCAATCGTCAATCGTCAATCCACCTTATGTCCAAATTTTTCAAGACCCTGAAAGAAGCCCTCTCCGGCTCCGAGCAGGAATTCACCACGGGGAGCATCAACCGGGCCATTGTGCTGTTGAGCATACCGATGGTACTGGAGATGATGATGGAGGGGATTTTCGCCTTGGTGGACATTTATTTTGTGTCAAAGGTCAGCCCAGAGGCCACGGCCACGGTGGGCATGACGGAAAGCGTCGTCACCATTATTTACTCCATCGCCATCGGCCTGAGCGCAGCGGCCACGGCCATGGTGTCGAGGCGCATCGGGGAGCACGACCCGGAAGGGGCTGCCAAGGCCGCCGTACAGGCCGTCATCATCGCATTTTTTATCTCCTTGATTATCAGCGTGGTAGGCGTTTATTTCGCCGAGGACATCCTACGGCTGATGGGCGGCAGCCCAAAACAAATCGCCGAATGTGCAGGCTACACGAAGGTCATTTTTGGCAGCAACATTGTCATCATGTTCATCTTCCTGCTCAATGCCGTGTTCCGGGGGGCGGGAAATGCGAGCATCGCCATGTGGGTGCTGGTGGTGTCCAACCTCATCAACATCGTGCTCGACCCTATGCTGATTTTCGGCTGGGGTCCGTTCCCGAAAATGGGCGTGACCGGGGCGGCAGTGGCCACCTGCATCGGGCGGGGCTTGGGCGTCTGCATCCAAGTTTACTTGCTGCTGCGTGGCACGAACATCATCAAAATCGCCCGGCGACACTTGGTGCTGCACGTCGAAACCATCGTCAACATGCTGCGGGTGGCGTCCACTGGCACCTTGCAGTACATCATCGCCAGTGCTTCGTGGATTTTCCTGATGGCCATCATCGCCAAGTCCGGCACGGAGGCGGTATCGGGCTACACCATCGCCATCCGCATCATCATTTTCACCATCATGCCCGCTTGGGGCATGGCCAATGCCGCCGCCACGCTTGTCGGGCAAAACCTCGGCGCTGGCAAGCCGGAGCGGGCCGAGTCCAGCGTTTGGCGGACGGCGCACATGAACATGCTGTTCATGCTGGTGGTGTCCATTTTCTACTTCATTTTTGCACGGCAAATCGTATCGCAGTTCGACCCCAACCCGTTGGTGGTCGAAAATGCCGTTTTGGCGCTGCGCATCTTTTCAATTGGGTACGTGTTTTTCGCCTACGGCATGGTCATCTCCTCTGCCTTCAACGGAGCGGGCGATACAATGACCCCTACCCTCATCAATTTCGTCTGCTTTTGGTTGATTGAAATCCCGCTCGGCTGGTGGATGGCCGTCCAGCTCGGATGGGGATTGGCGGGCGTGTGCTGGGCGGTGTTCGGAGCCGAGTCGTTTATGGCGGTGATACTGATCGTGTTGTTTAAAAGAGGAACTTGGAAAAAAGTGAAGATTTGATTGCTGGATTGCTGGATTGTTGAGATTGTTGGGAGGTACTACGTCGCCCAATAACAATCAAACAATCTCAACAATCCAGCAATCATTCAATATCCTTCGTTACGCCGGCAATCACAAACCACGAATCTATCCCGATATTCGGCTTCGCAAAATTGAGGTTCGAGATGTGGCGGAAGCGCATTTTCAGGTCGAGGTTCATGCCGCTGTCACCAAGCTGCTGGTGAAGGCCAGCCGTGAAATTGTCCGAGAAGATAAAGCCCCGGTGTTGCTGCCTCGTCTCCACCGTGATGAAATGTGGCCCCGAGCCGATGGCAGCGATGATGGCCGTTTTATCGGAAACGTTCAGTCGGTACTCCAGCCCCAGGTTCGAGCCGAATTCCCACTCCTTTTTGTCCTTCGGTGAAAAATGCACCCAGACCAATTGCGGCTCCAGGTAAATGAACAGCTCGTTCTTTTTCCCTTTCAGCAAGTTGGCAAAATTGTAATAGAAAAGCAGTTGGTAGGGCTTGTATTTCCTGCCTTCTTTCAGTGTTTCGTGGATAATGGGGATGCCAAGGTGGACACCAGCGGAGCGGGAGGTTTGGGCATTGGTTTTCAGGACAAAAAGGAGGAAGATAGTGAAAGCGGTCAGGCGCATGGTGCTTTTTTGGGGGTAAAAATGAGCGATTAATGTTCAAACGCCAAAATTTAAAACGACTCCAAACACGGCTTGCTTGGCTTGTATTCCCTCCAGAATCGTCCTGTTTGCCCTCCTGCTGTAACACACACTTGGTCGGCACTGTATTCGTTTGGGGGCGAACCTGGTATAAAAAAGTTAGGGCAGCGACTTGAGCCGCCCCCTAACCCATTTCTCAATACCGTTAAAAAATTATTCTTCAAGCGAATTAGGGGTCGAAATCACCCAATATACCCAACACACAGCCGCATAGCGGCGAAATCTTTGTAGCCAAGCAGTTGAGAAAGTGGGTTGAGGTGCAGCGCACCGAAATTTCCCGGTGCGCAGCACCTCGATACCGAGAAATACCACGTTTCCTACAAATATTTCGGTGCTATGCACCTATTTCAAACCTCCTAATTCGCATACTTCGCTTATCATTGGTTGACAGCCCTAGAAGCCAAGCAGTGACGCCTTTTTTGTCAAGGTGCCACCGCTTTTCTACTACTGAGGGTTCAGCGTAAACTCCACCCTCCTGTTTCTGAGGCGGCCTTCTTTGGTGTTGTTGTCACCGATTGGGCTGGTCGGGCCGTGGCCAGCATAGACCATCTGCGATAACCGTACGCCAATGCCTGAAAGGTAATCATAGCAAGCCCTTGCACGAGCTTCGGAAAGTGATTGATTGGATGCGGCAGGGCCTTCGTTGTCGGTGTAGCCATCAATCGAAAGCTTGTAGCCCTTGTAGCGTGACATGACCTCCGCAATCTGGTCAAGGTCTTTTCTGGAGGCCGGCAACAACTCTGCGCTGCTGGACCGGAACTTGACGTTGCGCATGGCCTTGTCGAGCACCGCCTTGTCCTCCGCATCTATTTCCGGGCAACCCTCGTTGCTGGCAGGGCCTTTCAAGTTCGGGCACCTGTCCTGGGGGTCTGCCAGGCCGTCATTGTCGGTGTCGGGGCAGCCTTGGAATTTAGCAAGGCCGTAGGCTTCCGGGCACTCGTCCTTGTTGTCGGCAATGCCGTCGTTGTCGGTGTCCGGACAGCCATTTTGCTCTGCCGGGCCAGGTGCGTCCGGGCAGTCATCCTTGTCGTCGGTGACGCCATCCCGGTCGGCGTCGGGGCAGCCGTTGATGGCGGCGAGGCCAGGGACGGTCGGGCACCTGTCTTCTTTGTCAATGATATTGTCGCCGTCGGTGTCGGGGCAGCCGGAGAAGCGGCGCAGGCCAGCGTTGTCCGGGCAGTCGTCCAGGTTGTTCGCAACACCGTCGCCGTCCGAGTCGGGGCAGCCGCCGAAGCGCTGGTCGCCCGCCTCGTTGGGGCAGGTATCCTCCTTGTCGGCAAGGCCGTCGCCGTCCGTGTCGGGGCAGCCGCCGAGGGTGCCAGCGACGGTCGGGCATGGGTCATCGTTGTTTTTGACGCCGTCGCCATCGCTGTCGTTGGCCTTTTTGCCGAGCATGAAGCTCAGGCCGACGCCACCGGCCCCGTACCAGTCCTTTCCGCCAGTGGAGGAGGTCACACCATCCAGGGCGTCGGAGAAAGTGGCCCTGGTCGTATAATCGAAGTTGAGGGACACCATGCTGGAAACGTCCACCCGGAACCCAAGGCCCATCGGTAGGGCAAAGTTGGCTTTCTTCGTGTCCTGTTCGCCATTATCCGTGTTGGGGTCGCCGATGCCGAAGCCAGCACCCAGCCGCACGAATGGGGACACCTTGGGCGCCTTGGTGGCCCGCTTGGCCCTCAGCAGGTTTACAAAATAGAAGTCCCCGGTGGCCAGCACTTCCACCATTTTCTTGTCGAAGGAGGCGCCCCTTTCCGGGTGCCTGTCTTCTCCCTTCAGGCGCAGGTAGTTCACACCCAGGTTCAGGCTCATCAGGTTAAGTTGGGCGCCTTGTGCCGTCGGTGGCAGGGCAGGGCCAGCGTTTACTTTGGCCGAGGGGTGGTAGGAGGCAAAGCTGGCATAAGGGGAACGGGGACGCTCCAAGCTGCCTAACTCCTCCTTCGCTCTAGCCTCGACATAACTATAAAAAAGCATTCCAAATAATGTACCCGCAGTGATATTGGAGTTTTGATAAATTGGCACAGGTCCTATTCCGTCCTCACGATAGCAATAGCCAATAGTGGCATTGGGTTGGGCGGCACCGACTGTCACTCCTCCGGTTGGCACCATGCTTATCTTGGAGGGGGCTGGCGTGGAGGAGGCAGGTGGGGATTTGGGTTTGCAGCTATCGGCGTAAGCGTTGGCGGTTTCGACGGCTTTGGCGGCGTCGAAGGCTGCTTCTTCGGCGTGGTCGGCGGGTTCTTTAGCAGCGTAGTAGGTTTGGGAGGCGGCTACGGCGACGGCTTTTTTGGCGTCGGTGGCGGCTCTTAGGTAGGCGGCGGTGGCATCGTCGGAGGCTTTTTTAGCGGCGTCGGCGGCTTTTTTAGCGGCGTCGGCGGCTTTTTTGGCGTCGTCGGCGGCTTTCTTGGCAGCGTCGCAATCGCCAGCATTGGCATAGGTCTCTGCGAGGTCTTTTTGTTTTTTAGCCTCGTCCCTGGCAGCTTCCGCCGTTTTTTGGGCGTCTTGGGCTTGTTTTACATAGTCAGGCTCCTGGGGTTTGGGGACGCAACCATTGGCGGCGGTGCGGGCCTGACTGGCGTAGGAGGTGGCCCTTCTGGCGGCGTCGGCGGCGTCGTCGGCCTTGTCTTGGACGAAGGCGGTAACAGTTTTTATCCCATTTTCGGCGGCTTTTTCGGCAGCGGTTGCGGCGGCATTTGCATCGGTGGCGGCTTTTTCGGCGGCATCGGCGGCGGCATTTGCGGCGGCACAATCACTATTTGCGGCAGCGGTCACTGCGTCTTTTTGATGTTTCAATGCCTGCCTTGTTGCAGCCATGGTCTTGTCCAGGGCGTCTTGGGCCTGTTTTCCATAGTCCACCTGCCCGAACATGAACAGGGGCAGCAGTAAGATGGCAAAGAGTAGTTTGAATTTTTTCATGACAAAGATTTTTGGATGATGGGCAAGTGCATGGCCGGGGCTGTGCGCCACGGCGGTTGCATGTTGCCCGGTGAACGGTATTGTGAACAGTGATTACCCTATCTCTCCCTTTCAGGAAATGAAGTTGTTTCATGGTACAAAAATGGGGCTGGCGCACCCGGCGGGCGTTATAGATTCGTTGCAATCGGTTGTATATTCGTTGCAACTGGAGGAGCGGCTGTATCATAAGTGGTTTTCGCCTTCGGCGAAACAAATAAAATTTGAACGCAGAGGCGCAAAGGCGCTGAGAACAAAACACACCTCTGCGTCATTGCGCCTCTGCGTTCATTAATTTGTTGTGCCGAAGGCACAATTGACTTATGACTCAGCCGCTGCATCCAACCGTTATTCGCCCAATACTTTTTTCAGCAGGTATTTCTTTGCGGATTTTGCGTCCCGCTTACTGCCGTCGGCATTCAGGCTGACGAGGCCCTCCGCCGTGACCTGGTACTTGGTGGCCCCGGCTTTTCCGTTCAAGGTCACGACCTCCCCGGCCACGGCCCATGTCCCGTTCGATTCCACGGTCTTGGGCTTTTTGCCCTTGTACTGCTCCTCCAGCGTGAAAGTCCTTTTTTCATCGGCGTTCAAGGTGAGCATGGTTTCGATGCCGTCGCAATCGGTGCAGGGCAGGCTGCCCGTGTAAAAAGCGGCCATTTGCTCCACCAGGGTTTGCTCCGCCGATGCCGGGGCAGCCTCGCCGATGCCCATGTCGCACTCGATTTTGGTCAGCAGCCACTTGCCGTTTTCTTTTTTCAGCTCGAAGTTCTGTTCGTGTGGGCCTCCGCCGTGCGTACCGTTCAGGGTTACGGCAGCCCGGTCGTTGGCAAGGGAGTTGATGCGAACGGGCGAGGTTGTCCAAAAATTGAGGTCCCAATCCTGGGCGCAGAAGTAGATGTCGGCATCCATGCCAGCAGGCGCACCTTCTGCTTCCTCGTTTTGCCAAAGCTTTTCACAAGTTTTAAAGTAAGCGGTGTGGTTGTCCAGCAATTCGGTGCTCACAAACCCGCTTGACTTGATATTGGCCAGGTATTTTTCCAATTCGGGGAGGTCCAGGGCATAATGCTTGTTCACCTCTTTCACGTAGGCCGCATCTTTTGAGCCATTGGCAATGGATTGGTCGTACCATTTATAAAAGCCATGAATGGCATCCGCAATCGCCGTGGAATCAACACTGGCGGCTGAGGCTTCTGTGGTGGCGGCATCTTTTGGCGCTTCTTTGCAGGCAAAGCAGCAGGACACAAAAAGGCAAGCGAAAATCAGGTTCTTCATTTTGAAAATGTTTAAGGATGAAAAAAAACTAAAGTTGCAACCCCCCTTCCTAAGGAACTGGTCTTCCCCACTTCCAGGTAGTAGTTACAGCATGGTGCAAAAATGGGGGTGACGCACCCGGGCGGGCGTTATAGATTCGTTGCAATCGCTTATAGATTCGTTGCATGGGCGGGGTTTATTGAGGTATTGAGGTATTGGGGTATTGGGTTATTGGGTTATTGAGTTATTACCAATAACCCAATAACCCAATAACCCAATAACCCAATTTTCACTTTCTAACGGCGCTAGGCGATATGCCATAGGTTTCCAGAAAGGTCTTCGAAAAATGGGAGACTTCCTTGAACCCAACCTGCCAGGCCACTTCTTTCACGGCGAGCTGGGTGGTTTCCAAGAGGAGCTTGGCCTGCGCCATCCGGTAGTTTCGGATGAAATCGGAGGGGGAAACATCGGTGAGGGCCTTCAGCTTGCGGAAGAGCTGGGAGCGGCTCATGCTGAGGGTATTGCAGAGCTGTGGCAAGGCGAAGGCTTCGTCGGCGTAGTTTGCTTCCACGATTTGCCGCAATTTTTGCAGGAAGGCGTCCTCGACCAAAACAGTTTCCGCATCGGGTGGTAGGCCAGTCTTTTCGCCGTCCTCGGCTTTGGACAGGTTTTGCGCAAAATCGTATTTCTTCGAAAAATGGGCGGCCAGGCGCCGCTTGTTTTCCAGCATCATTTCCAGCGTTGCCAGCAGTTCCGCCTTTTGGAAAGGCTTGGGCATGTAGGCGTCCGCCCCCCGGCGCAGCCCAGCGATTTTGGAACTGGCGTCTGCCTTGGCCGTGAGCAACAAGATGGGGATATGGCTGGTGCGCTCGTCGTGCTTGAGGGCATCGAGCACTTGATAGCCGTCCTTTTCTGGCATCATCACATCGCTGATGATGAGGTCGGGGATTAGTTCCAATGCTTTTTCGATGCCGATGCGGCCGTTGTAAGCGATGCTGATTTCATAGCTGTCTTGCAGGATGGTGCGGAGGTAGGTCACCACGTCGGGGTTGTCTTCGATTAGGAGGATTTGAGGATTTTCTTTACCCTTGACCCCTAAAGGGGAACCTAATTGGGGAAGTTCTGTGGTAAATAATTCAGCAGAAGTTGATGGGTTAGGTTCCCCTTTAGGGGTCAGGGGTAAAAATGAATTAGGTTCCCCTTTAGGGGTCAGGGGCTGGGTAACGGGTGAATGCGCCACAGGCAACCGAACCGTGAACGTCGTCCCTGCCCCTCTGTCCCCTAAAGGGGAAGTGCTGCTCTCCACACGGATTTCCCCGTCCATGAGTTTCACCAATTCCAGCGCATGTGCCAGCCCGATGCCTGTGCCCTCGCCCGCACGGGTGGAGGAGCCATCTACTTGGTAAAAACGGTCGAATACATGCGGCAGGTCGGCTTCGGGGATGCCGATGCCGGTGTCGCTGACGGAAATTAGAAATTGGGAAATTGGGAAATTGGTGGGCTGCCCAATTTCCAATTTCCTAATTTCCACCTTAATTTCTCCGCCAGAAGGCGTAAACTTCAAGGCATTGGACAACAGGTTGCTCACCACCTGCTGCACCTGTTCGGGGTCGAAGTCCATCTCCAACTTTTCCAAAGTGGTAAAAAAGCGCAGCGAGAGGTTCCGGCTGTTGGCAAGGGATTGGAAGCTCTCCGTCACGTAGCGCAGGAATGCCACGATGTCGCCGTGCCGTAGGTTCAGTTTGAATGACCTGTCCTCCAGTTTTGACAGGTCGAGCAGTTGGTTGACGAGGTGGAGGAGGTTTTGGCCGTTCCGTTCGATGAGGTTGAAATTTGAAATTAGGAAATTAGAAATTAATTGGCGGCGTTCTTTTGTGTCCTCATTTTCCCAATTTCCCAATTTCCCAATTTCCATTTTCCCTTCCTCCGCCATGCCGAGTATCACCGTCAGCGGAGTGCGGAACTCGTGGGTAAGGTTGGTGTAAAGACGGCTTTTGAAAACGTCCAATTCCTTCAGCCGCTCCGCTTCCTGATGTTCAAGCCGCAGTTGGTTTTTAAGCTCCAAGCGCCTTTTTATGAAAAGGAAAACACCGAAGGCAATGCCGGCCAGCACCAATGCATACAGCAGGTACATCCACCAGGTGGCCCACCAGGGCGGGTGGACGATGAGCGGCAGCGCAATTTCCTCCGAAAGCCATTGCCCCCTTGCATTGAGCGCCTTTGCCAGAAACAGGTATTTGCCAGCGGGCAGGCTGTAAAAAGTCACGGCATTGTTCCTGCCAGGGACCGACCAGTTCTCATCCTGCCCCCCCTCCAGCTTATAGCTGTACAGGGCCTGCCCTCCTTCACCTACACCGAAAACACCAAATTCAATGTTGACCGTCCGGTTGTAGTGGTGAACCTCCAAGCGGTCATTCGCACCGTGAAAAACTTGGGTGATGACGCTGTCGGAGCCGTCTTTGGTCATGGAGATGGAGCGGAGCAGGAGCCGTTCGCTCGAAACTTGAAGGTTGTGTTTGCGCATCACCTCCGTGGGATAAAAACCCGTTATGCCCTTTGTGCCGCCGAAAAACATGCGACCGTCGGATGCCTTGAAAAAGCTGGCCCGGTTGAACTCATTGTCTGCCAGTCCGTCCTGTTTGAAGAAATTGATGAATTTACCAGTGGCCATGCTGAAGCGGGATAGCCCGTTGAAAGTGGAGAGCCAAAGGCAGGAGTCACCTTCCGGCAGGATGCCAACAATATTATCGTTGGGCAGACCATCGGCTTGGGTATAGCGTCTGGTGGTTTTTGTCCCATAATCAAACTGGACAAGTCCTTGCTCGGTGCCGATCCACAGTTTGCCTTTGCCGTCGGGGTAAAGGGACTTGGGGTTTTGCAATGGTTCGGGGTCGTTTTCTTTCCAAACTTGGAACCTTTCGTTGACGGGGTCGTAGCTGCGCAGACTGTTGGCATTGCAGAACCAGACCTGTTGGTTATAGGCATCAAAAGCCATATCGGAAGCCGCTGCTTGCCCTGTAAAGCTGTATAAATACTCCCATTGGGGTGATGGTTGCGACAAGTCTAATTGATAGAAGGCATCCCCGTTGGTCTGCCATATTTTGCCTTTGCCGTTTTTTGCCAAGACCCCTACATCAACGGATTTCGTGATGCTTTTGTAAGGGTTGCTCCATGAATGCATTTTGGGGGCAAAAACTGTCCCATCGTTCATCAAAAGCTTTCCATCGTGAGAAAGCATGTCGTAAGGTGGATGTGCCGTTATTGACAGTGGCTGGTCTATCGCTTCACCGTTTTTCTTGATTTGAAAAATATTGCTGTAAAAACTGGCAAAGACATTCCCTTCATCGTCTTCGGCAAAGCCCCTGAAGCTGCAAAACCCTTGACAAGCGGCGTTTTTTTCACTAAACCAGGTATCGAACAAATCCTTTGTCGGGGCTACTTTCAAAAGGCCAACAGACGAGGCAACCCAAATGCTTCCTAATTTGTCCAGAAAGATACCGCCCAAGTCCACTTGGTTCGGAAAGATTTGCTCCAGTTGCTTTTTGAAATTGATAGCCCTGCCTTGATTGGCGTCGAAAAAAACGAGGTTGCGGGCATTTCCGCTTGCCCACAGGTTCCCCTCTGGCGTTTCCAGGACGTCAACGAAATATGGCACGTCCGCCGATGGGCTGGAATGCTGGTGGATTGGGTGCAACTCAAAGGTCGCCGCCCCCTGTTTAAGCCTCCAAATAGTACCGCCAACCACCAAAAGTATGCTGTGGTTTTGGCCTGGCACTAAGAAGTAAGAGAAAATGGGCGAAGCTTGGGCAGGGATTTCTCGCTGTTTTTTTCCAGTCTTGTCAAATTGAATGACCGCCTTCAAGTCCTGCTTCAGGCAAAACAGGTTACCAAGTCCGTCGCTGCAAATCGTGCGGTTAAAAATTACCTGACTTACACCTTCCAACCGGACTGCCCGTCGGATTTCCCCTTTTTCGAGACGAAGCAAAAAGATTTCGTCCAATTGCGCTTGGCTTTTACAGACGACTGCTATTTCTCCGGAATGGAGTTGAATGCAGGTTGCACTAATGGTATCTGCCCCACTTGGCAAATGCGCCGCTAAAGATCGGGCGGTTTGCTTGCCTGTCGCTGTATTGATGCTGATGAGCTGGCCATTTTGGCAATAACGCAACCACTCGCCATCGGCATGTATTTTTTGAGGGGGCAGGCGGTTCGACCGAAATACTGGATGATTGGTATTGGAAGCATTCAGAAACTGGTCTCCATCGAAGCGGGTGAGTGTGCCGTTGGCATTTATCCAGATAAAGCCCTGGCTGTCTTGAACGATGCTGGTAGTCGAGTTTTGTGGGAGGCCATCGGCGACGGTGTACAGGCGGAGGTCGGCTTTCTGCGCAACAGCGAAAAGCGGTAGGAGGGAAATCAAAAAGGTACGCAAATACGGAGTCTTAGGCATCAATTCAATATTGTACCAATGTCCCGCAGATAATGAAGCGCTGCAAAAATCAGCATTAATGCATTGGGAATTAAATTTCTTGTTTTTTTGCCACAAAAGCTGCCACAAGAGGAGGGAAAATTGCGAAGCAATTTTTCCCTACAAAAAACGCTCTCCCGGCAGCGGAGAAGGGAATACATATAGCGTATAGGGGAAGCGGGTCAAAATGTCATGTTGAGCAATTTGCGCAAAACTTATTATTGCGGAGCATAGATACAACTTACAACGCCTTAATGATTGAAGTTGAAACGGCTGGTTTGTCAAGACAAACCAGCCGTTTCAACTTCAATCATTAAGGCGTCCGTGACGGATCGTCTTTCTATATGCACTGATGATTACCAGAACATGGCATACAAGAAGACCAATATCAAGCAGACAATAATAGCACTGATATTGAAGGCTGGCGATGTGGCAAAAAACTGCCTTGTGAGCGGTATCCCTTTTTCATGGTCAGCACCTTTGCCCTCTATGTAGCTGATGGCGACCATGATGAGCGAGGAGGCAAACCAAGTCCACATCATCTGGTTCAGGAAGGGAATGTTCACAAATAAGGAGCTGTCCGACCATCCATTGGGCGCCACCTTGAAGTACATGGCAATGGGGATGGACAGCAGCACGCCCCAAATGGCAGCGTTGTTGGTAGTTTTTTTCCAGAACAGGCCGAGCATGAAGACCGCCAAGATGCCGGGGCTGACGATGCCCGTGTATTCTTGGATGTACTGGAACACCTGGCCGAGGTTGCCCAACTGAGGCGCCAAAAAGATGGCAATCACCAATGCAATGACCGCCGTGATGCGGCCTACATTCACGAGTTGGCCACCCCCAGCATTTTTGCCAAAATAAGGTTTGTAAATATCCATCGTGAAGATGGTGGCCGTGGAGTTCAGCATGGAGGCCAAGGAAGAAACGATGGCGGCGGCAAGTGCAGCCAATACCAAGCCTTTCAGCCCTGTCGGCACGAACTTGTGTATGAGCCAAGGCGCTGCGCTGTCGTTGATGATAGCGCCGTCCTTGAGGAATGCAGGGTCAACCGATTGGGCAGTTACCACGCCGTCGGGGCCAGCGTTCAGCACGTAGGCTATAATGCCTGGCACCACCACAATCAAGGGCATCAACAACTTCAGGAAAGCAGCAAAAGCAATGCCTTTCTGCGCTTCGCCCAGGCTCTTGGCAGCCAAGGTGCGCTGGATGATGTACTGGTTGAAGCCCCAGTAGTACAGGTTGGCCACCCACATGCCACCAAGCAAGACGGCCAAGCCGGGCAAATCCCACCAAGCATCTTTGCCGTTGGGCGTGATGATTTCGCCCTGCTCCAATATCATGGAAAACTTCTCCGGCACTTTTTCATACAAGGCCTGAAAGCCTGAGATGATGCCCCCATCGGGTGAAACGTGCGTTATTGCGATGAAGGTCGTCACCAAGCCCCCCACTACCAGCAGTACGACCTGCACTACGTCCGTCCAGGCCACGGCAGAAAGCCCTCCCCAGAGTGAATAGGCAGCGGCAAACAGCGCCAGGCCGACCACAAAGTACATCATGGTCGAGCCATCACCGGAGCCGAGGATGGTGTCGAGCGCCTTGGCCCCCAAATACAGCACGGAGGTAAGGTTGACGAAGACGAAAAGGCAAATCCAGAATATGGCGAGGATGGTTTTCAGGTTGGTGCTGTACCGCTTCTCGACAAACTCCGGAATGGTGTACAACTGTTGTTTGATGAAAATCGGCAGGAAGAACTTGCCGACGATGAGCAGCGACAGCGCCGCCATCCATTCGTAGGAGGCAATGGCCAAGCCAATGGCGAAGCCTGACCCTGACATGCCAATGAACTGCTCCGCAGAGATATTGGCAGCGATGAGCGATGAACCTATTGCCCACCAAGGCAGGGACTTGCTGGCCAGGAAATAGCCCTCGGCCGTTTTTTCGCCCTTTCTTGAAACCCAAAGGCCAATGAACATTATCAAGG
The DNA here is from genome assembly GCA_964508135.1 of uncultured Saprospiraceae bacterium. Taxonomy (GTDB): domain Bacteria; phylum Bacteroidota; class Bacteroidia; order Chitinophagales; family Saprospiraceae; genus UBA6168. The sequence goes on from CAZDSU010000016.1 coordinate 17,160, forward strand.
CAGCGTAACTGATAAACACTACATAATCTAAGGTGCCGAAATCCATAATCTTAAAGTTGGTTGGTTAATGAATCCTTCGCTCATCGCTTTCTCAGTCTCATTCGAAACCCGCCCGTACGACATGACAATGGAGTAGTTGAGAAAGACGAGGTAGTCGTTTGTTTAAAGTTCGTTTTGCATGTATTACAATTTTGGCCGAAAGAAAGGGAAAAGGCGGGGGTACGCCAAATTTATTTTTCAATGTACGTGTTTTCAGCCTACTGCTTGTGTTGTCCACCAAAAAAAATCCCCGCACTACGAGTTCGAGGTGCGGGGATTTTAGGCAATGGTGGTTTCTCATAAACTCTTCACCATTTCTGCCACGTTGAACTTGATGCCTTCCATGATTTCAACGTCCGCCGACCAGTCGTCCATAAGCCAAGTCTGTCCAGCGTTTGCTACTATCACTTTTTTCGCCTTCGTAAAAATCCAGATGATGCGCTTAACGCCAAAGCGGTGGTAGTCGTCCGTTTTTTCGGCCACGTAGTCCATTTCGATGCCTTCCCCTACATCAGCTCGCACGTCAATTTCGATGATGATTTCGGGCGGCAGGTCGGAATATTTGTCAGTCGGCTTATAATTTTCCGCTTTGAAGATGGAAATATCAGCGCCCCGTTTGTCTTGCCGGGAGAGGTTGATGCCCATTTCGCCGACGGTCACTTTGAATCCCATTTTGCGGAGGTCAAAGAAAATCAAGGCGGTGATAAAGGCTTTGAGCGAGGATTGTAATATGCTTTCCATAGTGATTTCTTCAAAGGTTTTTGTGCCGTTCAATACATCCTTGTAGCCCTTGTAGTAGATGGGCTTGCCCCGCACCACCTCATAAATCAAGTAGTCAGGCACTTTTGGGGTGACCTTTTTCCGCTTCTTCGGTGCTTCGGCTGTTGCTGTGCTCATAAATAAAAATTTTCTCAAAAATAGGGTTTTATTTTCAAACAAAACAATCCCCCATCCTCCGTGTTTCTCCCAAAGTCCCCACTTTTGCCAATGCATCTCGGGCTGCATGCAGCCACAAAATATTTTTATGAATAAAGCAAAAACGCTTGGCGAACTCAAGGCTTCCGGCTATCGGCCTCGCACCATCAAAGATGAGCTTCGCCAAAACCTCATCCAAAAACTGAAGAAAAAGCAAACCGTTTTTGAGGGAATCTATGGCTTCGATGACACGGTGCTGCCCGACATCGAACGGGCGGTGCTCAGTCGGCACAACATCGTGCTGCTCGGCCTCCGGGGTCAGGCAAAGACCCGACTCGCCCGAATGCTCGTCCAACTGCTCGACGAGTGGATGCCCATCATTGAAGGCAGCGAGCTGAACGACGACCCGCTGGCGCCCATCTCCCGATTTGCCTTTGATGTGATTGCCGAAAAAGGCGACGACACCCCCATCGAGTGGGTGCACCGCAACGACCGCTACGTGGAAAAACTGGCCACTCCCGATGTGAGCATCGCCGACCTCGTGGGTGATGTGGACCCCATCAAGGCCGCCACGCTCAAACTGCCCTACTCCGACGAGCGGGTCATTCACTTCGGCCTCATCCCACGGTCGCACCGCAGCATCTTCGTCATCAACGAGCTGCCAGACCTCCAGGCCCGCATCCAGGTGGCGTTGTTCAACATCTTGCAGGAGGGCGACATGCAAATCCGGGGCTTCAAGTTGCGCCTGCCGCTCGAAATCCAGTTCGTGTTCACCGCCAACCCGGAGGACTACACCAACCGGGGCAGCATCATCACCCCGCTGAAGGACCGTATCGAGAGCCAGATTTTGACGCACTACCCCCGCACCATCGAGGTGGCACAGCGCATCACGCAGCAGGAGGCACGGCTGGCGCCGGAGCAACTGAAAATGGTCAACGTGCCGCCCACTTTGCAGGTTTTGCTGGAGCAAATCAGCTTCACCGCCCGCGAGAGCGAACTGGTGGACGAAAAAAGCGGCGTCTCCGCCCGCCTCAGCATCAGCGGTTACGAGAACCTCGTGAGCACCGCCGAGCGGCGCATGTTGATCAATGGCGAAAAAACGGCCACCGCCCGCATCACCGACTTTTGGGGCGTCATCCCCGCCATCACCGGAAAGGTGGAACTGGTGTACGAAGGCGAGCAGGAAGGGCCCTACGCCGTGGCGCTGGAGCTTATCGGCGACTCCATCAAGGACGTGTTCCTCCAGTTTTTCCCCGACCCCGACAAGCTCCGAAAAGGTCGGGAAAGCGACCCCTACGGCATCGTAAAAGCTTGGTTTTCAGGTGGTAACGCAGTGAACATCCTCAACGATTCCGCCGAAAAGGACTTCCAAAAGGAGCTTGATCGGGTGGCCGGACTGCGGAGGCTGGTGGAGGGGCAAGACCTGCCGAAGGGCCAGGTTTACACCTTCATGGAGCTAGTGTTGCACGGCCTCGCCGAAATGAACGTCATCAACAAAAACTTCGTGGAAGCCACCCTGACCTTCAACGACTCGCTGGCCGACATGCTGAACGAGGACGATGAGGAAGAGGATGAGGACGATAATTTTTAAGTTGGCAGTTCGCCAGTTGGCAGTTGGCAGCCGAGGTAATGGTTGGCTGTAAACTATGTTTCAAAGTTTAATGCAGGGGGGGTGGGGGCGGAACGCCCCCAAAGTTGCTCTCCCCCCGACGAGCCGCCGAAGGCGGCGAGGAGGGGGCAATCGAAAATTCATTTTTCAATTGAAAACAAAGACATGAAATCAGTGCTTTCCACCTTCTTTTTGACCATCAGCTTTTTGGCGGCCTTCGGCCAACATGCGGACAACGACTTTGCGCAGCAAATTGCGAAGCACCGGGAAGCCTACAAGCAGGACTTTTTGCAAAACGAGCGCTCCCCACTCGACTCCGCCGACCTGTCCAACCTTCGGTTTTATCCACCGGATGAAAAGTACCGGGTCACCTGCACGTTCGAGCGCACCCCCAACGAAAAACCCTTCGACATTCCCACATCCAGTGGCATTACCAAGCCATTTGTCAAGTACGGTACGCTGCATTTCGAGTTGGGTGAAAAAACCTTGCAAATGGCCGTTTATCAAAACCTTGCGCTGCGCAATGTGCCTGCCTACGCCCAGCACCTGTTCTTGCCATTCCGGGACGAAACCAACGGCGAAACGACCTACGGCGGGGGCCGTTACCTCGACCTCAGCATCGCCGAGGTGGAGGCCGAGGCTCCTGTGCTGGACTTCAACCTGTGCTACAATCCCTGGTGCCACTACTCCGACGGCTTCAACTGCCCCATCCCACCTGCCGAAAACACGCTGGACATCGAAATCAAAGCTGGGGAGGTGATGTGGGCAGGGTTGAAAAAGCATTGACAGTTCGCCAAGCGATAGGTTTTGTCTTCCAAGCAACCTAAGTCCTATCCCTGTTATCATTTGCGGCCACGGTTGATTAGCTTTGCCGCAGGCAATGCGTACCTGCTTTTTTAAGGCGTCGGTTGCCTCCTTCTTCCAACAAAACATTCATTTTAGCATGAAAAAATTCTTGACTACTTGTACCGCCCTGCTCACCGTGCTGACGCTGTTCGCACAGTCCTCAGCAGGTTTTTGGAGCGCAAATGGCCGCTCGAATTTCTCCCAGCCAGCGTTCATGCCCCAGGAGTGGCGGGCACTCTCGCTCAACCTAGACGCCATGCGCAACCACCTGCGCCAAGCGCCGATGGAGTTCACCACGGCTGCGCAAAACGCCCCGCTGGAGCTGGTGCTCCCCATGCCCGATGGCTCGATGGAAGCATTTGCCGTGTGGGAGTCGCCCATCATGGAGCCAGCGCTGGCCGAGCAGTTCCCGATGATAAAAACCTATGCGGGTCGCAGCATGGCAAACCCAACCATTTCCATCCGAATGGACTACTCTCCACTGGGCTTCAACGCCATCATCCACACAGGCAGCGGCACGGCACTCATTGCCCCGAACTCGCCGGAGGAGCAGGTTTATCTGAGCTTTTGGTTGAAAAATGTGGACTTCAACACCCCCGAAGCGCAGCAGTTTCATTGCGAAGTGAAGCACGACGATACGAAGTTAGAGGCGTTTACCGAGAATTTTGCGCCAGCAACCGACCGTGCAGTCGTGCCGGTTGACCTGTACACCTACCGTCTTGCCGTGGCTACCACGGTGGAATATTCGTCCAGCGAAGGCAACACGCCCGCCTCGGTGATGGCAGCCGTGGTCAACGTCATCGGCAACGTGAACAGCGTCTTTGAGCGGGATGCTGCGGTGCGCTTGCTGCTCATCGCCAACACGGATACGGTCTTCCATTTCAGCAACCCAGACCCCTACACCAACGGCAACACGGAGCAGATGATTAACCAAAACCCACCTATTTTGAACGCTGCGTTCACGGTGAACGGCTACGACATCGGCCATGTTTTTGGCACAAATGGCGGTGGCCTGGCCAGTACGGGCGGCGTCTGTGATGCAACAGTCCTATCGCAGTACCCGAAGGCAAGGGCTGCTTCCTGCAAGTTCGGGCCTTACAGCGGGCCACTTTTCTACATCATCGCTGGGCACGAGATGGGCCACCAGTTCAATGCGCTGCACACTTTCAACAAATGCGACAACGAAAACGAGTCGCCAGAAACGGCCTACGAACCGGGCAGCGGCTCCAGCATCATGTGCTACAACGGCAACGACGTATGCACCGTGAACCACGTGCAACCCACCAGCGACCCCTATTTTCATGTCAACTCGATGCTGCGCATTCAAGCGTTTACCCGCACGGGCGACGGCAACCAGTGCAAGCAGGTCGTGGCCAACGGCAATGAAATGCCCGTGGCGAACATCCCGATGGAGGGCGGCTTTTTTATCCCGAAATCAACGCCGTTCTCCCTGACGGGCATTGGCTCCGATGTGAACGACCCCGGCATCTTGACCTACACTTGGGAGCAATACGACCTCGGCCCACCGAGTATCCTCGGCCAGCCAATGGGCACGGCCCCGCTGTTCCGCTGGTATCCGCCCACCAACAATCCTACCCGCATTTTTCCAAAAATGGAGACCATCCTGAGCAATACATCCGACATCAGGGAGGTGCTGCCAACAACTGACAGGGTGCTAACCTTCCGATTTGTGGTTCGGGACAACCACCCGGTAGCGGGTGCCTTCAATTATGATGAATTCCAGTTCAACTGTGCCGCCAGTGCCGGCCCGTTCGTGGTCACGTACCCGAACGCCGCCGATACGTTCAGCGTGGGCGACTACGTGGAAGCAACCTGGGACGTGGCAAGCACAGACCTTGCCCCGGTCAACTGCCAAAAAGTCAACATCCACCTGAGCACGAACGGCGGCATGACTTACCCGACGCTGCTGGCCTCGCAGGTGGACAACGACGGCTCGGCCTACGTGGTGATGCCCGACCTGCCGACCACCACTGCCCGCCTCCGGGTAGAGGCTGCGGACAATATTTTCTTCGACATCTCGAACCAGAACTTCACCATCGAAGCGGCCACGCAGCCGGGCTATATTTTTACCACAAACCCGCCGGGAGGCGGCCTATCGTGCGATGAATTTGTGGTAAACCTTCAAACACAGGCGCTGCTTGGCTACGGCGGCGATGTCACTTTTTCGGTGGCCGGATTGCCAGTGGGCGTTACGGCCAACTTTGGCACAAACCCCGTGTCGGCAGGCCAGTCCACTACGCTCACCATTAATACAAGCGGGTCAGTGATAACGGGCGACATCACCTTCAATATCTTGGCCATCTCGCCCGGCCAGCCCGACCAGACCCGCATTTTGACCATAGAAATCGTGGACACCGACCTCAGCGGCATCACTGCCAATACGCCCGCCGATGGCGCTTCTGGACAGGAGACGCTTCCAATTTTCAACTGGTTGGACCTGCCAAATGCGGACAGCTACGACATCCAGATTGCCACCGACCCCGGCTTCACCGACATCGTGGACAGCGCAAATGGCCTGACTGCCAACCAGTACACCCCAAGCGTCACGCTGGAAGCCGACCAGGTTTACTACTGGCGGGTGAGGGCGAGCAACATCTGTGTCACGGCCGATTTTGGCGACCCGTTCAGCTTTCGCACCGTCTCGCAAACTTGCATCCAGGCCACGAGCAGTGGCGACCAGAACAGCATCAACATTCCCGGCACGGGCTTGCCGCTCATCACTTCGAAGATAAACATTGCGCAAGCAGGCGCCATCTCCGATGTGAACGTGGAAGAAGTGGTGGCCACGCACACTTCGCTGAGGCATATTGAGCTGCGGCTGAAAGGCCCGGATGGCATTACTTCCGTCGTGCTGATGTCGGAGCCAAACTGCAACAGCAACAGCCTCAACGCTGGCTTCGACGACCAGTCGCCAAATACCCTGACGAACTGCCCAACGGCCAATTTCAACTACAAACCAGTTGTCCAATTGTCCAGTTTTGTTGACAAAAACTCGCAAGGCGAATGGACGCTGGAACTGGAAGTGGTGAACTCGGCTGGCGAGGGCGGCACTTTTAGCCAGTGGATGCTGGAGGTTTGCGCAGGCGTTCAGGCCACGAACCCGGTCATCGTCAAAAACGACACGCTGGCCGTGCCGCCGGGCGGCACCAATCGGATTTATACGAGCAACCTCGTGGCAAACGATGCCGACAACTCGTGGGATGAACTGGAGTTCACCATCGTAACCAACACGGCCAACGGCCAGGTCAAGCTCGATGGGCAAACCCTCGGCGTGGGCGGGCATTTTACCATGAGCGATGTCTTCAACAACTACCTGACCTATACCAACACCAATGCTGGAGCACTGTACGATTATTTCACCTTTTCGGTAAACGATGGTGAAGGCGGCTACACTGGCACTCCCCGTTTCAACATAAAAATGGATGCGGACGCCAACATCATTAGCAGCACAAATGGCCAGGCCGATGATGCTGGGTTCCAAATATTCCCCAACCCCGCCACCGACGAGGTGAACCTTGTTTTTGCTCCGCAAATGGGCAAGCCGCTTTTCGCCCAGCTGTTCGATGCGCAAGGCAGGGTGATGCCCGTCAGCGTGACTGGGCTTGGAACTTCGACCGCCAAAATGAACACTTCGGCACTCGTGCCCGGCCTGTATTTTGTGCAGGCAAAAACGACGGATGGCACGTTCGTGCGGAAATTGGTGATTGAATAAAATTGATTGCCGAATTGTTGGATTGTTGGATTGTTTTCGTGCTTGGTTGCTAAAGAAACCGCTTAATGCAAGCGTTTGAGCAACGAAAACAATTCAACAATCCAGCAATTCAACAATTCAAAATTACCTGCATGAAATATCTCATTACCGGCGCTACCGGCTACATCGGTACACAGCTCACCAAGCGACTCATTGCCGATGGCCATACGGTGCATGCGCTCTACCGGAGCGAAGTGAAAGCGAAGGAATTGCGCGCACTGCCGGGCGTTTTCATGCAAAAGGGCGACCTGCTCGACAAGCCCAGCCTCGAAGCTGCGGTGGAGGGCTGTGATGCGGTTTTTCATGTGGCGGCATTCGCCAAACCGTGGGACAAGAACCCGCAAATTTTTTACGACTACAACTTGGATGGGGCGGTGAACGTGTTCGAAGCGGCCCAGGAAGCGGGCGCAAAGCGGGTGGTGTTCACCTCCACGGCAGGCACCATCAGCCCGACGGCGGGCGGCGTTCCGAGCGAAGAAGCAACACTTCGCACCGTGGACTACTTCACCGACTACGACCGATCGAAGGCGCAGGCCGAGGCAGTTGCTGTCGCCATGTCGAGCAAAGGCATGGAAATCGTGACGGTGAACCCCAGCCGGGTGTATGGTCCCGGCCTCCTGAGCGACAGCAACGGGGTGACGAGGATGGTGAAAATGTACCTCGAAGGCAAGTTCCGGCTGCTGCCCGGCGATGGCAACAGCATCGGCAACTACGTCTTCATTGACGATGTGGTGGAGGGCCACTTGGCGGCGATGAAGCAAGGCAAGGCAGGTGAGCGATATATCCTCGGCGGCAGCAACGCATCGTTCAACAGCTTCTTTTTGACACTCTCCGACCTGTCGGGCAAGGAGGTGCGGATGCTTAAGGTGCCGCTCCCCGTGATGAAGGTGGCTGCGCATTTCATGGAAATGCGGGCGAACCTGACGGGCAAGCCGCCCGTGCTGACACCACCCTGGGTGAAACGCTTTCACTACGACTGGGAACTCTCCATCGAAAAAGCCAAACGGGAACTTGGCTATGAGCCGTTGCCGCTGGAACATGGTCTTGCCAAGACGGTGAATTGGCTGGAAAAAGTGGGTTGAAAATCACTCCACAACTTATTGGTTCACAAGGACTTGAAGGAGGCGATGCGCTTTCGGGCAAGCTCCACGTACTCCTCCACAATCTCGTAACCCACAAACTTTCTTCCGCTCCGCATTGCGGCCAGCGCAGTGGTGCCGCTGCCCATGAAGGGGTCGAGTACCACGTCCGTTTGAAAAGAATAAAGCTGGATGAGGCGGTGCGGCAGCTCAAGCGGGAACGGTGCCGGATGCCCTACCCTACGGGCCGATTCGGCGTTCATTTGCCAGATGGTCTTCGTCCATTCGAGGAACTCGTCACGGCTGATGGTGCTGAGTTTTTCGGTTTTTTCCTTTTTGGTCAAATGCCGTTTGTAGTCGCCTTTTGAAAAAATGAGGATGTACTCGTGAACGTCGCGCAGGATGGGGTTGGAGGCACTCTGCCAACTGCCCCAAGCGGTGCTGGAAGTAGAACTGGCGCCTTTGTCCCAGATGATTTCGCCACGCATGATGAAGCCGATTTCCTGCATGAGCAGGACGATGTGCGAGGTGAGCGGGATGTAGGGCTTGCGGCCAAGGTTGGCCAAATTGATGCAGGCTCGGCCACCGGGCACCAGCACCCGGTAGGTTTCGGTGAAGACATTTTTCAAAAAACCGAGATATTCCGAGAGGCTAAGGTCTTCGTCATAATCCTTGTTGGCGTTGTAGGGCGGGGAGGTGATCATGAGGTGTACCGAGCCGTCGGGAATCTCGGACATGGCCTCGGAACTTGACTTAAAGACTTGGTTTTCAAGTGGATGCGGGAAGTCGTTGACCAGGGTGTCGGGCATTTTCTCACCGTTCAATTCGGTGTAAAGCCGTGAATTGTAAAATTTCGATGCGTCGTGGTTTATCCTGCCGCTGGTACCGAACGAACTGGTGGTGGTTCCTTCTCTGCTTTTTGCCATGAATTGTTGAAAATGGGGTCAAAAGTGGACAGTTTCTTCCAGAATGACAAAAAAAGATTGGAGCAACGGCCCGTTAGGCAGGTAGAGCGGCGTTCTGGAGGGCTGCAGCTTCGGTGGCTCCCGGCATCCCGGCACATTCCCTGAAAATCCGTTTCGTGCAGGTGGCGCAGATGTCGCCGTTCAATTGCGGGACGATGTGCGTAAGTGCTTCTTCTTTTGAAACAAAAAAATGGTCCTCACCGATTTCCGCCCGGAACCCGCCTCGAATTAGGGTATCCTGCGCATTCAACTTAAGGCCCGCAAAGTAAAGCCCACCACCTTTCTGCTTCCATCGGTGTGCCTCTTGCGCACACCATTCCGAGCCTGCCACGTCAATGAAATTGATGCCTCGTGCGATGATGAGCAGGTTCTTCACGTCCGGCGCTTCATCGTCCACCAGCTCCCTGATTTCAGCGGCAATATGCATCACCGAGCCAAAGAAAATAGATCCGTCAATCCGCAAAATCTTCATTTGTGGGCACTCCGGTAGTGCTTTTCGTTCCAAATAGATGAACCTTCGTTTCGGATCTTCTGGATCGGGAGCCATCACGGCCACGTTGGGTGTGGAGGAACGCTGGAGGTAGAAAATCAAGGAGAAAATGACGCCAATGAACACGGCGTTTTCGAGGTCGGCCACCAGCGTGGCCACGAACGTGATGGCCATCACGATGGTTTGCCGCTTGCTCGACATTGCCACCGTTTTTGCGAAACGGAAATCAATTAGGTTGTAGGCTACCATCAAAATCACGCCCGCCATGGCCGCCACTGGCAGGTAAGAAATCAGCGGTGCCACCAACAGCACGATGATCAGGAGCATGATTGCTGCAAAAACTGCCGCCAAAGGCGTTTTTGCGCCAGCCTCGTAGTTCAAGCCGCTTCGGGTGAAGGAGCCTGAACCAGCGTAGCACGAAAAGAAGCTGCCCACAATGTTCGACAGGCCCTGTCCGATGAACTCCTGGTTGCCATCAATCTGCTGCTGCGACTTGGCTGCTATGGCGCGGGCAATGGCCACCGCCTCAATCAAGCCAAGCAGCGCTATCGCAAAAGCGCTCTGTGTCAACTGTGTCAACGAGGCAAAGCTGAAGTCGGGTACTGATGGTTTTGGCAACCGACCGGGCACCTCGCCCACCATTTTCAGGCCAATCGCCTCCATGCCGAGGAACTGCCCAAGGCCGTATGCCAGCAGGCTGCCGCCTACCAGCGCAATCAGTAGATTGGGTATTTTTGGGAAATATTTCTTTGATAAAATGGCCATTAACAGCGTGAATAGCCCAACCCCCAATGCATAAAAATTTGTGTGGAGGATATTGGCACCAATCGCTTCGATAGTATGCACAAACGAAGTCCCCGATGGAATGGACAGACCCAACAAATGCTTCATTTGGCTCTCCATGATGATGAGTGCCGCCCCCGCCGTAAAACCCACCACCACCACGTGCGATACGAAATTGATGAGCGTGCCCATGCGCCCCAGTCCCAATGCCAATTGAAAAATGCCCGCCAACAGTGTGATTGTCAAGGCTTTGGCAATATAATCCTCGGTTCCTGGTTCTGCTCCAAGCTGGGTCAAAGCTGCAAAGACCACCAACGAAATCGCCGTCGTTGGCCCTGATACCAAGTGCCTTGACGACCCAAACAGTGCCGCAATGATGGGCGTAATCATCGCCGTGTAGAGGCCGTAAATCGGTGGCAGCCCAGCAATGGTGGCAAAGGCCACACCCTGTGGCAGCACGATAACAGCCCCGGTCATGCCAGCAATCAAGTCAGCCCGGAGCGTACTGCGGTTCACTTCTGGCCACCAAGTAAGGAATGGGAAGATGCGGGGAAGTATTTTTTCGGCAATTTCAGTTTGCACGGCTGGTCAGGATTTTCACAACAGAAAGTACAGCAAAGACAATGAAAATATCGTGCAAAATAATGCCATACCCTGCGTACTTGTGTAACCATGGTCACATTCTTTGCTCATCGAGGCAATTGGATGGTCAGAATACCGTCATTTCACCAAAAATAAAATTGACGAAAGTTGCGACTGAAACAAAACCCGCTTAGTTTTGCCGCCATCATGAAAAATTTCATCCACATCCATCATCATCATTTCTACTCACCGCCCACCGGCGAGCAGACCTGTTTTTGATGTGAAATGACTTTTTTTCATGCTCAAAAAAGGCTTGTCGGTTCGCCCGGCAAGCCTTTTTTGTTTGCGTGTAGCGAAGGATTTCTAAGCCCGACCACAGGAAGGGATTGGAAAGCCTGAGCGGTCACAACAACCGGGCTTAGAAATCCCTTCGGGCTTTCCAATCCCTCAATTTCTCAATTTCTTAATTTCCAATTTCATGCTTCGCCTCGCCATCCAAAAATCAGGTCGCCTCTACGAAGACTCCGTCGGCCTGCTCAAAGCCTGCTCCATCGGCGTCTCCAACGGCGGCGGCAGGCTCCGTGCCGTGGCCGACAGCTTCCCGCTCGAAGTCTTTTTCTTGCGGGACGACGACATCCCTCAGTACGTCGAGGACGGCGTGGCCGACTGCGGCATCGTCGGCGAGAACGTCGTTTTTGAAAAAAATAAAAAGGTCGAGGTCATCGAACCGCTCGGTTTTGGCCGCTGTCGCCTCTCGCTCGCCGTGCCGAAAGCTGCCAGTTACGGCGGCGTGGCCAGCTTGCAGTGCGCTCGAATTGCCACTTCCTATCCACAGATTTTGGGCGATTTTTTGCAAAAAAACGGGATTACCGCCGACCTCCACGAAATCAGCGGCTCCGTAGAAATAGCCCCCAGTATTGGCCTCGCCGACTGCATCTGCGACCTCGTCAGCACAGGTAGTACGTTGATTTCCAATGGGTTGCGAGAGGTCGAAACCATCTTGCAGTCGCAGGCCGTCCTGGTCGCTTCGCAAAATTTGCCGTCGGAAAAACAGGCCATCCTCGACAAACTGCTCTTCCGCATCCGGGCCGTACAAAAATCCCAAAAGCATAAGTACATCCTGCTGAATGCCCCCAACGACCGCTTGGCCGACATCATCCGCATCCTGCCTGGCATGAAAAGCCCGACCGTGCTGCCCCTCGCCGAATCGGGTTGGAGCAGCGTCCATTCCGTCGTGCAGGAAGACCGTTTTTGGGACATCATCGAAGACCTGAAGGCCAATGGCGCACAGGGGATTCTGGTGGTGCCGATTGAGAAAATGATTCTTTAACGTTGTCGCCACTTCCGGAAAGGCCAGCGCTGTTAGAGCTTGAAGCTCTAACAGCGCTGGCCTTTCCGGAAGTGGCGACAATGAGCAAAATACACCATGCAAATTTCAAAAAATCCTGACAATCAACAACTTGCAAAGCTACTCCAGCGTCCAGTCATTGACCAAGAAGACCTCTTGGCCACCGTTTCGCAGATTTTGCGGAGCGTAAAAACAAGTGGCGACGAAGCGCTGCGGGGCTTTACCGCCCGCTTCGATGGCGTACACCTCGACCGCTTAGAAGTCACTGCAGAAGAACTGGCCGCTGCCGAAAGCTTGCTGCCCGACGACCTCAAATCCGCCATTCGCCTGGCGGCAAAAAACATCGAGACCTTCCACGCTGCGCAGCGAGAGGCCGTGAAGCAAATCGAGACCATGCCCGGCGTGGTTTGCTGGCGCAAAAGCGTGGGTATCGAGCGGGTCGGGCTGTACGTTCCCGGCGGCACAGCACCGTTGTTTTCCACGGTACTGATGCTCGGAATCCCGGCGCAATTAGCCGGCTGTCAAGAAGTTGTGCTTTGTACACCTCCTGCGAAAGACGGCTCCGTTCACCCGGCCATTTTGTTCGCTGCGCAATTGGCGGGGGTTCATCGCATCTTCAAAGTTGGAGGAGCGCAGGCCATTGGGGCATTGGCCTACGGCACAGAAACCGTTCCACAGGTCTATAAAGTCTTCGGTCCCGGCAACCGCTACGTGACCGCCGCCAAGCTGCTCGTGCAGCAGTCCGGCATCCCGATTGACATGCCCGCCGGGCCATCGGAGGTGCTGGTATTTGCGGATGAAAGCTGTGTCCCGGCTTTTGTCGCTGCCGACCTGCTTTCCCAAGCCGAGCACGACGTGGACTCGCAGGTGGTGTTTTTGACCACTTCCGAGCGGGTGCTGAACGAGGTGGTTGTCGAAGTGGAGGCACAGGTTCAACAGTTGCCTCGCCAAAAAATGCTCCGTGCCGCCCTCGACCACAGTGTTTTCTTGTTGCTTGAAAACCAGCAAGTTGCGCTCGAAGCCATCAATTTTTATGCGCCTGAGCACCTGATTTTGGCCTGTGAAAACACCGAAGCCTTGGCCGAGCAGGTGGTCAATGCAGGCTCCGTTTTCCTCGGCAACTACACACCCGAAGTGGCGGGCGACTACGCCAGCGGCACGAACCACACGCTGCCCACGAGCGGCTTCGCCCGCAGCTACTCCGGCGTTTCGTTGGACAGTTTTTTGAAAAAAATCACGTTCCAGCGCATCAGCCAGGAGGGGATGACGGGCATCGGCCCGGCCATCGTCACGCTGGCGAGGGCGGAGGAACTGGAGGCACATGCGAGGGCGGTGGCGGTGCGCCTGCCCCTGACCCCTAAAGGGGAACCAAATTCATTCAACCCTGCTAACACCGTAAAATCACAAACTTCAAGCTAATCAATAACCTTCCCCGATTAGGTTCCCCATTAGGGGTCAGGGGTCAACATCATGCAAATTCAAAATCTCATCCGAGAAAATATAAAAAATCTGCGCCCCTACTCCTCGGCCCGAAGCGAGTTCAGCGGCACAGCTTCCGTGTTTTTGGATGCCAACGAGAACGGCCACGACCTGTTCGGGGAGGCGCTGAACCGCTATCCTGACCCGCTGCAACTGGCTGTAAAACAGGGCATTGCGAAGCTGAAAGGCGTCCCCGTCGAGTCTATTTTCCTCGGAAACGGCAGCGACGAGGCCATTGACCTGCTTTTCCGTATCTTCTGTGAACCGGGGGTGGACGAGGTCATCACTTGCCCGCCCACCTACGGCATGTACCGGGTACAAGCGGATATTCATGGGACACCGATTCGACCCGTTTTGCTGGATGAAAACTTCCAACTCCGCCCCCAAGCAGTCATTGATAAGATAGGTTCCCCTTTAGGGGTCAGGGGCGGGGTCAGGGGCAAAATCCTCTTTTTATGCTCCCCGAACAATCCAACTGGCAACCTCCTCGACCCCGCCGCCATTGAGCTTTTGCTCCGCAAATTCAGTGGTATCGTAGTGGTGGACGAGGCGTACATAGACTTTGCCGAAGGCGCTACTTCATGGTCGCAGCGGTTATCCGAGTTCCCCAATTTGGTGGTGCTGCAAACCCTCTCTAAAGCTTGGGCATTGGCTGGCGCAAGGCTGGGCATGGCTTTCGCAAGCCCCGAAATCATCCACTACCTGAACGCCGTGAAGTACCCGTACAATGTCGGCTTGCCAACGCAGCGGGCCGTTCTCAGGTCGTTGGAAACGGGACTGGACGGCACGGTGGCGGCCATCGTTGCGGAGCGAAAAAGACTCGAAACGGAACTGTCAAAACTGGACTTCGTGGAGCGAATTTACCCCAGCGACGCCAATTTCCTTTTGGTAAAAATGAAAGACAGTACACTGATTTTCAATTACTTAAAACAAAACGGCGTGGTGGTACGGGACAGGTCACGGGAGCCGCTTTGCGAGGGGTGCTTGCGGGTGACAGTGGGGACTGAAATAGAAAATCAAAAATTGATTGAATTGTTGCACAAATATCGGGTTGTTCGGGAACGACAGCACTGTTAGAGCTTGTAGCTCTAACAGTGCTGTCGTTCCCGAACAACCCGATATTTGAACGTTTTGAAAATAACCATGAAAAAAATCCTTTTCCTCGACCGGGACGGCGTCCTCATCAACGAGGTGCCCGAAACCTTCCAGATTGACACCTTGGAGCAAATGGTGCTGCTCCCCGGCCTCCTCCGAAACCTGCACAAAATTAGGACACAGACCGACTACCTGCTCGTAATGGTGACGAACCAAGACGGTCTCGGTACCGATGTTTATCCACAAGAAAACTTTGACCGGGTGCAGGGCAAGTTGCTGCAAATCCTTGAAAACGAGGGGATTGTGTTCGATGCCATTCATGTGGACAAGAGCTTCGAGCACGAAAACTTGCCCACCCGAAAGCCCGGTACGGCCATGCTCAGCGAATACTTGGACGGCAGCTACGACCTCGCCAACAGCTTCGTTGTCGGAGACCGACGGACGGACATCATGCTGGCGAAAAACTTGGGAGCGAAGGCCATCGGCATCCGTGGCCTGTTCCCCTTCGGGGATTGGGAGCAGCAAGCTGAAATCGTGGTGGACACTTGGGACGAAATCGGGGAGTTCCTGCTGCGGCCCAACCGCCGGACGACTGTGCATCGCAGGACGAAGGAGACGGATATTTTGGTGGAAATCAACCTCAATGGAACTGGCGTTTCGGACATCTCCACCGGTCTCGGCTTCTTCGACCACATGCTGGAGCAGATTGCTCGCCACGGCGCTATTGACCTGAAAATAAAGGCGTTGGGCGACCTGCACATTGACGAGCACCACACCATCGAAGACACGGGATTGGCACTCGGCGAGGCACTGCTGACAGCACTCGGCGACAAGCGGGGCATCGAGCGGTACGGCTTCTGCTTGCCAATGGACGACTGTTTGGCGCAGGTGGCGCTGGACTTTGGGGGGCGTCCGTGGCTGGTTTGGGAGGCAGAATTCAAGCGGGAAAATGTCGGGGACATGCCCACGGAAATGTTCTTTCATTTTTTCAAATCCATCAGCGACACGGCGAAGTGCAACCTGAACATCAAGGCGGAGGGGCAGAACGAGCACCACAAAATTGAGGCGATTTTCAAGGCGTTTGCGAAGGCGCTGAAAATGGCGGTGCGGAAGGAGGGGAATGCGCTGCCGAGTACGAAGGGAGTTTTGTAGTGCTTGTGGCCGCCCAATTTATTGGGCTGGCCGTTGAGTCAAAGTGTAAAATTTTTACCAAAAAAAGTAAAACACACGGCCTACCCAATAAATTGGGTGGCCACAATTATGAAAACAGCCATCATCAAATACAATGCAGGCAATATCCAATCGGTGCTGAACGCCATGGAGCGCTTGGGCATGGAGGCCATTTTGACAGACAACCCCGCTGAAATACAGGCGGCGGAGCGAGTGATTTTCCCAGGGGTGGGCGAGGCGAGTTCAGCCATGCGGTACCTGCGGGAACGTGGGCTGGACGCCGTCATTCGCAGCTTGACGCAGCCCGTTTTGGGCATTTGCCTGGGGATGCAACTGCTCGGCGAGCACTCGGAGGAAAACGATACGGAATGCTTGGGCATCGTGCCAGCGAGGGTGCGACGACTGCCAAATGTTGACCAAAACGGCGAAAGGCTGAAGGTGCCGCACGTGGGCTGGAACACGGCAGTCCCTTATGCAAATGACCGGGTAACCCAAAGTCACCCGTTCACTATCGGACGCTTCGACCACCTACCGGAAAACCCGTTTTTCTACTTCGTCCACTCCTATGCAATGGAGCTGAACGAGGCGACCATTGCCCAAACGGATTACGGCATCCCGTTTTCGAGCGCTGTGCAATGGCGGAATTTTTACGGTGTGCAGTTTCACCCTGAGAAAAGCGCTGCGGCTGGGGAGCAGTTGCTCCGCAATTTCTTGGGAATAGTTTCGAGTAGAGGGACAACGCTGTTAGAGCTTCGAAGCTCTAACAGCGTTGTCCCTCTACTCGAAACTATTCCCGCCATGGACCTCATCAACGGCCACTGCGTTCGCCTCCGCCAAGGCGACTTCTCGCAGCGCACCGACTATGCCGCCGACCCGCTGGCCGTGGCCAAGCAGTTCGAGGCGGCGGGCTTCCGGCGGCTGCATATCGTGGACTTGGATGGAGCGAGGGCAGGCAAGCCGCAACACTTGCACATTCTCCAAAAAGTGGCTGCCGAAACTTCGCTGGTCATTGACTTCAGCGGTGGTATCAAATCAGATGCGGATATTGAGGCGGTGTTCGGGGCGGGAGCGGCAATGGCGGCCATCGGAAGTGTGGTGGTGAAGGATAAACCGCTGTTTTTCAATTGGTTGCAAAAATACGGCCCTGAGAAAATCCTGCTCGGCGTGGATGTCCGGGACGAAAAATTGGCCATCAGCGGCTGGTTGGAGCAGACCGAGATTGACCTTTTTGATTTTTTGGAGGAAATGACCGGGGCGGGAGTGCGGCAGGTTTTCTGCACGGATATCGGGCGGGACGGACTGCTCACAGGGCCTTCCACAGCGCTTTATCGGCGGGTGCTGGCGCAATTTCCGGGGCTGCAACTGATTGCCAGCGGCGGGGTGAGCAAGCTGGGGGATTTGGTGGAATTGGAGAAGATTGGCTGCGCTGGGGTGATTGTGGGGAAGGCAATTTACGAGGATATCGACAATTTAAAGGCGTGGACGGGTTCCCTTCGGGAATGACAAACTTGGCGTGGACAGGTCGCCTACGGCGATGACAAAGAGCGGCGTGGACGGATTGAAAAACGGTCCCCATCAACCCTTATCAACTTTTATCAACCCTTATCAACCCATAAAAAATGCTTGCAAAACGCATTATCCCCTGCCTCGACATCAAGGACGGGCGCACGGTCAAGGGCGTCAATTTCGTGAACCTGCGTGACGCTGGCGACCCCGTGGAACTGGCCGCCCGGTATGCCGCTGAGGGCGCAGACGAACTCGTCTTTCTCGACATCACCGCCACGCACGAGGGACGCAAAACCTTTGCGGAACTGGTACACCGCATTGCTCAATCTATCAATATCCCGTTCACGGTGGGCGGCGGCATCGGCTCGGTGGCGGATGTTTCGGTGCTGCTGGAGGCCGGGGCGGACAAGGTGTCCATCAACTCGGCGGCTGTGCGCAACCCGATATTAATCAACGAATTGGCGAAGGAATTTGGCAGCCAGTGCATCGTGGTGGCCATTGATGCCAAGCAGGAGGAGGGCGACTGGTGGGTCTATTTGAACGGTGGGCGTTTGCGAACGGAACTGCGGGCGCTCGACTGGGCGGTCGGTGCAGAATATCGTGGCGCTGGCGAAATCCTGCTCACTTCGATGGACCACGATGGCAGCAAAAACGGATTCGCCATCGAGCTGACGAGGGCGGTGTCGGAGCGGGTGGGCATCCCGGTCATCGCCAGCGGCGGGGCGGGGAAGTTGGCGCATTTCACGGAAGTTTTTACCGAAGGAAAAGCGGATGCGGCACTGGCGGCGAGCATTTTTCATTTTGGGGAGATTGCGGTGCCGGATTTGAAGCGATATTTGAGATTAAAAGGGATAGCTGTTAGGATTTGAAAACTTGAGGAAAGGACACGGATTTATCGGATGAGACACGGATTTTCACAGATTTTTAATCCCTAAAATCCGTGTCTTATCCGTGCAATCCGTGTGCCATCAATAAAAAGAATCATCATGCAAATCAATTTCAAAAAATACCACGACGGCCTCGCCCCGGCCATTATTCAGGATGCCCAAACGGGCGTGGTGCTCATGCTCGGCTTTATGGATGAGGCGGCGCTGACGAAGACTTTGGTTGAGCGCCGGGTCACTTTTTTCAGCCGGAGCAAGCAGCGACTGTGGACGAAAGGGGAAACTAGTGGCCATTTTCTAGATGTGGTGGAGGTGCTGCCGGATTGCGATGCGGATACCGTTTTAATCAAAGTGAAACCTCACGGGCCGGTCTGCCACACGGGGAACGATACGTGTTTTTTTGAAAAAAACGATGGCGCAAGTGACGGCGTGACTTTGAGTCACGCCGTCACTACATCGTTTTTGGCAGACCTTGAGCGCACCATCAACGACCGTTTTGAAAACCCTTCGGAAAATAGCTACGTCGCCAGTCTGGCAAAAAAAGGCATTAAAAAAATTGCCCAAAAAGTAGGGGAAGAGGCGGTCGAGACGGTGCTGGAAGCGATGGACGACAAGACCGAACTGTTCCTTGGCGAAGCAGCGGATTTGGTGTTCCACCTGCTGGTGCTGCTTCGGGCAAAGGGGCACTCACTGGCGGACGTAGAGGGTATTTTGCGTAGCAGGCACAAGAAGAATTGAAGATGTCGTTGAGTTTTCGGAATTTCGTGTTGCAGTCAATTCCCGATACCAAATACCAATTTTCAAATACCCAATTCATGGAAGCATACGCCCAAGCGCTCAACATTGCCGTCCCTTTTTTCCTGCTGCTCATCACCATTGAAGCAGTGGCCTCCCGCCTGATGGGCGTTGAGGTGAACCGGGGCGCCGACATGATTTCGAGCCTCAGCAGCGGCATCACCAACGTAGTGAAGGACGTGCTTGGCCTCAGCATCGCCATCGTCAGCTACGGCTGGATGGTACAGCATCTCGCCATTTTTGAAATCAAGGCCACTTGGCTCGTGTTCGTGCTGGCATTCGTGGCCAAGGACTTCGCCGGGTACTGGATGCACCGACTGGAGCACACGGTCAACTTCCTCTGGAACCGCCACATCATCCACCACAGCAGCGAAGAGTTTAACCTCTCGTGCGCCCTGCGGCAGAGCATCTCTGAGGTATTCACGTTCATCACGTTTTTCATGCTCCCGGCGGCGCTGCTCGGCATTCCCGTGCAGGTGGTAGCGGTCATTGCCCCCATCCAGTTGTTTGCGCAGTTTTGGTACCACACCCGGCTCATCGGAAAAATGGGGCCGCTCGAATCCTTCCTCGTCACGCCGTCGCACCACCGGGTTCACCACGCCATGAACCCGGAGTACCTCGACAAAAACTACGGTCAGATTTTCATCATTTGGGATAAAATATTCGGCACGTTCCAGCCGGAACTGCCCGACGTGCCACCTGTTTACGGTGTAAAACGACCCGTAAACACCTGGAACCCCATCCTCATCGGTTGGCAGCATTTCTGGCTGCTACTCACCGACGCTTGGCATGCCCACAACTGGTGGGACAAGCTGCGCCTCTGGTTCATGCCGACCGGTTGGCGGCCTGCTGATGTGGCGGCAGCTTACCCCGTCAGCATCGTGGAGGATGTTTGGCACCTCGAAAAATACGATACCTGCCCCTCTCCGGCGCTCACGGCTTGGTCGTGGGTGCAGCTTTTTGTTACCCTGCTGTTGATGTTTTACCTGTTCAATCAAATTGCCAACATCGGGATGCCGGGCATGTTTTGGTACGGAGCCTTCCTGTTTGCCAGCGTGTTCAGCTATACCACGCTGATGGACAAGTCTAGGTGGGCCATTTTGACCGAAATAGTAAAAGTGGCTTTTGGCTTCTTGCTGCTGTGGTGGCAGGGTGGTGATTGGTTTGGGCTAGGGGGCCTTTGGCCAATGGGCGTGTACTTGCTTGCAGGGTTACTGCTCGTTTCATTGGGGGCGGTGGTTTATTTTTCGAGAACGGAGGTTGGGCAGGAGCAAGTGAGCCGGGGGTGGTGAGGTTAGGAAATTATACTTTTGTGGGTTATCAAAACAGAATCAATTAAGTGGAAATCCTTATCATCCTCCTTTTCAATCTTGTCAACGCAGTTTTCGCCCTGTCGGAAATCGCCCTCGTCTCCGTCAAGCGACAGCGCATGGTGCAATTGGCCGAAAACGGCAACGCCAAGGCGAAGACCGTCCTCGAACTGCTGAAAAACCCCGAAGGCTTCCTCTCGGCGGTGCAAATCGGCATCACGCTAATTGGCATCGTGTCGGGTGTGTACGGCGGCGCCACGCTCACCGACAACTTCCGCCCGGTGGTGGAACAAGTTGAGGTGCTTCGGCCATACGCCCACACCATCGCCTATGTGCTGGTGGTAGGGCTGATCACCTACCTGTCCATCGTCATCGGGGAGTTGATTCCGAAAACCCTCGCCATGAAGTTTGCCGAGCCGGTTGCTTTGGGCATTGGCGGGTTTATCAAGTTGTTCAGCCGCATCGCCAGCCCATTTGTTTGGTTACTGACCTCGTCCACCTACCTTGTTTTCAAAGTATTCGGTGTCAAACCGGCGGAGGAAGAGAAAATTACGGACGAAGAGCTTCGCTACTTCATCAAAACCGCCGGAAGGCAGGGGCTGCTCGACAAGGACGAAAGCGAAATCCACGACAACGTGCTGTCTTTCAGCGACTTGCGGGCCAAGTCGCTGATGACCCACCGCCTCGAAGTAGAGTGGGTGGACGTGACTGAACCCATCGGGGACATCGAAAATATGTTGCGAGAAAGCCACCATTCCCATTTCCCGGCCTGCGAGAAGACTTACGACAAGGTACTCGGCTTCCTCGACGCCAAAGACTTTTTCGCCCGAAAGGACGAGCCGAATTTCCAGTTGCGGAGCATCTTGAGGGAGCCGGTTTTTATTCCCGAAACCCAGTATGCCATTGATGTACTGCAACATTTCAAAAAAAGGCGGTGCTATTTTGGCATCGTGATAGACGAGTTTGGGGCATTCGAGGGCGTACTGACCCTGCACGACATCTCCGAAGCGCTCGTCGGGGACCTGCCCGACAATGACGACGAGTCCTCCGGCATCCTCCGGCGGGACGATGGCTCACTACTCGTCAGCGGCCACGTACTCGTCGCCGACCTGAACCACTTCCTGAAAGCCGATTTCTTTCCCGTGAACAACCCGTTTTACAGCACTATCGCAGGTTTTATTCTGCACAAATTGGAATATTTGCCGAAGGTGGGCGAAAAGTTTGAGTACCACGAGCGGCATTTCGAAATACTGGACATGGACGGTGCGAAGATTGACAAGGTGTTGGTGAAATGAGCGAGGAGAGTGTCAATTCAAAACATAATTGTGTGAAGCCGCCACTGCTTCTGTCACCTAATAAATGTCACTTCCCGCCAGAAATCTTAAAAATCTTCTTTTTGATTAAAATTATTTGTTTTAAAATTTGATAATTACAAACATAAAAAACATCTTTGCATCAAGTTTTTGTAGAAACTGAACATTTGGTCTATTTCAAACATTTTTAATAATGTTATGAATGGCTTACAAAAACGAAGAGACGAACACCAATTTTACGAGTGTTTCATCCATAAAATCCACTGTTATGGAACTACAAATCTTGGTTAGCAAAAAAGGAACGAAAGTCGTTTTGGCCTCCAGCCTTCACGCAGAGCTTGGCCTTTCGAACAAGCAGTACGCCGCCAACCTTCGCCACTGGCTGCACGATGTTTACCAATTCCACGACGGCATCCGCAAACCGGAGCATTTCAAGGACTTTGCTCGCCGCCAATCCAAGGAAGTGGTGGTGGACGACTACTACCTGTCCATCGAGTTTGCGAAGCTCATCACCCTCAACTCAAAAAGCAAGGTAAAACTGAAATATGCCACTTGGCTGCTCGGCCACGAAGATGCTGCCGAGCGTGGCGACCTGCTCTCCGTGGAGCAAGTGATGGCCGTGCTCGAACTGTCGAAAGTGATGGGACTGGTGTCCTGCCAGACGGCCTGCGAGCAAAAGCACCTCGAAACCTACGAGGAGCGCAACGGTGGCAGTGCCGCCAACTGGTGGAACTTCCGCTCCAACCTGCTCGGCTACTCGTCCGAAAAACTGCGGGAGGCCATGCAACAACTCGGCAAGCGCCCCGATGGCAAGTCGCAGCGGCAGATGCTGATGCAGGTGGACAAGCACGAGATGGTGCGCACGGCGGTGGTTGACCTGTTCATGGGCTTGGGCAAGTCAGCGGACTACGCCCGCAGCCTCGGCGACCTCGCCAAGACATTCGCTCGGGAACTAAACGTGGAGATTTTTGACGACCGGGAAGCCTCGCCTGCTTTTTTGCCCAAACTCAATGGCGAGCTGGCAGAGGAAGTAAAGGATGTTAGTAAATTGCGGTACTTACAAAGGTGGGAGGGGATGAAAATGGCGAGTTGAGTAGGGGTTATTCGTTAATTTATGAAATGTTCATTCTGGAAACATCACCTTGAAGGCTTGCTGTCAAGGTTTTTACCTCTTCCATTTTGATAACTCAAGAAGTAAATCAAAGCAACTTCTTTTTATAACAATTAGGGCAAATCAATTCTGGTTCATCATATCTCCATCCTTGTTCTGCAAAATTAATGGCAGCCTCTTTCAACTTTTGGGGAACATTTCTGTCATGTCCTTTTCCAGAAATTGTACCCAAGTCAGAACAGAGTTTACACGATATTTGATAAGACCATCGCCCTCCTCCAGAAGTGCCAACGAAACATCTAATTTGTTCTTGGATTTGGTCTGGATTTGCTCTAGGCAATTCTTTGTTCATTTTGTTCAATTGCATTCCAAAAGAACGAATAACCAAAATCAACCCCCTCACTTCACCACCGCCACCTCAAAGTGCATCCCATCCAGGCGGCTGAAATGACCGCCCCAGTAGAAGCCGTTTTTGTGGGCGATGGCGACCATTTCACGGACACAACCCTTTTGGCCAACGAGGGCGGGCACCTGGCCGAGCTTGTTCCAGGCGTAGTTGATGTCGAAGGCAGTACCGAAGGAGTGGTTGCTCAAGGTCCTGCGGCTTCCACGAATGTACCTGGGCACGTAGGAACCCTCCCAGGTGAGTATATCTTTTATAAAACCTGCCTTTTCCCAATCGGCAAACAGGGACTGCAATTGCTTGGCGCCCAGCCGGTGAAACTGCACTCTGCCGCTTGGCGGCACATTTTTCATACCCTTCAACTGCGGGATGTCCACCCGCTCGATGTTTTTTTCTGCCCAACCATCCGTGACGATGATGGCCTCGGTGCCGTCCCCCGCCGACTTGAACTTGAAGTTGCCGAAGATTTTGGCACGGGCGGTATTGCCTACCAGGGGATTGAAGCTCGGTTTGTCAGGATAATCAAAGGCTTCTTTTAGGTGGTAGCCAGCCTTGAAGGCGGCGAGGTACGACTTGGGGCCTACTACCCCATCGCCAACGAGACCGTTCGCCTCTTGGAATTTCACCGTTGCGGTATGGGTTTTTGGCCCAAAATCGCCATCGGCGATAATTTGGTGATTTTCGAGACCGATGAGGAAGTATTGCCAGCGCTTGACTTGTGGTGAATTTGAACCTAATTTGATCGTTTCCATATTTGAAAGGACTTTTGAGTGAAAAATCGGGTGCAACTTAGGGGTAATATTTGATATTTTCCAAGGAAGTCCCTAGCTGGTTGCAAAAAGCTGGGTTTTTCGGAATCCGCTGTAAATGAACACTATTTGCATGCAGTTTGACAGATTGGTTGCTGTGCAAATTGGTACTTTTGCCCCCTTTGACATCCAATTTTCATAAAAATACCATCATGCGGAACATCCTATTGCTTTGTTTTTTAACGGTTTCCATCTCACTCCATGCCCAACGGTTCTCCAGGGTGAAAATCAATTTGGGAACCGACAAAACCCTTGAACAACTGGCTCAACTCGGCCTCGATGTTGACCACGGGCGGCTACAGCCCGGCAAGTATTTCATTGGCGAATTCGCAACGGAAGAACTCGAACAAATCCAGACCGCTGGGTTCAGGACGGAAGTGTTGGTCGCCGACCTCGATGCGTACCGCCGCCAACTGAACGAAGCACCGCAAGCCACCAGCGAGCGTATGTTGCCTTGCCCCGACCTCGTGCCTACGCCGTACGAGACGCCTGCCAACTACGCACCCGGCACGATGGGCGGCTACTTCAGGTACCAAGAAATGCTGGACATAGTTGACCAAATGGCGCAGATGTACCCCAATTTGGTGAAGGCCAGACAGCCAATCACCACATCTTACACCACGCACGAGGGTAGGCCGGTGTATTGGCTCAAAATTTCCGACAACCCCAACGTGGACGAAGCCGAACCAGAGTTGCTGTACGACGGCGTACACCACGCCCGTGAGCCGAACAGCAAGTCGCAGTTGCTGTTTTACATGTGGTACCTGCTCGAAAACTACGATAACGACCCAGAAGTAAAGTACCTCGTGGACAACACGGAAATGTACTTTGTGCCCTGCCTCAACCCCGACGGCTATATTTACAACGAAACCACCAACCCCGACGGCGGCGGCATGTGGCGCAAGAACAGGAAAGACAACGGCGACGGCACTTTCGGCGTAGACCTCAACCGCAACTATGGCTACCAGTGGGGCTTCGACAACGCTGGCTCATCGCCCAACACCAATTCGCAGACTTATCGTGGAACAGCACCGTTCTCTGAGCCGGAGACCCAGATGATGCGGGACTTCTGCCTGGCACACAACTTCAAGATTGCGCTCAACTACCACACATTCGGCAACCTGCTCATCTACCCCTGGGGCTGGGTGGATGGGGCATCGCCCGACCACGCCACCTTCTCCACCATTGGCCCGTACATGGCGAGGGAGAACAACTTCCTCAACGGATTTGGCTCGCAAACCGTGGGCTACACTACCAACGGCGGCTCCGACGATTGGATGTACGGCGAGATGAGCTCAAAGGAAAAGATTTTTTCAATGACCCCGGAAGTTGGCCCCAGTTTCTGGCCTAGTTCCACTGAAATTGACGGACTGAACAAAACCTGCATGCACATGAACCTTACCGCCGCCCACCTCGTGCTTAACTTCGGGCTACTCAAACCGGGCGGTGACCGTTTCATCAACCAACTTCAAGGCTCGGTCTTGTATTCATTGCAAAAAATGGGGCTTGCTGCTGGCCTCCTAACCGTCAAACTTGAGCCAGTCAGCAACAATATCGCCGCCATGGGCAACCCTGTCAACTACGGCATGTTCCACCTGGAAGAAGCATCGGGCGGCATCCCGTTCACGCTGAAACCGACCGTTCAGGAGGGCGACCTCGTCCAGTTCAACCTGGTGCTCGACAATGGGCTGTATCAATGGAACCAGGCAATCGAACTCATTTACACCACTCACGCCGAGACTGCTTTCCTCGATGCTGCCGACAACATCAGCAGTTGGAATTCTGGCGATTGGGCACTAACGGACGAGCATTTCCACTCATCGCCGACCAGCATAGCCGACTCGCCGAGCGATGATTACGCCCCCAATGCTTTCAATGAAATTGAGTTGCAAACTCCCATAAAAGTTAAGGATGCGACCAGCGTGACACTCAGCTTTTGGGCAAAATGGAACATTGAAGAAGACGAAGATTACGTGCAAATACTTGGCAATTTCAGTGGCAGCGGCTATCAGGCACTCTGCGGAAAATACACCGAGGCCGGCACCGAGGAGCAGTCGTTCGACGAGCCAGTTTACGATGGCGTCCAGCAAAACTGGATACGTGAGGAGATTGACCTGACCGAATGGCTCGCACTCGACGACAGCGTCGAGTTCCAGTTTGCGTTCCGGCTGGTGTCGGACGAGTTCATTGAGGCGGATGGCTTTTATTTCGACGATTTTGAGCTGAACATTGTCAAAAAAGGTGGCACTTCCAGCACGTTCGACTTCGACAAATCCGACTTCACGCTGACCAGCAGGCCAAACCCCGCACATGACCACGTCATCATTGACCTGAAAGGCGAAAATCGTCCAATTGGCGCCATGCAGTTGCAGGTATTCAATCCGCTGGGGCAAATGGTGGCCGAGCAGGCCGTTCAAGGGCAGATTTTCAGGTTGGAGACGGCCAACTGGCATCCGGGCCTTTACCAATACAGACTTTCGATGGGCGGTAAATGGTTGCCAGCAGGCCGGTTTGTGGTTTCAAAATAACTAATGAGCGATGAAAAAATTACTTCCCAATTTAACGTCGGGGAGGTTCGGAACCTCCCCGACGTTGTAGCCGAAAAATGAGGAAATTATTTTTTGACTGGTCCCAAGTTCGGAACACATCAAATTTTACTTGTTTTTTCCGGTAAAAAAATAGTTTTTCCAAAATGCTGTACCTATCTTTGCGCCCGTTTTTAAAGGGCTTTTGAGCTTTTTGAAACTGCAAACAACAATTTATTCATTAAATTCTTCAACATGTTCGCAATCGTAACCATAGCCGGTCAACAATTCAAAGTGACGGAAGGCCAAGAGCTTTTCGTCCACCGGTTAGAAGCCGAAGAGGGCGCCAACGTTTCGTTCGACCAGGTTCACCTGATTGACAGCAGCGGCTCCATCAACGTCGGCACGCCGATAGTGAAGGGCGCCAGCATCGGTGCTACTGTCCTCGACCCGCTCGTGAAGGGCGACAAAGTCATCGTTTTCAAAAAGAAAAGGCGCAAGGGCTATCGGGTAAAAAAGGGCCACCGCCAACAGTTTTCGAAAATCAAAATCAATTCGATCACTGCTTGATACTATGGCCGTCACTCATTTCCGGCAGTTAGCCGGGACATCTTTTCAACCTAAAAATTTTTAAAAAATGGCACATAAGAAAGGTGAAGGTTCAACCCAGAACGGGAGGGACAGTAATGCGAAACGACTCGGCGTCAAACTTTATGGTGGCCAGAAGGCCACTGCAGGAAACATCATCGTGCGCCAGCGGGGCACTAGGTTCCACCCAGGCGAGCATGTTTACATGGGCAAGGACTTTACGCTTCATGCAGGCGTAGATGGCAGTGTAGTGTTTACCAAGAAGCGCCGTGACCGCACTTTCGTGAGCATCATGCCTTTTGACGTTCCCGAAACAGTTGCCACGATTGCCAAGGCAAAGCCAGCTCCAAAAAAAGAGGAGAAGGTAGCTATCCCCGTGAAAGCTGCGGAACCTGCTGCACCCGTTGCTGCCGCTCCAGTGGCGCCAGTCGCCGCTGCACCAGCACCAGTTTCAGGTAAAAAAGACGACCTGAAGAAAATAGAGGGCATCGGCCCAGCCATCGAAAAGTTGCTAAATGCAGCAGGAATCACTACATTTGCTGGCCTTGCAGGGACAGCTTCCGATAGTGTCAAGGAAACCCTTGTCGCAGCTGGCTCTCGATTCGGCTTCCACGACCCAACCTCATGGCCCCACCAAGCAAGCTTGGCTGCCGAAGGCAACTGGGATGAACTGAAGAAATTGCAGGATGAACTCGATGGAGGAAAAGCAGTTTCGGCTCAGGAAGAGGAATAATCAATTCGAATAGTTTTAGTTTTCATAGCTTTATATTTGAAGTCCTGCCCGCAAGGGTAGGACTTTTTTATCGGGAGAGAGATATGTGAGTGGGTGAGCGTCGTAAAGGTGCTCACCCGCTCACTTTTTCTCACTTGCTCACCACACACTTACCCTCTCTTGAACAGCGACTCCACAAACGCCCGTTTGTTGAACACTTGCAGCTTATCAATTGACTCGCCAACACCAATGTACTTGATGGGGATTTTGAACTGGTCGGATATGCCAATGGCCACGCCGCCTTTCGCCGTGCCGTCCAATTTGGTAAGTGCCAAGCAGGTTACTTCAGTGGCGGCTGTGAATTGCTTCGCCTGCTCGATGGCGTTTTGTCCAGTCGTGGCATCCAGAATCAGCATCACATCATCGGGGGCGTCGGGCAGGCACTTGCTGATGGAGCGCTTGATTTTGGTCAACTCGTTCATCAGGTTGATTTTGGTGTGGAGGCGGCCTGCGGTATCAATGATGCAGACGTCCAAATCATTTTTCAAGGCATAATCCACCGTTTCATAGGCCACGGCAGCCGGATCGGTGTTCATCCCCTTGGCGTAAAAGTGGCAGCCCACCCGCTCCGACCATATCTTCAACTGGTCAACAGCAGCAGCCCGAAAGGTATCGCCAGCCCCAATGACCACTTTTTGGCCTGCCTTTGTGAATGCGTACGCCAACTTGCCGATGGTGGTGGTTTTGCCCACACCATTTACCCCGACAACGAGCAGTACATAAGGCTTTTTGCCGGGAGGCGCTGCGAAATCGTGGGTATCACCAGTATTGTTTTCCTCGAGCAACTTTACGATTTCGTCCCGCATGATGCTGTCCAACTCGCTGGTGTTCAGGTACTTGTCCTGTTTAACCCGTTCTTCGATACGACCAATGATTTTGATGGTAGTCTCCAATCCCACATCGGAGGTGATGAGGATATTCTCCAGTTCATCGAGCACTTCCACGTCCACGGTTGACTTGCCAGCTACGGCCTTGGTCAGCTTGTCGAAGAAGCCGGCCTTGGTTTTTTCAAGCCCTTGGTCGAGGTCTAGCTCCTTTTCTTTGGTGAAGAATTTTTTGAAAAAGCTCATATTCTGAAAGGATATTGGGATATTGGGATATTGGGTGATTGGGGAATTCTATATCCCAATATCTCAATCACTTAATATCTCAACACCCTCCAATGACAAAGGCTTTTCTTAAAACAGGTTTAAGAAAAGCCTTCGAGATTTGACAGCAAAATAGGTTGAACGGAAATTTACTTCTTCTCGAAGAACTCCTTCACCTTGTCTTTGTGAATCATCAATTCTTTGTAAGTGTACCTGCCTGTTTTGGGGTCTTTTACACTCTTAACGACTTTAACGAAATCACGCCCAGAACCTACGTTGGCGGCACGCTGGGCAACTTTTGCGTTCTTTGATACTTTTGCCATGACTTACGAGATTGAAAATGATAATTTTTATTTCTCTACAACCCAAGAACAATACCATGCCTGAAGTACGAAATTCGGAAATTTGAAATTCGGAAATTTCAAGGCAAATGCTTTTCAATTTCCAATTTCTCAATTTCTAATTTCTATTTAATCTCCCGGTGAATGGTGATTTTCCTCATAAATGGGTTGTACTTTTTCAGTTCGAGGCGGTCTGGTGTGTTCTTGCGGTTCTTCTCCGTGATATAACGGGAAATACCAGGCACATCCGTCTTCCGCTGCTCGGTGCATTCCAATGTGATTTGGATGCGATTTCCTTTGCTTTTCTTAGCCATTTTGTTTCAGTTATACTGTTTTGAAAACAGGTTTAGGTTCAAAAAAAATTAGCACCCCTGTTTTGGAGCTAAGGAGATACCCTCGGCAAAGCCCCTGGCTTGCTGTTTTTTCAAGTAGGAAGACAGGCCTTGCTTGCTGATGCTCCGCAGTGCGGAGGAAGACACTTTCAGCACAATCCACTCACCCGTTTCGGGAATAAAAAAGCGCTTCTTGAAGAGGTTCGGCAAAAAACGGCGACGTGTCTTGCGGTTGGAGTGCGATACGTTGTTGCCAGATACCGGCCGCTTTCCAGTTAATTCACAAACTCTTGACATGACTGTAATTGATTTCTGCCGGGCATAATGCCAAGCACTCAGTTGTTGGTTCCGAATATTGGATGCTTCCAAATTCTTGGCTGCAATCCTAAATCCGAATTCCGCTATCCGAAATTGTAGTGACTCCGAAAGGACTCGAACCTTTAACCTCCTGATCCGTAGTCAGGTGCTCTATCCAATTAAGCCACGGAGCCGTTTTTGAACGAAGCACAAACCACTTTTCAGGGAAAAGAAGTTCATTTAGTGCTCGTTTTTTACAAAATTTCAATGCCTCCAAAAACCATTTTTTCGGAAGCGGCTGCAAAAATAGCGCTTTCAGGATTAAAGAAAAAACTTTTGGTGAAAAAACTTTTCAATTGATTGGCCCAAGCTCACCACTTTACAAAACTCACAGAAATCTTTCTCGTCAAATCAAACATATTCACCACATAAACGCCTGTACTCCAATCTTTTACGTCAATTGTTATGGTCTGAGGTTTGAACGGTTCAGGTGTGGCCACCTGGTTGAAAATCATCTCCTGCCCAAGCATGTTGAACACCCGGACTTTCACGTCCTTGAAATCAACGTTGCCGTAATCAATGTTGATGAAATTGCTGGTGGGGTTTGGTGCCACCTGTATCAGCCCCTTTTTGCCGACGTACAGCTCCTTGAAATTGCCCGCTTGCCGCACTGAGTCATTGCTGATGCAGTAGGCGTGGAGGTATTTCATGGCTTCGTAAACGTTGAGCCTACCGCCCGAGACCGTTTCGTTGGCGAGGCTTGGTACAGCGTCCGTGTTTTGGAGAATGGCGTTCCGAACGAGCAAGGCGCATTGGGCAGGGGCAACCAATGCCAGTGAATCAATCAGTGTGCAGGGCAGGCTGTACAGCAGCGCAACCGAGCCGGCCACATGTGGGCAGGCGGAGGAAGTGCCGCTAAAATCCTCCCGATAGAGGCCGTTGGTACTGCTCGTCGAGGTACTTTGACCAGGTGCGCCGAGGTCAATGCTCACTTGGCCGTAAGCGGCTCCCGACACCCGCTTGTCGTCCTGGCCAGTATTGGTGACGGAGATGAGAAAGTCGCTGGGGCAACTCGTCGGGATGTCGCCAACCTCGTCCACGTCCCACTCAGCATTGGCAGTGGCGGCCACGTTCAACACGCCCGCTTGACCCAACAGGTCGTACATGGAACCCCAGATGGGCTGCTCGCTGCACATCACGCCGTCAATCCCGAAGGAGCCGTTGGTCACTACCACGAAAGCCCCCTCCTGCCCATTGGTTTGGTTGTAGCGCTCCCGCATGTCCAGCACGTAATTGAAGGCGGCAATCACCTCGTCCACGTACTCCACAGCGAGAAACATCAGTTTCACGTCCCAGTTGATGCCCGCCGTGCCGATGCCGTTGTTGCCGCTGGCACCGATGATGCCGCTCACCGATGTGCCGTGTTTTTCAACGGAATAAATGGGGGAATTTGCCCGGAAATTCCAGCCGTAAATGTCGTCCTCGAAGCCGTTGTTGTCGTTGTCAATGCCATCGTTGGGGATTTCGGCAGTGTTTTCCCAGACATTGGCGGCGAGGTCGGGGTGGATGATTTCGAAGCCCTTGTCGAGCACAGCGACCACGATTTCATGGCCGTTGACGGTATGCCCCCCGGTCGAAACCTCCCAAACCTTGGGCGCACCGATGCGCTCCATGTCCCACTGGGTGTCGAAAAGTTCGTCGTTCGGGATGCTGTCACGGAAGCTGACAGGGGCGTTCCAAGAGGCGGCGACAACCGTTGGCTTTTTTACAACAAAACCAATAAACGCCTGATGGTCAATTATTTGCGAAGCGCTCAACAAATAAATATGCTGGCGCTCGGCCAGTGTTTTTTCGATTTTTATTTGCTTCGCAAAACGGCAGGTAGCATTGGCGTCCGTTATGAAGTCGGCCACGGCGACGCCTGGGTGTAGCTGGACGATGAGCTGGTCGAGCTTGTTGCTATTGGTCGCTCCTTCGTTCCGTTGGGCGGACACCTGGGTTTGCCCGGCTTGCGAAAAAGCCGCAAAACCAGGGAGGCAAAAAAGCAGGATTATGGGATAAACAAGTTTCATAACTTCAAATTTTTAAGCGCTGTTAAAACTTCCTTGAGCAAGATGGCAAAATACGGCGTAGCCTGCAACATACGGCTACCATACCAAGAGAACAACTCCCCGTCCACCAGTTTTACGACAGTTGAAGGACAAAGTTGTTTAATTTCGGCGATGTGCTGCTCCTTGAACGGGAACGGCTCCGAGGAGAGCATGACCACCTGCGGCGCCGCTGCCGCAAGTTCCTCCAACGTGATTTCGGGGTAGCGTGTTTTTTGGTGAAAAACATTTGTGAAACCTGCCTGCGCCAACATGCTGTCAATGAACGTGCCGCTGCCGACGGCCATCCACGGGCGGTACCAGATGAGGTAAGCCACATTAATTGCGGATTGCGGATTTTCGATTGCGGATTGGAGGGTGATGCGGATTTCTTCGGCCAGTTCTTGAGCTTTGGTGGCCTTTACTGTGATTTTCCCCACCGATTTTATCATTGCGAGGGCATCTTCCACGGTCACGATGTCACTCATCCAGACGGGGTAGTGGCGCTGAAGCTCCTCGATTTGGGAGCGGTCGTTTTCCTCCTTGTTGCCGATGATGAGGTCGGGCTGGAGTGCCGCTATTTTTTCAAAATCCACCTGTTTCGTCCCTCCTACCCTCGGCAGGGTGCGCCATTTCTCCTTGGGGTGAACGCAGAACTTGGTGAGGCCGACCACTTCCTCGTCGAGGCCGAGGTCGAACAGCAGCTCGGTCTGCGACGGCACGAGCGAGATGATGCGCCGGGGCGGTGCGTCGAGGTGAACGGTGTTGCCGAGTTGGTCGGTGAAGAGTTTCAAGTTTCCAGTTTTGAGTAGCGAGTTTTTCATGCCTCCCGATGCTCAAAGATAGGCAGGGTGCAGGTTCTTTTCTACCTTCGCTCCAACAGCTTTTTACTTCGTCAATGAGCAACAACATCGCCACCCGCATCTACGACTTCCTGAAAAATTACCAACCGTTCAACCTGCTGGAACGGGAGGTGCTGCTGCAAGTGTCGGCCAGCGTGGTGGTCAAGTACTACGAGCCGGGGCAAGTGCTTTTCCGGCAGGACGGTGAGCCGGGGGCTTATTTTTTTGTGATGCGGGAGGGAGCGGTACACCTCTTCAAAGAGGAAAACGGCGTGGAAATACTGGTGGACGAATGTTGCGAGGGCGACATGTTCGGCATGAGGCCGCTGCTGGCCGGGCAGACTTACGCCTTCACGGGCAAAGCGGAGGAGGAATCACTGGTGTACGCTATTCCCATCGCCGTTTTTGCTCCCATTTTAAAAGAAAACCCAAAAGTTACCTGGTACCTCGCCAAGCACTTGGCCGTCGATGCTGGGCGCAGTTTTGCCAACCTGCACAAGGGCCACCTCTTTTTGGAGCAGGACAAATACCTCGATGGCCAGTTCAAATTGGTAGAAATCCAGTCCCTCGAAACGAGCAAGAAACCAGTGACCTGCCCACCCGATATGTCCATCCGAGAGGCTGCCATCGTGATGACGGAACACCGGGTCAGTTCCATCATCGTGGTGGACGACGAGGAGCGACCGCTCGGCATCGTGACCGACCGGGACATCCGCAGCAAAGTGGTGACTGGCAAACTGGACGCCTCGCAACCCGTGTCGGCGCTGATGTTCAGCCCTGTCGCCACTGTGGGCACGCAAGTGACGGTGGCCGACGTGCAAATTGAAATGGTGCGGAGCCGCACCAACCACCTTTGCGTCACGGAGGATGGCACAACCCAGAGCAAGGTGCTGGGCGTGTTGAGCGAGCACGACCTGTTGGTGATTCAGGGAAACAACCCGGCCATTTTGGTCCGTGAAATATTGCGGAGCGAAAACTCCACCGAACTGCGCCGCATACGGGAGCGCACGGAGCGGCTGCTGGAGCAGTACATTTACCAGGAGGTCAGCATTTCTTACATCTGCAACATCATGTCGGAGGTGAACGACACGCTGGTGCGCCGGGCCATTGACCTTTCCGTTGAAGAGTTGGCGGAAGCCGGGCAAGCCCGTCCCGACGTCCCATTCGCCTGGCTCACCCTCGGCAGCGGTGGCCGCAAGGAGCAGCTCCTGCGCACCGACCAGGACAGCGCCTTGGTATTTGCCGATGTGCCGGACAAGGATTTAGAAAAAACACAGCAGTACTTTCTGGCGCTTGCCGAACGAGTGACCAAAGTGCTTTTCGAGGTAGGCTTCGATTATTGCTCTGGCAAAATGATGGCCAGCAACCCGCTTTGGTGCAAATCCCTCTCGGATTGGAAGCAGCAGTTTGCCGATTGGATGCTCACCCCCGACCCGCAGCACGTGCGATACTGTACCATATTCATTGATTATCGTCCGGTGTATGGCGAGGAGGCGCTGGCGGATTTGCTCACGCAACATATTTTCGGTGTGCTTGACCACAATCCCGGCTTCCTTTCTTTCATGGCCAAGAGCGCCGTGGCGAACCCACCGCCACTCAGTTTTTTCCGCAATTTCGTGGTGGAGCAGAGCGGGGAGTACAAGGACAATTTCGACATCAAAAAACGGGCGATGCTGCCCCTAGCCGATGCCGCACGGGTGCTCATCCTGGAGGCCAAGGTTGGCAAAATCAACAACACGTTCCAGCGGTTCGAGCGGCTGGCCGAACTGGAGGAACAGAACCGGGAATTGTTTGAGTCCGCTGCCGAAGCTTACGAAATCCTTATCCGCTACCGAACGTTGCAGGGCTTGAAAAACAAAAATTCGGGCCGGTATTTCAAACCCGAAGAACTCTCCAAAATGGAGCGACTGAACCTTAAAAACACTTTCCGCCCCATCGGTGACCTGCTCACGGTGCTGACGGTACGGTTTCAATTGGCATACCTGCGGTAGTTGTTTGACGCTAAAAGTAAATGACAAAATCAGGTTTGATTCACTGATTTTAAACACTTACAAAACAGCAGTTTTTGACACTTACGCCATTTACTTCTTTATGAAAAATTGGTAACTTGGCTGTCCTCTCGCTTGGAACAAATGCCGAATATGCAACCTTCAATCTACCGAAACCCATCCATTGACATCCTCGGCCTGCGGGTTGACGAGCCAATCACCATGCTGACCGATGTGCTGGTGACCGTGGTTTGTTGGTATGCCTTTTACAAATTGGGCAAAATGAAAGACCCCATGAATGGAGGCCCCACAGGGGCAAGCCGTGCCTCCATTCTTCGGCTCGTGCGTGGCTATTTTTTGACGATGGGCATGGCCACGCTGCTGGGGGGCGTCATTGGCCACAGCTTCAACTACGCCCTGAGCATTTACTGGAAAATTCCCGGCTGGTACGTCAGCATGTTTTCCGTAGCCCTGCTCGAAAGGGCGTCCATCTTCCATGCGTTTCCGTTGATTCGGCCAAGCCTTGCCCGCTTTTTCGCCGTTGTGAACATTGTAGAGCTGCTTTTCTTCCTCGTCATTTCCGTCGCCACCATGAATTTTTACTTCGTAATGGGCCACGCTGCCTACGGCATCCTGATTGTCACCGGCGGATTTCAGGGCTATGTTTTTTACCGTACAAGGCACGAAGGGAGCAGGCTGTTTTTGATGGGCATAATCATGTCAACCATCGGCGCATTGTTTTTTGTAATGCAATGGGCGCCCAGCATTTGGTTCAACCACATGGACATCGCCCACGTAATGATGGCCGTGGCATGCTGGTATTTTTATTTGGGTGGGAAAAAAATCGTGGAAAAGCCAATTGGCTAGTCTTCACTTTTTCCAAAATGCCACAAGGTTGGGAAATCGTCCATCATTCGTCTTCCTCTTCCTTAATTTCCGTTTTCAAGTCCCTGTTTGCTGCGATGCTTGCGTTCAGCTCGAAGCCAATTTGCAGGATGAGGCAGTTTAGCTGAATCCATAGCATCAGCACGATGATGGTGCCGATGGAGCCGTACACCTTATTGTAGGTGCCGAAGGAATTGACGTAGAATGAAAAGGCCAGTGAAGTGGTGATGGAGAGTATGGTGGCCAGGGTAGAGCCGGGCGTTATCCATCGGAACTTGTTTTTTAGGGCAGCGCCGTACCGGTAAATCAGGGCAATGCTGAAGTAGAACAGTGTCAGGATGACCGCCCAACGGAACACTTCGATGGTCGTCGCGGTGGTGAAGTCGAGGTGGAGGTGGTCAGCCACCCAGTTGATAATAAAGTCGCCCAAGATGATGAGCACCACAGAGCCTGACAAAAGCAAGCCCAACTGAAACGTCAGCCCAATGGCAATTAGCCGATTCTTCCAACCTGGCCGCGTTTGGAATACCGGGATATGCGTTTTCTCAAAGCCCTCCATCATGGCCATCATGCCATTGGAGGAGAAATAAATAGCAAGCACAAAACCCAATGACAGGAAACTTGAGCTGGGCTTTACCATTTCTTTGATGTTGGCTTGGAGTTCTATCCCAGCATCGTTGGGCATGATAAGGGTGATGTAACCGTTGATTTCGTGTTCAAAATTCTCGTAAATGGGCAGGTAAGTGGCCACCGTGAACAGGAAGATAATGGCCGGGAACAACGATAGAAAGAAGCTGAACGCCATCGCATTTGCCCTCGTAAAAAGGGTGATGCGCTTCGATTCGTTGTACAAAAACACCACTACATCGTACAATGGCACTCCAAAAAACCCGGGGAACGATTGCGTCTTCGCCCAGTTCAACACCGCCTGCACCCAAGGGTGCTTCTCGAAGGCATCGGCGAATTGCTGGTAGGTTGGTAGGCGCACTAAGCTTGAAATTGGAAATTAGGAAATTAGTAATTGAGCGCAAAGCTAGGAAATGAGCGGGTTTGATTTACTAGATGAGCTTGATTTGATTAATGAGGCAGGTTCATGCCAATCCTTACCAAAAAGCAAAACTTGCACCATTAGCCGTAGTTTTGCCGTTCAACATGGACGAAGTGGGTTCGTCACGCTGGTGAAAAGCATCCAGTTGATTGCACCGCACCCCCACTACCGACCACCGTCAACCGTTAATGTTAAATTGAAAAAGTTAGACAAACTCCTAATCACGTCATTCATACCGCCGTTCATCGTGACGTTTTTCATCGCACTGTTCGTGTTTGTGATGCAAACGCTATGGCTGTACATTGACGATATTGCTGGCAAGGGGGTTGGTTTTTTCCTGCTCACGGAGTTGGTGGCCTACCTTTCGGTGAGCATGATTCCGCTTTCGCTGCCGGTAGCGGTGCTCATCTCGTCGGTGATGGTGCTGGGCGACTTGGCCGAGCGCTACGAGCTGTCGAGCATGAAATCAGCGGGGGTCTCGCTGTGGCGGACGATGCGCCCACTGATGGCCATCACGGCGTTAATTGGTGTTTTTTCCTTCTTTTGCTCCAATTATTTCATCCCCGTTTCCAACCTAAAATTCAAGTCACGCCTCTACGACATCCGGCAGCAGAAGCCTGCACTGAGCTTGGAGGAAAGCCTTTTCAACCAGGATTTCCAGGGGTTTTCCATCCGAATTGGCGACAAAATGCCCGACAACAGCACCATCAAAAATGTGCTGTTGTACGACAACGCCGCGGCCAGCCAGTCCCAGCTTTCGATGGTAGCGGCGGACAGCGGCAGGATGTTCGGCTCCGATGACCACAAGTACTTCGTGATGCAGCTTTACAACGGGCAGCAACTTTCGGAGCCGAAGCCCATCACCAAGGCGGGCAAGCGCAACTACCCGATGATGCGCTCCACCTTTGAATCGTGGACGAAAGTATTTGACCTCGACCAATTTGAACTGGACCGCACGGACGAGAACCTCTTCAAATCGCACCACACCATGCTGAGCAACCGGCAACTGCTCGTCGCCATTGACTCCATTGACCTGGAAATAGTGGAAAAAGCAGGCAGGATGGCCGAAAGCAACAACCGCCATTTTTACTTTCTCAACAAGTTTGCGCAAGAGAAAAACAAGGAAAAAGCAAAGCAGGCAGAGGAGGAGAAGGGAGCCAGACTGGACTCCGCCTACGCCGCCACGAAGGATACCGCCGCTGGGCCAATTGGCAAACCTGAAACACTGAAAAAAGACAGTTCCGCTGCGCAAAAATCAACCACGAAGCAGCTACCGAAACTACCAAGAACCGTGCAACCCACGAAGCCCAAAAAGACAGTGGCTCCAAAGAAACCAGCCGGAAACGACAAGGAACCCAACGCCAAAGTAAAGCCTGCACCACCCAAAAAACTCGAAGAGCCAGGTTACAAACAAGTACTCGACAAGCCGCTTGACCAGTACATCTCCTTCCTCGAAACCTTTGAGCTAAACAGGCGGAAAGAGCTGCTGGAGAAGGCCCGCAGCCCCATCAACGTCATACAGGACCAGGCGGCAACCACCCTGCGTTCGCTTGAAAAGACCAAAGAATCAAGGGTGAAGCACGTTTTTGAGTTCCATTCCAAGTTCAGCTTGGCAATGGCTTGCCTGATTTTTTTGTTCGTGGGGGCGCCGATGGGGGCCATTGTGCGCAAAGGTGGGTTCGGTTGGCCGCTGCTGATTTCCATCGTGTTCTTCATGCTGTTCATCGTCATCAGCATTTTCAGCAAAAATATTGCGGAGCGCTTTGTCATTGACGCCATACTGGCCGCTTGGATGAACTGCTTGGTGGTGTTCCCAATGGGCCTTGCGCTCACCTATTGGGCCATGCGGGACATGGGCGTGTCGCAAATCGCCGAGTTTTTCAAGTTCAAATGGCTTTCCAAAAAAAGGTAGGCAGCGGTTTGATTTTTTGCAAAAAAAAAACGGGATACGACCCGACAGCCGCTCCCGATTTTAACTTAATACACTGAATATCAATAAATTACAGTGTTTGATGTGACCCCGCCTGGAATCGAACCAGGGGCCATCTGCTTAGCTTACCAGCTACGGCTTTCGCCGCTCCCGGTATAAAACCGAGATTTGTGGTCTGGACTATATCTTCACCATTTCAGGTGCAGTGCGTATAGTCTCTACGGAACCTCCCGATAATCATCCACCAAGTGAACCTTTGCGAATTGATTGTTCTTCGGTGTCCTTACCCTAAGGCTGAAATATCAGCCGAAGCCTTCAAGACACCTAAATCGCCTTTCGTTTTTGTGTGATGTTCTCTCATCAAGCAAAAATACAAAACGATAGAAAGTTTCCTCGGTATTGCCATTTTAAAGGTTTCACCGAAACAGCACTGTCCACTCGATACGTTTTTGTTTCCGCATCGAGGCTCCTACAACTTAAAGGCAGATGCTCTATCCGCTGAGCTACGGGGCCAAACTTGCAATGAACTTTCGGCGGCAAATGTAGGGCATAAGTCCAATGCATTTACCATCCAGCACAGCGAAAAACTTCAAAACCGTGCTCTAAGTTCCGATTTGCCAGCAATTCCCTACCTTGTTCGCCATTCACAATCTTTGTCATTCCCGAAGGGAACCTCAAACCTTAAACATGAGCGTAAAAATCGAGGAAAGCTGGAAGGCTGCGCTCGCCGACGAATTTGAGCAGCCGTATTTTCAAGGCATCACCGCTTTTTTGAAAAAAGAGATTGCCGCTGGCAAGGCCATCTACCCACCGGGGTCACTGATTTTCAATGCCTTCAATACCACGCCGTTTGGCAAGGTGAAGGTCGTCATCCTCGGCCAAGACCCCTACATCAAGCCTGGCGAAGCGATGGGGTTGTCCTTCTCCGTGCCACGTGGCGTGGCCATACCACCTTCGCTCCGCAATATTTACAAAGAACTCCAGGACGACCTCGGCTCCACAGGAGTAAACTTCCCCATCCCCAAGTACGGCGACCTGACCCACTGGGCCGAGCAGGGCGTTTTCCTGCTGAACGCTGCACTAACCGTGGAGAAGGGCCTCTCCAACTCACACGCCAAATGCGGCTGGCACACTTTCACCGATGCTGTCATCCACCGACTCTCCGAAGCCCGTGACGGGCTGGTGTTCATGCTCTGGGGCAATTTTGCGAAGCAAAAAGCCACCCTGATTGACCCCTTCAAGCACCTCGTGCTGGAGGCTGCCCACCCCTCCCCACTCGCCGGTGGCGCCTTCAACGGCTGCCAACATTTCAGCAAGGCCAATGAGTTTCTGGCAGCGAATGGACAGACTACGATTGACTGGAAATTGGGAAATTGAGAAATTGGGAAATTGTGTTCCGTGTTCAATTTCCGAATTTCTCAATTTCCAATTTCCAAACTCCCATCGCTCATGCGCACCGTCCGGTCGCTCATGGCGGCCAATTCCATGTTGTGGGTGACGATTAGGAAGGTTTGGTCAAAATCTTTGCGAAGCTGAAAAATAAGCTGGTGAAGCTCTTGGGAGGAAGCCGTGTCGAGGTTGCCGGTCGGCTCGTCGGCGAAGATGACGGAAGGCTGGTTCATGAGCGCACGGGCGACGGCCACCCGCTGCTGCTCGCCGCCAGAGAGCTGGGTGGGCTTGTGGGTGAGGCGGTCGGAAAGGCCGAGGTAGTCCAGTAGCTCCTTGGCCCGTACCTGTGCTTCGGCCTCTGGCGTGCCCTTGATGAATGCAGGAATGCACACATTTTCTATCGCACTGAACTCTGGCAACAGGTGGTGGAACTGGAATACGAATCCGATGCGGGTGTTCCTGAATTTGGCCAACTCGTTGGTTGTCAGGGAATTAACATTCACCCCATCAAAAACGACCTCGCCCTCATCAGCCCGGTCGAGCGTACCGAGAATATGCAACAGGGTACTCTTGCCAGCCCCCGATTTGCCGACTATGCTTACGATTTCGCCCTTGCGGATTTCGAGGTCAACGCCCTTGAGCACCCGCAGGTCGCCGTAGGATTTGTGGATATTGGTCGCTTTTATCATTCATTGTGGCCGCCCAATTTATTGGGCTGGCCGGATAGTTGGTCGGCCAGCCCAATAAATTGGGCGGCCACAATGGGCAAAAGTAAGCACAAAAAAAAGAGCGACGACATTTGATGCCTCGCTCTTGTAAGAAATCACCCGACTGTTACTAAGAAGGCTAAAAACCACCTTCAGAGTATAAAAGATTGTATTACCATTTATTCTTAAACCATTTAACCCGATGACTGAAAAACTTATCGTAGCTATTTCCAAATAATGCTAAAGTGTTATTGAAAACTTATATAGTAAGCTGCCTACCAAAGTCCTGTATGGCACTTGTTTATTCCGATGGGCAAATTAACGTTCTTTTGACAACATCAAGGAAATTTTTTTAAGAAAATTTTAAGGATTTCCAAAAATTGCCCAATCCGATAGCACCCAAAGACGGCGAGAATGCCCATCCTGTTCGCAGCCATCCAACAACTCCGAATTTTCTTCTATTTTGGCGACCATTATAAATCCCATCGTGACGTTTCAGCGTGAAAAGTAATCT
Organism: uncultured Saprospiraceae bacterium; assembly: GCA_964508135.1. Lineage (GTDB taxonomy): Bacteria > Bacteroidota > Bacteroidia > Chitinophagales > Saprospiraceae > UBA6168. The sequence continues at coordinate 58,796 of CAZDSU010000016.1, forward strand.
TTCTTCACCAAGGAACCTACGAAAAATTGCCCCTCCTCGCCGCCTTCGGCGGCTCGTCGGGGGATATTGTTTTTGGTGGCGTTCCGCCCCCAAACCCCCTATTTTTCACGCTAAAATGTCATGAGCCACAAATCGAACAACCTTGCTGGAAAAAAATCAAGCACGTACCGCGCTACTTCTCTCAAATCATCAACATGGATATTGACCAACACAGCCTTGGTTTGCAAAAAACAGACATAAAACACCTCGCCTTACTTGCCTTGGCATGGGTGGCGGCCATGATTGCCATCAACCCGACGGGCAATTTCCCGCTCAACGACGACTGGGCCTACGCCAAGGACGTCTGGTACCTGTCCGAGCAAAGCATTTTGAAACTGGACGACTGGCCCGCCATGACCCGCCTGACCCAAATCTTTTGGGGAGCTGGCGTTTGCAAGGTTTTGGGGTTCTCGCACGAGGCACTGCGCTACTCGACCATGTTGCTCGGCTTCGCCGGTCTGGTGGCCGCTTGGTTCATCTTCCTCGAAATGGGCGCAAGCCGTCGGTTGGCCACGCTAGGCACGGCGGTGCTGATGTTCAACCCGATGTACTTTTCCCTTTCGGCCACGTTCATGACCGACGTACCGTTCTTGGCGCTGTTCCTCTGGTCCATTTATTTTTTCCTAAAATCGGCCAATTCGGGCAAGCTGCGGCACGTAGTTTGGGCCACGGTGTTCACGCTGCTTGCGACCCTCGTGCGCCAAATGGGCATGGCCGGACCGTTGGCCTTCGCTGCCGTTTGGTTGTACCGACAGGGGGTCAACTGGCGCTCGCTGGCCGTGGCGCTGACCCCGCTGGCGCTGGCCGTGGCCGCCTACATTGGCTTCACGAAATGGTACGAAGTGACGCAGGGGCTGCCCGAATCCTACGGTAGCCTCGGCAAATTGGCCAAGCGTTTTGGCGACAAAGGTTTCTTTTGGGAATGTTTAAAAAGAATCGGGTTGCTACTGTTTTACCTCGGTTTTTTCCTCTCTCCCGTGACCGTTCTGTTGCTCCGCCGCCATTTGAGAAGCGCAAACACCGCCCTGCGCTGGTGGACGGCGGGCATCACGCTCGTGCTGGCCGTGACGTTTTTCTTTGCTTGGAAACATTACCCGCTGGGCAACATGGTTTACAACCTCGGCCTCGGCCCAAAAACCTTGAAGGACGCGGCATTTTGGTTGAACGTCTCCCCCATGTTGAGCAACAGCGCCTTGAATGCCACGAAAATGGTGGGCGTCATTTTGGGCGTCATTTTTCTACTCAACCTGGTGCCGAGCGTGGTCAGAGGCTTCAAAGTGGCAGGAACGGCAAGGGTTCAGGCGGTCTTCATCTGGACTTTTTTAGTGGCCTACACAGGGTTCCTGCTCACCGAACTGTACTTCCTCGACCGCTACCACATGGTGCTGGTACCCTTCCTGCTGGCCGTTCTGGTGCAGGGGCATGATTTTGTTTTTGGCAAAAGACAGGTGGTCGCCGCTGGCATTTTCCTTGTACTCATGGCCGGGTATGCCACCACTGGCACGCACGATTATATCAGTTGGAACCGGGCAAGATGGCGGGCGCTCGACTATTTGACCAAAGAAAAGGGTGTGAAGCCCAACCAAATTGACGGCGGTTTCGAGTTCAACGGCTGGTACAAGCCCGGCCCCAAGGACAACGGCCCCTGGAAAAGCTGGTGGTGGGTGGACAAGGACGAGTACGTGGTCGCCTTCGGTGATATCCGAGTGTTCACGAAGCAAAAGGGCTTCCCTTTCGAGCGCTGGCTGCCGCCGGGGGTGGACAGCGTGTACGTGCTGAAACATGATTGAGGTATTGGGGTATTGGGATATTGGGTTATTGAGTTATTGGGTTATTGGGTTCGAGGCTTGTTTCAGCGCAATCCATTGACGATGCCAGCCGTTTTAACTTTTTTCAAAATTGCTACCTTCGCTCGTATGAACAACATTCAACGAATCTGCTCAATCTTGCTTGGACTGCTGCTGCTCGCAGCCTGCTCACAGACAGACCGAACGGCACCGATGGGGGCATCACTTCGGCCAACCCCTCCCCCACTCGACCCAAACATGGAGGCTTTCCTGAAAGATTTCCACCGCTTTTTTGAGGATTCGATGATTTTGACCAAAACACCCGGCGCTGCCGTGGTGGTGGTGAAGGACGGCCAAGTCGTGTTCTTCCACGGCTACGGCGTCAGGGCCGAGGGGCGTCCCGAACCAGTGGACGAGCACACGGTTTTCAGGATTGGCTCGCTGTCGAAGGGCTTTGCGGGCATCCTGACGGGACTGCTGGTGGACGAAGGCAAGCTGAAATGGCACGAAAAAGTGCAAGACCGCCTACCAGACTTCAACATGAAAGACCCCGAACAGGCGCAACGGCTCGAAATCAGGCATTTGCTCACGCAAACAACGGGGCTGCCCTACCACTCATTTTCCAATTTGATTGAAAATGGGTTTGACCAAAATTATGTCATGACGCAGTTTCCGTTGGCAAGGCTGGCTGGTAGGGAAGGCGAGTATTTCAGCTACCAGAACGCCGCTTTTTGCCTCATCGAGCCTATTTTACAATCGGCCTCGGGCAAGCCGTACAACGAACTTTTGGTGGAAAAAATCTTCCGTCCGGTGGGCATGGCCAATGCTTCCTGCGATTACGAAAGCATGGTAAACAGCCCCAACCACGCCCTGCCGCACCGGTGGCGTGGCAATGGTTGGGTGGCCGATTCCATCACGCACCGCTACTACAATTTCGCCGCCGCCGGGGGCGTCAATGCCAGCATCAGCGACATGGGCGAGTGGCTGAAGGCGCTGCTCGGCCACAAACCAGAGGCCGTGCCCGCCGATGTGCTGAAGGATGTCTTCACCCCGGTCATCGGCACGGGGCTGGAGCGGCCCGTGCTTCGGGGCTTCATTGACCGGGACTCTGCCTTCTACGCCAAGGGCTGGCGCATCCTCGAACACGGCGGCGACACGCTGGTGTACCACGCCGGCTACGTCAACAACTTCCACAGTGAAATCGCCCTGAACCGCCGGGACGGCATCGGCATCTGCGTGCTGTTCAACGCCACCTCGCCGATGTCGGGGAAGTGCATTGCCGCATTTTTTAGAAGGTGGGAGAAGGTGCGGGGGAAGATGGAGCCGCCGCAGTCGTGAACAGGTCGCCCATGCCCGTCAGAGCGGTTTCGCTTTGCACGAAGTGGATGTCAATCGCCTTCAGTGCTTCACTCATGCGGATGATGTGGTACGTATGAAAAACGGCATCAGTCGGCGATGACGGGATTGCGCTTGTCCTTGTTCAAAAAATACCTGTACCCAATCGTGGCACCAAGATAAGATGCCCTGAAATTCACCACTCTTTGGAGCGAACCATAGCCTTGCGCATAGGAAGTGTAGGTGTGAACATAATTGGTGATAAGCCCAATGTTGTGTAGCAGCAAAAAGGTAAAATACTGTGGGTGCCGCCTAGCGTTTTTCGTTGCCCTCCAGGCAAGCCCTCCCCCATATTGGAAGCCAACAGTATAGCCGGTTTTGTATTCGGATTTGGTCAATTTCAGGCTATACCCTTGCCCGCCCCAGCCTCCAAGATTCGTATACACATCACGGTTATAACCGAACTGTAAGCCTAACATGGGCTGAAAAATAAGCCGCTTGCTGAGGTCTATGTCGAGCGAAAACCTTATGGGGACGCATTGAAAACCAAAGCCAGTCCCTTTATATATCCCATGGCGTCTGCCTCCTTCAACAGTGTCATAAACCAGTTTCTTCAAGTTTTCGATTACCTCAATACCGATTTCGTTGTTTTCGTAGCCCGCCTCAATGGAAAGCCGATTTGGAAATTTAAGGCCAATGGCCAACCCCGTGTTCGGTCCGTAAAAAAACCTCGTCCTAAAATATTGGGAATACTCACCTGCATCCTTTATATTGCTCATCCCTGCAGTGACGCCGCCTCTTACCTGAAAGTAAATAGCGGTTTGCGAAAAGCAGGTTAGGATGAGGAAAGTCCAGGCAATAAAAATGGCTATGAGCTTTTTCATGAATGTATGCATTAGGAAAGGTTATGGAAAATAGAGAAAGAAACCTTAAAGTGCGATATTGGAGGTACTTGGAGAATGAACGAAGCCGATGAGAGAAAACTCATCGGCTTCGAGGTTTTAACAAAATCTGCTGGCGCAGTAAATAAGACTGCCATATTATATGGTACTCACTCCCCCACCCCATACATCAAATCCTTCAACCTCGACCCCTGTATCTCCGGCAGGTTGTAGGTGTTGTTGAACTTTTCGATGGTAGAGCTGATGTCCGTTTTTAGCTCCGCATACTGACTGGGAAGCTGCGCCTGGCAGGCACCTTCGTTCTGGTAGGTGTTCACGATATGGTCGAACTTCTGGTAGTACTGCGTGCCCTGCCCGATGAAGTTGCTGTACTTCGTGATGAAATCGGAGACCCGTTGCGTGGCAAACTCGATGTTTACCAGGTCTTTGCTGGAAGCAAGCACTGGCCCGTCACCATTGGACAGACCGCTTTCGAGCGCTTCCATTTTTTCATCCAATTTATCAAAAAGCGCTTCCCAATTGTCCGAATTTCGGCATTCCTCCAAGGAAATATGGTAGCCAACCGCCTTGGCATAGTCGGCAAACAGGCGCTGGCAATCTTGCAGGAGCGTCTGGTTGGCGTTTTTCAAAAACTCGGTCTCGTTGCGGATGATGCCGAGGTCGGCGTTCATGCGCACCGTGAAATCGAGGATACAGGCGATTTTCTCCGCTTCGGCTTCCTTCACTTCCGAGCTACTCTCGCCCATCAGCAGCCCAACGAGCATGAAGGTGGCCGAAACGAGCGGGTTCGATTCGAGCAGGGAAGGCAGCTTGAGCGAATACCGGCGGTTCTTGTTTTTCTCAATCATTTCCTTTGCTTTCGCAAACTCAGGGTACGAGTTCGGGTTGCTCAAAGTGTTGATGTTTTGGTAAGTGTGCAGCCCGGTGAAGTGGTGGTCGAGGCCAAGGATTTTCTCGTAGATCACCCGAATGAGGTCAACGCCCTTGCGGTAGCGGATTTTCAGCATCGAGACATCGGACTGTTCTTCGAGTAGAGCCTGGGCCTCCATGAGGCGAAGTTTTGTTTCCAATGCTTTCTGAAACTTGCGCTTGTTGTGGCCAGCGTGGGCAGCCAGTTGGAGGTTTACGGCTTCCAATTGGGCATTGAGTGAGGCTCGTTTTTTTTGAAAAAAGGCAGCAGTAGCGTTTGCTTCCGATTGAAAATCAACAAGGATGCGCCCGAAGGCAAGTGAGTCGGCATTTGCGCCAGCGAACAGTGAAGTTGCCAGCAGCAGCCCGCCAAATGTGGCAAGTACGGAAACGGCGTTTTTCATAACGTTCAGTTTAGGGGGCGGGAAACAAATAACCTGTCCATTCTGGCTCGTTCTTTTTCCTTCTAAAAACACTTAAAAAAATAACCGTAGCCCTGCTATGCTTAGTTTTTTAAGCACTTTTAGAAGAAAAAATAACTTCGCCATAACGGGTAGCTTATTTATCTCCCGCCCCCTTAATTTCAGTGAAACGAATGGTGTAAAAAATCAAACGATGGGCTGCTATTAAACAGGTTGATGCGAACGAAATTTAAACTTTGGAAGGATTTGGGCAGGAAGCGATGTACATCGGTAGTAATGTTATCAAGACACCAAATCGTTCCCAAACTCCCGTACCGTTTCAGCATATTGGGCAAAACTGACGTGTGGCCGACTGACCGGAATAACGCCGCCGGGCGAAAAAAGCCACATCGGGAGTTCATAAAAACAGGTAAAATTGCGCCCTGAACCAACTTCTACAACAAGTAACAATGAAATATTTTCTCACCGGTGCCACTGGCTTTGTCGGCGGCTACCTCGCCAAGCTGCTCCGCAAAGAAGGCCACGAAGTCGTTGCATTGGTGCGCAACCCCGACAAGGCGGGCGACCTTGCTGCCATTGGCTGCGCCCTCGTCAAAGGCGATGTGACCGAGAAAGAAAGCATGAGGGCACCCATGACGGGCTGCGATGGGGTTTTCCATGTGGCAGGCTGGTACAAAATCGGGGCACGAAGGAAAAACAGGAAGGAGGGTACCCGCATCAACGTGGACGGCACCCGCAACGTGCTGGAATTGATGCGAGCGTTAGGCATCAAAAAGGGCGTTTATACCAGCACCCTCGCCGTTAACTCAGACACCAAGGGCGTGCAAGTGGACAAGGGCTACCACTACGACGGCCCACACCTCAGCCACTACGACTACACTAAGGCCGAGGCCCACAAGATTGCGCTTGAATTCATCAAAAATGGTTTGCCGCTCGTGGTGGTCATGCCCGGTCTGATTTATGGCCCCGGCGATACGAGCAGCGTGCGCACTACTTTGATTCAATATTTGAAGGGGAAACTTCCAATGGTACCACGCAAGACGGCTTATTGTTGGGCGCACGTGGAGGACATTGTGCAGGCGCATTATGATGCCATGCAAAAAGGCGGGGCAGGTGAAACATACATCATCGCTGGGCCACAACATTCGCTGGTGGATGCAATAGGCATAGCCCACAGGATTACCGGCAAAAAAATGCCCCGGGCTGTGAACCCAGGGCTGATGCGTTTCTTGTCAGGAATCATGTCGGTGGTAGGTGTCATATTCCCCTTGCCGCCAGATTATTCCGCTGAAAACCTGCGGGTGCTTGCGGGTGCGACCTACCTCGGCGACAATTCAAAGGCGAAAGCAGAACTTGGCTATGCCCCTCGTTCGCTCAAGGATGGCATGTCCACTACACTTTGGCACGAGATGCGGCTGCTAAAGATGGTGTGACGGCACGGCTACAACCGGTTTTCGTTCACCATGTCGAGCAGTTCGTCCCGGTAGTTTTTGCCGATGGGAAGGTGCTTGGGCTGGCCCTTTTCGATGACCTCCACCATGTTGCCCAAGATTGCCTCCACTTTGCCGATGTTGACGATGTAGGAACGGTGGATGCGGCGGAATATCTTGCTGGGCAGCTTGTCCTCCAGGCTTTTCATCGTTTGTAGGGTGATGACCCGGCCCTTCTCCGTGCGGATGATGACGTAATCCTTCAAGCCCTCGATGTACAGCACTTCCGAGAAATTCACCTTCACGAACTTCTTGTCCGCCTTCACAAAAATGAAGTCTTCGGCGTCGTTGATTTCCACGTGCGAGGCATTCTCTTTCCGCTTGAGTTCTATTTGGTCAACGGCCTTGTTCACGGCTTTCATGAAACGCTCCAGCGAGATGGGCTTGAGGAGGTAGTCCGTTGCGTTCAGTTCGAAACCTTCGATGGCATAGTTGGAGTAGGCCGTCGTGAAGATGACGAGCGGCGGGTCGGTCAACGTTTTCAGGAAGTCAATCCCGGTGAGCTGCGGCATTTGGATGTCGAGGAACATCAGGTCAACATCGTGGTTTTTCAATGCCTCGTTGGCCTCGAAGGCGTTTGAGCAACGCTTCACGAGGTGTACGTCAGGCAATTTTTCCAAGTAGGTCTCCAGCACGTCAAGCGCCAAAGGTTCGTCGTCAACGATGATAGCATTAATCATATTCTGATTGTTTTGATTGTTGAATTGCTAAATTGTTGGATTGTTGTGGTGCTACGATAGCGGGTAACAATTCAACAATCCAACAATTTAGCAATCACTATTCTTCCAGTTTTAAGTACAGTTTTACGGTGTAGGTTGTGGGAGTGTCCTCCACGTTTAGTTTGTAGCGGTTGGGGTAAAGCAGTTCGAGCCTCCGCCGGACATTGACCAAACCAATCCCTCCACTGCGAGGGTGGAGTTGCCTTGGCATGGCCTCGGCCTTGCTGTTTTCAATGCGTAAATCTATCTCATTGCCCCGAACATCGAGGCGGATATTCACAAATCCCTTTGAAATCTGGTTGCCAAGGCCGTGCTTGAAGCAGTTTTCGATAAATGGGATGAACATCAGCGGGGCCACTTTTTGGTCGCTGACCAATCCCTGCACCTCGTAGCTGATGTCCACCCGGTTGCCCTGGCGGATTCGCTCCAACTCAAGGTAGTTGGCGATGTAGTTGACCTCCTTGCTCAGTGGCACCCATTTTTCGTTGCACTCGTACAGCATGTAGCGCATCATTTCCGATAGCTTGAGCACGATGTCGGGGGCAAGGTCCGATTTTTTCAGGGTCAGGGCGTAGAGGCTGTTCAGGGTGTTGAAGAGGAAGTGGGGGTTGATCTGCGACTTGAGAAACCGAAGCTCCGACTGCATCGTTTCCGTGACCAGCTCCTGCTTTTCACGGATGTTGGTGTACCAGTCCACGGTAATTTTTACGACGGTGGAGGTGCTCAGTACAAAAAAATTGGGCGCAAAAGCCCAGTTCAAATTATCCAACACCTGTGCCTGCATTTCAGGATAGTTGCTGGATTTTGCATAAATAAGAAACACTTCCAGCGGCGTGACGATAAAAACGGTGAGCAACAGAAAACCGAGGTACAGCAAAAACTTCTTGTCGGCCAGGTACCTGGGTACCAATCGGTAGACATTGTAGTACACCGCCATTCCCAACAGTATCAGTCGAACGACATTATTGCTTACCGTATAAAAAAAGGGGTGATGGGTCACCATAACCTCAACCACCGAGTACAACAGGAAAATCACCACCCAAAAGAGCGAATGCTGAATGGCCTTCGTCGAAGCCAGTCGCAATAGCCTTGCTTTTATGGTATTGCTCAACGTCATTTCCAATTGCTGTTGTAATAATTCATGGTGCAAGATTGCCCGTTTTGGAAATAAATCGGGCAATTATTTAGATGAAAAAGCCACCCCACCCGATTTTCAACACAAAAAAGGCATTGCAAAGTAGGCACAGGTCAATTGACAGTTGAAACTGATAATTTGTACCTTTGCGTCCGTTTTTCGGGTGTGTGGTAAATAGTCTTTTGCCACATACCCACTGAAAACTGCCTAACTGAAATGGTTTACCTGACAAGACGTGAACGCTTCAATGCCGCCCATAAACTGTGGGTGGAGGACTGGAGCGAGGAGAAAAATATTGAGTGGTTTGGGAAGTGCGCCAACCGCAACTGGCATGGCCACAACTACGACCTGTACGTGACCGTGAAGGGCCAACCCGACCCTGTCACTGGTTTTGTCGTGGACGTGAAGGAACTGAGCCAAATCATCAAGCGACACATCACTGACGTGGTGGACCACTCCAACCTCAACCTCGATGTGCCCTTCATCCCAAAGAGAATGCAGCCCACCACGGAGAACCTCGCCATCCTGTTTTGGCAACAACTCGAACCACATATCACGGGCTGCCAGTTGCACTGCATCAAGCTTTGGGAGACGGAGAATATTTATGTGGAGTATTTTGGGGAGTGAGGGAGCTACGCAACGGCGTAGTCCGAATACTCCCGCATCTTCGGAGAAAGAAATCCAATCACAATGTCCTCTTTGGGAACGCCTTTGGCTTCCAGCATTTCGCCAACTTCCCACTCTGTCCAATTTTTCTGAATCCAAATTTTGCCATTCAGAATATCGAAATGCATTGGGCAGTCATGAATAAATTTTTTCTCGTCCCAACCAATGGTTAACACAAGATAGCGATGGTTCTCCTTATCGGCCACTAGGCAATTTTCTCCCTTTATATTGGCATATTTGACTTTGGCATACTCGTTCAAAATGCTCAAAATCGCCGCTTCGTATTTTATTATTTTATCCATGATATAATTTTTTCCGTGTCTGGGTCGTAAAGCACGATTTTGAACTTTCCTTCTTCAAAAACTTCTTGTACGACTGTTTCATTGTGAAACTCCAAGTAAGTATCAACCGGAATGGCCAGGTAAAGAACCCTATCAGGCTGCAACAATTCCAACGCCTTGCGATAAATGATGTACTTGCCAACTGCCTCGTACAAGGCCGTGATAAACGAAACGTTTCCAAAAGTTTTTATTTCAATTGCTACTTTTTCACCCTTCCTTTCTGCTGCTATCAACTTTTCTGCGCCCAAATCTATGTGTAGGAGTATTTTCCCAATTTTCAGATAAAGAGGATCATCGGTGACTATCCACCCTTCGATTTCCAAGGCATGCCTGAACTCATAGTGAAATTTATCTCTAGCCATAGCTGATTCATCAAGTATCTCTGATACAAATTTATCCAAATTATTGCGATAAAAAGCACATTAATACTTTACCTCGCCCTGTTGAACCTCTATCACCGCCTCGCCCCCACCTTTATCTCCTCCACCACCTCAGGGTTCAACAGTGTCGAAGTGTCGCCCAGGTTCGAAGTGTCACCCTCAGCAATCTTCCGCAGGATGCGCCGCATGATTTTGCCAGAACGGGTCTTTGGCAATCCTGACACGATTTGAATCATGTCCGGCTTCGCAATAGGCCCGATGATGCGGGTGACCGTGGCCAACAATTCCTTCTCGAACTTGGCAACATCCGACACCGGCCCATCGGTGATCACGTAGGCGTAAATGCCCTGCCCCTTGATTTCGTGTGGGAAGCCCACCACGGCGCTTTCGACAACGTGCGGGTTTTCGTTGATGGCGTTTTCCACCTCTGCCGTACCGATGCGGTGGCCGCTTACGTTCATCACGTCGTCCACCCTGCCGATGATGCGGTAGTATCCGTCCTCGTCACGGCGGGCACCGTCGCCGGTGAAATATTTATCCTCAAAAGTTGCGAAATAAGTCTGCCTGCACCGTTCGAGGTCACCATACGTGGTGCGGATGATGCCTGGCCACGGGAACTTCATACAAAGCATTCCCTCCACGTCGTCGCCCTCGATTTCTTTGCCGGAGGCGTCCACCAAGCATGGCTGTATGCCAGGCAACGGCAGTGATGCGTAGGTCGGCTTCATTGGTGTCAAGCCTGCCAACGGCGAGATGAGGATGCCGCCGGTCTCCGTTTGCCACCAAGTGTCCACGATGGGGCAGCGGCCTTTGCCGATTTTGTCGTGGTACCAGTGCCAAGCCTCTGAGTTGATGGGTTCCCCGACCGAACCGAGCACCCGCAGGCTGCTCAAGTCGTGGCCTTCCGTCCATTCATCGCCAGCGGCCATCAGCGCCCGGATGGCGGTAGGTGCGGTGTAAAAAATATTGACCTTGTGCTTTTCGCACACCTCCCAAAAGCGGCCTGCATCGGGGAATGTAGGCACCCCCTCGAACATGAGCGAGGTGGCGCCATTGAGCAGCGGCCCATACACGATATAACTGTGTCCCGTTATCCAACCCACATCTGCTGTACACCAGAATACTTCACCTTCATTGTATTGAAAAACATTGCTGAAAGTATAACCAGCGAACACCATATAGCCACCAACGGTATGCACCACGCCCTTGGGCTTGCCCGTCGAACCGGAGGTGTAGAGGATGAAGAGCATGTCTTCGGCATCCATTTGTTCTGGCGGGCATTCCGCAGACTGGCTGGGCACGATGTCATGCCACCAGACGTCCACGTCAGAATTCCAACTGACGGGGTCGCCCGTGTGGCGCAGCACCAACACTTTTTCTATGCTTGGGCAACCCATCGCAAGGGCGTCGTCCACCACTTTTTTTACGGGAATGTTTTTGTTTCCACGGGCATTGAAGTCAGAGCAGAGAACCGCTTTGCAGGCCGAGTCGTTGATGCGGTCGGCAAGCGACTGTGCCGAAAAACCAGCAAACACCACGCTGTGTACTGCTCCAATGCGGGCGCAAGCCAGCACGCCAATGACCAACTGTGGCACCATCGGCATGTAGAAGCAAACCCGGTCACCTTTGCCGATGCCAAGCGACTTGAGCGCATTTGCCGTTCGGCAAACTTCCTCGTACAACTGCCTGTAAGTCAAGCGAATTGCATCGTCGTCGGGGTTGTTTGGCTCCCAGAGGATGGCCACTTGGTCACCCCGTGTTTTGAGGTGACGGTCGAGGCAGTTGTAGGTGATATTGGTCTTGCCTCCCTTGAACCACTTGATGTTGGGCGTCTTAAACTCCCATTCCAGCACGGACTTCCAAGGCTTGTTCCAATGAAATTGTTCTGCAATACCGGCCCAGAATCCTTCAGGGTCTTCGACACTTTTTTTGTAAACAGACTTGTATTCTTCAAATGTTTTGATGCGGTATGACATAATTGTTGCTTTTAGATTTTCGACAAATTTTGAACAAATATTCGGTTCTGTACTGGGTTGTCCATTGATTTTTTTCAGTTGCAAAACTGCTAAAAGTCAACAACCAAAATGGCCATTTTTCAGGGAAAATCACTTTGAATAAAAACTACCCAACTTAAACCAGAAACTTGAAGCCAGAACATCGTTACCCGCCAAGCACTTCTTCCAATACCTCGTGCGAGTGTACCTGCTGGAAGTTTTCGATATGCAGCCGATAGAACAATAGCAGATTTTTGAGAAAAGCCCGGCGCTCTTCCCGCTCGAAGGGCACCTCATGGCAGCGGTCGAGGGGAAGCATGAGCAGTTGGTAGAACTTTCCACTGGCAACCTCCGAAAGCCAATGGTGGTGAAATGGTTTTTCATGTGTGAAAACACCTTCCTGCAAGTCGAAATAGGGCGAATCTGGGCCAAAGTCGCCGCCGGGGAGGAACCCCAAGAACTCCGACAAGTGCAGCATGAAGTGCTGGTGCAGGTTGGCGATGGGGTGCGCCGTTTCATCCAAAAAAACAAAATTGCGGAGCAAAAACTCAAACAGTTCTGGGTTGGCCTCGTGGCCCTGCACCGTGTTGCGTGCCACCTCCACCATGAACAGTCCCACGGAGCTGCGCCGGATGTCGAACGGAATGGCGTGAAAAACATGGTGAGGCCTGATTTCTTTCAGGCGGGTCAGGTCGTGGTCATCGCGGTGGTAGGCCACGAGGTCAACTGGGGTCATGGGCTGTAGCAGCCCTGCGCTCACGGTGGGGCGCTTCGAACGCACCCCGCTCACGATGTACGAGCGCAGGCCCTTCTCCTCGGTAAAGACATCAACAATGACGCTGGTTTCCGAGTATTTTTTTGCCTTGAAGACGATTCCACGGGTTTTTATCAGCATGGGTTTGAGGACTTGAGGACTTGAGGATTTGAGGACTTGAGGTTTTGAGACTAGCCAACCGCTATCAAGCCAACAATCTGTCTTATTTTTTGAACTTCAAATGAGCTAGGAGAAGTAACAAAGCCAGACATGCAGCCGTCTCTGGGGTGAAGTTAGTTTTTTGAAAATGATTGGCAAAATTGCCACTCCATATCGAATTCTGTGAAAGAAAAGTTAAATCTGCCACCGTTCGTCGAGAAAATGCCTACACACCTCCAGCACGATTTGGAAAGAGGCAACCCTAGGGGCATACATTTGTCCATCAAAAAAAGAAATCACCTGACACATAAAAAGGGAGTGGGCAATTCGAAGTGGAAATTTTAACTTTAAGCAACTGGTTTTCAGCGTTTTATGAAAACTGGTTTTCAAAGAGACAAAAATTTGCCAATCGGATAGCCCCACTTCCGCCCCGAAAAAACCAGTTTTATTAAATCATCAAAAATGAAAATTTCAGCGTTTGTTCTTTTGCTTTCCTTGCTTTCCAACCTGAGTTTCGCCAGCCTTTCGGAAGATACCCTCACCATGTGGGCATCCACTGAAAACTTGGACACTGTCAGCCGAGATGCCCTCCAGACCAACCTGCTTGGCGATTGGATGAACATCGGTCAAAACAAACTTGAAAATGGGTTTGCCAGCCTCAACCTGCTCGCAAATGGCAAGTTCGAGGGTTCCACCTCGGAGGGTAAGCGGGTTTGTGGATTTTGGGAGCTGTCTGCCGATGACCTATCACTTGCGTTCCATAAAGTTTGCGAAAAAACAGGGGAGGTAACAGGCACCGTTTTGGCTCAAATAGAGCTGATGGACGGACACATGCTGACACTTAAAATGCCCAATGAACTGGGCGGCCAGCAGACGTTTATCCAGTAGGGGACGAGACATTAGACTGTAGACATTAGATAAATGTGATTAAATGCTTCCATTTTAAGCATATCCCCACTGTCTAATGTCTAATGTCTAACGTCTTAAAGTCCAACACAAGATATTGAGTAGTGTAAAATAGCCATTTACGAAAAGGGCGTCCACTTGGGCGCCCTTCTATTTTTTATTAATATTTCATCAGCTTGCCAACAACGTGCGGCTTCTTGCCGACTTTTAACTTATAAAAATAAGCGCCAGCCGGCAAATCGTAAGCATTCCAAGTTAGCCTCGCCACTTTGTCGTCATCGTAGAAACCGGTTTGAGTGTGTACCGTTCGGCCATGTGCATCGAACACCTCCAAGAAAATCCGTTGGTAGCCGACGACGTCCAACCAGAAATTTACCTCATCGTGAAAAAGCGTAGGCTTCACCACCAGCCCACCGATGGGCGGCTCCACCACGACAACTGTATCCACCAAGGCAAGCATGGCCCCGTCCATCCAAGCCAGTCTGTTGGTAAGCCAAGTACGCATACGGTCCACTTCACCTTGGTAGCTTCCAGTGATGACAGGGTTCGGCCATACATATTCGTTCAGGGTTGGCCACCGCACGAAATTGCGCTGGGCAGGTTCCTGCAGCATGGTTTCTAGTGAATCCACCAAGTGGAAGATGTGCTCGTTGCTCAAGGTGCTGGCCCGGAGGTTCGCCCACTCCTTCTTCATTTGCTTGACAAACAAGGGGTCTTGCCAAAGGCGTTTCCACCAAAAATGCACCACCCAATAGTCGCCGGGGCAGAAGTTGTTGAAGTCAATCGCCCAGCCTTGGTAGCCAGGGCCGATGCAGTAGTCCACATTGCTGAACCCAAGGTTGAAGTCCCAGACCGGCCCCAGGTGCAAGCGGCTGTCAACGCTGTCCCGGTCCTTGTACATGAATGTACTGAGGCGATACCCGTCCACATTGCGGCTGATTTCCTGTATGAAAATCATTTGAATCACCGAGGGCACATCAAGCATGTTGCGGTAGCCACTGACCGTGTCGGCAAAGTTCGGCGAGGACATGATGTCTTCAAAATTGGCGATATAGTTTTGGATGTATGCCTTTTGTGGAAGCGTTATTTCGTCCGGCTTCGGGTAGTGATACTGATAAACAGTGCCCCCCGGAACCCCGCCTGGGCTTGCCGGGTATGCCGAAGGAAAACCATCAGACACCAGCCCGTCGAACTTGTCGAATTTGAGGATATAACCGCCGGTGAGGTCGTCCCCTGCGTTTTCATCTTGGCTCAACTTGCTGATATTCACCCGATTATCGTCCTGCTTTATTTTTTCGGTGAAAACATAGACGCCACGGTAGTTGCCGTTGATGACCAGCTCGCAGTAGCGTACCCTAGGGGCGTATGGCATTATCCAACTCCCCAGCGTAAAGGCCAGTGCGTTTCGCATCAGGGTTTTGTCGCTGTACGGCCCGTGCAGCACCCAATCATTTTCCTTCGGGAAACCGAGTACGGAAACGTTGTTGGAAGTACTGTCGGCGTTTTGGGTTTCCATGGCAAAGTTGTTCTTTGGAAACCACTGCGAACTACTCCCTCTTATTTCGATGCCGATTTGGCCATCATAATCCGTGAACGGGTTGGTGAGGTAGTTGGTGGCACCGTCACCATTCCAGATGATTCCGAGGTGGGCGGTGGTTTTGGGTTCGTCCACGATTTGAGCGCCATTTTGGGTTTCGATGACAAAAATTGGGAGATTGGAACTGTTAAAATTTTGGGCATCAAGTGAAAATTCTATCGAAGCGAAAACTAAAAATGTGAGCAGAAATCTTTTCATCAAAGTAATTTGAAATGATTAGAAAATACACCAAACTTACAATAAAAAGTACGCCCGATGTTCCATTAATCCATCGGGTAAACAACCCCCACTTCCCGCCGCACCCAGTCCAACGTCTCCATAAGTAGCAGGCTGAAATCGAGCGGCAGCTTTTGGCTTTCGGTTTTGCCTTGGCGCAAACAGTCATTCACCTCCAAAATTTCGTGGTAGTAGCCATGCCCAGTCAGCGGCAGGTGAAAATGTTCGCTGCTTTTTTCGTAAAAAGAAAGGGAAAGTTCCTGTGGGTTGACGAAGCGGTTGTGCAGGCGCATCGTCCCCGTTTCACCATATATATATGCCTCGATTTCGGTCTTGACCACCAGTGAGCAGTCAAGAATGGCGAGGCGGTTGCCGGGATATTCGAAAATCATGGCACAGCTATCGTCGCTACCCTGTGCGTTCATCACGGCGGTTGCCTTGATCCGCTCCGGTTTGCCCCAAAGCCAGGTGGCCAAAAATATGGTGTAAATGCCCACGTCGAGCAGCGACCCGCCGCCCAGAGCAGGGTTGAAAACCCGGTGCTCCGGTGGAAAATTTGCCTTGAACCCAAAATCGGCACGAATGGTTTTTAGCGCCCCGATGTAGCCCTCGTTGGTTAAGCGCATGGCCTCCTCGAAGCATGGGATAAACCTCGTCCAAATGGCCTCCATCAAAAAAACGCCATTGGTGCGGGCGCAGTCCACCATTTGCCGAACCTGAGTGGTGTTCATGGCAAACGGCTTCTCGCAAAGCACGGCGATGCCTCGCTCCAGGCACATCATCGTGTGCTCGAAATGGCCGGTGTGCGGCGAGGCGATGTACACCACATCGAGGCCGGGACACTCGAGCAGCGCCTCGTAACTGCCGAAGGCGTGCACAGCTCCATGTTCGGCAGCGAATTCCCTTGCCCTATCCAAAGAGCGGGAGCCGATGGCCAAAAGCCTTGCGCCCGCTACTAGCTTGAGGTCGTGGGCAAATTTGTGGGCAATGCGTCCGGGGGCGAGTATGCCCCAATTGATGGTTGTTTGCATGGCAAAATTTGAGTGAAGGGAAGATTTGGTGGCGAATTTAAACATTCATTGCGTTCCTACTTAGAATTCATTTGCACTAAATGGCACAATTTTTCCCCAAACTAAATTTCATTCCAAAGTATTTGAATAATTTTGCTTTAATGCTGAAAGCAAGCGCTACACACACTTGAGCCTCCCGGAATTCAAATTTTCAAGAATAAAACTGTGAGAAAAATTTTCATGGCATTCGTTCCGGCAATGCTCCTTTGCCAGTTGCTTTGGGCGCAGTACACTGCGGACACGCTTTTTACGCTTGTTGACAATATGCCCAGTTTTGGTGATTGCGCAAGTAAAGAAACTGATGCCGAGGCCCAGAAAAAATGCTCAGACCGGGTACTTGTCCAGTTCATTTCCCGTCAGCTAGAATATCCCGCAGCAGCCAAAGCCAACCATGTCGAGGGTACAGTTTACGTCAATTTTGTTGTGGATGAAACTGGGCAAGTCCAATCCCCGACCCTGCTGATGGACATTGGGAGCGGTTGTGGGGATGCTGCACTAGCCGTGGTGAAAGCCATGCCAGCCTGGAATCCTGGCCACCAACAGGGCCAAGCGGTTAGTGTAAAACTCAATCTGCCAATTCAATTTTCGCTTCGCAATGCTGGACTTGCTTTGGCTGAAAGATTCACCATCACCTGGGGCGATATCGTCGGGGATACAGTGTCAACCGAACAACTCAAACGCAACCTGCCGTTCAGCGTGTACGTGCGTGGCCCCGAGGGCGACACTCGTTATGTGGACGAGCTTTCCTTCACCTACACCACCCGCAATAATCGCAAGTCAACTGCAGCAAGCAGGGGCGGCATCAGCGACGAACTGGTAGCCATCGTAGAAAAATCACGTAGTGGGGGCAGTTTTACCATCACCGCTTCTGTGCAGGAAAATGGTAAATTTATTTTTGCATCCCGCACTTTCCAAGTGTTCGATTGAAGCTCTATTATCCTACTTTGGCCTTTCGCTTTTATACGTAAAATAACTATCTGTAAAAGGAGGAACAAAAATTAACCCCAGTATTTACCTTTGCTGGATGAACAAAGTGGAGATTCGCCACTTTACCAACAATTGGCACTATCCGTTTGAAAACAAGTGATTTCTTTCTTTGAAATTGCTGGCAAAATTCCGGGCAAAAAATCTACTCCGCACTTTTCCTTAACTCGTTTTCAATCGGCCATGTACCAAGTATTTTTAATCAAAATAAAATTTAAACTTAAAATGAGAATGAACTTAACACTTCGATTGCTTGCAATCCTGATGGTGGCTACACTTACACTTTCTTCCTGTGTTTCCAAGAAGAAATTCCAGCAACTTCAAGATGAAAAAACAGCAATGGCCAACTCCCTTGCTGAGAGCCAAAAACAAATAAACACGTTGGAAGGCACGGTGTCCACCCTGCAAAGTGACATCTCCAGCCAGAAAACAAAGTTTGAGTCTGACATCAATGGCCTTCGCAAGGACGTTGACGGCGCCAAAATGGACGCTGACAAGGCCCGCAAAGCAGCTGCCGAAAAGGATGCAGAGCTTGCCCGCATCAAAAAAGAAATCAAGGACGCCTTCGGCCTAGGTAGCGATGTAGCCGTCACCAACCAGAATGGCGAGATGGTAGTTACCCTTGCTGACCCAGTTAACTATGCAAGCGGTTCTGCCAAACTGAACCGTCAATCCCGCAAATCAGTGGAGGCCCTGGCTACTTCATTGAAAAACAACCCGAGCATGCACCTCCTCATCGAGGGTCATGCCGATAGCGACAAGTTTCCAGGCAATGGCTACAATAACTGGAACCTCAGCGTTGACCGTTCCATGAATGTGGTAAAGCGGCTAATAAAGTTAGGCGTTAAGCCTGAGCAACTTACCGTTGCTGGCCGTGGCGACAGTGCCCCTGCTGCTGCGAACGACAGTAAGGCCAACAAGGCCAAGAACCGCCGTACGGAAGCTAAGCCTTCTCCGAAGACTGGCGCAATTTATCAGATTGGTAACTAATCTAAAAATATTGCTAAAAAAGCCGACCTGGAATACCCATGGTCGGCTTTTTTTTGCTCCAAAAAAAAAGCCGCAAGATTCTGGTTATCAGATTCTTGCGGCTTTTTTAGTAGCCCCGACAGGGATCGAACCTGTATCTTAGGTTCCGGAAACCTACATACTATCCATTGTACTACGGAGCCAATTCAAATCGAAAAACAGGTGAAAGCAAAAATTTGTTTCTGCAAACTTGGTTTCGGACGGCAAAGTTAAAAATTTTCCGTTCAAACCAAACTTATGGTGAGCTGATAAAAAGCAGGCAGCATAGCCAAGCTAGGACTTTAGAATCCAGGTTTTCCACAATAAATCAGCTTATATTACAGAACAAAATGCTCAGACCCGAAATATCAATCGAAAAAAGGATTTTGGATAAAACGTAGAGACGATTCCCCGGTACTCTTAATCAAGTAGGGTACTTGTCGAAAAAGCAGAAGAATTCCAAAATCCCACTCGATTACCAAGGAATATTTTTCAAAAATGAATTCAACTTGTATCGAACAAAATAATATTTCAGCATGTTACGCAGAAATTGAATGAGGTTGCTAATTTTGCGCCGCAATTTTTTGCAAATCAACCATTTCTATCTTCACTTAACTTAAAAGATTTCTACAATGAAAAAGGTGTTAACTTTCGTATCTATTGCACTTATCTTCGGTGCTTGCAATAGTGTTGCTAAATTCAAACCACAGATTGACGAGCTGGCCAAGACTTGGGACAGCACGACTTCACAAGTTACCGAGTTCGCTACCTCTGTGAAAACAGAGCAGTCCAACTGGGCAAATGCTTCTACTGCCATGACCGTTGCTCCAGAAGCTATGGCAAAATGGGACGACGCTGAAAAGGCTAAGTATGCTGAAATCCAAGCTGCTGCCAATGGTAGCTCTACGGGCATCGCCGCTATTGCTTCCGAGCTTGATGGCTTTGTTTCTTCTTGGACAGAGAAAAGCAACACAATGAAAGCCCTTACCGATGGCTTGGCTGCCGGTAAAATCGAAGGAGATGTTGCTGCTCAAATCGCTGACCTGACAGCCGCTGCTACTGACGCTTCTTCCAAATTAGGTGGTTGGAAAACCAAGTTCGACGAGGTAAAAGCTGGTGCTTCTAAGGCTCAACAAATGTTTGCTGACTTCATGGCTGCTTCTAGCGCTACCCCGGCAACTGCTGGCAAGAAGTAATCACAACTTTTTGTTCCTTAAAAAAAACCGCTGTGTTGTTCACAGCGGTTTTTTTATGGAATTTTCAAAACGATTTTACCAAACTGTTGGCCTGTGCGCATCCGCTCAAAGGCTTTCTCGCCTTCATCCAATCTGAAAATTGAATCCACTATTGGTACAATCTTGTGCTCGTTTACAAATTCAAGCATTTTGGAAAAATCATGCTCACTGCCCATGGTTGAGCCAAGGATGGAAAGTTGTTTCCAAAAAACGGGTTGCGGGCTAAAGTTCGGGACTGCACCGTTCGTTCCACCGTAAATACCGATTCTGCCGCCAGGGTTGCAAAGCTTTATCAGTTGGCCGAAATCGGCCCCTCCAGCTCCATCTATGATAATGTCAAACCCACCTGCTTGTTTTTTTAAGTTGTCAGGCCAATTTTCCAATTTATAGTTGGCGGCACCTGCTATTCCCAACTTTTTTGCCTTAACAATTTTATCAACAGAACCAGAAGTAACGTACACCTCCAAGCCCACCTTCAATGCAAACTGGATGCAAAACAGCGCTACCCCCCCTCCAGCGCCCGTCACAAGTAGTTTTTCTCCAGGTTGCGCTTTGCAGCGTACAAACAAAACCCGATAGGCCGTAAGCCCTGCCAGCGGCAGCGCAGCAGCCTCTTCCATGATCAAATGGCCTGGTTTAGAAAAAACTTGCTGGTGTTTTACCGCTACCCGCTCTGCGAAGGTGCCGTTTTGTGGCAGGCCAAGTATCTGATAGTTTTTCCCTTGGCATCGCTCATCATTGCCCCAGTCAACGCCTGGCTGTATCACTACTTCTTTCCCGTCCAACAACCCTACCCCATCTGAGCCAAGAATCAAGGGAAGCTTGATGCCAGGATACTGACCCTTTAAAATCCAAGCATCTCTGTGGTTGAGACTGGCAGCCTTAAGGTCAACCAAGACTTGGCCTTGACTGACTTTAGGGTCAACAGCGTCCATAAGTCGGGGTGTCACATTTTTTTCTTCTAAAACAAGTGCTTTCATGATAAATCAAAGGTAAGTGATTGGCGCTGGGAAGGAAATCTCTTTGGAAGAAAATATAAAAGGGTACGGCCTGAAACCATACACTTTGCTAACAAACAAAACCAACTAAAAACCAAATAACGCTTATTGTAAATTGGGGTTGATGCCGGATAAACCGCCTGAATTGTAAAAAGGTTCACAAAGGGCAAAAAAAAAGTCGTTCCGCTGGAACGACTCTTAACATTATTATCCCATGAACATATCCAAAACAAATAATCTTTTTTCTGAAAATAAATGGAAAGGCTTGGTGATGTCACCTGATTGCCTTTACATTAGCGTCACGAAGTTGAAACATACTTTCACAGAACACTTGCTATTTGCAAATTATAGTCCCATGAACATGTCCTAAAACAGGGCTGACTTGTAAGAAGTCAGCCTTTTTTTATTTGTACTGGGCTAATTTGTCATTCCCGAAGGAACCCTAAGGAAGTGAAAAAATAGTGAGCCGCCCCAAAAACAGGTAATGGAACGACTCGCTATTAACAAATTATAATCCCATGAACATAATCATTTCAATTTGGCCGGAACCTCAATCTTTCCCTTCTCATCCCTCGTCCGAGCCGCTCATCCCGACCTTCAGTCAGGATGAAAAACAGCAGACCGCTTAAAACCAATGCGGCCTGCTATTAACAAATTATAATCCCATGAACATATTCAATTTAGTGGTTCCCACTTCCTTTAGTGAGAAATCTTGTCTGCTCCCCTCGTTATCCATCTTTCACGATACAAATATGCAGGTGTAGAACGCTTACACCAAAGACAAAATTTCAGGGTTGTAATATTTTTATATTACTAAATTGTTTGATAGTTTTTTTATCAACCTACTGTTTATCAATTAAATACAATTGTCAACCAGAAATAGTTCAACTTGGATTGTGAAGAAAATCTAAAATCTGAATTTGGAAATTCTTAAAAATGGAAGAAAAAAATGCGGCTGCTTTCAGAATAAGGCAAAAAAAAAGTCGCACTTAACTGGGTGCGACTCACTAGCAATGATAAAATTCCACGAATATGAATAAGTCTTAGGCTTTCTAGGCTTTCCGCCAGCAAGTCTGGCGATTAGACTAACGTATCACTTCAATCTTCTTGTTAAGTACCTCTCCATTGGCAAGGACTTTCACTGTGTACATGCCTGGCGCAAAATCAGCAACATTCACCATCATGCGCTTGGCAGTCATCTTGCCAGAGTCGTACACCAAGCCTCCCGTCATGCTGTAAACCATGACCCGCTCCATTTCGTGGCCAAAGCCATTCAAGTGAAGTGTGAAGGCTTGGTTGGCCGGATTTGGGTACACCACGAGTTGGTTCTCTTCCACAGGCTTTACAACCTTGCTACTGCCACCTAACTCGATGGTGAAGCTGCCACCGCCCAGCCCGAAGGTCTGACCGTTGCCATTCATCATGCCGAGGGAGTTGAGGGTTACTTTCGAAGTCAATTTATCAGGCCTGCCACCAGAGACATCGTCAATAACTATAAATTCCGCCACCCCAATATGCCCAAAACCACTTGCTGCTACCCCGCTGGTGCGGGTATAGGCCGCATCTATTTTGCCAGCCAGCGGCTTTTGTGTTTTGGAAAGGATGGGTGAGTTATAGTCCATCCAAGTATTGTCGTCAAACAAGATATTGACCTCAAAAATGGCCGGATCGTAAAGCAGTTCGAATGCCAAACCGTACGCATTGATTGCAGGAAACGTATCATTCCCCAAGCCAATGGGTGCATAAAATACATCCCCAATTTCCAAGTTTTCAGGGAAATTCGGCTCTTCAATATAAAATGGGAGATTTTCCAATGCCTCCACAGGTGCTGGTGTCAAATTGTGGTAATTCCCATAAAATTCGCCAATGGCTGCCGTATCCAGCGAACTGACGATACCATCGCCATCCGAATCAATATGCTTGGGGTCGTAGCCAAGTCCCGTGACAAAAAGGCTGTTCCAATCGTTGGCGTATTGACCATACCATTCCACCGAACCGTTGGTACGAATAGTACCAACCTCACCCATGCACATCCCAATGGGCAGCACGTCACGAACATCTACTGCACCATCCATATTGGTGTCACCTGACCACACACATGCTTTTCCCGCACAAAGCGTATCAGACTGAGGGTTGCTAATTTCCACAATATCCACCTCCACTTTCACCAATTGACAACCTCCCGGAACGCCATCGGCACAGTATTCAAATTCGAACTCGTCAGCACCTGTAGCATTCAGAACAGGCACGTACACCAGCATGTTTATACCTGAAAATTCTTGATTGTAAGGGCTGCTAGGATAAGTGTGCAATCCAGGATAAAAAATAACAGAACCCAGACCTGGATTGATTTGAGTATAGGAATACCCATCAAAGGGCAGATTGTCGCCCAAAACCAAAGGGGTATTCTTGGGTGTAGTGATATTGAAAATCGAAAGCACCGGGTTTAGGTCGTCAACTATAATATAGCAAGTGGCAGTGTCATAAGGGTTGTTGGGTGCCATGGCACGGTAACGGAACTTGTCAACTCCCTTGAAACCGGAAGGTGGTGTATAGCGATAGACACCTTTGCCAATATCAGGCAAATAGACCAGAGTCCCTCCTTTTTCAGTAGTGTTGCCTCCTATTACACTAACATTTACCAAGTATGTAGCTCCATTGTCATTGTCCAGCAAATGAATTTCTTCAATCGGTTCGTTTTTGGGTGTGTACACAATATCGGTAAACAATAGGTTACTAACACTAGGTACGTTGAACACTTTGATTTGCACCACTCGGGTGTCCCCGTTGGCGTTCTCAAATTCTATCTGGTCAGTACCCGTAAAGCCTTGGTTGGGCACATATACCAATGTTTGCAGGGTATCCAAGATGCCATGTGCAGGATTGCTTGTCACATAAAAACCGCTATTCATGTCAGAAAGCACCACTTGTGACACATTTTTGTTAGTGAACAAGAAGAAAGTGTCTTGCGAAGGCGGTGTAACAGGATTCACACAAATATTGACCACAGCAAAGGAACATGAACCTTGTGCATCGCAAATCGAATAATTAAGGTTGGCAATGCCCGTAAAACCGGCTTCTGGAGTGAACAATACTTTGGTATTGCCCGCAGTCAACACTGCTGTGCCATTGTTTATATTGGTAATTCCAGCGATCGTTTGGTTCGTGCCGTTTCCCGTGTCATTTATTAAAACTTGAATTTCGACCGCCTGACCCTGAAGTGTAGATACATAATCATTTTCAGCATTTAAAAAGGAAGGAACTACTGTAAAATAGAAAATTTTGCGTGCCACCTGGTTGCCACCGTTTCCATACTGTTTGTAAAATTCTACAACAACCGTATCCCTACCTACAAAGTTGGAATTGGGCGCGTAAAAGAAGTTATTGGAAGCAGGATACCCCTTGGCTCCAAAGGGGCCATTATTGTTGCCGTTATTGGAAGGATTGAAATAGGAAGCACCGTGACTGCCCACGACATTGCGTTGAGGTCGCACAGAGGCAGAGTAATGATTGAACTGGTGTGAAAATATCCCGTTTTTTAGAACGAGTTCGTGGTAAACCTCAATGGTAGGTGTCTGTCCAATCGCCTCCGAAAAAAACCAGCAACTAGCCAGTAGAATGAGGAAAATTTTTTTTGTGTAGAACGGTACATTCATGGATTCGTGGATTTTCATTGCTAATTAAAGTGTCTCAAGTCTGTCTTCGGGCCTTTCCCGCTAAAAGTTGTTGTTCTAAATTCGTGGTACAAGTCTAAGCCGGAAAACATCAACGTACAAAAACAAAAAACTCCGACTGTGAACAAAAATTCTATATTCGTGAAAAATCCAACTTACTTATAAAACCTTGATATTCAATAATCTAATTTCAAAAAGCGGAAATATAAAAATAGCGCTTGTGAGATTTTTATTTTTCACTACTTTTGAATTTCCTTCTTGCCCCTGCCCCTAATGGGGAACTTAATTTCAATAACTTTCTGTTTAAGGTTCCCCTTTAGGGGGCAGGGGCAAAACAAGGCTCTAAGTTAGAAACTTTTTCCTAAAATGCAAACTAGCAAACTCTATTCCATACTTTACAATTTTGACAAATATGAGCAAAATCGTTTGAAAAAATTTTTGGGGTCTCCGTATTTCAACCGGAACGAGTCCCTGATTTTGCTCTTCGATATGTTGATTTCGCATATCAACGAAAAATCGCAAGCCAATTTGGAGAAAATCGACTTGTGGAACAAAATCTATGTGGGTGAGTCCTACGACGACGTGCTTTTTCGCAAAAACTGCTCCGATCTGCTAAAGTTGGTTGAGGATTTTTTGGCACAACAAGTATTTGAAGAGAATCCAATTTATCAAGCTACCTATCTTATTGAAGCCGTAGCAAAGAAAAAATTGGAGAAGCTTTATAACAGCACCATGAAGTCTGCTAGGAGGCTAACAGAACAACAGCTCTATCGCACTGCAAACTATTACTTAGCTCAGTACCAAGTAGAGAAAAACTACTTCGACCTTATAGGGCAAGAACACGATAGAACCACTAAAAAAAACGAGGAAGCTGTTTTGAATAATTTAGACAGGTTTTTCATCGCTGAAAAACTCAGGTTTGCTTGCTCCGTTTTAAGTCAAAAAAAACTTGTGTCGCATGAATATTACCTTCTATTCATAGATGAAATTGTTGCTCAACTTGAACGGGGAGGTTTCGAAGACATTCCTCCTGTTGAAGTCTATTACCGAATTTATCTTACATTGAAAGATGAAGAAAACACAGACCACTATTTCAAGTTAATGGAATACCTAGAGAAAGTAGGAGACGTTTTCCCAAGAAATGAGGCGGAGTTTATCTATCAAGCAGCCCTGAATTATTGCATAAAAAAAGTTAATCAAGGGAGCAGACAATTTTTGGAAGAATATTTTAATGTCTTCGTGATTCTATTGGATAAAGAACTACTCTTAACTGACGGTGAACTCTCGCCTTGGCATTTTCGAAATATTGTAGTGATTGCTTTACGACTTGGGAAAACGGATTGGACAGAGAAATTTATAAATGACTATAAAGCCTATCTACCATTAGCCATGAAAGACAATGCAGTTTCCTTCAATCTTGCTCAATTGTACTTTTATCAAAAAAAGTACGACAAAGTGAAGGAATTACTTCAAACCGTTGAATATGAAGACTTTACATACAATTTAAATTCCAAAACCTTCTTACTTATGACCTATTTCGAAATGGACGAAATAGAACCGTTGTATTCCTTGATGGACAGCTTTCGTACCTATCTTAATAGACATAAGGATTTCTCAGCTGCAAAAAGAATCCATTATACAAACCTTATTAAGTTTACAAAACACCTTACTAAAATTATTCCTGGAGACAAAAAAGCATTAGAAAAGCTTGGTAAAGAAGTTGAAGAAGCTGAACCTAAAGGCATCGCTTCAGTAAACTGGCTCAAGGAAAAAATAACCGAACTAGAATAAAAAAAGCGCAGCCCCGAACCCGAGGCTGCGCTTGTGCTACTTGCGGCTCGTTTTCAATTGCCCTGAACATCATCAATCACGATGAACTCCGACACATCCCACCCCCGCAGTCAGCGGCAAAGTAGAAGTAGTACCTACCGGCGGTCAGGTTCGTGAAGGTGTAAGTGAGGGAGCTAGTGGTCCATTCCGGGCTTGCGTAGTTGTCGGACTGGCGCACGTACTTCACCTTGTAGCCGGAGGCACCACTCACGGCATCCCAAGCAAAGGTAGCCGTAGTGAGGGTACTTCCAGTTTTGTGCACATTGGTTGGTGTGCCACAGGTGCAGTCGTGAGCCGTGGGGAGCGTGGCAAAGCCAAAAGCCAGCGGCATTGCGAAGAGCAACAGAAAAAATACTTTCTTCATAAAATGAAAATTTTGGGTGAGAAAATATGGTTTATAGAGCCAAGTTGCATTACAATAATTTCGAATGCAATGGGGGGTAATTTAACTCTTCCTTAACGCTTCCCTGTCCAATAATACGACCACCACTCATTCCCCCAAGCCATGGCCAAGTGCACAAGGAAGGCGATCCAGATAGTACCAGTCTGATAGGTGAGTAGGCAAAGTACAATACCGAGCGGCACAGCCCCTACCGCCTCTTTCCAGCCCTTAGCGATATGCACGAGGACGTAGAGCGAAATATTCACTGCAATAGCTAACGAGAGCGGCATAACTTCCAAGCAGGTAAAAAACAGGAATCCCCGGAACGCAAATTCGTAGGCCAACAGGTAGGCGGCCCAGGTCAGGGCACTGTTGATTCGAAGGTGGCGGGGCCAAGGCAGGCGCGTGCGTATCATCGGGTACATGGCGAGGTTGTCCGGGGAGCGTGCAGCGAAGTAGTTCAGCACAGTGACGACGGCGCTGAGTCCCAGTGTCCAAAGCAGGGTAGGTACTGGGTTCTTAAAACCGAGGCCAACCAACTGTAAATCAATGCCTTGTACCAAACAAATCGCCAACGGCACCAACCCAAAAAAGAAAACGCCCTGCCAACGGATGAAGTAAATCCAGTTGATTTTAGCGGGTTCTTCTCCCCATTTTTTATCAAAAAAATTGCGGAGCGAAACGGAGTTCCAAGCAAAATAATAGATGCAATAGGCCAGCGTGACGGCAGAAATGGAAAGGATGGCGTTCAACATTCGATTGAGGATTAAGGGCTAGGAAATGAGGTAGTGGCTGCTTCAATCCAAACACCCTTGTTATTTTCGTCCAAAGGTAATTTTTGGTCAAAACTTCCTGCCTCAATCTTAAAAAAATCGAAAATCCCTCAGTCTTTGCGAAGCAGCAGCTTCACTTCCACCCGCTGGTTCCGCCGTCGGCTTGGGTGGCTGACGTCTTTGGTCACAACGAGCTTTTTTCCAAAAACCTTCCGTGTAAGTCGTTGGTCGTCAATGCCTTTGCCGGTCAGATAGTTGATGGCGGCATCAGCCCTTGCTTTACTCAGCTTTTCACAATAATCGTCGGAGGGGATGTTGTTGGTATGGCCTTCTACCAAAGCTATCTGCTTGGGGTTTTCTTTCATCATCTCCACCACTTTTTCCAAAGTCTCGAAGTCTTTTTCCTCCAATGAAAATGAATCCGCCTTGAAGTAGATGGTCGCAATGTACTTTACATCGTATGTGACAACAACCATTGTGGTATCGGTACTCAACGTGCCCGCTTCCTCGACCTCCACCGATTCTTCCGCTTCCGATGCAGGCGATTGTACCAACATGGTTGGAGGTTCGGGTATTTCAATACCAGAATCTTCGGTGCTTTCGGTAACGAGTGGCTCAACAGGGGGAATTGGCGGCGCCTCTGGTTCTTTCTTGGGTTCCGGCTTTGGTTTTTCAGGTTTTGGCGGTGGCGGCGGGGTTTCCGTCACTTGCACGTCCCGCACCTTCGTCACCTTGCAGCCGTTGGCTGTTTCTATGCTCAGCGATATGGATTTTTTGCCCCCAGAGGTATAGCTGACCGTGTGCGGTCCAGCACCTTTTGCCTTTTGTGGGTTGGCATCAACGCCGAAATTCCATTCCCAGTTTTTGATGCCTCCGGCAAATGTGCTGGCGTTCTTGATGGTGAGTTTCTCTCCTTTTGCAAGCTTGAGTTTGCTCACGGTGAAATGTGCCACTGGCCCCACGAACGTACCATTCCCACCAAACTCCACCGAAAACCCATTGCCCGTGTTCTGGTAATTGTTCACCATCAGGGCGTAGCTTTTTCCAGCCTCCATGCGGAGTGGCGTCAAGAAATTGTCGTTGTTTTCATCGCAGCCCTGGTCTTCCACGATGTCGGTAGAACTACTGGACAACCCGGTAGTTCCTGAACAACGCCTCCAGGTAGCGTATGGGGCACCAAGGTTTTCGCCAGCAGCCATGCAACGCACAGGTATTTTCATCGAACAGTCGGTCACCCCATTTGGCAACAAAAACAGCACAAAGTCAAGGTCGTCGCTAGGGTTGATGGGCTTTAGGGTGAAACTGAGCAGTCCCGATTCCTCGCAAGTCCATTTGTACCAAGCCGATTGCGACTCCTCTGGTACACAGATACCTTTCTGTAATTCGGAGGTATTGCGCCCTGCGTTGCTCATGCTTGGCACCGTGAAGCTGGACTTGTCGCAAAGCACCACCGCCGACAAGCAGTCGGAAGACGGAGAAGGCACAGGGTTGAAATTGTTGATACAAAGCTGGAAAGTTCCGGTCTTTTTGTTTCGCCCGTCCACCCTGAGGAAGTAGGTTTCACCGACCGCCAAATTGCTGATGAAAGTCTCCACGATGTTGTAACCCTGACCATCGGAGATGCAGCCGACCTCGAAAAGCGCCTTGCACTCGCCCCGGTAGAGCGCAAATTGGGGGTCTTGCAGTGTACCACCGGGGTTGTTTTCGATAGCGCCAATCACGCTGATGTTCACCACCGTGGCAACAGCGGTGAACTTGAACCAAACGTCGTTGTCCGTATCATTGATGTACGATGGAAAACAATTGGCGGGGTCCGGGCCACCGGGCGTGGCTTCGTAATTGGTAAACTGGCGGGGCGAACTGCAGAAATTTGTCACGTCCTTCAACCACATTGCCTTCGAGCAATGGTCGTTGGCGGGTGCAGCCAGCAGCCTGCCCATTGCGGAGCAAACGAAAAACAAGGTGAAAATGAAGGTCAATTTGAAGTTCATGCTTTCGTAAGGACAAAGTACAAAGTCAAAAGTCTGAAAGCCGCATCGCTTGGCTATCCCGGCAAAAATAGGATGATTTGCCTTCGCAAAAATCTAAGGCAGTGTTAATATCTCGGTTTGGTTTTCGACCAAACTGACTAACTTTCCCGCCAGCAAACATTTACAAATGAAATACATCCTCGCCTTCCTCCACATCTCCATGACTATCAGCATGTTAGCGCAATCAGCTGCCTCGGACGAGGCGCTCCGCAAACGGGCCGACGAGCTTGCACACCGCTTCATCATCGTGGATGGCCACGTGGACCTGCCATCGAGGCTCTCGGTAAAAAACTTCCGGCTCACGAAAGAGTTCATCGCCATGCCCATCGAAACCGATGAGGGCGATTTTGATTATGTCCGGGCAAAGAAAGGTGGCCTTGATGCCCCGTTCATGTCCATCTACATCCCATCTGGCCATCAAAAGCGGGCCGACGGCGGGGCCAGCTTTGCCGATACCCTAATAAATATGGTGGCTGATATTTCAAAAATGCACCCCGATAAATTTGCCCCGGCCAACTCACCCGACGACATTGAGCGCAATTTTGCCGCAGGCAAAATCTCTTTGCCGATGGGCATGGAAAACGGCGCACCCATCCTCAAAATCGCCGACCTCGCCTACTTCCACAAGCGGGGCATCCGATACATCACGCTCACCCACGGCAAGGATAACCTCATTTGTGACTCCAGTTACGACACCACCCGCATCAACAACGGCCTCAGCCCCTTCGGGCGGGAGGTGGTTTCGGAAATGAACCGTCTCGGCATCATGGTGGACATTTCGCACGTGTCAGACGCCGCTTTTTACCAAACAATTGGCGTCACCAAGGCGCCGGTCATCGCCTCGCACTCGTCCTGCCGCTCCTTCACGCCCGATTTTATCCGAAACATGAGCGACGACATGATTCAAACTTTGGGGAAAAACGGCGGGGTCATCATGATAAATTTTGGCAGTACTTTCCTCGACAGCCGGGTATCAAAAAGCCGGGAGGCCATGCGCTCCAAACTGTTGGCCTTGCTCGAAGCCAAGGGTCTGAAAGAGGAAGACGAGGCCGCCAAGCCCATCGTCAAAGCCTTTACCGAAGAAAACCGGGACTCGCTCTACGCCGACGTGGAGATGGTGGCCAACCATATTGACCACACCGTTAAGCTCGCCGGCATTGACCACGTGGGTCTGGGATCCGACTATGATGGCGTCGGCGATTCGCTCCCGACTGGATTGAAGGACGCTTCGGCCTACCCAAACCTGCTTTACGTGCTGCTGAAACGGGGCTACTCGGAGGAGGACATTGCGAAGATTTGCTATAAAAACATATTTCGGGTATGGCGGGAAGTGGAGCGGGTGAGCAAGAAAATTGAGAAATTGAGAAATTGAGAAATTATAAACCTGATTCAGATACCAATTCAGCAATCAATTCAAAATGAAACAATTACTCACAATTTTTACCATTTTTTGCTTCGCAAAAATGTTGTCTGGGCAACCTGTCGCTGGCGCAAATATCGAAACCGCCCTGTTCAACCTACCCGATGTCATTTTCAAAAAAATTGATACGCCGAACGGTTTCGAAGCGGCCTACGAACTGAAAATCCGACAGCCGCTCGACCATAAAAACCCAGAGAAGGGGCATTTTTACCAGCGAGTTTTCCTAACGCACAAGGGCTTTGACCGCCCAATCGTCATCTGCACCGAGGGTTACGAGCGGCCCACCAACCGTGTGTACGAACTAACCAGCCTCCTCAACGCCAACCAGTTGGATGTGGAGCACCGACATTTCGGGGAAAGCAAGCCTGAACCTTTTGATTATCAATACCTTAACCTCGAACAGGCCACCGCCGACCTACACCATGTCAATCAGATATTTCGGGAGATTTACAAACAAAAATGGGTCAGCACGGGCATCAGCAAGGGCGGGCAGACCACGATTTACTATCGCTATTTTTACCCTGCCGACGTGGATGTGGCCGTGCCATATGTGGCCCCGCTGAACCAGGCGTTGGAGGAACAGCGCATTTACTCCTTCCTTGACACCGTGGGTACAGCCGAGTGCCGGGCCAAAATCAAAGCCGTGCAGATGCGGTTGCTCAAAAACCGACAAGAGGCGCTGACCAAACTGCAGTGGTTCGCCAAAGGCGCCAAGCTGAAGTTCAACTACCTGAACTTCGAGCAGGCGTTCGAGTACGCCGTGCTGGAGTACCAGTTTTCTTTTTGGCAAATGGGCCACGACTGCTCCAAAATCCCCGATGACAAAGTGCCGCTCGACAGCACGTTGACCCACTTTCTCAGCGTGTCCGGCCTCGACTTTTTCGCTGACGAACAAATCGCTGGCTACTCCTCCCATTACTACCAAGCGGGCGATGAGATGGGCTACTACAGCTACAGAACTAGAGATTTCAAGGGCTTGCTGAAGGCACTACCGACAACCGCAAACCCAAGCGCCGTTTTCATGCCGGGCAAGCAGCCCACCAGTTTCGACGGCGAGCTGCCGAAAAAAGTGGCCAAATGGCTCGACGATTGGGGCAACAATTTCATCTACATCAACGGGGACTCCGACACTTGGTCGGCAACGGCGGTGAGGCCCTCCGGCAAAACCAATTCTGTCTGGTTTTTTATGCCAAAAACCGATCACGGGAGGGCGAGAATCAAGAACATGACGAAGGCGGAAAGGGAAAAATTGGTGGAGACGCTGGAGAAGTGGCTGGGGATGGAGATTGAGTGAACTTTAAATATTAACACGGAGGCACAAAGGCACAGAGGGATTCTTTGTGCCTTCTGTGCCTCCGTGTTGAAGAAACCTAATTTTTCACCATCATAAACCACCCCACATCCGCCCCCTGCACCATTTTCACCCAAAAAACACCGCCCGGCAAGCCGCTCAAATCAAGTTGAAAGCGCACCCGCCCGCCTGTTTTTTCTTCGTAAAATGGCCCCAGCGCCCGTTTGCCCATCGCATCGAAAACCGAAATTTCCGTGCTTCCAATCCATTGATTATCAACATTTAACGCCACCGAACCACTGGTCGGGTTGGGTGCTAGGAGCACTTTACCACCATGCAGCAGTTGCGTTTCTGTAGCGGTAGCACTTGTGACCACAATAGCCACATTGCTGTAATCGGAGAAAAAGCTGCCCTGCTTGGCCCGCACCCGGTAAAAATAGGTGTTGCCGGCGGCAACACCGTTGTCAGAAAAGGCAGTGGCGTTGGCAGGTAGTTGCACGATTTGCAAAAAGTTGTCATCCGTGAAATCGGAGCGCTCCAGCACGTAGGCGGTTTCGTTCACGGCGTTGTCCTGCCAGGAAAGGCTGACCTTGTTGAAGCTGACAAAATTGACAGCAAGGATGGTCGGTGCGGCCAGCACCTCCGAGTCGCAGCCCGTGTCAATTTTGTCCTGCGTGGCCTGCCGCACACTGGGCAACAAGGGGTAAAACATATCACCGGGACATGAGGTGTTGCAGCCGTCACGGTGGCCAGAGATGTTCATCAGCGTGAGGCCGGAGCCAGAATGGAACGAAGTGCCGAGCGCATCAATGCTTTCGTCGCAGGTTTCCCAAGCGAGGAAGTCGGCGAGGGTGTTCAGCGCAGCGGCTTGTGGTTGTATGTTCGTGAAATCGCCCATTACGCAAATGCCCGTCGTGTTGCCATTTTGGGCGCAAAAATGGGCACCGAGCCTACCATCTCCCCTACCCTCGTAAAGTACGCCGTTTGGATCCACAAGCCAGTTGTAGCCCACGTCGTCCCAGCCGTTGGCGTTCACATGAAAGTCCCAGATGGAGCGCACGACGGCAGCCCAATCGGTAGCGATGTTTGTGCCCGCCGTGTGATGGACGATGACGTGGGTGGGGTTCGACACGAACTCCGGCGTGGGGTCGGTGGGGCATGTGCCGTCCGGGCACCAGTCGAGGCGGCCCTCAAAGGCGGGCTGGGGACAGGTGCAGACGGAGCGGGTTGAAATTGGGAAATTGGGAAATTGGGAAATTGGGGGTTTCAGGTTTTGGGTTTCAGGTTTCAGGGTGGCGCCGGGATCGAAGAAATGGACGGCGAGGCTGTCGGGTAGGGTTTGGCCAATCACGTGGATAATGAAAAGTTGGGCGTCTTGCTCCAAAAATATCAGTTCACTCACGAACTTGCCAGGGGTTTGTGCGGCATGACCATCTGGATGGATGTCAAACCGTTTTATCGCAATGCCATTTTGCTCGAAATAGATGGACAGCATGTCCCTACCTTCCACCCAATCCTCGGCAAACCAAACTACGGATACAGCTATGAATGGACCTTTTTTTTGCTGAAATGGTACGTCGTGGCCGCTGGCAGTGAACCTGTTTTCGGTGTTGGCTACCTGATGAAAAAGCTGGGATGAAAATGGAATTACCTGCCGCTGCGTCTGGGCATCCACATTTTTCACCAAAAACAAACATGCCATGAGGGCAAGGAACCAAAGCGGTTGATTTTTTTTCATCATCAAATTTTTGTCATAAAAACCGGCGTCGTAAGCCAGTGCCAAAATTAAAAACTTTGAGGAGAGTACTGGGTTTTCATTCGTTTTGAAACCCCAAAAACCTGAAATGTTCAAATTCCGTGGAGCCGTGTCGCAAGGTGCTTTTCGTCAGTTTTTATTGATAGAAAATTGTCTTTCTTTGCGTCGCATTTGATGCCTGAGCAACCATATACATCGCTAAATTTTTTAAAAAATGATAAAAATTCTCGCCAATGACGGCATCCATCCAGATGGCAAACTGTTGCTCGAAGAAGCCGGTTTTGAAGTTGACACCAACAAAGTTCCACAGGAAAAACTGGCCGAGGTGCTGCCCGGCTACGACGCAATCATCGTGCGCAGTGCCACCAAGGTGCGCCAAGACTTAATTGATGCCTGCCCAAACCTGAAAATCATCGCCCGTGGCGGCGTCGGTCTCGACAACGTGGACGCCGAGTACGCCCGCAGCAAGGGCATCCACGTCTGCAACACCCCCAAGGCAAGCTCCCGTGCGGTGGCCGAGCTGGTGTTTACGCACGCCTTCAACCTCGCCCGTCTCATCAACCAGGCGAACCGAGAGATGGTAACGGGCGATTTTGACAAATTGAAAAAACGCTGCTCCGAAGGCATCCAACTTCGTGGCCGCACCTTGGGCGTCATTGGTTTTGGTCGCATCGGACAGGAGGCAGCCCGCATGGGCATTGGGCTCGGCATGAACATCCTCGCCACCGACCTCATGGTCACCGAGGCGAACATTGAAATCAAGGTGTTCAACAGCCCCGACTTGAGCATCAACGTTCACATCGAAACCTCGTCTTGGGAGGAGGTGCTGCGCAAATCGGACGTCATCACGCTTCACGTGCCTGGCGGCAAAACGGCACTCATCGGTACTGAGGAATTTGCAAAAATGAAGGACGGCGTCATCATCATCAACACCGCCCGTGGCGGCACGATTGACGAAGATGCGCTGCTCGCAGCCCTCGCCAGCGGCAAGGTCGGCGGCGCTGGCCTCGATGTGTTCGTCGGTGAACCCACTCCTCGCAGAGAAATTTTGGAACATGCCCGCATTTCCGTCTCCCCGCACGTTGGCGGCTCCACGAAGGAGGCACAGTCAGCGATTGGGATGGAATTGGCGGAGCAGATTATAGAGAAATTAGGAAATTAAAAATTGTGAAATTGGGGGCACAGCTTGAACGCCCCCAATTTCCTAATTTCTCAATTTCCCAATTTCCGCACAGCGCCCCCCGGCTGAATCAGCCTCCCCGTCTCCTTCGTGTTCTTCGTTTCCGCACCGGTAGCGTTCAAAATCTGGTAGGCTTCTTTTGTTGTCAAATCCGGTTTCATGCTTTTCATCAGGCCAAGTAGCCCTGCCACGTATGGCGTGGCCATGCTCGTGCCGTTGAAAGTAGCGTAGATACTGCCGGGAATGGTCGAGTAGATTTTTACGCCGGGGGCGGCGACGCCCATCTTCACGTCGGGCACCATATTGGAAAAAGAAGCTCGGTTCAGCAGGGTGTCCACGGCACTGACCGTGATGACGCCTTCCACGTTGGCGGGCACAAAATCCTTGGCATTGCGGTTGGAGTTTCCGGCGGCAACTACCACGATGCATCCTTTTTTGTTAGCGTATTCGAGTGCCTTTTGGTAAGCTCGTTGGCGGCTGTCAGAAGAGAGGCCGCCGAGCGAGAGCGAAAGCACGTCGGCACCAATATCGGCGGCTTCCAACATGCCGCTGATGATGGACTGCTGCGTACCCATGCCGCCGTCGGACAGCACTTTTATGCTCGTAACTCGCACATAATCATTGGTTTGTGAAAAAGAGGCCACCCCTACCCCGTTGTTGCTGACCGCTGCTGCAATGCCTGCGCAGTGTGTCCCGTGGCCAGCCTTGTCGGTGTCATAACCCGATTTTGTGGAGGTGAAATTGGCCTTCAAGTCCTCGTGGTTGGCATCCACGCCCGTGTCGAGGATGGCGATGAGCGCCCGTTTCTTCGGTTTTTTATCTTTTAGAACGGTGTAAAGTTCGTCCACTTTCATGGCATCGAAGCCCCAAAGATTGGAAAGCCCGGGGTCGTTGATGCCGTATTTTTTGTTGGTGCCGGGGATTGGTTGCATCGGCTGCACCTCTATCGGCGAGATGCTGACCTGTTCGTTTTCCTCCAGCCACTCCACCTGCGCCAACGATGCGAGCGCTTTTTTCACCTTCGGAAAATCCTGACTGGCTGGGACGTCCACGAGGAAGTAATTGTCGAGTTGGGTAGCAGCCAAGTCTTTTGGCGTGAAAGCAGCGGTAGCCGAGAGGCCATATTCTTTCAATACCGCTTGAATATCAGCCAGTTGCACACCTTCCTTGAGTTCCAGCAATAGCTCTCCCTGCGGATCTAGGCCAGTTGGAGCTGGAGTGGCTTGGGTATTTTCCTTCGGAAAATCGGCTTGTGGGAAAGTGCTTTTTAGACTGTCAAAATAAAAAAAACGGAGCGCCGTGAGCACGCCAAACAGCGCAACGACATAGCCCCATTTTGTTTTCCTGAAAATACTCAGCACTACTGGCACAGCGCCCAGCACCACCAGTTCACGCAGCAGCACCGGGAACTTGTACGACCACTGTCCCTCGCTCATCAGCCAACAGGTGCCAAATGCGGCAAAACTGCCGAGGAAGATTTTGCGAAGAAAATCGCTGCGCCGCTCGTGGTCACGGTAGAAAAACCAACCGCTGAGGGCTGCGAGGCTGAAGACGAAGGTGATTGGATAGAGGCTGGAGAACATTGCTTGTGGTGATTGGTGAAAGGTGATTGGCTTACCCCTGTTCGGAGGTGGGGTAAAACAATTTGAAATTCAAAAGTAACAGGATGAGGCGTGAGTTCCTGACTTTTTCGACGAATGAAGGAAAGGGTTGGAAATGAAAAAGGCGACCACTTGGATTTGCCAAATGGTCGCCTTTTAAAAAAGCAATATTGCCTTAGTTTGAACCTACCACCTTGATGCTCAAAGCCTCGAATCCACTCCCACTGAGAGAAACCAACCCATAGACTGTTTTGCCTGGCTCGATGACCTTCCCCCACATGTCCCTTGAAATTAGCTCTGTCTTGAATTTTTTGTTTGCGCCTGATGCAACTGCAAGGTTTCCTATTGTTATGGTAGGCCCAAGAACCAACCCAACCCGGTATTCATTAACTTCGACATAACTATACTTCTTTTTTTCAATCCGAAGTTTTACGAATGTCAACAATCCGTACAACAAATAAATCGGGGTATTTTGCTTTAGCGCTTTAAATGAGGAGGATGGCGACATCGCTAATAATTCTTTTTCACCGCTCATAAGTTTCAAGTCGGTTCCAAAAGTCAAAGGCTTGGCAGAATTGTTTGTGACGCTGACTGCGACGACTTTAACGCCATTTTTCAATTCTTTTTTTGCATATTTCTTGTTCCGAGTTTCCCCTAAAACTTCATACCGATACCCCAGTGCCACGTCCCCATTGGAAGTGAGATTAGTGTAAGGCATCCTTTCAGGCTGAATAGGCCGATAGGAGGAAGCGCAGGACATCAAAGACATTAAAATGGCAGAAAAAAGAAAAGTGTAAGCTTGGAATTTCATTCGTGAAAAATTTTTTAATAGATAATATTACAAATGTAAAAACTATACTATTGAAATTAAAACATCAGGGCATAAAAAACGGGCAACCCCAATATTGGGATTGCCCGTGCTGTTTTCCTTGAACCAAGATTCACGAAAAATAATCCTTCATTTTATCGAAAAACCCACGCTCGCCCTTTTCGGGTGCTGGTTTGAAGTTCGGAGACAGCCGCAGTTTTTCGAGGATTTTACGCTCTTCGTCCGTTAGTTTCTTCGGCGTCCAGACGTTGACCTGGATGAGCTGGTCGCCCCGGTCATAGCTCTGTACGGAGGGCAATCCCTTGCCCTTCAGCCTGAAAATCTTACCAGCCTGCGTGCCTTCGGGCACTTTTATTTTGACCGGACCTTCTATTGTCGGCACCTCTACCGAGGTGCCCAACGCCGCATCCACGAAATTGAGGTGGAGGTCGTGAATGATGTTCAGTCCATCCCGTTGCAGGTGCTCGTGCGTTATCTCTTCGATGTTGATGAGCAGGTCGCCGTTGGGGCCGCCCTTTGCGCCAGCGTTGCCTTTGCCGCCCAGCGAGAGCTGCATCCCCTCCGAAACACCAGCGGGGATGTTGATGTCAATGGTTTCTTCGGCGTAGGTGCGCCCGTCGCCTTTGCAGGTCGGGCAGTTAGCGGTGATGGTTTCGCCGGAGCCTTGACAAGTTGGGCAGGTCGTCGTGGTCTGCATCTGACCGAGGAAAGTGCTGCGCACTTGGCGCACGTAACCGGAGCCACGGCACGTGCCGCAGGTCTGCACGGAGCTTTTGTCCTTGGCACCGCTGCCGCCGCAGGTCTGGCAGTGTACCTGCTTGTTGACCTTTATTTTTTTGGAAACGCCTGTGGCGATTTCTTCGAGCGTCAATTTGACTTTTATTCGGAGGTTGCTGCCACGTTGGCCTTGCGGCCTACCGCCGCCGCCCCGCTGCTGGCCGCCCCGGAAGAATTCGTCGAAGGGGCTTCCACCACCGCCTCCGCCTCCGAAAATGTCGCCGAACTGGGAGAAGATATCTTCCATCGTCATGCCGCCTGGGCCACCACCTCGGAAGCCGCCACCGCCCATGTTAGGGTCAACGCCCGCATGACCGTATCGGTCGTACTTGGCTTTTTTGTCGGGGTTGCTCAACATTTCATAAGCCTCGGCAGCCTCTTTGAATTTATCCTCGGCAGCCTTGTCACCCGGATTGCGATCCGGGTGAAATTCGAGCGCTTTTTTGCGGTACGCCTTTTTTATGGTGTCGGCATCAGCGCTTTTGGCCACACCGAGCACTTCATAATAATCTCTTTTTGCCATTTTGATGAGGGTTTGAGTGTTTGAGAGCTTGAGCGTTCAAGGGTTCACAGCATCGCTTCGCCCCTCGGAACATTCACTGTCCCGAACCCTCCTATTTTCCAACCACAACTTTTGCGTGGCGGATGATTTTATCGTTGAGGCGGTAGCCTTTTTCCACGGTGTCCACCACTTTGCCCTTCATTTCTTCCGTTGGAGCGGGAATTTCGGTGATGGCCTCGTGCAGTTCGGGGTCGAATGCTTCGCCAGTGGCATCCATTGGCTCCAAACCTTTGTTGCGGACCACGGTGTAGAGTTTTTGGTAAACGAGGTCAACGCCCGTGTCCCAGGCAGCGTTTTCTTTGCCTTCGGCAAATTTTTTGGCCCTGTCAAAATCGTCCAAAACGGGCAAAAGTGCTGACAGGGTGTCCTGTGCCGCCGATTTCATGAAATCAAGTTTTTCCCGGATTGAGCGCTTTTTGTAGTTGTCGAACTCTGCGACCATGCGCATGTATTTGTCCTTCATCTCCTCCAACTGCTGTTGGAGTTCTACGCTATCTGACTGGTTATCAGCAACTTGCCCGTCTTCTGGGTCATTGAACCCAGTTTCAGGCTGTTCGTCGGTTCCTGGTTCCATTTGATCCAATATCGCTTCCTGCTGCTCTTCGGCAGTTTTGTCTTTGCTGGTCATTTTTCTGAATTTTTTAAACATGGTTCAACCCCGCACTTTATCAATATGTTTGCCATTGGGAAAAAGCAGTCAATTTGTCAGTCACAACAGATCAGGTTGCCTTTTTGCGTACAAAAAACCGGACGATATTACTTGAATTATGTGTAAAATTGACCTTAAAATATTCCACGGCGTGCCACATAAAGCATTGATTATAAATATTTTACGAAAACTAAGTTTGATTGTTGGCTATTGGTTGGCCAGTATTGTGGCCTATGGCCAAAACGAAATCACCTTCGAGGCGGTGACCGATGCTCGGCAAGTGGTGGTCAACGGGTATTTTGATGTGACGTTCAGTTTGAAAAATGCGAACGGCACTCAGTTTGCGCCCCCAAGTTTCAAGGATTTTGTAGTGTTGGCCGGTCCGAACACCTCGTCCAACATGCAAATCGTCAATGGAAACGTGACCCGGTCAATGGGTTTTAGCTATACTTTGCAACCCACCAAAATTGGCAAATTCACGATTGGCAGCGCCTCGGTAAAGGCTGACGGGAGGTTGATGCGCTCGAATCCGATAGAAGTAGAAGTGGCAAAGGGAACGACAAAGCAAGGTGCGGGGTCAGGCGAGCAGTTTTTTGTGCGGATAGAACCCAACAAGAAACAAGCCTACGTTGGAGAGCAGGTTTTGCTGGATTTCAAGCTTTACACCACGGTCGGCATCGAAGGCTACGACATACCCGAAGACCCAAATTATGACGGGTTTTATGCGCTTGAACTCCGACGATTTAGTTCAAATACGGTGCAGGAAGTGCTCAACGGGCGGCAGTACGCTACGAAAGTGCTGCGCCGTATCGCCCTTTTCCCCCAAAAAACTGGCAAGCTTACGGTTGAACCTTTCAGGATTCAACTGGCGGTGGTAGATGAGAATAGCAAGACGGGATTTTTCTTTAACCGCAGTCTAAAGCCAGTATTCTTCACTACGGATGCCATTACGATTAACGTGTCTCCACTGCCAGATGGCGCCAAAGATGGGTTTTGTGGAGCTGTCGGGTCGTATGAACTGCAAGCTGGCATTGATCGCAAAACGGCCACTACCGACGATGCCATTACAGTAAGCTTGTTGCTCAAGGGCAATGGCGATACGAAGCGTGTGCAGGCTCCAGCACTTGTTCTGTCGGATTCATTCGAGGTGTATCCCCCAAAAGTCGTGAGCGACAAAAGCGATGAGATTCGGGGCGAAATTGTCAGTGAAAAGCGGTTTGAGTACTTGGTTTTACCGAAATTTCCTGGTCAGTACTCCATCACACCGAAGGTGAGCTATTTTAGTACGGAAAAAAACAGCTACGTTGACTTTCCGGTCGGGCCATTTTCGTTGCAAGTAAAATCCGGCACCGGCAAACCTACTGGAACAGCCGATTTGCCAGGAGTAATTGGACTCAACGACATTTTACCGATAAAATCAACGGCCAAGTTTACCCGCACTTCTGAGGGCTTTGTAGGCTCCATTTTATTTTACCTGCTTGCAGCTCTACCGGTCGTGGCATTTGCATTTTTACTTTTTTACAAGAAAAAACAACAGAACCTGGCAGCCATTGACCCAGGTATCCTCAAGGTCAGGTTGGCGGGTCGGGAAGCCCAGAAGCGATTAGCTACTGCCCAGCAACAGCTACTGGAAAATAAAAGTCGAGCGTTTTATGATGAAGTTTCCAAGGCTTACCTCGGCTATTTCTGTGATAAAACCGGGTTACCACTCTCCCAATTTTCAAAGGAAAATGTACGGGAGACACTCTCGTCGCTTCAGATAAATCCAAATACTGTTGAAGAATTTCTGAAAGTGCTCCAAACCTGCGAGGTCGCATTGTTTGCTGGTATGGACAATCAAACCTCCATGCAATCTACCTATGAAAATGCAATTGCCATCATCACAAAAATTGAAGATGAGTTGGACAAAAGACCTTCCTAATAAATTGATTATCAATTTTTTGTAGCGATGAAAAACTTTCCCCAACAGTTGCTGGTAATGTTTGCCATTCTCTCTTTTGCCAATATCATTGCAGTTGGTTCTGGGGTGGAGTTGCTAAATTTTGCAACGAAACCACTCTTGATAAGCTGCCTTGCACTTTGGTTTTACTTTCGGACTAGGGGAAATTGGTATCTATTTTCCCGCTTTTTTTTGATTGGGTTGGTTTTTTCAGTTCTGGGAGATACGCTATTGATGTTTGTGAAGATGAAAGGAGAGATATACTTTCTGCTTGGACTTGGAAGTTTTCTGCTTGCACACCTCTGCTATATTGCTGCGTTTTTCAAATTCCCCAACTTCAAATCTGGAATTATCTGGGTCAATAAATGGATGGCTCTTCCCTTTCTGATAATACTGACGAGTTTGCTTTGTGTACTTTGGAATAGCCTTGGCGCTTTTCTAGTTCCTGTTGCTATTTATGCTAGCGTAATCGTGACAATGTTTGCTTTTAGCTTCAATATGCGAAAAAGGGTTGATACTACTGTTTCAAAAATGCTTTTTTTTGGAGCTGCTTTGTTCGTTTTATCAGACCTCATCATTGCGATGAAGAAGTTCAAGTACCCTGACATGGGTGAAACTTTGAGTGGTGTTGCCATCATGGTTACGTACCTACTTGGACAAGTGTTGCTGGCACTCGGAATGGGCAAAGCGAGTGATGATTTCGTAGAAAAAGAAGGATTAAGTAGTACCCAAATTATGGGTTCGCCAGAATGAAATAAGCATTCTAAAGGGAAAAATCACTACACTTATGAGACTTCCGATTCCAAAGAAAAGGAATTCGGCCTTGGTGTACTCCACCATCCTACTCTGGCTTTTTTCGGGTAGTTGAACGAACAACGATTGGATTCCAATTTCGTCAGCAAATGTTTCAAA
Organism: uncultured Saprospiraceae bacterium; assembly: GCA_964508135.1. Classification (GTDB taxonomy): domain Bacteria; phylum Bacteroidota; class Bacteroidia; order Chitinophagales; family Saprospiraceae; genus UBA6168. The sequence goes on from CAZDSU010000016.1 coordinate 101,447, forward strand.
TGTGTGCAATTCTCGAATGATGTAAATAAACAAGGGAATACAAAGCACCAACAAAGCCACTTTCGCCCATTGTAGATGTCGCAAGAGTGTATGTTTTAGCAGAAAAATGTGCCGGGTTAGCGTAATGAACACCAATATGAAAACAGTGTTGGCGGTAAAAAAAGGGAAGTTTTGGCTGTTTGAGTATATTGGATAAATCAAAGCCACCAACAAAATGGCAGTAATTACCCACCAAATCAGTTCAAGCCTTAGAATCAGACTGGTATCTTTTTTCATATTCTTCGGATTGCGCCGTTACGACTTAAACTAAACAAGAACAGCCCGATGGAAAGCTATCCATCGGGCTGTTCAAAATAAAAAAAAGGGTTGGCAGCGACCTACTCTCCCGGCCTTTAGGGCCAG
>CAZDSU010000017.1:0-95894 GCA_964508135.1 uncultured Saprospiraceae bacterium
CATCCATAAAAAACGTCGGTAGGCTCGCCACAAACCCAACGACGTTTCTCGTCAAAGCATCCATGCAAGTCAACTCCTATTTTTTCTTCGGCAACAATTTGATGTAGTCGTTGACGACGTCATTTGCGACCGCCACGGCGAGGTTGTAGTGGCAGATTTTCCAGCCTTCATTGGTCTTTTGCAGCACCCCGCTGCCCCGGCACGGCCCCATCCAAGTGTCTAACAGTTCCTCGAACCACGCCATTTGGCCGTTGGCCGAAAAATAAACCTGACGGTCGTGTGCAGTGAATGCCCAAGCAGTATCCCGCTCGAAAAATTTCTTCGACCACTCCTTCATTTCGTCCCGCAGCCAGCGCTCGCTGGCGTCGGTGCCGAGGTAAATTCCGTCGGCGGTCATGCTCCCGAAGAACTTTTCCTCGTCAGCAACGGCGGCGGCATGGTGCCAGTCGTCCATGAGTTTGTTGATGGAGGCGAGGTCGGAGTTGGCTTCAGTTTGGCAATTGTTCTTGCGGCGGGTGTCGGTGATTTGGGTGATTTTCCAGCCGTTTTCACCTTTGAAAAGTTGGAAGGCATTGACGCCACAGTGCAGCATTTTTCCGTCCAAGTAAAAAGTATATTCCGTCCAAGCGGTGGCGAGGCGGCCATCCACCTGCACGTCGTAGCTCCAGATTCGCTCGTCCCAGACCTCCGTGTGCGGGGTGCCAACCGCCACTGCAAATTCGCCAACTGTCTCATTGACGAGCATCGGCTTGCCTTCTTTGTTTGTAAATGGCGTTTGCAGCCGTGCCGTTGGGTCGAACACGGAGCGGACGGCGGCGCTGTCGCCTGCCCGCATCGCATCGAACATGCGCTGGATAGTGGCGATGACGGCGGCTTGCTCGTCTTCAACGGTTTGGGCTTGGGTGGAAAAATGGAGGAGGAGAAAGGCGGGGAGGATGAGTTTTTTTAGCATGATTATGTATTTTCGTTTGCTTTGACTTGCTGTTTTTGTTTGAGAAAATGACAAGACCGACTTGAGATTGTTGCATGGAATAATCGCCTACAACAGCACTACCCGCTTCCATACCACCCGCCCCGCCGAGGTTTTTATCTTCAAAAAATACAAGCCGGATAACGTCGGTTCAATCTCCAATTCGATTGTCGGACTTTGCATGCCTGTTTTGTAAAAATGCAGTTTGCCACTTGCGTCCAACAGTTCCAGTTCCGAGATGTTTTCTGCTTCCGATTCAACGGTGATACTCAATTGGTTGGCCGCTGGATTTGGCGAAATTCTGATGCCAAAATCGGCGAAGCCGACCTCCCGAACTGGCGTAAACGGCTGGTTGTTTGCGCCCGGCGTCGGAGACACTGGCTGGAAATCACCAGTGCCGTTGGGCAGGCGGCCCGTGGCTTGGTCGGGGGCTTGTTCTCCAAAAGTATAGCTGTCCACCAGCGTGAAGCCATCGCCCCTTTTTTCATAAATAGCCAAGTATTCGCCTTCGGCACTTAGCTTGAAATTGGTGTGCAAGCTGCCCTGCGACTCATCGCTGTCTGCCCAAAAAACAGTGTAGCCTTGGGTTGGGATGTAAACATTCGGCATTTTCCACTTGCCGGGCAGGTCTTCATTGTCTGTGAGGTAGAAGTCTTTGAGGGACAACGGGGCATTGCTTGGGTTGTAAACCTCAATCCAGTCCTCAAATTCGCCAGCGCCATCGGGGTAGGTGCCGGAGTTGCTGGCCATGAATTCATTGAGGACGAGCGGTGCCACGGCATCTCCAACATACACCGTTCTCCAATCACAAATGGGCTGGCGGCTTTGCTGCCCGACGTTGTCGGTCGCCCGCACGAAGTACTCGAACTCCCCGGTTTGCCCTGTAAAATCGAGGCTGTTGCCATAGCTGCCGTCGCCAGCGACACCGTCGGCATGTTGGCCATCGTCGAAGAGTTCGAGGCAGGTTTGGGATTGCCCGTTCCAGCGGTAACAGACCTCCATGCCAGCGGTGAGGTTGTCGTCGGTGGCCGAGGCATTGATTTGGACGCCCATCGCTGACGGCCAAAATGCATGGCTGACCTGGTGGATGATGGGCGAAATATCCCCCATCAACAATTGCTGGCTGGCAGTTTGCCAACGGCCTTGGATGAAGGGTTTGACGCCAGTCGGGGTTTGGAACCAAGGCAGGGCGCTGTCCCAGCCGTCTTCAAAATCATCGAAGGTAAATCCGTAGTCGAGCGGGCGATAGGGGTCGGTTTGCGCAGCCGCCGAAATTAGCGCCCTCAAGTTGTCCAAATAGGGAAAAATGGAGTCGGGATGAAAGACCGTTAGTAGGTAATCGTTCATGTAAAAACTGAACCGGTCCTTGTATTCCGGGACGGCCATCAACCGCTTGTAAATGGGCCGTGGCTCCGTGCTGGGCGCCCAAGTATAGATGTTGCGGGTGACCCAGTCCACGCTCAACCAGTCAATGCCGAGGGTGTTATCGAGGTCATAAGGAATGTACTCGAACTTATCGGTCGCCAGGTTGTGGTAGAGGTAAAAATTGTTCTTGTTGTAGATAGGGCCGTCCCAGTTGCCGTCGAGGATGTCAAAGGCAATGGCCTTCAGGTAGCTGTCCACGTTGAATACTTTCTCCAGTTCGCAGGGCATATCGGCGATGGGCGTGTTGTTGAGCACATCAATGAAATGGGCAATATCGGTGTAGTCGTCGTTGATTTCATTGGTGACCAATTCGTAGGCCCGGCGGCCTCCGTATTCCTGTTTGTAAAGGTCGGGGTCGCCGCCTTTGTAGGCAAGGTCGGCAGGCCAAAGGCATTTGTAAAGGTTGCCGTCGTTGTTGCCGTACCGCAGTTGGACGAACTCCTCGTCCACATGTTCCACATTGATGTACAGGCCAAAGTAGTTACCGTTGATGTAGAGTTTTATGTGGTTGGATCTCGGGCCGGGTATGCCCATCCAGCGCAGCAAATCCCAACTGATTTTGGCACGAGCCACCACCGGGTCGTTGTGGCTGCCGTTGAGGTTGAGTTTTTCCAGGTCGTACCATTTTCGGCCCGGTTCATACGTGTTGAAAGATACACGAAAGGATTTTTTGGCTGCGCCAACGGAGGTGTTGCCCCGGATTTTCACCCCGACGTTTTCCAACGTATCCTTGATTTGGCCATTGTCGAAGATAAAACTTGCGTGCCAATGGTATTCACTGCCGGGAACCAGCATAAGGGCGAGCGAATCAGGTGGCAAGAGGATGTCCATCCGTGGTATCAGGTCATCTTGAAAAACGGGCGGCAAGGCAGGGAAAGGCGTTTGGGAAAAAAGAGCCAGCGGTAAAAGTAAGCAGGACAGGAAATTCCATTTCATAATTTCTGATTCCGTTTTACAGGCATAAATGTAGGATTATCCTGTTTTCGCAAAGATAGCACTTGTCGGCGGGCCTGTCAGGAACGCTTGCGCAAGCTGTCAATCAGCGCCTCCTTCAAATTCTCGCTGATGGGCAGTTTTTCCTTTCCCACTTTCACCGTGTTTCCTTCGATAAATTCAATGGCAGACAAGGCAACGATGTACGAGCGGTGGATGCGGAAAAACTGCGCTGGTGGCAGTTGTTGTTCCACCGTGTTGAGGCGTTCTTTGGTGAGCAGCATCTTGTCTTTGGTGAAAATCTTCACGTAATCTCCGTATGCTTCGAAGTAGCTAATATCCTGAAAATCAACCTTGTACAGTTTTTTGTCGGCCTTCACCATGAGGGATTCCGGGCGAGGTGGCACTGGGGTGGTGGAAGCGGCCAGCCTGTCCGCCGCCCGGTTCACCGCCTTGATGAAACGCTCCAGCGAAAAGGGTTTCAGCAGGTAGTCCACCGCCTCCAGCTCGAAGCCCTCCACGGCATATTCCGGGTAGGCCGTGGTGAAAATGACCAGCGGCTGCTTTTCCAATGATTTCAACAAGCTGATGCCCGACAGCTTGGGCATGTTGATGTCGAGGAACATTAAATCAATCGGATTGCGGCGCAGTTCCTCCATCGCCTCGAAGGCATTGCCGCAGGTGGCCAGCAAGTCGAGTTGGGGCAGATCGGCGGCGTATTTCTCGATGATTTTGAGCGAAAGCGGCTCGTCATCCACGGCGATGCTACGTAGTTTCATGCGAGGTCAATTTTTCACCGTAGCCGCCAAACTTGTTTGGCTGGCTTAAATCGGGAGCTTATTTTTTGACGGTAATAAAATGAATCCACTTTAGCCAGCCAAACAAGTTTGGCGGCTACATTAGTTTATTTTTAGTACAACCGTGAAGGTATTGATTCCGTCCGTGATTTCGAGGTGATGCTTGCCGGGGTAGAGCAGGTCGAGCCGCCGCCGCAGGTTTTGTAGGCCGACGCCCCCGCTGTACTGACCTTTCTCCACGTCGTCTACGGTTCCCTTGTTGTTCTCCGTTTTTAAAACCAATTGATTGTCAAGGATTTGCAACAGGATTTTGATGAATGCGCCTTCCGTTTCGCCTTTGATACCATGCTTGAAGCCGTTCTCCACAAGCGGCAGGAATAGAAGCGGAGCCACCTGCTTGTCGGTGGGGTTGCCCGCCACTTCGAAGCTGATTTGGGCTTTTTCGCCTACCCGCAGCCGTTGCATTTCCACGTAATTCGTCAGGTGCTCGATTTCCTTTTCCAGTGGCACGAAATCAGCGTTGGATTCGTACAGCAGGTAGCGCATGGTTTGCGAGAGGCGGAGGATAATGCCCGGTGTTCGCTCATCCTTGTCGAGTGCCAGCGAGTATAAATTATTGAGGCTGTTGAACAGGAAATGGGGATTCACCTGCGATTTAAGGGCGCTCAGTTCTGCCGCTGATTTTTCCTGTTCCAGCCGCCTTAATTTCTCCTGCATTTCCCAATACCGGAACCAGCCTTTTGATAATTTTATCAATGAAGTTATGACAATATAGGCGATGATAAACTCCGATATTTCCCAAAAACCATAATAAGCAATAAAATAATAACCGGGAAATAACAGGTCAGATAAATAATTGAAAGTCAATAAGTTAAGCCCAATTGACAAAATGGTGATTATGGTGAGCAACAAAAAATACAGCCCATATTTTCTGGCTTTTAAATACGCAGGAATTAACACGTTTAGGTTAACATATACGGCCAACCAAATGCTAAAATGAAACAGGAAGGTATAAATAATGTCCACGGTAGCCACCTCATCCGAATAGGCAAACAGCCGCATCAATACATAAAAAGAGAGTGCCCAGAACAGCACATGTTGCAACATGCGGTTCCGGGCAATTTTCTTAATCAAATTGAATGCTGGCATCGTTTTACTTTTTCAAATTCAGCACCACGGGGTCGTCGAGGAATGCCGATTTTTCCGTGGCATACTTCCCCACAAATTTCTGTAAATCTTCCGAAGATGCCGTCAAAACGTACCCGCCCTCCGTTTTTTCGTGCTTGATTCGGATTTGCTGGCGCTCCAGCAGTTTTTCCAAAAACTCCGGGTCGAACATGCTGATTTTCAGCACATTGCCCGACAACTCCACCTTGGCAAAGGTATGCACGGCGAGCAGATGAATCTTCATGAAGCTGTTGAGTTCCTGCGGATTTCCCAACATGCTCCCAATTCCAGTAGTTTTTTCATCGGGCATGTCATCCGGATAAAAGTCCATGAAATAATGGTCCCCCAACTTCACCACATGCACATCGAATGCGGCAAAATAGCCATCCTCATCTTCGTGAATCAGTAAGTAGTTTTTGCCCTCGCCCTGCCTAAAAGTCCAAGTTTCTGGCTTTTTCGTGTCTCCGTTTTGAGGCGCTTGGCCTTTGTCCTGTTGCCATTTGCCGGGCAGGCCAGTCAGCATCACCAATTTGTCTGCTGTGTAAAGTGGGTAAATGGATGGGATGCACCCGTTCAACAAAATACCAAGTAGGCCCGCAAGGGCGATGGTTGCGAATTTTAAGCTCTTTTTCATGTCGTCAGGTTTTTAATTGTGAAGTTCAACCCAAATTATGATTTCGGATTGATGGAACAAAGCTGGCGCAATCCGGCGGTGGTGGCAAATATAGTCGGTGAAACAGGTCAAACCGAAGTTGAAAAAGGTTCTAGCGTTTTGCGCTACGCCATTTTTATACCTTTGCCTAAAACCCACTCCAACCGATGGAAATTACACTGGTCTTAGGCTTGCTCGTTGTCGCCGTCGTGCTCTTTGCCACGGACAAAATTTCCGTGGACGTCATCACCATCGGGCTGCTACTGGTGCTTACGTCGCTGGGCATCCTCACGCCGACCGAGGCATTTTCGGGGTTCGGGAGCGATTTCATCATCATGCTCGCCTCCATCTTTGTGGTGGGTGCCGCGATGCAAAAGGCGGGGGTGCTCGACCTACTCGGCCATAAATTGTTCGCCCTAACCAGCAACCGGGTAAAATCCCTCCCAACCATTCTCATGGCCTCCGTCAGTTTCACTTCGGCTTTCATGAACAATACGACCGTGACGGCCATGTACGTGGCACCTGTGGTCGGGCTGGCGCGCAGGCTAAAAATCAGCCCGTCGAAGCTGCTCATGCCCGTGGCCTTTGCCTCCATCCTGGGCGGCACCTGCACCGTCATTGGCACCTCCACCAACATCGCCGTGAACGCCTACCTCGGCAAGCATGGCCTCCCCCCATTTGGCATGTTTGATTTTACCATCATCGGCGTTGTGCTTTGCGTCATCGGCATCCTGTTCCTCGCCACCATCGGCATGAAGTTGCTGCCCGATTACAAGGAAGTGGACATGATGCAAGACTTGCAGCAACAGCAATATTTCACCGAAATACTGGTGAAAAAAAACTCCTCGCTGGTGGGCCGCAAAATCCGCAACACCGTCGTCAGTCGAATCGGGTTGCGTGTGCTAAACATCATCCGAGACAAGCGCAACTCCATCGCCGATGCCGATTCGGTGGTTCAAGCCAATGACATCCTGCTCGTGGAGGGCAGCATCGCCGAACTGTTGAAGGTGAAAGACGCCAATGGCATTGACATCCTCGCCGACGCCAAAGCCACCGACGACCTCGTGTCAGACGACATCCAGATTGCCGAAATCCTCATCCTCCCCACCAACGACTTCGTGGGGCTGACGGTGAAAGAAGCGGAATTCAAGCGCCGCTTTGGCCTGACGGTCATGGCCATTAACCGGGAGGGACATACGTTGTCGGAGAAAATAGGCGCCACGGAAATCAAGTCGGGCGACCGCCTTTTGGTACAAGGCCCGGTGGAGACTATCCGCTTCCGCCAGTCGTTCAGCGACTTCGTCGTGTTGCAGGAGCACACCTACGAGCCGAGCAAAAGCAGCAGAAATGCGGCGCTGTCAGTCAGTTTTTTCATCGGAGCGATAATATTGGGCACCTTCGAGGTCATCCCGCTGTCGGTGGCGTTCATGCTGGCGGCCTTCCTGTGCGTGGCGTTCAAGTGCATCAAACCGGACGAGGCTTATGAAAAAATAGAGTGGAACCTGCTGGTGCTCATCGGCGGCATGTCGTCGTTTGGGGTGGCGCTGCAAAAGACGGGCGCAGCTGAGTTCCTGGCGGAAAACATCAACTCCCTGTTCGGTGGCATGGGGCCGTTGGCGGTGCTGGCTGCCTACGTGCTGCTCACGATGCTGCTCACGCAGCCCATGTCCAATGCGGCGGCAGCGCTGGTGGTGCTGCCCGTAGCGCTGGAATCGGCGGGGGCACTTGGCGCCAACCCCATTTCGTTTGCCCTGGGCGTGATGCTGGGCGCTTCGGTGTCGCTCATCACGCCGTTCGAGCCGAGCTGCATCCTCGTGTATGGGCCGGGACGGTACAAATTTGCGGACTTCTTCAAGGTGGGCATCTTGGCCACGGTGCTGCTGTTCGCGGCGATTATGATGCTGGTGCCGATGTTTTATCCGTTGTAAAAATGTAATTTCGCTGGCACTAAAAACAATTTGCAAAATGAGCAAGAAATTGGTTTGGAAAACATTCGACTCGTTTGAAGAAATGGAGGCAGATGGCCAGGCGTTCTTTCTGAGCCTGACACCTGCGCAACGTGTAGAGAATTTTTTTGCATTACTTGCCGTGCGTTGGGCACTCGGAGCAAAACCCAAAACTGCTGATCCGAATTCAGTCATCTTATTGAAAAGAAATGGTCACACTTCCTGAAAGTTATGAATCGTTCATCTTATCCATGAACCAGTCGAAGGTTCGATACCTTGTGGTTGGTGGTTTTGCTGTCGTAATTTACGGTGTTCAGAGAACGACCGGGGACATGGACATTTGGGTAGACAATTCAGAGGAAAACATGTTGGCCTTGAAGTCGGCCTTGGTTGCCATAGATTATGCGCCTGAAGATGTTGAGGCCGCCCTTCAGTCATACAAAGCTCTGGGCAAGTTGACAATATACCTTGATGAAAGGTTTCCCATCGAAATGATGCCCAAATACTCCTCGTTCATCACATTCGAGGAGGCATATTCCCGTAAGACGGAAGTAGATTTCGCTGGCATCCCGCTATTCGTGGTTGATTTGGACACGCTGATTGAACTGAAAATCAGGGCAGGCCGGGAAAAAGACCTTTGGGATGTGAAGCACCTCCAGCAACGTAAAAAAGACTGACAACCAATCAAATACGAACCACCAACTTCAACATGAAAAAACTGTTTTCAACTTCAATCCTCCTACTCTTCCTCTTTTTTTCCGCTTGCAAAAACGAAAGCCCGGCTCCCGAAAATGCTGCCAATATTGGAAGCGACGCCGACCGCTACCACATCATCCCGCAGCCAGTGAGCCTGACGGCAAAGCAGGGCGAGTTCAAAATCACCGGCGACACCAAAATCCTGCTCGCCTCCCCCGACGAAGGGCTTAAAACCGCTGCCGCACACCTCGCTTCGCTGCTGATAAAAGCTACGGGCATCACCATTGCGCCAGCAGAAGGCGACGAGGGCAAGGACGCCTTTCTGTTCCAACTCGACCCCAGCATCGCCAACGACGAGGGCTACTCGCTCCTCGTGACGCCTTACGAAGTGACCATCAAGGCCAAGACGGGTGCAGGCGCTTTTTACGCAGTGCAAACATTGCGGCAGCTCATGCCCGCCGATGCTGAGAAGGGTGCAATGCCCTCATTGTCAATCCCTTGCGTCGAAATAACCGATGCCCCACGCTACGTTCATCGGGGCATGATGCTAGATGTGGGGCGCCATTTTTTTGGGGTAAACGACGTGAAAAAATACATTGACCTCATGGCGCTGCACAAGATGAACCGCTTCCACTGGCACCTCACCGAAGACCAGGGCTGGCGCCTCGAAATCAAGAAATATCCCAAACTGCGAACTGTGGCGGCTTGCCGCAAGGAGACGATGGCCGGGCACTACAACGACAACCCACAGCATTACGACGGCAAGGAATACTGCGGTTTTTATACCCAAGATGAGGCACGGGAAATCGTGCGCTACGCCGCCGAGCGCTTCATCACGGTCATCCCGGAAATCGAAATGCCGGGGCACGCACTCGCCGCCATTGCGGCTTACCCGGAGCTGGGCTGTTCTGGCCAACCCGCCGAAGTGGGCACGAAATGGGGCATTTACGACAATGTTTTTTGCCCAAAAGAAGTGACGTTCAAGTTCCTGGAAGACGTGCTGACGGAAGTCATGGCCATTTTTCCTTCGGAATACATCCACATCGGCGGCGACGAATGCCCGAAGACGGCTTGGGAAAAAAGCAAGTTCTGCTCGGATTTGATTGCTGAAAAAAAGCTCAAGGACGAGCACGGCCTCCAAAGCTATTTCATCCAGCGGATGGAAAAGTTCCTGAACTCAAAGGGCCGCAGCATCATCGGATGGGACGAGATTCTAGAGGGCGGCCTCGCCCCCAACGCCACCGTGATGAGCTGGCGTGGCACGGATGGCGGCATTGCGGCGGCAAAACAGGGCCACGACGTGATCATGACCCCCACCGACTTCTGCTACCTCGACTACTACCAGTCGCAAAGCTCCGACGAGCCGCTGGCCATCGGCGGCTATCTGCCACTGGACAAGGTGTACAGCTACAACCCCGACCCCACCGACCTAACGCCGGAGCAGCAAAAGCACATCCTAGGCGTGCAGGCCAACCTATGGACGGAGTACATCCCGGACCTGGCCAAGCTGGAGTACATGGCCTACCCCCGTGCCTGCGCCATCGCCGAAATTGCGTGGTCACCACAAAATTCCCGGAACTATGACGACTTCGTTGGGCGCTTGGCACCTCACCTGAAGCGTTTGCAGGCAATGGGAGTAAACGCAGCCGTGAAAATTTATGATGTAAAAACGAGCGTAAAATCTGGCGATGGCATGGGCGTGGAACTGGGACTTTCCCCTAAAATGGACGGCCTCGACCTCCGCTACACCCAAGATGGTGCCGAGCCGACAATGGCAAGCATTGCCTACACCGCTCCATTCCACATAGACAAAAGTTGCGAAGTAAGGGCGCAAGGTTTCATGGACGGCAAGCCTGTCGGCAACAGCGCCTCCGTAAAATTTGACCTGCACAAAGCCACGAACAAGGTCATCCTGCTCACCGAAGCCCCTGCCGAAAAGTACAGTGGCAACGGCCCCGGCAGCGTCATCAATGGTGTGGTTGGCCCCACCGAGCGTTACGGCGGCACGGAGTGGCTCGGCTTCGAGGGCAAGGACTTCGAGGCGGTGCTGCGCTACGGTGAGCCGTGGGATTTTTCAAAGGTAAAACTGCGGTTTTACAACGGGAAGGGCCAGTGGGTGTATCCGCCAAAGGAGGTCATCATTGCCGTATCCGACGATGGCAAAACTTACAAGGAAGCAGGCCGGGTCACCGTACCCGACGGTGAATCAAAGGTCATCGGCGTGGAGGTTCCTTTGACCATCAAAAAAGGCATTGACATGAAGGTGACGGTGAAGCGCTTCGGCGTCATCCCTGCTGGACAGCAGGGAGCGGGGCACGAGGCATGGTTGTTTGTGGATGAGTTGGTGGTGGAGTAGTTCGTTGCGGGAGCAGCGTTTTTTTAAAAAAAATTGGATGTCACGAAAATACCTGAATACCGTTTTTGGAATGGCAGCCTTGATTGCCACCCTATTTTTTTGCTGCTTTAGCGCCACTGGGTTTTCGCAAATACCACAGGCCGACTCCCTGCCTACAACCGTTAAATTCCTCTCCCTCGAACCTGCCGCCAACTTCGACAAAAAACGCTTTTGGGCAGTGACCGGCACAGGCGCAGCCGTGTACTCCGGCCTCTCCGTCGCTCTTTGGAACGCTTGGTACAAGGATTATCCCCTCACCAAGTTCCATACCTTCAACGACTGGGGAGAGTGGAACCACATGGACAAATCGGGTCATTTTTTCTCCACCTGGACCGGCTGCAACTACGCCTTCGAGGGTGCCCGCTGGACCGGGATGAACCGCCGCAGTGCAATGTGGACCTCCGTCGGCGTGGGCATGGGCATCATGGCCACCTTTGAGGTGATGGATGGCTTTTCGGATGAATGGGGCTTTTCCTTTGCAGACATGGCCTTCAATTCAATGGGGGCCGGGCTGTTTGTCGGGCAGGAAATGTTGTGGCAGGAGCAGCGCATCCAGATGAAAGTCTCTGGCATCAGGCCGGGGTACTCGAAGGAGCTGCTCTACTCCAAGGACGGCACCACCGTGACCAACCTCAACGACCGTGCCGCTGGTTTGTACGGCACCACCTTCTTCCACGTACTACTAAAGGACTACAACGCCCTGACGACTTGGGCATCGGTGAATGTCCACTCGTTTTTACCCAACAAAAACGAATCGAAATTTCCGACTTGGCTCAACGTTGCGGTGGGCTACGGCGCAGGCAATATTTACGGTGGCTTCGAAAACAAATGGGAAACAGAAGACGGTGTTGTTTTTGAACTCGACCCCGACCGTTACCCACGCTATCGGCAGTACTACTTGTCGCTCGACGTGGACTGGACAAAAATACCGACCCGGCACCGCTGGGTCAAACTATCGCTCCGGGCACTGAACTTCCTGAAGGTGCCAGCACCGGCGCTGGAATTGAACACACTGGGGAAAGCCCAGCTTCATTTTCTTCACTGGTAGATATTGATGTTGTGGGTTTGGAGTTGCGAGTTTGGATTTTTTGGATGAAACTTGCACTGCCTTTCGCTCACAGCTTGAATTCGATATTTTCATCTCGTGTTTGAACAAAAACCAGCTCTGTGACTTATTGGTAAACCATAGTTTTAAACGAATCAACCAACAGACGGTACAGATGTGATTTTTTTTGAAATCAATTCAAAGATTTGCATTTATTTTGCACCCCTGTTTACCGAAAACGAAATTTTTGATAAAAATGGAAGCACAAAACATGAGCTCAACAGCCCGTTACAATGACTCCGACCTAGAGGAGTTCAGGGTACTCGTTGAGAAAAAACTGGAGACTGCCAAGCAAGAGCTTTCCTATTTGCAAGAGCAGATACTTGAAATCACTGAAAACAGTGGCGACGACCACGGCGGTGACTGGATGGACGATTCCAGCACCAACAACGATATCGAGTTTTTGAACAACATGGCCATCCGCCAGCGCAAGTACGTTCAGGATTTGGAAAATGCGCTTATCCGCATCCGCAACAAATCCTACGGCATTTGCTTGGTGACGGGCCAACTCATTGAAAAGCGCCGCCTGCTCGCCGTGCCAACCGCCACCAAAAGCGTGGAGGCCAAAGAAGCAGAAGCCGTCGAAGCACCGAAAAAGACAGCCGAGAAGGCAGCCGTGCCGCTCGAACAGTCCGAGAAAAAGGAGAAATTGCCACCGGCAACGCCTAAGATCATCACCAAGGTTATCCGCAAGCCCAAGTCGCCCGCCAAGCCCGTCAACGTGGATGACGACGACGACCTCGACTTCGACTTCGACAAGGAGTACGCCTACGACGGCGGTGCCGCAAGCGAAGACGATACTGCCGACGACGACTACGAAAAAGGCGGCGGAAAAGAACAGTCGGATGCCTTCGACGACGACAGCAGCTACAACGACATCCCCGATGATAGCGGTGGAGGAGATGACGACTATTAGTCGTCATTCAAGCAAGAAAAAATTAAAAAAGCAGAGGCGTCATTTGAACCCAAGTTCGGATGACGCCTCTGCTTTTTTTACGATTTACGATTTACGACTGACGATTGAGTACCTGGGCAATTTGCAGACTCTGAGCTGTCTAGCAAACAAGCACAATCGTATCGCCAATCGCCGCACGTCAACGCTTCCTCAGCGATTTTATCCAAAAAAACGGATTGAGCGCCTTTCTTCGCATTTCCAAATCGGTGTACATCTGCGAGATCATGTAGATGATATTTGGGTTTCTGGCCACACGGTTGGCCGTAAAGTTGACCAGCCAAGGGCGGGCCATCATCTGCTGGATGCGGTAGCTCGTTTCCATTTCCGTGCCGAGTACCCTGGCCACCCGCACGTCGTAGGCATTCATTGTTTTTGCTGAAAAATCGTCATTTTTAAGGCACTGCTGCGCCTGTTCGGCAGCGATGCTGCCGCTGTAAATCGCATTGCCGATGCCCTCGCCGGTGAGTGGGTCAATGAGGTAACCCGCATCGCCCACGAGCATAAAGTGGTCGCCGGAAAGTTGGCGCTGCTTCGAGCCGAGGGGCAGGCCGTAGCCGGTGATTTTGCCTACCAACTCCGCATTTTTGAAGCGCTCCCGGAACTTAGGGTGGTTGGCGATGATTTCTTGCATCCCCTTGGACAAATTGTAACGACGGCGGCTGACGAAGTCGCTCCTCATGCCCACCCCCACATTGGCGTAGCCGCCGGGCAGCCCAAATACCCAGAAGTAGCCAGGGTTTATTTCCTTTAAAAAATGAAGTTCAATGAAGCCGTCCGGGTGCAGCCCGGTCACGTTGCGGTAGTAGGCTCGCACAGCGCCAGCATGGTGTTTTTCATCCTTTTCAAACCCCACATGGTGGCGGGAAAAAACGGAATGGGCACCATTTGCCACGATGAGCAACCGAGCCTGCACCTGGAAGCTGCCGTCGGCGTTGGATAGCAGATAGCCTTCGGTCGTCCGTTCGTATTTTTCGATAGAAATGCCCTGGTGCAGTTCGATGTTGTCCCGTAGTTTCACCTCATTCACCAGTCGGTTATCGAAGTCTATCCGTTTGGAAACGAAGCCCTCCTTGGTATCGTTGGCAGGGTCGTAACCGGGCCGCAATGGCACATCAACCTGCTGGCCGTTTGGGGCACCGAAGCGTATGCCCCAAACACTGGACTGCTCCGCCGTAGCCGCCTCAAAGCGTTCGATGATGCCGGGGTCAATGCGCCGTAGGATGGTAACTGCCTTGCCACTGATGGCGTCGCCGCAGATTTTGTCACGGGGGAAAACGGCCTTGTCCACCAGTACGGAGGGGATGCCGAGTTGGCTGAGTTTTAGGGCAGTGGCCGCCCCGCCTGGGCCTGCCCCCACGATGCAGATGTCGGTTTTTATCATGTTTTGTTCAATGTGGTCGCCAAATTTATTGGGCTGACCGATTCTTCAGCAACAGTATGAAGTTCGATGTAATTTTTTGATAAGACATTGATAGCCAAATATTTGCGAAGCACAGCAAGCATCCATCTTGCCATTTACGGTCAGCCCAATAAATTGGGCGACCACAATATTTGCGCAGCGAAGATAAAAAAACGGGGAGGCGGCAGCACCACATCCCCGTTTTCATTGCGAAGCCATTTGATTTTTATTCCGGCTCAAAACCAAGCACTATGTTGAACGTGGCAAGGCTCCCAATTTTGTTGGTAGCGCTGGCCTTGTCGAAACCAATGCCGTAGTCGAAGCCCAGCACGCCGAACATGGGCAGGAACACCCGAAGGCCCGCACCAACCGAGCGCTTCATGTCGAAGGGGTTGTAGTCACGTGCCTTGCGCCAAGCATTGCTGCCTTGGGCAAACATGTGGGCGTAAATGGTGGAACTGGGGTTGAGCGAAAGCGGGTAGCGCAGTTCCAGCGTCACTTTTTGGTAGAGCGGCGTGGCGTTGATGTCGGTGGTGCTGCCCTTGAACTGGTTGTTTTCGTAGTCGCCTGGCTTGTAGCCCCGGCTGCTGATGATTTCCGTGCCGGTGAAGTAGCCAAACTGCTGGTTGTTGAGGCCGTCGCCACCAAGCTGGAAGCGCTCGAAGGGGGCTATCCCGATTTCGTCGTTGTAAGTGCCGAGGAAGCCGAACTTGGCGTCGGCTTTTATAACCAGTTTGCCCACCAAAGTTTGGTACCACTCGGCAGCCACCTTCCACTTGTGGTATTCGAGGTACTTGAAGCGCTCACTGGGTGCAAGGTCGCCGTAATCTTTGTTGCTGAACAGCGAGTAAGGTGGCGTGAGCTGCACGGAGAGCTGCACCCTGGAGCCTTCCTGTGGGAAAATCGGGTTGTTGATGGTTGTCCGTGCGATGGTTTGTGTGATGCTGAAGTTGCGGAAATTGCCCTCGGAAACCGTTTCGCCCTCGTCTGTGCGGAACAGGCCACGGCTGCTGAACACGTAGTTTTGCAGCTTGATGACTTGGAGGTTGAGCGCCGTGGAAGACACAAAGTTGTCGTCCGGCACTTTCAGGCGGGTGCCGAGGCTGACCGTTATGCCACCGTTGGTCAGTTTCCCATAGAACTCGCTGTTCCGGTTGTATCCGTTGGATAGAATGGACACGAAGCCGGCCACCGTGAGCGAGTTCGGTTTTTTGCCGCCAAGCCAAGGCTCGGTGAACGAGATGTTGTAGGACTGGAAGAACCGTCCGTTCGTCTGTGCCCGGAGCGACAGGCGCTGGCCGTCGCCTTGCGGGAGCGGGCTCCAAGTGTCTCTGTTGAAAATATTGCGGGCGGAGAAGTTGTTGAAGGCCACGCCGAGCGTGCCGATGACGCCCCTGCCCTTGCCACCCCATCCTGCGGAAAGTTCAAGCTGGTCGGATGGCTTTTCTTCCACCGTGTACTCGATGTCCACCGTGCCACGCTGTGGGTTCACGGGGGTGTTGATGCCGAGGTTTTCCGGGTTGAAGTAGCCGAGGTTGATGATTTGGCGCTGCGAGCGGATGATGTCGGAGCGGCTGAATTTTTCACCGGGCACGGTGAATAGCTCCCGCCGGATGACGTGCTCGTGGGTGCGGTCGTTGCCCCTGATTGTCACTTTGTCAATGGAGGCTTGCGGGCCTTCAAAGATGCGCAGTTCAAGGTCAATGGAGTCGCTGGCCACGGCCACTTCGATGGGGTCCACGTTGAAGAACAGGTAGCCGTTGTCCATGTAGAGCGAGCTGACGTCGCGGCCGTCCTGGCTAAAGCGAAGGCGGGTTTCGAGCATTTCGGCGTTGTACACGTCGCCTTTTTTGATGCCGAGCACGTTGTCGAGGTCTTTGGTGGCGTAGATGGAATTGCCCTTCCAGATGATGTTTCGGAAGTAGTAGCGGCTCCCCTCGTCAATGTCCATGTGGATGAGCAGGTTGCCTTTGGAGCCGTCTTTTTCGGTGGCCCGCCAAATGCTGTCCTCCACGATTCGGGCATCCCGAAAACCTACTTTGTTGTAGTAGGTGATGATTTTTTTCTTGTCGCCCTCGTATTCGGCCCGGATGAGTTTTGAGCCTGCGAAGATGCGTTTTTTGCGGCGTGTTTCCTTCATCAAGTTGCGCAGCTTGCGGTCCTTGATGTTGGTGTTGCCGGAAAAAGTGATGTCGTCAATCTTGATTTTGGTGCCCCGGTCAATGTTGAAGACCAGTTTGACGGAGTTGATGCGGGAGGTGTCGGCGAGTTCGTCCACCTTCACGTCCACGTCGTAGTAGCCCTTGTCAATGAAATATTGCTCGATGCCAAATGCCGCACTGGCTTTGATGGCTTCGGTGACGATGCCACCTTTGATGAGGTATTTGTTGACCTCTTCGTTGAGGTCGTCGTGGGTTCCTTTTTTTACGCCTTTGAAAGAGTGGGTGGTAAGGCGTGGGCGCTCCACCACGGATATTTCGAGGAAAATCACGTCGCCGATGGTTTTTTCCTTAAAAATTTGCACATCGGTGAAAAGGCTGAGTTTGTAAAGGGCTTTGATTGCCCTGGGAATCTCGCCGCCCGGTATCCTGATGCGGTCGCCTACCCGAAAACCAGCGATGGAAATGATGGCAGTGGGGTCGCTAAAATTGGCGCCCGTCACCCGCACGCCGCCTATCTCGTAGTCCTTGGCCTTGGAGTAGTCCATGACCGGTGGGATGGTGTCGGTGCTGGTTTGCGCAGCTAGTTTGCCCGCATGGGCGAAAGCGAACAGAAGGAGTATAAAGCCAAATATTTTTTTCATGCAAAAGGGTCTGCTTTTTCAAAAGGATTGCAAAGAAACACAGCTTTGCGCATACTCTTGTAGTCGTGGCTGAAAATAGTGGTGCTGAGATAGGAAGGTGCGCTTTGAACGGGCGGAGGTTGTATGTGAGTTCGCAGTTCGACAGTTGGCGGCTTTCCTAAGTTCGACATTTCGACAGTTGGCAGTTGGCAGTCAGTTCGACAGTTGTTTGGTCAGTACCGTGGTAAGCAGCACCAGACTTTAGAACTTGATAACTGCGAACTTGAAAAGGCTGCCAACTCAAACGAGTTGCTCACTGGTCTTACCGAAGCGGCGTTCCCGGTGTTGGAAGTCAATGATGGCCTGGTAGAGGTGCTCCCGACGGAAATCGGGCCAGAGGGTGGGGGTAAAGTATAGCTCGGAGTAGGCAATCTGCCAGAGCAGAAAGTTGCTGATGCGGGTCTCGCCGCTGGTGCGGATGAGCAGCTCTGGGTCGGGCATCCCGGTGGTGGAAAGTGCTTTGGCGAAAGCCTCCTCGTTGATTTGTTCTGCCGTTATTTCACCCGATTTTGTCGCTTGGGCGAGCTTTCGGGCTGCCTCCACGATTTCCCATTTGGCACTGTAATTCAAAGCAAGCACCAGCGTCATGCGGGCATTGTGCTTGGTGTCCTCGATTGCTTTCAGCAGGGTTTTGTGACTTTTTCCTGGTAGTCGGCTGATGTCGCCGATGGCACGCAGGCGCACGCCGTTTTCGTTGAGGGTCTTTATTTCGTTCTTGATGGTCTCCACGAGGAGGGTCATCAGGGCGTTCACCTCGGATTCGGGGCGGTTCCAGTTTTCGGTGGAAAAGGCATAGAGCGTCAGGTATTCAATCCCCAGTTCGGTGCAGGCTTCGGTAACTTCACGCACGGCCTTGACGCCGTTGCGGTGGCCAAAGACGCGTGGCATGCCGTGCTCCTTGGCCCAGCGCCCATTGCCATCCATGATGACAGCGATGTGCCGTGGCAATTTTTCTAGGTTGATTTTTGATTTTAAATCCATGAGCGAAAATGCCTGTTGACTTTCTTTTGGTGGGCAAAAATAAGAAAAGCTGCCAGTTGCGCCTGCTTGATTTTGCCTATCGCCAGTGCAGGTTTGCCTAATGCCTTGCATATTGTCAGGCGGATGTTGCAACAGTGTTTCGCAGATGAACAATTAAGGTATATTTGCAGTCCGTTTCGCACACAACTCCAATCCACCCAGTATGTACGACTACGATGTCATCATCAGCTTTATCACAGCGTTTACGCTGACCTACTTTGTTATCCCTCCTGTTATTCGGGTAGCCATCGCCAAAAACCTCTATGATGAACCGGGAGAGCGGCGCAGCCACGTCGTGAGTACGCCCCGCTTGGGTGGGGTCGCCATCTTTGCAGGAGCCATTTTCAGCATCATGCTTTGGACGCCGTTTGCAAAGTACGGCGGCGACGTCCAGTACGTGCTTTGCGCATTCATCCTGATTTTCCTTGTTGGTGTCAAGGACGATATCACAGACATTTCTCCTACGAAAAAACTGATGGTGGAAATACTCGCCGCGGGCATCCTGTTCTTCAAGGCGGACGTCAGGATTTCCAGCTTGCACGGCATCATGGGCATCCAAGAAATTGGGCTGGTCTGGAGTGCGGTGCTCACCATTTTCACCATCATCGTCATCATCAACGCTCTCAACCTCATGGACGGCATCAACGGCCTTTCGGGCAGCCTGACCATTCTCATCACAGGTACGCTTGGCGTATGGTTCTTACTGGTAAAAAGATATGATTTCGCCATTATGGCACTTTCGGCAGCAGGTGCTACGACGGCATTCTTGAAATACAACTACTCCCCTGCCCGCATTTTCATGGGCGATACTGGAGCCCTTCTGCTGGGGCTGATTTGCTCCATCCTAGCCATAAATTTCATTGAGTTCAACAGCCTGCTGGAAGACGCCCACCCGTTCAAAATCAATGCAGCGCCTGGCGTCGCCATCGGCATCCTTATCCTTCCGCTCTTCGATACGTTACGGGTATTCAGTACCCGCATACTAAAAGGCAAGCATCCGTTGCACCCCGATCGCACCCATATTCACCACCTACTGCTCGATGCCGGGCTGAACCACATGCAGGCAACGGCTGTGTTAGTGGGCGTCAACGTCTTTTTTATCGTGCTGGGCTTCCTGCTCCAACGCTACACCAATAGTGCCATGCTCATCATCCTGCTGCTGGGCGGCATTGCCACGTTGATGGTCAGCGGGCTTGTGTACTCGCTTTACAAGCGGAGCTTGAGGGTTTGATATTTCGATATCTGCATTTCATGCTTTTGCCCGCTTGAGAAAAAGTTAAGTGCCACCACCAAAGATGGCTATTCCGTGGATTGGTGTGTGGGTTTCAATCCTTCTTCTTCTGGATACTGGCTGGTAAGCGGTGCGCTTTGCGTTTTCCTCCAATTGCCTCAGCGGTTTCAATCCTTCTTCTTCTGGATATTGGCTGATAAGACGCACAGGTTTTCGTGTCGCCCCGCAGGCGGGAAAGTTTCAATCCTTCTTCTTCTGGATATTGGCTGATAAGGAAACATCCAAATCGAGGACGCTACTTTCCAATTCCGTTTCAATCCTTCTTCTTCTGGATATTGGCTGATAAGAAACCCGAAGGCGGATTAAGGGCCACCAACGGGTTCAGTTTCAATCCTTCTTCTTCTGGATATTGGCTGATAAGCAATCAAGGAGGGTTGACCCTCTGTTTTTTTAACGCAGTTTCAATCCTTCTTCTTCTGGATATTGGCTGATAAGAATCGATGCCATGCAGCTTATTTTTCGCCAAAACTCCGGTTTCAATCCTTCTTCTTCTGGATATTGGCTGATAAGTCGTCCTCGCTGGGCTTGGGTATGCCCATCCATTCGGTTTCAATCCTTCTTCTTCTGGATATTGGCTGATAAGTTTCAATTATCGGCAAGGCACTATCTGAACTTGCTACGTTTCAATCCTTCTTCTTCTGGATATTGGCTGATAAGTTCCTTATATTTCCATTTATGGCGCACCTCGACCCACGTTTCAATCCTTCTTCTTCTGGATATTGGCTGATAAGAATGCGTTTCACGTCAATAGTACCAATGGGGCAGAAAGTTTCAATCCTTCTTCTTCTGGATATTGGCTGATAAGATGGCTGGCATTTTCCATGCGGGTTGTGGGTCATCGGGTTTCAATCCTTCTTCTTCTGGATATTGGCTGATAAGTGATTTTATTGCACCCGCTTTGATTGCAGAAAGCCCGTTTCAATCCTTCTTCTTCTGGATATTGGCTGATAAGTTCCAAGTGTATCGTGTTTACTATGTTATGGGGGCAGTTTCAATCCTTCTTCTTCTGGATATTGGCTGATAAGGTATTGCATACGCAGTTTTAAACAACTAAAAATAGAGTTTCAATCCTTCTTCTTCTGGATATTGGCTGATAAGTGTACGTTGCGAAAATGGGGCTGGTGGCCTCTTGCTCGTTTCAATCCTTCTTCTTCTGGATATTGGCTGATAAGGCGGTTAATTTTTTTGCCGTTGTCGGGACGGGTGAGTTTCAATCCTTCTTCTTCTGGATATTGGCTGATAAGACGCCATCCACGCAAATATCAAGCCTTGAAATATTAAGTTTCAATCCTTCTTCTTCTGGATATTGGCTGATAAGCGCCCCAATGCGGCGCAAGTGCTACATGCCATGTTTGTTTCAATCCTTCTTCTTCTGGATATTGGCTGATAAGCGTCGTTATAGACTTTTGCGCTGTCAATGTAGCCGTGTTTCAATCCTTCTTCTTCTGGATATTGGCTGATAAGAAGCGGAACGGGAAGGCACGGGTTATTTCCAAACCTTGTTTCAATCCTTCTTCTTCTGGATATTGGCTGATAAGCGGCATGCTCATATCATGTTCCTTGCGGCGCAAATAAGTTTCAATCCTTCTTCTTCTGGATATTGGCTGATAAGATGACGGCGCAGAAAGCGACGAAGACGAACTAAACCGTTTCAATCCTTCTTCTTCTGGATATTGGCTGATAAGCCGCTGAAAGCGGCGAGCGGTTGCGTGATGAAATTGTGTTTCAATCCTTCTTCTTCTGGATATTGGCTGATAAGTAGTTTGTTGCCAAGTTCCGCCCGCAGGATGGACCTGTTTCAATCCTTCTTCTTCTGGATATTGGCTGATAAGCAAGCCACATGGCTGACGGTGATGATATTGGGCGGAGTTTCAATCCTTCTTCTTCTGGATATTGGCTGATAAGGTTGATGGTGGGTGGGTTCATAATTAGTCTATTATCCGTTTCAATCCTTCTTCTTCTGGATATTGGCTGATAAGCTTTGCGATGATTTCCGTTGAAATCTTCGGGGGCAAAGTTTCAATCCTTCTTCTTCTGGATATTGGCTGATAAGGAAAAGGCGGCGTGATATGGTGATGAAGGTGCTCATGTTTCAATCCTTCTTCTTCTGGATATTGGCTGATAAGACGCTGAGCTGTTGGAGAAAATCAAGATTGTAAAATTGTTTCAATCCTTCTTCTTCTGGATATTGGCTGATAAGCTCGACATCACCACCGCCATCACCCTCGAAGCATGGGGTTTCAATCCTTCTTCTTCTGGATATTGGCTGATAAGGCGGGCCTTTCGGCCTCGCCTGAGTGTCAGTAAGTTGTTTCAATCCTTCTTCTTCTGGATATTGGCTGATAAGTGGAGAATTGAAAATTGATAATGATATGAATTACATGTTTCAATCCTTCTTCTTCTGGATATTGGCTGATAAGAAGGAGTCCGGTCCTTTCTTCTCGCAGTGCTTTTGCGTTTCAATCCTTCTTCTTCTGGATATTGGCTGATAAGCCCTGACCGAGACGCAGGACAGCTTCGGCCAGCCCGGTTTCAATCCTTCTTCTTCTGGATATTGGCTGATAAGTACCCTTTCAGCCACATCACAAAATCTGGTTTCGGAGTTTCAATCCTTCTTCTTCTGGATATTGGCTGATAAGCCAACGTGAACACACAACTACCTGACATTCAATTAATGTTTCAATCCTTCTTCTTCTGGATATTGGCTGATAAGACCTCTGTTGACGCTCAAGTTAGAAATGTGCCATATGTTTCAATCCTTCTTCTTCTGGATATTGGCTGATAAGCATCTCGGCGAACTACTCCGCTGAGGCGGCAAATTATGTTTCAATCCTTCTTCTTCTGGATATTGGCTGATAAGCCTGCCGTAGTCTTTGTACTTTGTATTTGTTGGTGGTTTCAATCCTTCTTCTTCTGGATATTGGCTGATAAGGTGGTTTTGTGCCAGCCCAGCCCGATGAGCTTTTGGGTTTCAATCCTTCTTCTTCTGGATATTGGCTGATAAGCGGCCAGCAGGTTCACCCAGTTTCTGTGCTTGTACGTGTTTCAATCCTTCTTCTTCTGGATATTGGCTGATAAGGCGTCTCCCGGCTTAAGCCACTGAAAATCAATAAAATACACTGAATTCGCTATACCGTATTTTTTGACTTCCAAGTTGTCAAAGAACTTCTTTTTCATCATTTTACTGCAATTTTCGGAATGATAGTTTATTGATAATGAATCGGTTACGACTGGTTTCTGTTGCTTCATTTATAAATTCCCACCCGGAAACCCCTCGCCCACCGTTGTATGGCAAACCTACCTAAAAGTTTCGTATCACTGAATACAAATATTCCGGTACGTGCAATCCACGCAACGGCGCTTGAACTTCGTGGCATTCGGAAACCAGTTCCTCGTGATGATGTCCTTGATTTCCTCCGCACAGGCCCGAACCGAAGCGATGTCCTCCCGGCTGATGGGCACCTCCACCAGCTTGTTTTGGCTGCGGGTATAAACCAAATAGCCCCGGTTCACGGGCTTCCCGAAATTCTCCTCGATGAGCCAAGCATAGCAGAAAAGCTGCGTCCGGTACGTCTCATAAACCTTGTCCTCGTACACCGCAAACTTGTAGTCTAGCGGTGCCATCGTCCCATCTTCAAGCATCAGCGCCTCGTCCACTTCCCCCCGCAACAAGTCGTTCGTCAGGTACTGCCCGATATGCTTCTCCACCACCCCGATTCGCTTTCGCAGGTACTCCATGTTTTCCCTCGCCTTCTTCTCGTGCACGTCCCTACCCTTCTGAACTTTGAAAAACTTGTCCTCATGCTGCGGAATCCTCAACACATACTCGAAGTACGTGAACCTCGGACAGTAGCGGTACTGTATGATTTGCGACGGTGTAATGCTGAAATTTTCCATTTTTCAAGAATTATGATTAACCCACCTCATCCCTCATCCCTAAAAAAACAAGGCCCGCACTTGGTCGGTCACGAGTTTCTGGTCGAAAGCCTGCCCCAACAGCACCACCTGTTGCATCTCCTCCTTCGACATTGGGAAGATATAGACCTTGTCCTTGTCCACATTGATTTCCTGCTCGATTTTCAGCGACAGCGCATCCTTGTCGCTGCGGCTCAAAGTGCCGAGGAACACGCTCAACTGCACCCGGTATAGTCCCGCCTGCTTGCAGAACTTGGCTACCTTCGTCCGGGCCTTGTCACTTTCAATATCATATATCACCCAAGCTATCATAGCGGTTCCGATTTTCCGATTAACTCATTGGCAAACTGGTGAGCATCAAACTGAATCGTCGCCGCCCGGTTCTGCTGCCGGCCCTTGTAGCGCACCTTCTCCTCCTCCAGGTATTGGTTGAAATGCTCCATCAGCAGCGCCTTCCCCTCCTTGTTCAGCGAAACCCCGTTCTTGATGGCCTCCGTATGGTCCTGCCGCACCTTCTTCCCCGAAAACAGCGTGAACACCGTCTTGTCCGCATAGCCCCGGTACGGCTCAATGAAATCGTTCACCATGCTCTTGTAATTGTAGTCGTCCCGGTGCAGGAAACCCACATAGGGGTCAACCCCCGCCAGCATCAGCGCCTTCTCCACCCTTGCGTACAGCACCCCGTAGGCATAGTTCAGGAAGGCATTGAACGCATCCTTCGCAGGACGGAAGCTCCTGCCACCAAACTGGTACTGCTCCGGCAGCACAAAGCTCACCGTCTCAAAGTACAGCCGCCCACAAGTGCCCTCCCAGCCACGGATGCTGTCCGCCACATCGTCCACGTGCCGGGCCGTCACCGCCTCCACCTGTCGGCGCAGCGCCGCCATCGCCTCCAACTGGAAATCCAAATAGCCGTGGTGCTGCGGGCGGTGCTTGCGCAAACCCTCCATCAGTTCCATCTGGTGGTCCATCTTCGCACCCACCCACTGCTTCGTGTAGTGCAGCGCCTCCGCCGCCAGGCTCGCCTCCAATTGCCGCTTCCGAATCAGCGTCGTGCTGCCCAGCTTCGTATGCCATACCCTCCCGATGGGGTCGCCGTTGTTCTCCAAAAAAACGATGTCAATATTGTTCCGCACCGCCAGCCGCACCGCATCGCTCGACAGCGCCGTGCCAGTGTTCAGCCAGATGCTCTTCACCTTGTGCGCCGCCACCTGCTGCGTCCTGGTTTCGCCTTTGTCCTTTACCGTTACCTCGAACATTTCTTCCTTCACGTGGAGGTAGGCACCGTAGGAGTTGAGATGTAGTTGCATGGCTGTCATTATTGTTGGATGGTTGGAATTGTTTCATTGCTAGTTCCAAAACCATACACTTTTAGTATGCTGAAAATTCGGCACAATAAAACATCTTCTTTGTCACTCGTGGAAGTCGCTTTTGTCATGGCCGTAGGCCACCTCTGCGTCATACATGACTGCACACATGACGCAGAGGTGGCCTACGGCCATGACAAAAGCGACTTGTACAGGGCATCGGGAGTATTGAGTATAAGGATTACTAAACCTTGAAGGTTTAGTAATCCTATGCGCCAATTCGGTGAATAGTCCCAAAGCCCCTCGACACGGATTTGCCCAAGCCGATGAAATCTGGGAGCAGGACGTTGGTGGTGAATTGCCCGGTAAATGCCGCCATCTTGTTGTCCTTGAACTTGGCCGACCGATATGCCTCAATGTCCAGCTCCACCCTGACCCTTTCATCTGGCCCAAAGAAATGCCCGAACGCCTTGAAAAAGGACAAGATATTGCCCACCAGAATCCTTTCCAGCAAGATGAAATCGCAGGACTCGTCCGACTCCATATAGACCCGGTGGTTCTCCTGGTTCAGCGCCATCCAGAACGTCTCGAAACGGTACCTGACCGGGCCTTCCGACATCCCGATAGCCACCCGGCTATGCTTTATTTCCTTGGTAAAAAGCGGATAGACCGTCCCCTCGATGTTCAGTTCCTGTGTTTTCAGGAACAGTTCCGCCAACAAGTCCGCACCCTCGCCCATACCGACCAATGTCGGTACGTTCCGCAGTACCTTGTACTGCACCAAGGGGTAGGCATAGCGGCTGCGCCCATCCTCGAAGTGGTTGTGCAGCAGCGGCGAATGTTCCTTGAACAAATTGCCGAAATACCCCCGCAGCTTGTGCGCATCCCGCACGTCCAGGTGGATTTCCGGGAAGGTAAGGGTGGTGAATGGAAGGGTGGTCAGTGGGTGGGTGCTGGCAGTGGTGGATTCAATGCTTGTTTTTTGTGCAATCATGGTTTAAAATGATACGGTTTGTGAATCGGTTGATTTATCTTCCAATCGAATAAACCCGGTGATTAAGTCATAGTATTCACTCAGCCATTCCCGTTTTACCAGCCAAATACTATCCGGGATAAGTGTTGCGGATTCCAGTTTCATCAGTTCTTCCATTTTGGGAAGGTATTTGGGAACGGTGATAATATGCTGGTGAAATATCTTTTTATAGCCCTCAAATGCTTTCTTTCTATCAAATTTGCCTAAGCCGCTCCTCCCAAGTTCCCTGAATTTTTCCAGTACCAAAGTCGCATCTTCATCACATTCCACGAAAACGGAAGCCGCAAAGTCCTGACCCTCAATGACCTGAAAACTTGAAACATACTTTTCCCCATTTTTCTTTTTTTCGGAAGGCCCGTCATACTTCATTTGCTTCATGGCAGCAAAGATTTTCCTTGAATCCTCGTAGGCGCTGTTGTTTGAAACATTATCGAAATACTCATTGATGAGCGCAAAGTAATTTTCTTCCCCTATCCCTTCGGGATATTGTTTCAATCCTTTTTCCAGCGACTTGCGTGCTTGGGTCGTAGTTACCCTTCCATAGATGCGTTCGCAATCCCCAAAATCCATGACGTAAACAGGGGCATGTTCAAGTTCTTTTTTATTGTTCCGGTTCACCCGCCCCGCTACTTGGATGATGCTATCAATGGGCGCTAAATCTCGAAATGCCATGTCAAAATCGAGGTCAACCCCAGCCTCGATAGATTGAGTGGAAATAAGGACTGGCTTCTTTCCAAACTTCAAATCCAGTTTGACCCGTTCAATCACATCCAGCCTGTGTGCTGGGACGATATTGGTTGACAAATAATACAGCGGATTTTTCAACTTGTCCTTTTCCCATTTTTTTGAAAAATAATCAAACAGCAGCAAGGAACGGCTCACCTTGTTGACTACCACTAAACACGACTTTGACTCAGACCATTTTCCAAAAAACACATCCTCCCAAAACTCCGCTTCATCTTTCAATACATCAGCAATACAAGGAATAATCATCGTCCGCCTGAACACTCCAAACACCGCTTCAAAATCAGGGAGCAATTCTGTTTGGGGAAGCAATTTTTCATTTTGTTCCGATACAATCTGCGCCTCTGCCAATTCGAATATTTTCGGGCGGGTAGCTGTCATCACCAAGATGCGGGCATCGAGGAATTTGGCGAGGTAGTTTAATGCAGCACCTACAAGCGGTAACTGTTCCAAACGAATAGCTTGAATTTCGTCGAGAATGATAATGCTCCCTGCAAAATGATGGAACTTGAGCAACAGCTTGTTCTTGTAGCCAATAAGGGTTTGGAGCAATTGCACAAACGTGGTAATCACAATATCGCTTTGCCAACTGTCCAGCATCAATCCCCGCTGGTTATAGTTCAGGTTCTCGTCCTCGGCAGAAGGCGATTTTTTAACTTGTTCAAGCGCATCCGCAAACTGGTAATGTGCAATTACTTTGGCCTCCTTGCCCAATACTTTGTCATATTCCGTGATGGATTGTTCGATGATGTTGATAAATGGTAGACCATAAATAATTTGGGCTTCCCGGTTTTCCTTTTCCCGGATAAGCGCCCTTAATTTTAGCGCAAAATCCAATGCCGTCAATGTCTTTCCAATGCCCGTGGGAGCAGTAAGCGTAAACAACCGATGCTCCATGATTTTAGGGTCTTCCAATCGCTTGGCAACCTGCCATCGCACATAAGACCGCAATTCATTTTGGGAAAATTCGGCAATGGGCTTTAGTTCAAACCCTTCTGGCAACAACAGTGGTTTACTTATATCCACCAAATGCGCAGGCACACTCAATTTTTGGTATTGTGGCGTATCGGAAGCATCCAGTTTATCGGCTTCAATCAACAAGGAGAACAGCAGGTTAGTCAAGTAATAATGCTGAATGCCAACCTCCTTTTTTAAAAAAAACCTGACCTTTTCGCCTGCTTCTTTTCCTGAAAATTGCAGCCATTGCTTTAAATCAGGTTCTTTCAATTCAATTTTCGCAGTTTCCGACGCCAACAGAAACGAGGGCATTTGCGTATCAAAAATTACTTCCTCCTGACTGTATTGGAGGAACCATTTCCTCAACTCATTGAAATCCCAAAGGCTGGCATGATGATGAACGATGATATACCAAGCAAGCAAAGCTCCCGCTTCCCATTCCGGCAACAGCTTATTCAGCAGCACAAAAGCACCAAAACGGGCATGTTGCTTCAACTCCTGGTCAAACTCGCCTTTTTCAAGTAGGTAATTTTGAAAATGGGTAGTGTACTTGCCCAAATCGTGATACAGGCAAATATCGGAAAGCAATTGCCTCGTCTTTTCCGCCTCAATGGGCAGCCCTTTGGCGGCAAAAAAAGCGGCAAGCGCCTTCGACCGAACGCCTTCGGTGTGGACAATCAGCAACTTGCTCCCATACTTGGAGCCATCGTCCGCTTTTTTTGTGTGGGAGTAGTAAGTCATTCCAAAAAGAGGATATTTTCGGGGCCTTGCTCCCGGTTAAGTGCATAAAAACCTTTCTTGATTTTCACTTCGATGCCATGCGGTGTGGTACTGAACAAGGTACGGTTCAAACTGGATAGCTCCCGATGGTGGTTGGCAAGGAAATCGCCCGGCAGCAGGTCTTCTTCCAATTGGTCGGCTTCCATTTCTTTATCGAATCGCAGTTCTGTTACCATGTTGGAAGGCACAGCAGAGTGAATGGTTGCAAAGCCATTGGGTTCTTTTTGCTCGATTTCCCCACCTGCGAAAAGCCGCACGTTTTCCAACCAAGCCGTAAAATTAGCCGTGCCCAACGTCAGCGCATAAACCTGTTTCCGCTCCAAAAAAGCAGCTTTTATTTTTTCAAATGCTGCTGCTCCCGCTGGATGGCAGGATAGGTAAATCCGGTAACGCACCATGTCCGTTTTGATGTCGGGCCCGCTGATGACTTCAAAAGGCGTTTGTATCCGCCCGCTTTTCCCCGAAAAATCTTCCATACCAACGATTCTCAACAGGTTGAGCCGATGAAATGTCTTTTTCATTGGCGACAAAACCCGGACGCCAATGCGCAGCTTGTCCGCCTGCCAATCCTCGTGGTAAGTCTCCTTGGGCAAGCCCAGCACACAAGCCATCATGCCCAGGATGGTCGTTCGTGGCGGTATGCTGAAAGATAGCGCCGTGTTGTTGGCATAATACTTTCGGAAGTGCGCCAGTTTGCCGCAAACATCGAATGTCAGTATTTCCATGTTCCAATGTTTAATAAATCATGCGATTTTGAAATCAAAGCCTATTGCAGTCTTGATATTCACTTCTTTGATTCGGGGCGTTTTTTCTCGCTTATCAGCTTCGATTAACCCCTTTAATCCCGACAAATCAAGGTTAAGGTCTGCCAAGCTGCGAATTGGCTTATCAACACCATTGGCGTCTTTATTCGGCGTTGCTTTCACATATTGCCGCAAGTCGCCAAACTGCCCATTGGTAAATCCATCATTGTAGATGATTTCCACATACAATTTTGGGTACTGGTTCATCTTCGAGCGGGTCGGGTTGGCAGGGATGGCTTGCCACAGTGCATCTCTGAACAAGGTCAGGTCATCGCCCGTCATTCCCGTGCTTATGGCGGCGTACTTGTTAATAGAACCGTGGAAGGCGAGCAGACTGTAATGCACCCGGTAGTCTTTGCCGAAAGTGCTGGAATCATCGGCCATAATGGTCACAATGGCATCACTGTCCATGATTTGGACTTTGTGCAACGAGTAGCCCCAATTAAGTTGGATAGGCCCAGTGAAGGTTTTTGTAAAACCCTTGACGGCGAAGGCACTGCCGAACATCCTGATGTCAGCATATTTGTCAGTTACCAGCCAAGTCAATAAAGGATTATTGAGTGGGTAAAACTTTTTGTCCTTTTCATCTTGCAGTTTTTTGATGACAGCTTCCGGCGTCTTTTCCTTTGCCACCAATTCATCGAACAATGCTATCAAGGCAGCATTATCTTTGTATATTAGCCTTACAGCAGCAGGGTCGGCGTACATCCTTTTAATGACTTCGACGAGGCGGGTATCTGGGCTGACTTTTTTATCCCCCTCCATGTCCACGAATATTTCCGTCCCATCCTGTTTCAGGAAGTCCCGTATGTACCGCTTGATGCGCACGTCCGTCACGAGGTTGGTTTCGGTATCCTTGTCCATACGGGGCTTGTTTTCCTCATCGGGGTCGCCGTTCGGGTTGCATTGGATGGCCTCGAAGAGGAAGAGGAAGTCTGAGTTGTTGGCAATTGTACTTTTCATTTTTTTAATGATTTATTAGTTGGAAGTTGAAGTTTCAGTTTTAGGTTTTTTTGAACCAATAGGAAATGAATACCCTGAAAGCAGGAAAAACAAAGCTTCTTGCGGCGGCATTATCCAGCCATTGTGTTTGAAGAATTGATTGAATTTCTCAAATAGTGGCTCGGTGTAACCGTGCAGCTTGTATTGCTGAGTCTTTTCAGTCAAATCGAGGCGAAGGCGTTCGATTTCTTTCAGCCCGATACCGTTGAAATTCAGCTTGTTCAGGATTGGCTTTGAAGAATGTTCTTTCATGGCCTGAGCAAGTGCCACGCTATGTAGCACCCTGCCGAGATAGAACAATGCCTTTTGATTAGTATCATAATCCATTTGAACAAAAAAATTATCAATTCGCTCCTGGGTTTCAGCGGACTTTTCGGCGGGCGTCTTTTCAGGCGCTGGGTTTTGATTTGTATTTTCCATGTCTTTGATAAGGTTGAATTGTTTTAGAATTTGAAGGATTGCGAGGTATTTGAATACTGCGTCCCGTGCAGCATAGTCAAAATAATCATTAGGAAAAATATTGGCGTAGCCCCGGTAACGCTTATGCCAATGGCACAAGATGAGTTCTGTAAAAAAACCGAATATTTGTGCCCTTTCGACCTGCCTATTTTCAAGGATAGATTTAAAGAAAATAAGGGCAGCGTTCTTGGCCACATCTTTCCTGACAGGGATGACATTATATATGGTGCGCAGATTGAAGGGAAAAGGCGGCTTGTCCTTTATGCTCATCACTTCCCGCCAAGGAAAATCATCCTGTTTTTTCCATTCGCCATCCATTTTTCGAAATCCTGTTATCAGCTTATTCAGGTGCAGCTTGCTGACGCTTTTTATCAGGTTAATGGTTTTGAAATAATTGCCGTCCGATTGAAACCCTTGGAATGTCACCCAATACATAGAACTCACCTCGGCTTCTATATCTTCAGTCAGTATTTCCCAATCATCCGTTTGAAAAAGCAGTTCGCAACGCCGTTGTATTTTTTGCAGTTTATCCAAGTCCGGCTCCGGTTCAAAGGACAAAAACTCGGGAATAATGCAATGCTCAACCCCGGCAATCTTGGTGGTGAGGTTTTTTAAGATATGCCCTGAACCCCGTTCAAGCGCTGTTTGGGCATTGGCTGATACCTGATAATTCGAGTGAAATGCTTTGGAGTCAAGGTGGGCTGCATAATTGATGGTCGTGGTAACGAACATCTTGTTGATGCTGTACCGGGTTGTAAAATCTGGTTCACCTACATCGGGCAGCTTTTCCCCGGTCACATAGCACAGCCGTGGTTCGGACGCCTTGCCTTCCGGGGTTGATTTCTTAAGTGGCAGAAAAAATTGTTCAAACCCGTCCAAGTCTTTAATGGGTGTTGGCGTTTCAAAACCCATTTCCTTGGATTGGATACTGGCAAATAAAAGGATGATCCTGTCGGTCTTTCCCATGTTCAACCCTGCCCACATTTTCTCACTGGTGATTTTGTCTTTTTCCCGGTCGAGGTACTTTGCTTCAAAAACTGGTTTCAGCGAGAATATCGCTGTCAGGGCTTTGTGCAAAGCGGAGTCTTTAAGTGCCTGGGCATCTTTTTCGATGGCTTGTACAAATTCACCTTTTGCTGTTTCATCTGGTTTTCCAAAAAATGTCTTTCGCAGTTGTTCCAGACTTTTAGGAGCGAAAACACAAGCATAAACAGACTTGTTATTGCCGCCTTTAATTTTGATGTTCCGCAAGGCTTTTGCCGAACGGTCGTCAAATGCCCGTTCGCACCGGACATAAACATCCTCAGCATCGAGGTCGAATACCACTTCCGCTACCATGTTTTGTAGCGGTATATTTTCTTTGCCCATCGTTCGCTCCACTTCAGGGAAGTCAATCAGGTCGTCCCAATCGTCCCGGTCTTTACCAAGTTGTTTGCCAATGGAAATTAGTGTTTTGAGCATAAAATACGATTTGAATGTTATTTTGAATTCAGCGGCAATCTATGGGTGCAACACTGTCAACTTGTGACAACGCTTTCTTGAATTTTTACAAAAATCATCAATACTTGTCTCGGTAATGAATCCTGCGGTTGCAGATTTGACACATACCATCTTCCATGTCTGGAAAAAATTGGCATTTTCTACAACCTGCCTGTTCTTCTGGTGGATAAAACCACCCAAAATCTTCGTTCAACTCTTTTTGTACTTCGTGATGAAAATTGAGACCTTTGCAACTGTCCATGTGAATCATTTTTCTAAAAAAAAAAGTTTGAAACGTAATTGGATTTAATTGCATAAAATTGAATATGCTTCCAAAAAAAATAAGGTTTGAATTAAATCCAATTACTAAAACGATTCACAAACCTACCTACTCTTTACCTAACTTGCAAATGGTGAAGAGTATCCACGTTCAATCAACTTTCTAAAAGAACTCAGATTTTCGCACTAAATGATTGACTTTCAATCATTTATTAACTTTTGCGTTAAGAACGTTTTTTTAAAAAAAGATTCAACTTGCCTCTTACACCCACATCCCCTTCCCCGCCCTTTCCCGGAGATAGTCAACAAAGCTCAAAGGTTCCTCCACCACAATCTCCCCCGGAAGCGACAGCACAAACCGCCCAATCCCATCCGGTGACCGCACCTCCATCACCAAGCGATACGGAAAATCATCTCCTTTCACGGGCAGGATGCACGACTTCGCACCGGGGTATTCCTCCACTAGTAGGCTGTAGGCCCGCTTGGTCAGCAGCAACTTCACCATGAACGGCTCGCCCGACATCTTGAAAACATCGGTCGGCGGGGCGCTGCCGGTGTAGGTACGGGCGTCCGGTAGCAGTTCCACCCCTTCTATGCGTGTCGTCTTGAAATAGCGCATTTCCTCCAGGGCAGGTTCCCAGGCAGTGAGTTGGGAGAAGTCGCCATCAAATTCCAGCGGCTCCACAATTCTATCGGTGATGGTATTGGAATTGGCGGAGAAATATCGTCGGAGCTTCACCACCCGGTTGTTGTTGATGGCCGTTTGCAGGATGCTGACCGTCTGCGCCCGGCGCACCTCGGCCAGTTCGTCCGCCAGCGGCAGCAGTTCCGATTTCTTGAACAGTTTCCGGTGGATGCTCTGCTTCAACGGATGACCCGTAGGCAGGGACGAAAGTGCCGTGCGCAGGATGGTCATTTCCTCGGCGGTCAGATCGGCAGCGTAACGTTCCTTCACGTCCGGCAAGTACCAGCCATTGTTTTCGTCCAGTTCCACGAAATAGCCCAGTTCACCGAGCAGGTCACGGTAGCGGTAGGTGGTGCGTTCGTCGCATTCCAGCAGTAGGGACAGTTGTTTGACAGACTTAGAAAAGGGTTCTCTAAGGAGGCGAAGGAGGTTTAGTACTCGGAGTATCTTTTTCTGGGGGAGCACAACGCTAAGTTTTTCGGTGATCAGATTGGTTCCCTAATGGCAAGCTCCTCACTGTATGTTGGTCAAAGATATGTAACGGCCCGGCATAACCAAGAACCTATTAGAAGAACCACACATTTATTTTTGGTTGGCCAAACATCCCTTTCCGGAAAACTTGAAGAAGAAATAGGTACTTGAGACTAAGGTCATGCAGCGCTCAATGTAGCCGTGCGTTAAGCACCTAGTGCCAAGGAAAGCGCACACCGCTGAGAGGGGGACGGGACGTTATAAACAACGGGGCTTATCCTTAAACGACGAAAGCCCCTACTTTCGCAGAGGCTTCCTTTTTTCAGTGGAGAATACCGGAGTCGAACCGGTGACCTCTTGCATGCCATGCAAGCGCTCTAGCCAGCTGAGCTAATCCCCCATTTTAACTTTGCAAAAAACCATTTGTCGTTTGCGGGTGCGAAAATACGCCATTTTGGGAAAACAAAAACCTTTGTCCAAAAAAATCCTCATTCTTCTGGCTGGGGTGGGCGCTCATCTTGTCCTTTTTTTAGCCTGCCCGCTTCCTTGAGCATCTTAAACACGAGCCACTCCAAATGCCCGTTCACGCTGCGGAACTCGTCGGCAGCCCATTTCTCCACGGCAGTGTAGAGGTCCTCCTCAATTCGCAGAACGAATTTCTTCTTTGCCATTTTCTCAGAAAAAAAAGTTCGTGACCCAGCAGAACCGAGCCACGAAACAGTAGAATCAGTAAGTTAAAGGCTCCGGCGTGTTTTAAATGCTTCTAATCCGTGATTTTGATTTGATAGTTAATCAATCTCGTATTGATGTTGCAAAGGTATTGATTTAATATCAAGATGAATCCCTTTTTTAATAAAACTTTTCCTTTTTTCCAATTGGCTTTTTTCAAAAAACAAATATGCCTGCCTAACATTTTTTTCTGATTGACGTTAATAACTACCCAACAGCACCGTAGGTGCCCATTTCAGAACTAACTATTCCCTTATTTTTGCGCTTAAAATTCTTAATATGAGACTGGTTTTACTTCTTGCTTTCGCAATTTTATTTGCCGCCTGCGGCTCCAACGAACCGCAGCCAAGCCAAGCCCCTGAGCAGGGGCAACCACAATACAGCACCACTTATTTGGACAACAAAAAACGAAAGGAACAGGCGGAATCTCCCAATATCGTCATCCAGATTCAAGGGTTATCAGGTGGAGGAATCGCAAGCCTTGTAGGCACCTTTGAGGACAATAACTACCGGGCCGACTCGGCACAAATCAGCCCGACTGGACAGATTGTGTTCAAACGGCAAGAGCCTTACTTCCCCGGCATGCTTTACCTTGTGCTACCCAACAATACCAACCTGCAAATGCTGGTTGACCTCGACCAGACTTTTACCATGACCACTACTGCTGGCAACCTCGTGGGCGACATGAAGGTGGAGGGCAGCGTGGACAACCAAATCATGTACGATGCCTTGAAGTTTGAGGACGGCCAGCGTACATTGTTTCAAGCCAATGCCCAAAAAATGGCTGGATTGAAGCCTGGCGACCCCACTTTTTTGCAAGTGAAAGCCGAACAGGACAAGTTGATTGACGACCGAAAGGCTTATCTGGACAAGGTTTTCAAGGACAATCCAACCTCTATCTTCACCTCATTCAAACGTGCAGGCCAGAACCCCGACCTCCGGGATTGCTACAAACCGGACGGCTCCATGGATACCGCTCGCTACACCTACTACTACCGAACCCGTTTTTGGAACGGTGCCGACTTCAACGACGAGCGCCTCCTCTACACGCCCGTGATTTCAAAAATGCTCAACCGCTACATCACCGAACTGACCCCACAGCACCAGGATTCCATCGTGAAATATTCAATCTCACTGGTGGACAGGGTAACCGACAAACCGGAGTTTTTGAAATACTTTGCCAATTGGATTGTGCTGCACTACGACCCAAAGGAAACGACGCTCATGGATCCCCAAGCGGTGTTCGTCAACATGATCGAGCGCTATTTCACCTACGAAAAAGCGGTGTGGTCTGACTCATCGGAGGTGTTCGCATTGCAGCAGCGGGCTTATGAGATGTCGGCGAGCTTGGTGGGAAAAAAGGCTCCAGAAGTAAACGTGCCAGGCCCAGATGGCAAACCTATTTCACTTTATGGCAAAAAAGCTCCCTACGTCGTGGTGTACATGTGGAACCCCGGCTGCGAGCATTGCGAAGAGCAAACGCCGAAGCTCGTGCAACTTTACAACCAGATGAAGGACAAAGGATTTGACGTGTACGGCATCGCCGTGAACACCGAAGATGCCAAGTGGCGGGCGACCATGAAAAAATACGGAATGCCTTGGACGAATGTGTTTGACCCAACCAACAAGTCCATTTATGGCAAATACTACGTGGACAACACGCCAGAAATCTATCTCCTGAACTCGGAGCGCACCATCATTGCTAAAAACCTTCAGGTTGACCAGATAATGACGATGATAGAGCGGGACAAAGCGAAACGCTAGCGATTTTTGGTGTCATCCGAAAAAAAAGAAGGGTTTGTGTCGTCTTGGAACAACACAAACCCTTCTTTATTTCAAAACGTCCTCAGGCAATTCATCGAGCAATCATCAGCTTCTTCGCAAACGACCGCTTTCCTTCCGGTGTGACGTGTACGAAATACATGCCGTCGTGCCAGCCCTCAACATAGATTTGGTGGATGGCCTGGGTCACTTCTGGTATGTTCTCCCCATAAACGAGGTGGCCGATGCTGTTGAATACTTCCACCTTCACCTGGATGCCTTGCAACTTTGACATTTCTATGGAAAAATTACCGCTTGCTGGGTTGGGGAACACGCTAAAAATGGCCAGATGCTCAAAATCAACCACGGCAGGTGCTTCGGAGAGCACCTTGCCTTCCCGGTCGAACAGCGTTAACCGGTATTGGTTTTCACCGTCAATTGGTTGATTGTCAGTGGTTTTTATAAAAACATGGTCATCAATTTCGGCATCGGCATTGCCGGATTGGAGCGTCAGGAACGTTTGCCCATTCGTTAATTTTTCCAAAGTCCAAAATGTAGCGTCGGCTGGAATTTCGAGCACACCGTAAAGTGTTACGTACTCCACACCGGGTTGGGCATCGAGCATTATGGATGCTTGGCGGTTGCCTGTGCCGCCACCAACGTTGAGGCCAATGTTCACGGTGTAGTCCTCCACCTCGCCGTTGTCAACGGTTTCACAGGGTGTCGGGGCGGCAGTGCCACGCTTCATGGTCACCCTCATTCGGGTTGGGCCGGTGAGCGCCGATGTCGGGATTGCAATATTGCCCAGCACGTCAAATGTGTTCGTACCGTTGGGAGGAGCGGATACTGCTTGCGCAAATGCGACCTCGCCTGGCTCCTGAAAGATACCGTCGTGGTTGTAATCAATCCAAACCTTCCAGTATTCTTCATAGGTGTACCAGCTAAAACCTGTTGTCAGGGTAATTGGATAGCTCTGGCCAGTTGACACATTTGCCGAAAGGCTGGTGAAATCGCTGTATGCCGTCTTGCTTGATGGGTTGTTTATGGTGCCAAACTGTACACCTGCAACCCAGTCGTGCCAAGGAAAGGCACTGGAAGAAGCACAATAGCTGGGGCCACCGCCGCCGTTGCTGCAAGTGTTTGGCGGGGTGATGCTCATGGCCTTGGTGCAGGCCGGACTGTTGGAATCCTGGATGGTAAAGTTTAGCCCCCCGCTGCTGATGGGATATGGCCCCATCAAGGTTGCCATATTGTAAGTGCCAATTTGCGGAGCACCAAAAATTACTGCTGTCCAGCCAGAACCGACGTTGGTACCGGTCACGGTCATGTTGAAAGTGTAGGTATCGTCAGCCGGGTTGGTCGGGGTGCCGTTGTTGTTGCAAATTGGCGTGGTCGTGGTGGCATTGATGGAGCAGGGGTTTGAACTGGAGCATGGTGCTGGGGGCGTCACGCTGCCCGTGGCAGTACAAGCGCCTGTTTCTGAGTCAGTTATGGTGAAATTAACCACGCCGCCACTGATGGGAAGCTGGCCGATGGTCACGGGTGTACCGTAGCTGCCTGTGTAATTTTGCCCACCGATAGTGACTGACCACGAAGCCCCGGTTCCATTGCCGTTGACGGTCAGACTGAAAGAAAAGGTGTCGTCGCCGGGGATGGTGTTCGTGCCGTTGTCGTTGCAGGTTATGTTGGAGGTAGTGGCTTCGATGCTGCACGGCACAGGGCCGTCGCTCACAAGGTTGATGACGTAGTCCTCCACCTCGCCATTTGGGATGGCCTCGCAGGGCATTGCGTAGGCGCCCCTTTTCAACGAAACCCGCATGCGGGTGATGCCCAGGTCGGCAGTGGCTGGCACGATGACCGTACCGGTTTTCGAGCCGCCCGGCGAGCCAAGTGGTGGAGCGCTGAGGATACCAGAATAGGCCACCTCGGCAGGGTCTTCAAACGTGCCATTGCGGTTGTAGTCAATCCAAACTTTCCAATATTCGTCGAAAGTCTGCCAACTGAAACCGTTTTCGAGGGTGATGCTGTAGCTGGTGCCGGTGTTCAAATCGGTGTTGACATTGCTGTAAAAAGTATAGAGCGCCTTGCCAGAGGTGTTATCAATTGTATTCAATTTTACTCGGGTAATCCAGTCCACCCAAGGTGTGCCGCTGGAGGCGCAGTAGTTTGTGGGGTTTGCGCCAGAGACGCTGATGACCATACTGCCCGATTTTGTGCAGCCGTTCGCATCGGTGACGGTAACGGAGTAGGTACCGCTGTTGAGGTTGTTGATGGTGGCCGTGGTTGCCCCAGTGCTCCATAGGAAGGTATAGGGCGCTGTGCCTCCAGTGGGTGCCGAGGTGGCGCTGCCGTTGTTGGCGGGAGCGGAGGTTTCGTCCACCCCAGTCACGTTGGCATTGATTGGGGCGGGCTGCCCGATGTTGACGATGAGCGTGCCCGTGTTGCCATTGACATCCGTGGCGGTTACGGTGTAGTTGCCTGCGGCAACGTTGTTGATGCTGGCCCCGGTCGCTCCGTTCGACCATGCATAGGTGTACGGCGCCGTGCCGTTGGCTACGCTGACCGTGGCGCTGCCGTTGGTGCTGCCGTTACAGGTCACGTTGGTGTTGTTGACAAGCTGCACGTTCAGCGAACCGCCCTGCCCGGTCGGAATGACGAAGCTGGCCTTGTAGTAGGCCCCGTTGTTGTCCTTGCGGATTTGGGTGTTTGGCACGTTGTCGTTGTTGAAATCCACGTCCGATTCGAAATAGATTTCGATGAAATAGCTGCCCGGGTTCAGCCCAGCCAGCACGTTCAGGTTGGGGTTGCCCTCCCTGGTCTCGGTGCGGTACGGGCCGTTGGCGACGGTGGTCAATTGCGGCAGCACAAACAGCGTAAACGCTCCAGGGGTGCTTGTTTGGGGGTAAATGCGGTAGTACAACCGGGCGTTCATCACGTTGTTGTCGCAACTTTCCCAGGTAGTTGATTTTGCCTTGGTGATGTTGAAACTCGTGGGCAAGCCGAAGTTGTGGCCTGGGAAAACCGTAAGGTAAGGGCAACTGGAAACCTGGAAGGTGGAGGTGATGCCGTTCACCTCAATGTCCATTGTGGTGGCGCAATCCGACACGTAGGAGTACCCACATGCCATTGTTTTCT
This sequence comes from uncultured Saprospiraceae bacterium, assembly GCA_964508135.1. Lineage (GTDB taxonomy): Bacteria > Bacteroidota > Bacteroidia > Chitinophagales > Saprospiraceae > UBA6168. The sequence continues at coordinate 39,133 of CAZDSU010000017.1, forward strand.
GTTGGATAAACAGGGATAAAATAGCCGACAGGCCAATGCCGTACAGCAGTCTAGCTGGGTTCATAATGTTTTACAGTTTTGGTAAATAATTGTCTGTGTCTTCGTGCCGCATCAAATGCATACGGCCAAAAAACTATTGAAGCTGTTTAGACTTTCCTGTTTGAGATAAAAAAGAGTGATTTTTTGTCCTGAAGTCAGGAATTTTTGAGTGAATAGCAGCGCTATTGCCGAAAAAATTGCTGACTTCAGTGCGGAAAAGCGCCTTTTTTAGCCAAATGAGGAAAGTCTAAACAGCTTCATTGTCAAAATTGGTCAAAATGCAAGCTCAAAATCGGCTGGCGGGATTGCCGTCGGAGGGAGACTTCCTAAAACACCAAACTTATTTTTAGCGAATGAGATTTTCAGACGAGCCGTGAAAGGGAAGGATTTTCGGTCAAAAGCCCTGCAAAAGTAAATCGGTTTTTTGACTTGTACAAGCTTTTGAAAAAAATGGGAGACCATGTTGCCTTTGAGTGAACAACGGCTTGGTATCGAGAGGGCGGTTCGGAAGCGGTGGCTCAAAGGTCAAGTCACCCGGTCGTCTTCCACAATTTCCAATTTCCTAATTTCTCAAAAAACTGTCTCCGCCACCTGCCGAATGGTATCCGCATCACCCATGGTGTAGTAGTGCAAGCAAGGCACTCCGGCAGCCTTCAGCTCCTTGGACTGGGCGATGAGCCACTCCACGCCTACTTCCTGACGAGCCTTGGCGCTGCTTGCCTTTTGCACCTCACGCACCAGGTCGTCGGGCAGGTCAATGTAGAAATGGCGGGGGATGGAGCTTAATTGGTGGATTTTGGTCAGCGGTTTCAGGCCCGGCACGATGGGCACGTTGATGCCCGCCTTGCGGCACTCCTCCACGTAGCTAAAGTAGTGGCGGTTGTCAAAAAACATCTGCGTCACGATGTAATTGGCGCCAGCGTCCACTTTTTCCTTCGTAAAAGCTAGGTCGTTGGCGATGTTCGGCGACTCGAAATGCTTCTCCGGGTAGCCCGCCACGCCGATGCAGAATTCCGTTTTCAGGCCATCTTTGATGTTGTCGTCGAGGTACTGGCCCCGGTTCATGCCGTCAATCTGCTTGACGAGGTCGAGGGCGTACTCGTGGCCGTTGGGGTCTGGCACGAAGCGCCCGTCGAAGCTGGCCGCATCGCCCCGCAGCGCCAGCACGTTGTTGATGTTGAGGAAGTTGAGGTCAATGAGGGCGTTCTCCGTCTCCTCCTTCGTGAAGCCGCCACAGATGAGGTGTGGCACGGCGTCCACCCCGTAGCGGTGCATGATGGCGGCGCAGATGCCGACCGTGCCGGGCCGCTTGCGGATGGCGATTTTTTCGTAGTACCCGCTGGGCATTTTCTTGTACACGAAGTCCTCCCGGTGGTAGGTCACGTCAATGAACGGCGGCTTGAACTCCATCAGCGGATCCAGCGTATCGAAAATGGCCTTCATGCTGCCCCCCTTCAGTGGCGGCAGCACCTCAAACGAGACGAGTGTTTGGCCTTTGGCGTTCTCGAAATATTCGGTTACTTTCATGGATTCTATTGCTGAATTGCTGGTATTGTTGAATTGTTGGGGCGACAAAGCTACATGCTTTGACTACTAAAATCCAAACAGCGTCGGCGCCCAATCGTAAGTCGTAAATCGTCCAATCGTAAATCGCTAAAATCCCCGCGTCAGGTATTTTTTGTCCTCAATAATCATCGAGCTTACCGTGTGGTCGCCGTTCAGGTACAGCACGATTTTTTCCTTTTTGTCATTCACGAACTCCCACTGGAAGCGCTCCTCCTGTGCGCCAGCCTGTTCGTCTTCCTTCACGGAGACGCGCTTCACCTGGTGCTTCCAGCTCTTGTCTTCCCTCATGCCGTCCTCGAACTGCACGATGGAGCGCACCACCACGAAGTATTCCTTCGTGATTTTGACTTTCTTGTCGGGGCTTGCAGCGGCGGCGCTGTCAACTAGTATGGTCGCTGCATTAACAGCCAGCGAATCCACCGTAGCGGCGGCGCTGTCCCTGTCCTTTTTCTTCTTTTTGACGTCTTTTTCCTCAATGGTGATTTCCTCCACGAAACTGATACTCGTGCTGTCCTTCATGCGCAAGCGCTCCTGCACCTTGTCCAGCGTGTGTACCCGGAAAAACGGGTGAAACTTTTTGCCCCAAATAGAATCAGGCTCCTCAAACACCAACTCTCCCCTGTCGGTGAAATAAGCCTTCTCCTCGTCCTTCAGCTTGCCGGGTATGGCAGGCAGGTAAAAAATGGTTTCCTTGTCGCTTGGCGAGCGCCTGAAAATCAGCGTCTCCACCATGCCGTATTTGTTCAAAATCACCTTCAAGTGCCCCTGCAAACGGGCGTCACGGGCATTCATCAGCGTCAGCTTGAAGCCGTAGTCCTCTGGCTGCATGTTGTTGATGTTGTAAACGCCCTCCAGGCCCTCGCCCTTCACGTAGAGGTTAGTGTGCGTGATGCCGAAGGAGTATTGCCCAGGGGTCAGCTCTTCTTGCCGCTCGTTCGGGACTTCCTTCACCGACGGTTTGAAGTCGTAGCCAATCAGCTCGTCAGGCGTGTAAAAACGGCGGTCGGAAAGGTAGCTGTGCTGCCCCTGCACCCAATTGGCGAGCGTCAGAAAAATGAGCAAGAGGTTCGTTTTCATGGACGTATTTTTCTTTAGATTTTTTTTTAAAATGGTTGTCAACAAATTCAGCGTTCTTATGCTTTTCGGACTGTCGAACTGGACTGCCAACTGCCAACTGTCGAACTGCCAACTGTCGAACTGCCAACTGTCGAACTGCCAACTGTCGAACTGCCACCTATTCCCCCACCGTCGCCCCGTTCAGCAGTTTCACCCTCCCCGCGTCTTTCCCAAAAAAAAAGCCGAGAAAGCCCCGGTTGCCCTCCTCCGCCTCGATGCCGCCCCAGGGCCGTCCGCAAAGTTCGGACAAATGCGCCCCATCGAGCACGAGTTTCGCTTCTTTTTCCACCTTTATTTTTTTGCCTTCGGCAATGCGCACTTCGCCCCGCATTGTCAGGGTCGTGCCACTTTTCACCACCACATCGGAGCGGAGCAGGCGGTAGTTCCAGATGGTGTCGCTGCTCACCTCGATGGCTTGGAACACCGATGGCACTGCCAGCGGCGACTCCCAAACGCCCCGCCCGTGCGTCCCGGCCACCAGTTTGCCGAAGCAGTAGTTCGCCTCCAAATCGGCCACGATGCACACCGGTAGCCCGCTGTTGAACGGCAGCCACTCCGAGTCGGGGTTGCTGGCGTTGAAGTTGACGAAGACTCCGACGTCGGTGCCAGCGTACAGCACGTCGTTTGTGCCGGCTTGCGCCAAAAGGGCGGTCACCGGATAGCGCGGCAGCCCTTTGCTCACGTTCGCCCAAGTGACACCGCCATCGCTGGAAAAATAGACTTTGTGCCGTTTGTCATAATTCCTAAAACTCACCCAAACTCTGCGGGTTTCTTCGGGGTCGCTCTCCACAGCCTGGATGCTGCTACCCCCGTGCTTGAAAACCACGGCGTCGCCCATGTTTTTGCCAAGCGGAACCCACGTTGCCGCCGAGTCGGCAAGCGCATTGTCGGTGCGGTAAAGCTGGTCGCCGTAGGCGTAAATGACGTTTTCATCGCCCGTCACCGACATGGCCGTCACCCGCCAGGGGTCTTTTGTTGGCAGGTTGATGTCGCCCACTTGCCGCCAGGTGTCCGCCCCGTGAGGCAAGTAGTGTACCTTGGTGGAGCCCATGTAGAGCGAGCCATTTTCATGAAAAAAAATGGGGTGGTAGTAGCGGTCGCCGTTGTTCACGATGCCCTTGTTCCAGCGGGTCCATTTCTCACCGTTGTCGGTGCTGCGGAAAATGGTCGGCGGCCCCAGCGCCCACGAGATGCTGAAGATGGTGGCAGGGTCGTAGGGGTCAATGGCACAGTCCGAGCCGTCGCCGCCGAGGTTGGGTTTCGTGCCCGTTGAGTCGGGGAAGATGAGCATCGTGCCGAGGTCCTGCGTGCCGCCCGCCACCACCGAGTGGTCTTCGGCCACGGCGATGCCGTAGAACTGCATGTTGTTGAAACCCCAGCCAGACACGTCCCGCCACTGCCATTTTTTGCCATCAAAAACCGCCCGGTACAGTCCCCCGTCGTTGGCGGAGTAGATGATGTCGCCGCCCTGCCCGTCGCTCACCACGCAGAGTTCCCGATGGTCGAGGTGCACGTCGCTGGTGCTGATTTGCTTCGAAGTGGCTTTGCCAGTAGCGTCAATTTTTACTTCATAAACATAGAGTCCGCCCACGTACAGCACGTTGTCGTCGTTTGGGGAAATGGCGAACACGTGCTTCTCGTAGCTGCTGCCGAGGTTCTTTTTCAACATCAATTTCCAGGTGGCTCCGCCGTCGAGCGAGCGCAGGATGAACTCGCTTTTTCTTGCGGAGCAACCAAGGTAGATGAGTTCGGGGTTGCGCTCCGATGTGGCAATGTCAATGCGCATGACCGGCTCCGTGACGCCGAGCGTGCTGTCCACGGCGATTTCCGTCCAGGTTTCGCCACTGTTTTTTGAAATAAAAAAATAACCAGCGTCGGCAGTCAGGTACAACACCTGCGGGCTGCCGGGCTTGTTCACCAGCGCCCGGAAAGCGCCCTCCCAGCCAGCGGGACAGGGGTACGGGTTCGTTTTTTTTAAGGTAAAATGGTCACCCGCATCGTCCGAGCGATAGTAGTCTTTGCCGCAGACGACGTGTACCGTGTCGGGACTGCCGGGGTGCGTGAGGATGTCCTGCACCACGTGAGCGGAGCCGCCCGGCGGCTTGAACTTAAGCCTAGTTTCTTGCCAGGTACGCCCGCCGTCTATGGTTTTCAGTATGCCAATGCTGTAAAGTCGGCTAAAGTCGAGCGGGTAGCGGATGCCAGTTCCGATGTAAATCACGTCGGGAGTTTGCCCAAATTCGAAATCACGGACACCCTGCACAGGCAACCGGGTGCTGTCGGTGAGGTTTTTCCAGATGGGCAGGTTGTTGCCAATGACAGAATCGGTGCGGAAAAGGCCGCCGGTGGGTGTGGCGGCGTAGAGTTCGGCAGGGTTGATGGCTTTTTTGTCAAAAAATTTGACCCGAACTTGCGCCCCTGTGCCAGTGCTTCCCCAACCTGCACCGGGGCCTGGTGTCGGCGGCGTGAACGGCCCGAAGTAGGTCCAAGCGGAGCCGTTGGCGGGGGAGTTGGGGACAGGAGAGTTTTGGGCTTTTGACCAAAAAGCAAGTAGTAGCAGCCAAGCGAGGGGGAGTTTGTACATGGTTTTTGATTTACGATTTACGAGTGACGATTTACGATTGTTTAGGCTCGGAAGGTAAACAAAATGGGATGGTGGGCTAAAAGGGTTGAAAGTGTCGGCGTGACTCAAAGTCTAATGTCGTCAACTTAGCGTGACACGCGAGGAGGATGGGAACACGGATTAGGCGGATTGAGCGGATGAAAACGGATTTAATCCCTGCCTACCGGCAGGCAGGCGCTTTATCCGCAGTGCGACCTCCTAGCGAGAAGAGTTCTTAAGTTGACGACATTAGACTCAAAGTCACGCCGACACTAAGCCCAACCCATCAACCTTTTTGGCCCACCACCCAAAATGAATCAATTTCGAGGGACTCCAATCGTAAATCGTCAATCAAAAATCGTAATTCCGCTCACATATCCGACAGCTCTATCCACCGCATTTCCTTCTCCTCCAGGCTGCTTTCCACCTGTTGCAGTTCCTTGGTCATCTTGTCAATTTCGGGGAGGCTGAGGTCGGCTTGGGCAAATTTATCGTGGAGCTGCGTCTTGCGGCTTTCCAGTTCGCTGATTTCCCGCTCCAGTTTTTTCAGTTCGTTCTTTTCCTTGTTCGTCAGGCCGGACTCGGTGCGCACCATCTGCTCACGGGGCTTCTCCTCGGTGCGCTTGGTGGGCTGTTGTTGACGCAGTTCCTGGGCCATTTCCAATTGTTCTGCCCGGTAGTCCATGTAGCGGCCATTGTAGTCCTTGATTTGGCCGTTGCCCTCGAAGATGAAGAGGTGCTCGCAAAGCTTGTCCAATAAAAACCGGTCGTGCGACACAATGACCACGCAGCCGGGGAACTCCAGCAGCCACTCCTCCAGCACGTTCAGCGTCATCACGTCGAGGTCGTTCGTCGGCTCGTCGAGGATGAGGAAATTGGGGTTTTTCATCAAAATCGAAAGGAGGTAAAGTCGCCGACGCTCACCGCCACTGAGTTGTGAAATATAGACCTGCTGCTGGTCACGAGTAAACAGGAAGCGCTCCAACAGCGCCGCCGCCGTGAGCTTTTGTCCCTTGTCCAGCGGGATGTACTCGGCAATGTCCTTGATGAAATCAATCACACGCTTGTCGGAATTGCCGAGGTTCAGCCCCTCTTGCGTGTAGTAGCCAAACACCACCGTTTCGCCGGAAACGACCCGCCCGGTGTCGGGGCGCTCCTCGCCGGTGAGCATGTGCAGGAAGGTGGACTTGCCCACCCCGTTTTTGCCAACGATGCCCACCCGCTCGCCTTTTTTGAACTTGTAATGGAAATCGGTGACCAGCTTCAGGTCGCCGTAAGCCTTGCTGACGTAGTGCAGTTCGAGGATTTTGCCGCCGAGGCGCTGGCCCTTGATTTCAATCTGGATATTGTCGTTTTCGAGGCGTTTGGAAGCTTTTTCCTCAATCTCCCCGAAGCGCTCGATACGGGCGTTGGCCTTCACCGTCCGGGCTTTGGGCGAGCGGCGCATCCATTCCAGTTCTTTTTTGAAAACCTTCTGGGTCTTGTCCAGTTCGATGGACTCGTTGTCCATGCGGAGGGCTTTTTTCTCCAAAAAATCGGAGTAGCCGCCCGTGTATTTGTACAGCTCCCCCCGGTCGAGTTCGAGGATGGTGTCGCAGATGTTCTGCATGAAATAGCGGTCGTGCGTGACCATGAACAGCGTGAGGTTCGGCTGCTTGAGGTAGCCCTCCAGCCACTCAATCATGTCGAGGTCGAGGTGGTTGGTCGGCTCGTCGAGGATGAGGAACTCCGGCTCCTCGATGAGCAGCTTGGCCAGTGCGAGGCGCTTTTTTTGTCCCCCGGAAAGCGTCGTCACGGACTGCTCCAGGTTCGTGATGTTCAGTTTGAAAAGAATTTCCTTCACCCTCGATTCGTAGTCCCAGGCCTTGAGGTCGTCCATGCGGCTGATGGCGGCTTGCAGTTCTGCCTCGTTGTGTGGGTGCAGTATGGCCAGCTCGTATCGGCGGATGGCCAGGATGGTCTCGCTGTCGCTGTCGAATACGGCTTCGAGTGCGTTGTGCCCGTGAAAAAACTCCGGCTCCTGCGGCAGGTAGCCCACCCGAACGCCCTTGCGGAGCTGCACCTTTGAGTTCTCGCCCTCGCCCGGCTCGGTGCCCGCAATGACCCGCATGAGGGTGGTCTTGCCGCTTCCGTTCTTGGCGATGAGCGCCACTTTTTGCCCCTTGTTCACTTGCAGGCTGACGTTGCGGAACAGCGTTTTCTCGCCGTAGCTCTTGGTGACGTTTTCTAAAGTTAGGTAGTTCAAATTGGCAACTGGTTAGTTTCCCTTCGGGAATGACAAATGGTTTTGGGCGGGCAAAGGTAAGTGGGATTTGGGGATTGAGGGAAACGGAAGACTTCAAAGTCCAATTTGAACACGATCCCGACCTGTTATTGAAAGGGGCACTGCTTCCCGGTTCTGGAAAATAACATCATGCCTCCCCTACTCAGGTCAGCCCCGCCGATGTATCTTTGGCGTACTTTATTCATCAAAAATCAAAATGTACCTCTTAGGCTACGACATCGGTTCCTCCTCCATCAAATCGGCATTGGTCAGCATAGAATCTGGCGAAAAAATAACCGTTGTGCAGTCGCCTGCGCAAGAAATGGAAATCCACTCCCCGCAACCTGGCTGGGCAGAGCAGCACCCCGACACCTGGTGGGACAACGTCTGCCTTGCCACTAAAAAACTGCTTGAAAAAACGGGGGCAAAACCTGCCGAAATCAAGGGGATTGGCATCGCCTACCAGATGCACGGACTGGTGCTGGTGGACAAAAACCACGAGGCATTGCGCCCCTCCATCATCTGGTGCGACAGCCGGGCGGTGGAAATCGGAAATCGGGCTTTCGATGAAATCGGGCATGAGCGGTGCCTCTCCCACCTGCTCAATTCGCCTGGCAACTTCACCGCTACCAAGCTGAAATGGGTGCAGGAAAACGAACCTTCCGTTTTTGAAAAAACACACAAATTCATGCTGCCCGGCGACTACATCGCCATGAAGTTGACGGGGGAAATCATGACCACGGCCAGCGGGCTTTCCGAGGGTATTTTTTGGGATTTCAAGCAAAACGAGTTGGCTGGTTTTGTGCTTGACCATTTTGGATTTGACAAAAAACTCATCCCCGACATCGCCCCAACCTTTTCCCCGCAGGGGAAACTAAGCAAAGCGGCGGCGGCGGCAACGGGTCTTGCCGAAGGCACCCCAGTCGCCTACCGGGCGGGCGACCAGCCGAACAACGCACTGAGCCTCAACGTGTTGGAGCCGGGTGAAGTGGCTGCCACGGGCGGCACTTCCGGCGTGGTTTACGGTGTCGTTGACCAACCGAAATACGACCCGCAGTCCCGTGTCAACAGCTTCCTGCACGTAAATCATGGCGTGCCACCTCAAACCTCATACCTCAACCCTCATACCTCAATTCGCATCGGCATCCTCCTTTGCATCAACGGCGCAGGCAGTCAATATGCCTGGGTGAAGCAACAAATTGCCACGGATTCCATCAGTTACTTCGACATGGAAAACTTGGCGGCGAGCGTCCCAGTCGGTGCCAACGGGCTGCGGATTTTACCCTTCGGCAACGGGGCAGAGCGGATGCTGGGCAACCGGGACATCGGCTCGAAGGTGAACAACCTGCACTTCAGCCGCCACACCCGTGCGCATTTTTACCGGGCGGCACTGGAGGGCATCGCATTTTCATTTGTTTACGGCATGGGTATTTTGAAAGAAATGGGCTTGAACGTGCAGGTCATGCGGGTGGGCAACGACAACCTTTTCCAGTCCGCCGTTTTTTCCAACACCATCTCCAACCTCGTGGGCAGCCGCATCGAAATGGTGGAAACCACCGGGGCGGTCGGCGCTGCCAAAGCAGCGGGCGTGGCAACGGGCTTTTTCAGTTCCGTCGGTGAGGCGATGAAGGGTGGAAAGGTGCTGCTGGCGTATGAGCCGGATGGAAGCGTGAATGGGGTTTACGAGGAGGCTTACCGGGCATGGGAAATGGATTTGAGGGAGATAATCTAACGTGAATTCGGAGATTAAAACGCTGATTGTCAAGAAATTAGTCCCGTAGGGACTGCATCTTTGTAGCATTTTTTGGGTGGAGATTCTTTAGCGGGCCGTAGGCACGCTATCTAAAATCAAATTAGCGAGCCTACGGCACGCTAAATCGGCGGTTTTTCAACCATTGCTACAAAGATTTCGCTCCGATGGAGCGATTCAATCTCCAAATTCACGTTAATCTAGGTTTTATGAATCATTAGCACGCAGGTTGATAGTTTGAAAAATTTCAGGGCAATTGCGCCGATTTACTTTTCAAAAGTAAATTTGCACCAAAAATGGTGTAGATTCATTTTTTTTGTAAATGATAGAACGACAATTAGCTACCAAGATAAAGGAGATGCAGGGCAAATACCCTGTCATAACCATCACAGGCCCTCGCCAAAGTGGGAAGACTACCCTCATCAAGTCTTTGTTCCCTGATATCCCCTATTTTTCAATGGAGACCCCCGACCTCCGGGAACAGGTGATGAACAATCCCCGTGAGTTGTTTGCCCGCTATGGACATTCGCTGGTACTCGACGAAGTACAGCGAACCCCGGAAATCCTTTCCTATATCCAAACCATCGTGGATGAAGACCCGGCTGCTTTTTTCATTCTTTCCGGCTCGCACAACATGCTCATGATGGAAAATATCAGCCAGTCGCTTGCGGGCAGGACTGCTATTTTTTACCTGCTGCCTTTGTCGTTGACAGAGTTGGAAAAAGCCGGTTTTTCAAAAAATACTTACGAAGAATGGATGTTTCGAGGCTTTTACCCTCGCTTGTACGACCGTGACCTCCAGCCCTCCGCTTTTTTCCCCAACTACCTGGAAACCTATGTGCAGCGGGACGTCCGACAAATTCGGAACATCGGCAACCTGAACCTCTTCACGCGCTTTCTTTCGATTTGCGCTGGTCACGCCGGTCAAACGCTCAATTACTCCAAGCTTGCCAACGACACCGGTGTTAGCCTGACCACCGTGCAAAACTGGCTTTCCATACTTGAAACTTCTTTTATCATTTATCAACTCAATCCGTACTTCCGCAACTTCAATAAGCGCATAACCAAAGCCACCAAACTCTATTTTTACGACACTGGGCTTGCCTGTTCCCTACTTCGAATAAACAGCTTGGATGCCCTCGAAAACTATTTTCAGAAGGGCGGCCTGTTCGAAAATTTTATCATCAACGAAATCTGTAAAGGCTATTTCAACCTGGGCCAGCGCCCGCCCGCTTATTATTGGAATGATAGCAAAGGGCACGAAATAGACCTTGTGCTGGACCTGGGCGGACGCCTTCTGCCCATCGAAATCAAATCTGGGAGAACCTTCAGCCCCGATTTTTTCAAAAATATTGATTGGTGGCGGGGAATCGTTGACCTGCCCATCGCAGATAGCCTCGTGATCTATGGCGGCGACCAGGACTGGGAGATGGGGTCGGGGAAATTGTTGAACTGGTGGCATGCTACCAAAACCGTGATGTCCTACTGAAAGGCACAGCGTGGTTCTGTTTGGAACTGGCTGTCTAAATTCTTATAAATCATGCGAATTAGGAGTTGAAATCACCAAATATGCTCAAATCACAGCCGCAGAGCGGCGAAATCTTTGTAGCCAAATTTGGAAACAGGGTGTTTCAAGGTGCAGCGCACCGTAACATTACGGTGCGCTGCACCTCAAAGCCAGCAATACTTGGTTTCTACAAATCTTGCGGTGCGCTGCACCTAATCTTCAACACCTAATTCGCATAAAATCAACCATTTATACACAAAATGAAAAAATCAGACACAACTAAAATCGCCGTCACCACCGGCAAAAAAGAATACTTCAAAGGTATCGGCCGCATCCCCTTCGAGGGGCGTGAATCCGACAACCCACTCGCCTTCCGCTGGTACGACGAAAACCGCATGGTCGGCGGAAAGACCATGAAGGAGCAGTTCAAGTTCGCCGTCGCCTGGTGGCACACGCTCTGCGGCACGGGCGGCGACCCCTTCGGCCCCGGCACGAAGGCCTTCCCCTGGCTCAAGGCGAAAGACCCGATGGAGCAGGCGAAAGACAAGATGGACGCCGGCTTCGAGTTCATCACCAAAATGGGCATCCCTTACTACTGCTTCCACGACTTCGACCTGGTGGCGGAAGGCGCAACGCTGGCGGAGAGCGAGAAACGCTTGGACAAAATCACCGACTACGCAAAGGAGAAACAAAAAGCCAGCGGCGTGAAGCTGCTCTGGGGCACGGCGAACCTGTTCAGCCACCCCCGCTACATGAACGGCGCTGCCACCAACCCCGATTTTGAGGTGGTCGCCTACGCAGGGGCGCAGGTCAAAAACGCCTTGGACGCCACCATCAAGCTCGGCGGTGAAAACTACGTCTTCTGGGGCGGGCGGGAAGGGTACATGTCGCTGCTCAACACCGACATCAAACGGGAACTCGACCACATGGCAACTTTCCTCCACGCAGCAAAAAACTATGCAAGGAAACAGGGATTCAAGGGGACGTTTTTTATCGAGCCAAAGCCGATGGAGCCGAGCAAGCACCAGTACGATTTCGATGCAGCGACCTGCATCGGCTTCCTGCGGGAGTACGATTTGATGGACGATTTTAAGCTCAACCTGGAGTTCAACCACGCCACGCTGGCGCAGCACACCATGCAGCACGAGATGGCGGTGGCCGCCAACGCCGGGATGCTTGGCAGCCTCGACGCCAACCGGGGCGACAACCAAAACGGCTGGGACACCGACCAGTTCCCGGTGGATGTTTTCGAGCTGACGGAGGCGATGCTCATCCTTCTCGAAGCGGGTGGACTGAAGGGTGGCGGCGTCAACTTCGATGCGAAAACCCGCCGCAATTCCACCGATTTGGCCGATATTTTCTACGCCCATATCGGCGGCATGGACGCCTTCGCACGGGCGCTGCTCGCTGCCCACGACATTATCGAAAAGTCTGAATATCAGCAACTTAGGAAGGAGCGTTACGCCTCGTTCGATAAAGGCAAAGGCAAGGATTTTGAAAAAGGGAAGCTCAGCCTGAAGGATTTGGCGGGCATCGCAGCCAAGCAGGGCGAGCCGAAGCAGCGGAGCGGCAGGCAGGAGTTGTTTGAGAATATTTTGAACAGGTATATTTGAGGTGAGGGCTACAAATCACGCCTTCACTTTGCCATTTGTGCCAAACTATTGGCTCATGACGTTTCAGCGTGAAAAGCAATCTTTCTTTACCAACGAGCTTACGAACAATTACCCCCTCCTCGCCGCCTTCGGCGGCTCGTCGGGGGGAGAGTGTTTTTGGGGGCGTTCCGCCCCCAAACCCCCTTTTTTTCACGCTAAAACTTCAAGAGCCAAACTATTTTCAAAAGCAATGAATCAAGACGACTTCGCAAAACAGATGGAAAAGGCATTCAAGGATGCCCTAAAACAGGCCGACGCCATCACTGCCAATGCTGAAACAATCCGCAAACAGGCCGAGGTGGAACTGGATGCCGCCAAGGAGGCCCGTCGAATCGCAGAACGTACGGGCGAGCAAATGGCCAACGAATATTACGAAGGCAAAAGGAAGGAATTCGTCGAAGCCGCCCGCACGGAACTGCTGCGTGACCTCGCCCGAAAGCATATCGAAATCGGTAAGTCGAACCATGACATCTCCCTTTGGCTCGATGTGGAGCAGTCCTTTGTCCAGAAAATTCGAGAGGTCGTGGAGCGGGTCGAAAAATACCGTGGCGAAAAGCCCAAGCGCACCCCGTTGGAGGGCAGCCCAAGGGTCTTCATCGGCGAGGACCGGGATGGCAGTTTCATCAGTTTTGATAGTTTGGAGGGAAAATTCGAGATGTGGCTGGAGCGAGGAAGCGGCATCGGCAGCGCCCTTTTTGGTGTGCCGAACCCCGAACTGTGGGAGGCCAAAACGGGCATCCCTTTCGAGCGCCGGGAGAAGGTGCTGACCTACATCGCCGAGTATTTTATGGATGAAAAACTGGGCGGGCAGGGGTCGTTTTTGATTGGGGTGGATGTGGTGACGATTTATGGGGAGTAGGATTAAATCGAATTGTTTACCGATAAAATCCCGCTTCCATTAACTCAACCCGCTCCAACACCAAATCCAAGTCATTGAAGTTCAAGATTTTGGCAGTAGCCTCACCAATTTGAGATTTTGGAAGAATCAAGCCATTCTGAATCTCAAAATGTTTGTCCCAATCATCTTTTCGTGGGTGAAAAAACCGGATAAAAGTTTCCTCGTCTTCAAGTACGGTACCGATGTTAGGCCCTTTTCTTGAATTGCAAATTGGACAGGAAAAAGCAAGGTTGGAAAGTATGGTTTTGCCACCGTGTTGGATGCTGATGATGTGCTCTACTTGGAACCGCAACATGACAGCCAACTCAGGCAGTCTGCAATATTCGCAGCAGTAATTGGCTCGAAGTGCCACAGTTTGGCGAAGGGCTTTGGGAATATGGCGGCTCATTGGGGCTGTTTATCCTTCATGATTTTCAATGCCCTCGCCTTCGCCAACCTCACGATATGCTCCAACGTAAAATACCGCTCCATTTCCGCCACTTCCGCCGCTGTGATTTTCCCTTCCTTCTTCCGCTCGATGAGCAGTTCCACCCGCTTTTGCATCTTCGGTGGGGCATAATAATCAAGCAGCTTTTCCGGTGAAAGGCCAGCGATGAAGTCGGCGAAGTCTTGGTAAATATCAGCTTGTTGAGCAACCATGGCTTTATTTTTTTACAAAACTAATCGAAAAGCAGATTCCCGCCAAGGCTTTTCACCCCGTATCTTTGCACCCCAAAAACAACCCAACCCCAAAAATCCCCGTACACCTAACCAAAATTCAAATCACAATTCATGGCAAAAGACTTCTTATCCAAACTCCATCTCCAAGCTCAAAACCCCGGTACCAGCACCGGCCAAGTGTCGCATTCCAGCAGTGACTTCATCAAATCTCACAGCCCGGTGGACGGCCAGTTCATCGGCAGTGTGAGCCAGACCACTCGTGAGCAGTACGAAGAAGTGCTGGCCAAGGCGCAGGAGGCCTTCCTCGTTTGGCGGGAAATACCAGCGCCCAAGCGGGGCGAAATCGTGCGGCAGTACGGTGAAGAACTGCGCCGCTACAAAGAACCCCTCGGACAGCTCGTGAGCTACGAGATGGGCAAGAGCCTCCAGGAGGGCCTCGGCGAGGTGCAAGAAATGATTGACATCTGCGACTTTGCTGTCGGTCTCAGCCGCCAACTTTACGGCCTCACCATGCACTCCGAGCGCCCGCACCACCGCATGTACGAACAGTGGCACCCGCTGGGCGTGGTCGGCATCATCTCGGCGTTCAACTTCCCCGTGGCCGTTTGGTCGTGGAACGCCATGCTGGCGCTCGTCTGCGGCGACGTTTGCATCTGGAAACCGTCGGAGAAAGTGCCACTCTGCGGCGTGGCTTGCCAGAACATTTTCCAAAAAGTTTTGAAGGAAAACAACGTGCCGGAAGGCGTTGTCTGCCTCGTCAACGGCGACTATCGGGTCGGCGAATGGATGACCCAAGACACCCGTGTACCGCTCATCTCCGCAACGGGCAGCACCCGCATGGGCAAAATCGTCGGGCAGACGGTGGCGGGCCGCCTCGGTCGCAGCCTACTGGAACTCGGCGGCAACAACGCCATCATCGTCACCCCCAGCGCCGACCTGAACATCGTGCTAAACGGGGCGCTCTTCGGGGCAGTCGGCACGGCGGGGCAGCGCTGCACCACCACCCGTAGGCTCATCGTCCACGAGAGCATTTTTGATGAAGTGAAAACGAAAATGGACAAGGCGTACACCCAACTCCGCATCGGCGACCCCCTCGACCAACACAACCACGTCGGCCCACTGATTGACAAGGCGGCGGTACACGCCTACCTCAACGCCATCGAACAGTGCAAGGCGCAGGGCGGCAAGTTCCTCGTGGAAGGCGGCGTGCTGGAAGGCACCGGCTACGAGAGCGGCTGCTACGTGAAGCCATGCATTGCGGAAGCCCGAAACGACATGGCCATCGTGCAGCACGAGACGTTTGCGCCGATTCTTTACCTGTTGAAATACAAGGACTTGGACGAGGCCATTGCCATCCAGAACGGCGTTCCGCAGGGCCTTAGCTCCGCCATCATGACCAACGACATGCGGGAGGCCGAGAAATTCCTCTCCACGGCGGGTTCTGATTGTGGCATCGCCAACGTGAACATTGGCACCAGTGGCGCCGAAATCGGCGGGGCTTTCGGCGGCGAAAAGGAAACGGGCGGTGGCCGGGAGTCCGGCTCCGATTCTTGGAAGGCATACATGCGCCGCCAGACGAACACCATCAATTATAGCAAGACCTTGCCGCTGGCACAGGGGATTAAGTTTGATTTGTAGTGATTGTTGGATTGTTAAATTGCTGAATTGTTGGGTAGCCATTTTACTCCAACAATTCAGCAATCACTGGCTTGTCGGCTGTATTGCGTAATAGTTTGCACGGTTTTTTTTAATCTTGGTCAAACGCTAAATCAACCGCCGATGAAAAAGCTCCTCGTCCTTTCCGTTTGCCTGTTTTCCGTAAAGTTTGTTTTTGCTCAAAACTACCTTCCGATGGCAGTCGAAAATGCCCACTGGATAATGTATGCTATTGGTGAAAATGAGCCGAACCACCATGTCATCAGCATCAAAGTCGACACGACCATCAATGGACAGGTTTACAAGAAAACATGGTGGCAACATATTGAGAACAACGCCATTTCTCCTGCTACTTTTCACCCGCCCTTTTTTGTTCATCCAGGTAACTTGATTGGGGCCATGCGGGACGATACGCTGGCCAAGCAGGTGTTTTATATTCCATTCACACCGTTTTACACAGGGAATGACACCTGCGATATTTTCGAGGAATGGCTGATTTACGACTTCTCCATCATCGAAGGCGACACCATTGGTGGCTGCTTGCAATATGAACCTAACTTTCCGTTTACGGCATTGTCCATCACAAGTGAAAACCTTTGGGGGCAAGACCGCACCGTGATTGATTGCGACGGCTCCGCAAGGTTGATGGAAGGAGTGGGCACTGACATGGGCCCGTTTTGGCAGATTTTCGCATATCCGCATCCCGCCAAGCCAAGCTTTATGTACGATTACTGCATTGGCGAGGAGGGCTTTTGCGGCCTACAATTAGTCAACGGAACCCGTCAAGCGCTTGCCGACTGGCAATTTGAGCTGTCGCCCAATCCAGCAGCCGACCGGCTTAACATCGCATTGCCCGAAGGGCAAGACAGCCCGTACTCGCTTGTGATTTTTGATTTTTCGGGTAAAACTGTGTTGGAAAAAAATATTCACGCTTCCAGCCAAAGCGACCAAATCCCTATTGATGCCTTGCCCGCAGGGCTATATATAGTGAGCTTGCGCAACAAAAACGGCGTAGCAACCCGCCGTTTTGCGAAGCAATGAACCGTTGATTTTTGTCAGGCCAAAACCTTTTGGCCGCCCGTCTGCCCACATTTTCCTATTTTCGCACCTCATTTTGAAAAAAGCCGAAGATTGGCAACTGACGAACAGTTACCAATCTCCAGTCACCAATCACCAACAAAATGCTAAACCTCATACTTTTCGGCCCTCCAGGCTCCGGCAAGGGCACACAGGCAGCTTATTTGGTGGAAAAATACCAGTTGCTGCACATCTCCACGGGCGATTTGTTCCGCTACGAAATCGGCAACAGCACCGAACTTGGCCAGCTTGCCAAGAGCTACATGGACAAGGGCCAGCTCGTGCCGGATGCTGTCACCATCGGCATGTTGAAGAACAAGGTGGACGCCAACCCCAGCGTGAAGGGCATCATCTTCGACGGCTTCCCCCGCACCGTGGCACAGGCCGAGGCACTCGACCAACTGCTCGACAGCATGAGCACCTGCGTCAGCGGCCTCATCGCCCTCGAAGTGAGCGACGAGGGAATCACAGAGCGCATCCTGCTCAGGGGCAAGACCTCTGGCCGCTCCGACGACAACGACCCCGAAATCATCGGCAAGCGCATCGCCGTGTACAAAAACGAAACGACACCCGTTTTCGACTACTACGCCCAAACTGGCAAGTCGCTGAAAATCAACGGCGTAGGTAGTATTGAGGACATATTCGGGCGGCTTTGCGAAGCGATAGACGCTCTTTGAGCAGAAATTGGGAAATTAGGAAATTGAGAAATTAGGGGCGTTCCCAATTTCCCAATTTCCCAATTTCCCAATTTCCCAATTTCCCAATTTCCCACTTCATGGCCGAACAGAACTTTGTTGACTACGTGAAAATCTGCTGCCGCTCTGGCAAGGGCGGGGCGGGCAGTGCGCATTTCCTCCGTGACCGCTTCAACTCCCGTGGCGGCCCCGACGGTGGCGACGGAGGGCGTGGTGGCCATATCGTCCTGCGGGGCAACCGGAACACTTGGACGCTGCTGCACCTCAAATACCGCAAGCACGTCATCGCTGGCGACGGCAAACCCGGTGGCGGGAGTACCTCCACGGGCGGCTATGGCGAGGATGTGATACTCGACGTGCCGCTCGGCACGGTGGCCAAAGATGCCGAGACGGGGCAAGTCCACTTCGAAATCACGGAACACGAGCAGAAGATAATCCTGACCTACGGCGGCAGGGGCGGTCTCGGCAACGAGCATTTCAAGACCTCCACCAATCAAGCGCCTGAATATGCCCAACCCGGCGAACCGGGGAGGGAGGAATGGAAGATTTTGGAATTGAAAGTGCTGGCCGACGTGGGCCTTGTGGGCTTCCCGAACGCTGGCAAATCAACGCTGGTGTCGGCGCTGTCGGCGGCCAAACCGAAGATTGCCGACTACCCGTTCACGACGCTCGTGCCACACCTAGGCATGGTGGCGTACCGCGATCACCAGTCGTTCGTCATCGCCGACATACCGGGCATCATCGAGGGCGCTCACACGGGGCGGGGCCTTGGCCTGCGCTTCCTACGACATATCGAGCGCAACTCGACGCTGCTGTTCATGGTGCCCTGCGGCACGGAGGACATCCGCAAGGAATACCGCATTTTGCTCAATGAAATCAAACAGTTCAACCCGGAATTGCTCGACAAGCCACGGGTGCTTGCCATCACCAAATGCGACCTGATTGACCCGGATATCATCGAAATGCTGCGCCAAGAGGCCATTCCAAAGGGCATCCCGACGGTGTTCATTTCCGCCGTGGCCGAGCAGGGACTGGACGAACTGAAAGATGTACTTTGGAAGTCCATGAACGAGCCGGACAGTCGGTTTTTCTACGCAGACGAGGAGGAGTAAGGAAGATAAATGAGAATTGAAAATGGAGAATGGAGCTGCGTGCGCCGTTCTCCATTTTCATTTTTACGGTTTGGAGAAAAAAAAACCGGCACGTTTAGAACGTGCCGGAGTGTCGCCAATAGTGTGAGGGACATGGGAAAATAATAGTGTATAGGTGCCCATTCAGGGGGCTTGAAAAAAAAGTGGGTAAAGCATTATTTTAGAAATCATTTCCGAAATCCCGTTAGCGCCGCAACCCGTGTGTGAGGCCACAGCGCATAGGGAAATATCTCCAAAGCCACCATACAGCAGCTTGTTGGGCGATGAATTGCAAAAATTCAGAACTTACCAGTTTTGGGAAACTGTAATTAAATGTTCGGGGAAATATAAGGATGGGTTTGTTCAAGATGGCCGCAAAGTGCTTGTCATTGCTACCATATTAGTCTTTTAAAAAAGATGTCCAAATGTAGGCTCAATTGTGTGAAACGGAAAAGAACGAATGGGATTTTTTTCAAATTTTTTTCCACATACAATTTCAAAACTGGTTGTTACGCCCCGTTCAGCCAATGAAGCAATATAATAGCTGCTTGTTCCAAAGACGTTCCGAAAGCAAAAATGCCCGCTGGGTGGCTCTGCATTACGAAGATTTTTTGCTGGCGCAAATCGCTGTTTTCCAATAAGTTAACAATAGAATCGGCCATTTCTGGTGAGCCGTAGGTAGCCCCCTCGGCGGTAGTCGGCACCCGGTGGAGCAGGCGCTCCCAAAGCCCGGCATGGTGTACATGGATGACGCCTTGCACCTCCGGGCATTCCCGGTAAATGACGGCATGGCTCATGGCCTCCGAAGAAGCAAGGATGGGGCCACGGCAATACACCGTGTTCTTTTCGACATCAAAATCTGTGACGGTGGTGAAATGAGATGGACTGAGGTGGGGCAGATGTCCCGTCGCCGTGCCGGTGATGATGAACTGATTGCCCAAAAACCGCTGGCTGATATTGCCGAAACCAATACCATTTTCGTAAACGCCAATGAGGTGCAGGCGGTGCATCTCATCCCGCCAATGGCTCAACACGGCGAGTTTGGGAGCAGGCAGTCCCGCTGCCTGCTCCCAAATCGCTTGGAATTTCACATAGCCTTCGTCGGGAAGGGACATTTTTTGGAAAATTAGAACTTAAACCCGAGGGTCATCAGGAAGTGGCTTCGAGTGACGGTTTGCTGAACAACCTGCGCTGGACTTCCATTGAGTAGGTAGGGTGAATACTGCCCTTCGGATAGTTGCCGCTTGTACGCCACATCCATGAAAAAAGACTCCGACCACCAAGCACCAGCCCCAACACTTAGCGCCCCAATCGGCTCGAAGCCCTCGGAGTATGGCGATTGCATGATGGAGTACCCTCCCCTGAACCTGAACCTGTCCAATGCAAACTCGCCGCCCAGCCGGATGTTCAGTGCAGCATTCAGCTTGTCGTCTATTTGCTGGTTAAGCTCCTGTTCGTATGCCTTGTCTCCACTGTCGTCAGTGTTGTTGAAATTGAACTTGGCATTGGTATAGTCCAAGTATTCGACCTCGGCAGTCAAAAAACCGCTCTTCCCAAAAACCAAGCCTGCACTGCCAATGACCCGCCAGGGCGTCCTCATTCGGTACTCGAACAGGCCATCCGGCGAAACGGCAGAACCTGGGGTAGGGATTCCGCCAATATTAAAGCTGTAATCGAGGGTGGACGAAAAGTTGTCCTTCAACCCGAGGCCAGTGGGCGTGTGAACGGCCACACCGACACGAAGCATCTGGTTGACACGAAGTATCATGCCTACTTTCAGGTTGATGCCAGCGCCAGAGGTAGTTAGTTTTTCGTTGTACGTAAGCTCATTAAAAACTGTATCGGTAGGGTCCACGACCGACTCAAAGTATGTTTTTGACTCTTCAAAACTGACAAGCGGAATACCGACCGTGGCGCCAATCATCAGGCGCTCTTTGTAGTTGCCGGCGTAAGAAAAAACAAGTTCGTTGTACGCACCCTTGCGCCTAATATTCTGCGACTTCCAGACTATCTCGCCTGGCATAAAGTCGCTGGCATAAAAAGTGTCATCGTTTTCATCGGGATGGAAAATAGCCTCGGCATCGTAGGCAAGCCCTTCTTCAATACCAAGATTACCCGGTGATTTGCCCTGTGCCAAGTTCACCCATCGGTCGGTGATGGAGCCTGCCGAAGTGCCTTCGTAGTAGGCTTTTTGCGGAAACCCTGCCAATCGGTTTAGGCCAAAACCGAAGGCGGTGTTCGTCCAGTTGATGTTGCGCGGCTGGGACGTGAAAACGAGGCCAATATTGTTGAAGTTAAAGTTCACCTTGGTGCTTTTGCTGGCGTCATTTTGCCCTTCAAGTTGGCTTTCGTCACCAATATTGACAAAGGTCGGCGTGAAGGTAAACTCGGAGCGCCGGAACGTGGCCAGGCCTGCTGGGTTGGTGCTCAGTACCGAAAAATCAGATCCCAGTGCGCCAATGCCGCCACCAATGCCCACGGTGCGGGCCGTTCCGCCAACTTCCAGTTGCGAGTATCTGACAGCATCTTCCAGTGTTTGGCTGCTTAAAAAGGATGGGGTGACAATTAAGGTCAGGAAGGAAAAAAGGAAGTATCTCATGGTTGAAATTTTTCCAGGTTAGACGAAAGTTGGTTGACAAAGCACATCAAAGGTAGGCAATAAAAAAGTGGGTGGAAGTGCTGACATCCACCCACTTTTTTAAAGAAAGCAATTAATTATTGGCGTTCAAAGCGCAATGGGTGGTTATCCCCTGCCTTTTTTGCCACCGCCGCCGCTGTTGCCGCCGCCACTGCTTTTCGGGGCGGAAGGTGCTGGTGCAGAACTACGACCAGAGTCTATCCGAGGAGCAGGGTTGCTCCTTGGGGCGCTGCTGCGGTTGCTGTCTATCCGGGGAGCACTGCTGCGGTTGCTGTCCGTACGAGGTGTGCTGTTGCGGTTGTTGTCTATTCGTGGTGCGCTGCTGCGATTACTGCGGGTGTTGTCAGGTGTCACGTCAGTGCGCTGACGGGCATCGTTGCCGCCACGGCTTGGACGGGCCTCTTCAACATTGGGCTCCGTTCTCGGGCGGGCAGTCTCCACTTCTGGGCGGTTGCGCTCGCTCGGGTTTGTGGTGCGCTCGGTTTCAGTTGAACGACGGCTCTCGTTGGTGCGAGTCTCGTTCAGTTCACGGCGCAGTCTTTCCTTTTCGGCTTCACGGTTGCCTGTGCCTGTGTCGCTTGGCTTGGTGATCGTTTGGCCAGCCTTGGTTTCAGAACCACGGCGGGCGTTGTACCGCTCTTCCCCAGATGTGCCACTGCTGCCAGTTCTTCTTGGGCCAGTGGTTGGGCGATTGTTGTAGTTGTTGTTGCTGACGGTGTTGTAGGTATAACCATTGCCCCACGAAGGAGGACAGTAGTAGTTACTGTAGCCGCCGTAACCGCCGCCATATCCACTACCATAGTTATTGTAGCCGCCGCCATAACCGCCGTAGCCGCCACCGTAGTAATTGTTGGTTACATAGGTGTTGCCGTATCCGCCACCGTAGCCATTGTTCCAGCCCCAAGGGTTGTTGTAGTAGCTATTGCGACCCCAAGAGTTGTAGCCGTAGAAGCCGCTGTTCCAGCGGTTCCACCTGCGCCAAGGGCTGTAGTTGTCGTAGATAAGCACCGTCACACCGGGAGACCAGAACGGGTCGTAGTACGCCACGTCAACGTACACCGGGTCGAAGTAACCGAACCCATAATAAGGGCGGTTGAAACGGCGGATACGGGAACTATAGTAATAGTTGTAATCGTCGTAGTCCTCATAATCCTCATACACTTCATCGTCGTAGTCCGAATTGCTACCATTGTCATCGTAGTAGTTGTCCGAGGATGAGGTAGATGAAGTGTAGGAACCACCGTCCGTGTCGGGGTTGTAATACAAGTCGTCGTACTGAGCTTGGACGGCATTTGCGATGCCGAAGGCAAAGAAGGCGACCAAGGCGATGAGCAACTTATTCTTTTTCATTTTACAAATATTTTTATTGGTAAATACTTCGACGCTCTCTCTTACGAGTTTGCAGTCACGAAATTATTAGCTTTGCGCCACATTTTTCGTTAAGGTAGAACTAAATTCATTTTTAGCCCTGTTAAAGTTTTTCAGATGGCACAGACATGGGACGAACCGCTTTTTCAAAGTCATTTAAAAAAATCTTAAAACTTGGGATTTTAGGTAAAAAAGGGCCGTTTTGCGGCTTTTTTTAGTTAAAACCTGAAAAAAAGGCAGTTGTGGGTTGTCGGCTTTTTTCAAAAAAAGCAATCTCAGTCCTCATAAATACTGGCAGCAAAAAATAATTATGGCCAAAGAAATCACATCCAGAGAGGAAAATTATTCCCAATGGTACATTGACATTGTACAAAAAGCCAACCTTGCCGACAACTCGGCAGTGCGGGGCTGCATGGTCATCAAGCCGAACGGCTATGCGATTTGGGAAAATGTGCAGGCACAGCTCGACCGCATGTTCAAAGAAACCGGGCACGTCAACGCCTATTTCCCTTTGTTCATTCCAAAAAGCTTCCTCAGCCGGGAGGCACAGCATGTTGAGGGCTTCGCCAAGGAGTGCGCCGTGATCACCCACCACCGCCTGATGAACGCACCGGACGGCAGCGGTGTCGTCGTTGACCCATCGGCGAAGCTGGAAGAGGAACTCATCGTCCGCCCCACCTCGGAGACCATCATCTGGGACACCTACCGCACCTGGATAAACAGTTACCGTGACCTACCGTTGCTCATCAACCAATGGGCCAACGTGGTGCGCTGGGAGATGCGCACACGCCTCTTTCTGCGCACGACGGAGTTCCTTTGGCAGGAGGGGCACACCGCCCATGCCACCCGCGAGGAGGCCGTGGCCGAGACCCGCACCATGCTCGACGTGTACGCCACATTTGCCGAAGAGTGGATGGCCATGCCCGTTGTCAAGGGCGTGAAGACTGCCAACGAGCGCTTCGCTGGGGCCGAGGACACCTATTGTATAGAAGCGCTTATGCAGGACGGCAAGGCGCTGCAAGCTGGCACCTCGCATTTCTTGGGGCAAAATTTTGCGAAAGCATTTGACGTGAAATTTTCCAACAAAGAGAACCAACAAGAGTACGTGTGGGCAACGTCGTGGGGCGTGAGCACCCGCCTCATCGGGGCGCTCATCATGACCCACTCCGACGACGACGGCCTTGTTTTACCACCAAAAATAGCCCCAACGCAGGTGGTCATCGTGCCCATCCCGAAGCCCACGCCAGAGATTGACGAAGCTGCCGACAAGCTGATGAAGGAGCTGAAGGCCAAAGGCATCCGGGTGAAGTACGATATGGACGACCAAAAACGCCCCGGCTTCAAGTTTGCCGAGCACGAGATGAACGGCATCCCCGTCCGCCTCGGCATCGGTGCCCGTGACCTCGCCGAGGGCAAGGTGGAAGTCGCCCGTCGTGACACCAAGGAAAAGACAAACTACCCCGTGGAGGGCATCGCCGACCGCATCATTGCCCTGCTCGACGAGATTCAGCAGAACCTGTTCGACCGCTCCGTGGCTTACCGTGCCGAGCACACCACCCCGGTTGACAATTTCGACGACTTCCAAGCCGTACTGGATGGCAAAGGCGGCTTCGTGAGCGCTCACTGGGATGGCACCTCGGAGACGGAACTGAAAATCAAAGAACTTACCAAGGCCACTATCCGCTGTATCCCGCTTGACAACCCGCAGGAACACGGCAAGTGTGTGTTTACTGAAAATCCGTCGAAGGAAAGAGTTCTTTTCGCACGGGCTTACTAATCGAAATTGGGAAATTGGGAAATTGAGAGATTGGGAAATTGTAGGTGTCGCTCAATTTCCTAATTTCTCAATTTCTAATTTCCAATTCCCCCAATGGATACGTTTACTCAGTTGGCCCTCGGTGCCGCTTGCGGCGAAGCCGTTCTTGGCAAAAAAATCGGCAACCGGGCCATGGTCTGGGGCGCATTCGGCGGCATCCTGCCCGATTTCGATGTGGCGGCCTCCTTTTTCACCGATGAAATAACGGCGCTGGCGTTCCACCGGGGCTTCATGCACAGCATCACGTTTGCGGTGTTGGCGGCGCTGGGTCTGGGATGGCTGGTCGAGTGGCTGTACCGCAGCGGCACTTACCGACGGCGGGGCTACAAGCTCTTCGTCATGGCTGCCGTCATGGTCTTCTACCTGCTGCTGATGGCGGGCATCCGATGGGTGTTCCGGGATGCGGTGCAGACTTGGACGCACCTCGCCATTGCAATGGCGATTGGCGGCGGACTGGCTTTTTTGATTTGGAAAAACTACGTTGCAGCGGAGCTGCAACAAGTGGAAGCAACCCGCTGGCACTGGGTTTGGCTCTTCTTCGTTTCCATTTTCACCCACCCGATTCTAGACTGCTTCACGGTCTATGGCACGCAACTTTTCCAGCCTTTCAGCGACTACCGGGTGAGTTGGGACAATATCTCTGTGGTTGACCCGATGTATACCATCCCGCTTTCGCTGGGATTTATCGTTGCCGCTTTTATTTCGAGGGAAAAACGGGCGAGGCGAATCGCCAACTGGACGGGCATTGCGCTCAGTTCGGCGTACATGGCGTTCACGTTTTACCACAAGGCGGAATTTGAGCGCATTTTCAAGGAGTCATTGGCCAAGGAGGGCATCCAGTACCAGCGCATGATGTCTGGTCCGACCATCCTGAACAACGCCCTCTGGCTCGGCGTTGCCGAAGGCGATACGGCTTACTACCACGGCTATTACACGTTTTTTAGCGATGAAAAAGTGGTGAAAAACTTCAACGCCATTCCCAAAAACCATGAGAAACTGGCTGGCTACGAGAACGACCCGACGCTGAAAACCCTGCGCTGGTTCTCGAAGGATTTCTACAATGTCATCGTGCGGAAGGATGGCCGCTTGCAGTACAACGACATGCGCTACGGCTCTTTCAAAGAGGGCTTCAAGGACGAGAACGACTATGTTTTCAAGTTCATCTTGGAAGAAAAGGACGGGAAGCTGGAGGCCACACAGTCACGGGAGGGGCGGAAGATTAATGGGGATGCGTTTTCAAAATACATGGACAGGGTGCTAGCGAGAGGCAGCGAGTGAGCAATTTCACTTCCACAATCCCACCGGGTACTTCCCCGCCGCAGTCATTTCTGCGAAAGCTGCCTGCACTGGTTCCTTGTCTTCCCGGTAGGTGACGCCGTACCATTTTTCATCGTTGGGCAGCACCTCGAAGGTGGCGGTGCCGCTGTTGATGAGGTCGTTGGCGAAGCTGGAGATGTAGAACTCGGCCTTGGGGTTTGCGGCGTTCGCCGCAACGAAATCATTGAAACCTTCCTGCAACAACTCGAAAATATGCGGATGGAAACCCCAGATGTTCATCGAGACGAGCGACTTGCCATCGAGCGGGGTCTTTTCGCCGTTTTCACCATTGTAAAAAATGCCCTCAGCTGTTTCCTCAATGCCCGTGCATTCCGTCACGGTGCGTAGTAGGTTGTTCTCGTCCATGGAACAGACGCCACGAGACACGGCCCCATTTTCCGACAGCGTATTCTTCAGCACATAGCCCACCATGCCGTAATTCGTTGGCTTACAACTATTTACAAGAAAATTGACCATTTTTTCAAAGCCTGAAAATCCGTAGTAATCGTCGGCATTGATGGCCACGAACGGCTCCTTCACCACGTCCTTCGCCACCAGCACAGCATGGCCAGTGCCCCAGGGTTTGGCCCTTTCCACTTGGCCTTCCACGGCTGGCACGTAGGTGTCCGGGCCTTGGAAGGCGTAGTCCACAGCGATTTTTCCCTCCCAGCGCTTGCCGATTTTATCTTTAAATTCCTGCTCAAAATCTCGCCGAATGACGAACACAACCTTACCGAAGCCCGCCTTCAGCGCATCATAAATTGAGTAGTCCATGATGGCTTCGCCAGCTTGACCGACTTCGTCGAGTTGTTTGAGGCCACCGTAGCGGCTGCCCATTCCAGCGGCAAGTATGAGTAGGGTGGGTTTCATTTGAAATTTGGAAATTGAGAAATTTGGAAATTAGAAATTGTGGCTTTGGGGGTCGCAAACATAGCAGTTTTTGCTCACCTGCTCACTCACTCAACTGCTCACCTCTAAAATCTGCTCTGCATGTCGTTCCGACTCCACCGGAAAGATCACCCGCTCGATGACGCCCTTTCCGTTGATGAGGAACGTGGTGCGCAGCAGTCCGTCGTACTCCCTGCCAAAAAGGATTTTTGGCCCCCAAACGCCGTAGGCCTTGATGATGGCGTGGTCCTCGTCCATGAGCAGGGGAAAGGGCAGGCTGTGCTTTTTGATGAAACTTTGGTGCTTTTTGGCGCTGTCTGGGCTGACGCCGAGGATGTAGTAGCCCTTGGATTTCAGCACCTCGAAATTGTCCCGCAGGTTGCAGGCCTCCACTGTGCAGGTCTCCGTGTTGTCGGCGGGATAAAAATAGAGCACGAGCTTTTTACCCTTGAAATCGGCAAGGGAAACGGGGTTGCTCTGCTCGTCCTTGCTCTTGAAAGCAGGGGCTTTTTCGCCCGATTTTAGATGTGTCATGCGATGTTATTTTGTTCGAAAATTCCTGCAATTAACAGGCTTTCAGCGAATTAGTTGCCATGATTTTCATCAAAAACTACTGCCCAAGCTGCCATTTCCAACCAAACCATATCTTTGCCCCAATCGTCAATCCAAAATCGTAAATCGTCAATGAAAATACTCCTCCTCGGCGGTGGCGGCAGGGAACACGCCTTCGCTTGGAAAATCAGCCAAAGCCCGCACTGCACCAAGCTCTACATCGGCCCCGGCAACCCCGGCACGGCCGTCCATGGCGAAAACGTGCCGCTCGACCCGGAAGACAACGCCGCCGTCCACGACTTCGTGTTGGAAAAAGGCATACAGATGGTCGTCGTGGGTCCCGAAGCGCCACTCGTCAACGGCGTCTGGAACTACCTGCGCCGCTACCCAAGCACCTCGCAAGTGGCCGTTATCGGCCCATCCATGCAGGGGGCGAAGCTGGAGGGCAGCAAGGCATACGCCAAGCGGTTCATGCAGGAGTTCAATATTCCGACGGCGGGCTACCGGGAGTTTTTTGCGACCAAAAGCGCACTGGCGCTGAATTTTCTTCGAAAAAAAGCGACCCTACCCATTGTGCTGAAGGCCGATGGACTGGCCGCTGGCAAGGGCGTCGTCATCTGCCAGGAGCGAGACGAGGCCGTGGCGGAAATGGCGGAAATGCTCGGTGGGAAGTTCGGAAGTTCGAGCCGCAAGGTGGTCGTCGAGGAGTTCCTCAGCGGCATCGAGTTCAGCGTTTTTGTGCTCACGGACGGTGACTCGTACCAGATTTTGCCCGTGGCCAAAGATTACAAGCGCATCGGCGAAGGTGACACTGGGCCGAACACGGGCGGCATGGGCGCTGTTTCTCCACCTCCCTTCGTGGACGCCGTAATGATGAAAAAAGTGGAGGAACGTATCATAAAGCCCACCATCGCCGGACTGAAACAGCGCAAAATCGAGTATCAAGGCTTTATTTTCATTGGTTTGATAAAAGTCGGTGATGACCCGTTTGTGATTGAATACAACGTGCGCATGGGCGACCCCGAAACGGAGGTCGTGCTGCCCCGCCTGAAAAATGACCTTGTGGAACTGTTCATGGCCGTTCGTGACCGCCGACTTTCTGAGATGAAAATCGAGGAGGACGAGCGGGCAGCCACCACCATCATACTCGCCAGCGGCGGCTACCCCGCCGACTACCCCAAGGGCAAGGCCATCACTGGGCTGGACAAGGTGGAGGGCAGTATCGTCTTCCACGCTGGCACTAAAATCGTTGATGGTCAATTGGTTACGAGCGGCGGACGGGTCATGGCGGTAACTTCGCTGGGGAAAACATTCCGTGAAGCACTGGCCGTTTCCAATAAAAATGCGGCGACGATTGAGTTTGAGGGGAAGTATTTTCGGGGGGATATTGGGTTCGATTTGTAGGTTTTCAAAAACTTTGAACAGCAAAAACGCTATTTTTGTAAAAAAAATCTGAACTATGCAAGAACTCATCATGCGTATTACCATTGACCCAGAAGTTTGCCACGGTAAACCAACCGTTCGTGGCTCTCGCCTGATGGTGGCCACGGTACTTGAGTTGATGGCCAGCGATATGACTGTTGATGAAATCTTGGCTGATTACCCTGCGCTGGAAGTGGCGGATATAAAAGCCTGTCTGCAATATGCTGCCATGCTTGCCAAGTTCCAAAGCATACCGCTTGCGGCATGAAATTCCTTTAAAACAACAACCATGTTAGTCAAAGAAAAAGTCATAGAAGCAATTCAATCGCTACCTCATCAATTTTCAATTGATGATGTAATGGAGAAATTGATAGTTCTGGAAAAAGTTGAAATTGGCTTGAAGCAAGTCGAAGAAGGAAAGGTGCTTTCAACCCAAGAGGCCAAAGAAAAAATGAAGAAATGGCTTCAGTAATTTGGACATTTCAATCCTTATCAGATATGGCTGATATTGCTGAATATCATGATCAAAAATCTGAGAAATACTCGAAATTTTTGACAAGCCGGTTCTTCGAACGAGGTGAGCAACTCGAAAAATTCCCTTTCATGGGTCGAGTCCTTCCCGAAAGCAATTTGAAATCTGTCCGAGAAATCATCGTTGAGAATTACAGAGTGATATACTCAGTTCCTTCTTCTGACAAAGTAAATATTCTCGCCATCAGGCATTCTTCCATTCCACTTGCCAATTTCACAATTGAAATTGATGTCTAACTCTTTCCACGCCAACGGCAAACTCCTCCTCACCGCCGAATATTTCGTGCTTGACGGTGCGCTGGCTTTGGCGATGCCGGTGAAGCTTGGACAAAGGTTGGATTTACGATTTGCGAATGACGATCTACGATTGCTCCACTGGCGCAGCTTGGACGAAAAAGGCGAGTGCTGGTTTGAGGCGAAATTTGACCCTAAAAACTTCGCCCCCTCAGAAGCCGACGACCCAGCCATTGCGGAGCGCCTCCAAAAAATACTACAAGAAACCCGAAACCTGAACCCTACTTTCCTACTCGACTACCAACTGCCGACTGCCAACTGCAAACTCAACTTCCCCCGCCTCTGGGGACTCGGCACCAGTTCCACTTTGATTTATCTGGTGGCAAAATGGGCGGAAATTGACCCTTTCGAGTTGTCTGCCCGCACCTTCGGCGGCTCCGGCTACGACATCGCCTGCGCCGGGGCGGACGGGCCGATTCTCTACCGATTGGAAAACGAAAAGCCGCAATTTGAACACTGCGATTTTTACCCTCCATTTCACAACTCGTTGTATTTCATTTATTTAGGAAAGAAACAAGATAGTCGGGAAGGCATCAGGAACTACCGAGAGCGGCAGGGTGACGTAGCTGGAAAAGTGAAGCTGGTGTCAGATTTGACGAGCAAGTTTTTGGCTGCGCAAACCCTTCCCGAATTCGACGAACTTATCCGGCAGCTCGAAGCGCTGGTAGCTGAAACCATCGGACTGCCACGGGCCAAGTCCCTGTATTTCAACGATTTCTGGGGCGAGGTGAAATCGCTCGGTGCTTGGGGCGGCGACTTCGTGCTGGCCACCAGCGATCGCCCGGCGGAAGAAACCCGCCGCTATTTCAACGAAAAAGGCTACGAGGTGTTCTTGCCTTTTGACGACCTAATTTTGCAACGCAAATGACCCAGTGGTACACCGGAAATATTGTTCGAATTGAAGACGCCTCGCCGACGACGAAGCGCTTCTGGCTGGAAGTGGAAGACATGGAGCGTTTCGACTTCAAGGCCGGGCAGTTCATCACGATGGACCTGCCCATCGGCGAGCGGCGCAACCAGCGCTGGCGCAGCTATTCCATTGCCAATGCACCACCCAGTGGGTCAAGTGTCGGCGTGACTTTGAGTCACGCCGACACTACGAACACCATTGAACTTTGCATCGTCCACCTCGACGACGGGCTGGCAAGTGGCTGGCTTTTCAATGAGGCAAAAATTGGCACTGCCATCAAATTCAAAGGGCCAGACGGCACGTTCACCTTGCCTGATAGTATCGAAAACGAATTAGTGCTAATCTGCACAGGAACAGGGGTAGCGCCATTTCGCAGCATGATTTGGGAGATTTTCAATAATAAAATACCGCACCGGGGCATCCACCTCATCTTTGGCACCCGCACAGCGGATGGGATTTTGTACCAAGCGGAGTTTGAGGCGTTGGCGCAAAAAATGCCCGGTTTACGCTACTCCGTCGCCCTGTCGAGGGAAGAGCGGGAAGGCTGTCACCACGGCTACGTCCACGATATTTACCAGAAAGACTATGCAAAAAAGTGCCCCGACGTCACCTTCTACCTCTGTGGCTGGACGAAGATGGTGGACGAGGCAGTTGCCAACCTAATCGTAAAAATGGGCTACGAACGGGGGCAGGTGAAGTATGAATTGTATGGTTGATGAACTGGGAAAGTTTTTTTCTGTTACTTTTGTGGACGAAATCTAAATAAGAAAATCATCAAGATATGAATACCGCCACCGCATCGCCCGTCATGCTCTACACCGAGCAGACGCCCAATCCAGAATCGCTCAAGTTCGTGACCAACCGCATGCTCTACCGGGGCACCGCCGACTTCCGGGAAGAAGCGCTGGCACGGGAGTGGTCACCACTTGCCGCCCACCTGTTCGACCAACCGTTCGTGAAGGGCGTTTACATGACCAACAACTTTGTCTCTATCACCAAAGAATTCAACTACGAGTGGGCCGACATTATGCTCAAGTTGAAAGATTTGATTAAAAAATACGTAGAAGAAGGCGGCGAAATCATGCGGGAAGGCTATACCGAGGCTATGCAAGCACTGGAAGCCGAACATACTTCGAAGCAGTTCAGCGGCGAGGACGGCGAGATTGCGCAGCGCATCAAGGAACTGATTGATACCTACGTGAAGCCCGCCGTGGAAATGGACGGTGGCAATATCGAGTTCAAATCCTACGACAAGGGCACGGTTTACGTCATCATGCAAGGATCGTGCAGCGGTTGCCCTTCGAGTACCGTAACGCTAAAATCCGGCATTGAAGGGATGCTCAAGCGCATGGTGCCGGAGGTGCAGGAAGTGGTGCAGGAGATGGGGTGATTTTAGTTGACAGTTCGACAGTTGGCAGTTTGCAGTCAGAGACATTGCCAACTGCCAAATCATAAAAGAAAAAGGCAAGAGCGGGTCACCCCACTTTTGCCTTTTTGCATTTTGCTCCGCAACGGATGTCTATGCGAATTTCTTTTTCTTAAAAACCGGCTTGCCGCTGAACTGCCCATTGGACGAAGTGCGCTCCCGTTTGCCACCGAAGCCTGCCCTTGGGCCAACGAATGGCTTGCTGGGGGCGCCGTGCCTTTCGAGGCTGTGCCGCTGCTTGAACGCTGGACGCTCCGGCTCCCGGATTTCAGGATAGGAATGTGGGTTCAGGTTGCCACCGAAATGCAGTTGAAGCAGCGATGCCAGCAATTGCTTCGGTTTGCCGGAGGCCAGAATCTCCTGCGCCAGGTTGTGGTAGTCCTGTGGAACTTCGGTATCCGCCACAGCAAAAACCTGTTCCTTCATCGCTTTCTTTTTGAGGTCAATCACCTCTTGGCCGTAAGGCAGATACGCCCTATTGATGGTAGCCCTGGTGTGCTGCATGATGAACTGTAGCTTGCGCCACTCTGCCGACGTGACAAAGGAAATGGCCTTGCCCGTCTTACCGGCACGGCCTGTCCGGCCGATGCGGTGCACATAAGCTTCCGGGCTGTCCGGCAGGTCGAAGTTGATGACGTGCGACAGGTTGTTGATGTCAATGCCACGGGCCGCTACGTCGGTAGCCACGAGGATGGTCGCATGGCCACCCTTGAACTTGGCTAGGATTCGCTCCCGCTGCACCTGAGTCACGTCGCCGTGCAGTGCCTCCACATCAAGGCCGAGGTCGCTGAGCTTGCTGGCCAAGCGGTCGGCACCGAGCCTGGTGCGGCTGAACACAAGCGCATAAAATTCCGCCTCCGTCTCGATGAGGCGGTGCAGGGCACGCAGTTTGTCCTTCTCGCTTATTTCATAAAAAACCTGCTCTACGTTGGCAGCGGATTCCTGTTTGGCGGCCATTTTCACCTCGTCATACTGGCCCATGAACTTCTTGGCGAGGTTGCGGATGCCGGTCGGCATGGTGGCCGAAAAAAGCAACATCCGGCGACCTTCTGGCACGTGCGAGAGGATGGTTTCGATGTCTTCGACGAAGCCCATGTTGAGCATTTCGTCGGCCTCGTCGAGTACCACAAACTTCACGTCGTCGAGCTTCAGGGTCTTGCGCTTCAGGTGGTCAATGGCCCGGCCCGGCGTGGCCACGATGATGTCAACGCCCTGTTTGAGCAGGCGGAGCTGGGTGTCCATGCCCTGTCCGCCGTACACGGGCAGGATGCGGATGTCCCGTTTGCCGGTGAGGCTTTCGAGTTCCTCTGCTACTTGGCTGGCCAGCTCCCGGGTGGGCGCCAGCACGATGGCCTGGACTTTGCGCAAGCCCGGCACAATGCGCTCGATGATGGGCAGGCCGAAAGCGGCAGTTTTGCCCGTACCGGTCTGTGCTTGGCCGATGATGTCACGCTCGCCGTTGAGCAGCATGGGGATGGTTTGCGCCTGGATAGGCGTGGGGTTCACAAAGCCTTTTTTCAGAAGGCCCTCAAGGATGTCGGCACTAAGGCCCAACTCCTCGAACGTTAAGTTTGAAGACATAAAATAAATTGATGTTGAATAGGTGGCTTGAACCCTAAGGTGGTTGGAGATGGCTTGAAATCGTGCGAGGTGGTTTGAGGTTGCTAGGCAACGGTTCAAACTGTTTCACAAAAAGTCAAACATCCATGAATCCAATGGAACGAAACCCAAAATTCAGAACGTGAAGGCAGATAGTCCAGCATACTCCGTGTAGGCAGGCAGGCGAGTATGGAGGCGGACTAACACGCTGAATATCAATCTCTTGGCAGCCAATTTACTCGCAATAAAAGAAACCCGCAGGCTTCCTTTTTCCCTTCTCCTTCAAATCCCGTCTAAACCTATTAAACGGTTAACATTTTTGTTGTAAATGCTTTCAAGCAAAGATTTGTTCGAAGCATTTTTCAAATCGGGTGCAAAGTTACATCTTATAGTTTGGTTTTGGCCGTTAATTTTCAATAAAAATTTTGCGATGATTGCCAGCCCATCGCTGAATCGGACATTTTCACGACCAAAACATGATTTTAAATCAAACCACAAGGGGTATTTCTGCGTAGGCAGTATCTTCGCCATGCTTTTTTGAATTGATGAAATAGGTTATAAAAACACTTTAAATCATGTTGAAGAAAACAGTTTTTGGACTTCTGCTGACCGTCTTCCTGCTGGCTGGCATGGGCGGCTGCAGCTACGACAACTTGGCCGAACTGCACCCCGAACTTGAATGCGACCCCACTGTCCCGGTTTCTTTTGCCAACGACATCGTGCCAATCATGAGTGGGAGCTGCAGCTCGTTAAGTGCATCGTGCCATGGTCCGGACAATTTCAACAACGCACTGCTGAATGATTATGCTGGCGTAAAAACGCAGGTGGATAATGGCAAGCTCATCAGTTCAATCACTTGGGACGGCGTCGCTACGCAATCTATGATGCCCAGTGGCAGCAGCAACAAAATCGAAGACTGCTCCATCGGAAAAATCGAGCGTTGGATAGCTGCTGGCGCTCCAAACAACTAATCGTTTCTGCACAAATCATTCATAATGAATATTTTATGAAAAAAATAATCACTTTCTTTTCTTTTTTGTCGCTTGCATTTTCTACAGCATTTGCGCAAGAAGACACCGACCTGCTCGGCCTGATTGATGAACCAACGGTTGAGCGCAGCTTTGCCATTGCCACCTTCAAGGGCACTCGACTCATCAACTTCCACACGCTCGAAGTACCGGGCAACAGGACGCTCGACTTTCGCATCGCGCACCGCTTCGGGCCGTTCAACGCTGGGGGCTACAATTTTTGGGGCTTGGATGGCGGTGCCAGTATCCGCCTCAGCTTGGAGTACAGCTACGATGGCCGCCTGAACTTCGGCATCGGCCGCTCCAGCGTTGACAAAACCTTCGATGGCTTTGCAAAATACCGCCTCCTTCGGCAAGGCGACAATGCCAATCCTCCAGTGAGTGTCACGCTGTTTTCCGGCATCTATGCCACTTCGCTCAAGGACAAGGACGATGGGCTGCTCAACGTGAACAAGTACGAGGAATTCAGCAGCAGGCTCTCGTTTTGCCACCAAATCATCGTCGGGCGAAAATTCAACGACCGCTTCTCGCTGCAAGTGGCGCCGACGCTGGTCCACATAAACCTCGCCGAAGAACTGGACGACAAGAACGACGCCATCATCATCGCCGCTGCCGCCCGGTTCAAGGTGACGCAGCGCATGGCCATCACTGCCGAGTACGGCTGGCGGGCCACCGACTACACCAACTCGGACTATTACGATAGCTTCGGCATCGGCATTGACTTGGAAACGGGCGGCCACGTGTTCCAGATGCACCTGACCAACTCGTTCGGGCTGACGGAGAACCAGTTTTACACCCGGACTGGCGACAGTTGGAGCGATGGGGGCATCCGTTTGGGCTTCAATATTTCGAGGGTATTCACTTTGTAAACTGTAAAAATTGGTTGCACTAAGCCCGTTCGGAATGATGATATTCCCGTTCGGGCAAACATTAGGGATTCATTAAGACACAAACCTGTCATCATGGCGTTATTTCGTAGTCACATTCAAAAGTGACCATGGGAAAAAGCTTTTCCCGATTCATTCACCAAAAAAATAAGAAGATGAAGAATTTGAAATTAGCGTTGCTGGCAGTTTTATTTGGAGCGCCCATCCTCGTTTCTGCACAGCGCATTTTTTCCCGCAATGCCAATGTTTCCTTCGATGCCACTTCCAACAAGTCACTGGAAGAGGTTGACGCAAAGACCAACACCGGAACCATCGTAATTGATGCCGGTACAGGCGCTGTCGAAGCAGCGGTTTTGATGAAGAGCTTCCAGTTCAAGAAAGCCCTGATGCAGGAGCATTTCAACGAGAACTACGTGGAAAGCTCCCAGTACCCCAAAGCTACTTTTAAGGGTAAAATCACGGATACTTCCAAGGTGAACTTCACCACAGATGGGACTTATAAAGTTTACGTTGCTGGCGACCTGACCATGCACGGCGTGACGAAGCCCGTCACTGCCCCGGCCTCCATCACCGTCAAAGGCGGCAAGGTGTCGGCACAAACAGACTTCACCGTGACGCTGGCCGATTACGGCATCTCGATACCCTCCCTCGTGGCCGACAAAGTGGCGAAATCAGCCAAGGTTTCCTTCGGCGGTGCGCTGGAGGCGATGAAGTAATTTGAATACATTCAGTTGAAAAGCCACTGGAGCGATGATTTGCGCCAGTGGCTTTTTTTGTTTGCGTCAAAACCAGAAAAACCGCAAACCCGAAACCACTTTGCGGTGGCCTCCAAGTTTGCGGACTCACAGTAAATTCCGACTATCTGGAATTTACTGTGATGGGTTACTTTGTTGTTGTAGGCTTATCCATTCAGTATGGGAGCCGGTTTCGGAAATAATCGAGAGCAAGTATGCCCCGTCAGGCAGTTTTGGCAAACTGATTTCTGAGTTGACGCCTGAGATTGTTTGGGTGTAAACAAGCTGACCTTGCAGGTTGTGCAGTTTGACAACCACGGCGTCCTTGGCAACATCTCCAAGTGCTTCGATGTGCAGGATGCCTTGGCTTGGGTTGGGATAAATACGGTATTGCGCAGCTGCAGTTTTGCTTTCTCCAACGGCATTGGCTGGGCAGGTGTAGATGTCCACATCGTCGTAAAGCGTGGAAAATTCGGTGTTGCGACCGCCCGCTACCAAAAGCCGGTTGCCGTCAGAAACCACCGAGTGGGTGACCAAGGGCCTGTTCAGGTACTCAACCGACCAACTATCAGTAGTCGGGTCGTAAATGTCAATTACATTTGATGCTTCGCTAAACTCGCCAGTAATCAAGTCAATCCTACCACCGCCCACGATATAAACCTTGCCGCAAACGGTCTTTGTGAGGCCATCAACCATATCCGTACACCTTGGTAACGACAGGCTTGCGGTCGTCCATTCACCTGTGATGGCATCGTAAATATCTACCCTGTCCGACAAGACATTGTCGTTGGTAATGCCACCTGCAAAAATGACCTTGTGGCCTGCTGTCGTTGCGCTCAAGTGTGCCCTCGCCTGTGATAAGTTTGCAGTGCTCCAAGTGCCTGTATTTGCATGGTATATTTCCGCCAAATCAGTTGTATAAGGGCCTGAAACCGCTGACGTTCCTCCACCAAAAAGAGCGATGGGGCCATTGGGTGTCTCCACCACAGCACTGCCCATCGCAGCTCGGGGCTCCGACAGCGTAGAAGTTGACCATTGTTTGGTCGTCAAATCGTAGATGTCAACCACGCTGTAACTTGTGTTTTGCAGAAGCGCCGCACCGCCCGCAAACATTGCCTTATTGCCGATGCCCACGGCAGAGACACTTAATCGTGGGACAGATAGCTCGGCAGTAGTCCATTGGGCAGCCTCATTTTCCCAGATGTCCACTCTTGAGGTAGTGTTTCCGTTGTCCCAGAACATGCCTCCAGCGAAGAAAATATGGTTGTTGAAAGCCAAGCCTGCCGACCATGACCTCGCTTGCGACAGCGATGAAAAAGTCCATGTGTTGGTTTCGGCATTGTAGATTTCCACTTTGTTGGTTTCATCTGTGTCGCCCCAGCCTCCTGCGAACCAAAAGGTGTTGCTGCCCGGTAATGCGGCGGCACCCATGCCTTCCTTTGCTTCGGAGAGGTTGGAGGTCGTCCATGTCCCTTGGCCGTAGCTGATGGACATTGTAAAAATCAGGATTGGAATTAAAATGAAGTTTTTCATGATGATGAATTTACTGTTGAGTTTTTTAAGAAAAATTGGTTTTCAAGGGATAGTATGAAAAGTTGCCCCGCTGGGGCGGGGCGGAGGGTTTTAGGATTAATCTTGACTACTTGGGGTCGGTGACTTCGCCACTACCACTCAGCGTGTTCACACCTGTGGCCGGGTCAACTTGCCCCACGCTGTTAAACCAGCCTTGGGCATCTTCCCATTTGCCGGTGCCCCCGCTTATTCGCAGGAAGGTCTTGTTCGAGAAATCGGCGAACATGAAATACTCGCCCTCGAAAATCAGCTTGTCAGCGTCTTTGTCCACGAGGGTAATCGTTACGCCACCTGTGAACCCGCCAATCTTAGGCTCAAATACCGGGCTTGGCAGTTCCATGATGCTTTTGCTTTCGTCCACATCCCCGAACAAGGCCGAAGTACCATCTACCACATACTTTTTAAGGGACATGAAAATTGAGCCGTCAGGAATTGGAACCTCCCAGAAGCCTGCACTTGGGTCTGGTGTGTTGGTGAAATTGCCGCTGATGGTGACGTAAGGTGTGATGACTTCTTTTTCACAGGAAGCGAAAACGAAAGCCATCAAAATGACGGAAAGAAAAATCAGTTTTTTCATGGCTGAGGAATTTAAAGTGAAAAAATTGGGGAAAGAACCACCGGAGATTTACGCCGTTATTCATTCCCTTTTTACACTTCAAACTTCGTCTGCTACCACCTGAAACTCCTTCCATATTGTTGCAACTTCTGGACAATGGATGGAAAAGAACTGGACGTTTGTTCCAAAAAATGGATTATTGTTTCAAGCCATGCTTTCAACGCCTTTCCGCAGGTCGGAAGGGGACATGCCAAACTCCTGGGTGAATACCCGGCTGAAATAATTGGCGTCGTTAAAGCCTGTTTCGTAAGCGATTTCTGAAATAGATTTTGTGGTTTTGCGCAGCAAATCCCTCGCTTTTTCGAGCCGGAACGTGCGGATGAAATGCGAGGCTGACTGCCCGGTGAGCGCCATCAACTTGCGGTGCAGTTGCACCCGACTGATGTCGAGGGCATGGTAAAGTTCCTCAATGCCGAAAGCCTCTTCGGCGTAGTTTTTCTCCAAAATGGAACGGGCATTTTTAATAAAAAGCGCATCTAAACCGGCAGTGGGTTCCGGCTCGTTGGCATTGGTGTGTGAGGCGAATTTGATGCGAAGTT
Organism: uncultured Saprospiraceae bacterium; assembly: GCA_964508135.1. Classification (GTDB taxonomy): domain Bacteria; phylum Bacteroidota; class Bacteroidia; order Chitinophagales; family Saprospiraceae; genus UBA6168. The sequence goes on from CAZDSU010000017.1 coordinate 77,881, forward strand.
TTTCCCGCTGAATAAACAAGTTGCGCAAGCAAGCGAGCAGTTCACGTTTGTTGAACGGCTTGGTCAGGTAGGCATCTGCGCCTTGTTCCAACCCAATAATCCGGGAGGCCGTGTCAGCCCTTGCAGTTAGTAGCACGACGGGGATATGGCAGGTACGGAAGTCCTTTTTCAGGGTGCGGCATACCTCATAACCATCCTTGCCGGGCATCATCACATCGCTGAGGATAAGGTCCGGCAGGTGTTCGAGTGCAAGTCGAATACCATCGTCGCCGTTGGAGGCAGAGAGCAGGTGAAAATTTTTGCCCAGCACCAGCCGCAGGTACTGGATAACCTCCAGGTTGTCTTCGATAATGAGCAGTTGTGGCAAGGCAGCATCGCCGTTATCAGATGTAATCCATTCAAAATCAACGGGTTCTGGCGAATTCTGGATTGAAATGCCCGCCAATGAATCCTGCTTGGGCGCTTGCCGGATCACAGGCAGCGTCACGGTGAACTCGGTACCTTCACCCGGTTTGCTTTCAACTGCAATCTCGCCATCCATCAGCTTCACGTACTCCCGCACAATGGTCAGCCCAATGCCGCTGCCTTCTTCGTAATGTTTCTGCTCGTTTTCCACCCGATAAAAACGGTCGAAAATATAGCCCACCTTGTCGGCGGGGATGCCAATGCCCGTGTCCTTCACCTTGATGACCAACTGCTCCTGTACCGCTTTCATGGCGTAAAAATTCAGGTAAACATCACCGCCAGCGGGCGTGTACTTCAAGGCGTTGGAGAGTAGGTTGCCCATCAGCCCCTCCAGCTTTTCGGGGTCAAAATCCATCATAATTTGTTGGTTGTCAGGCAGGAAATGGAAACGAACCTTTCGGTGTTGTGCCAAGCCTTGGAACGAGTTGCACACAAAGCGTAGGAACGCCGTCACGTCGCTTTGCACGGTTTGCAAAGACACTGAACCAGCCTCCAGTCGGGCAAGGTTGAGCATTTGGTCTACGAGCCGCAGCACCTTGTTCGAGTTGCGCTGGATAACTTCTGTGCGCTCCCGAACCTGGTGCTGGAGGTCTTCCCTCAGCAGGTCCGCCATGCCACTGATGAGCGTGAGCGGGGTGCGGAACTCATGGGCAATGTTGGCGAACATATGGGTCTTGAGGTCGTCCAACTCCTGCAATCGTTCGGATTTGGCCTTCTCCAATTCCGCCCGCTGTTGGAACACATAAAAAACAATGAGCAGCATGAAGAGCGAAATCCAAGTGGAATTGATGACGAAGAAAACCTGGTTGACGGTGGGCGTCATTTCCGGCGCGGGCGTGAGCCAAGGGTACAGCGCTGCTTCGAGAATAGTAGTGGCGACAAAGAGCCCAAACGACCACCAAGCCACCTTTTTGGAAGGCAGGGAGAGAGAGTAAACGATGGCCGCCAGTTTTGCGAAAATCAGTCCGCCGGAGTTGGGTATGCCACCTAACCTGATGATGGTGAAAGAAGTAAAAAGCAGGACGAAAATTTGGTTGGAAATATAGAACCATGGAGATACCCGCTTGATTTTCAGGAATATAGCAATCAAAACGACCCCAAAAGCCACCAACCCCAATCCGTAGGAAGTAAGAATGGGCAATCGCAACAACCAAGTCGTCAAGGTGAGCAGGCCCACCATCGAAATCACACTGAGATTGGCAGTGAAAAAAGATTTTTTTTGGTGAACGGCATCCGCTGTATCGCCCGGCAGGATAAAGGTTTTGCCAAACCACGAATCAAAAACTTGGGCGGGGGTAGAATTCATAGAACTGGCTTTTCCTGTTTTTACAATTGACCTCAAAAATGGCGAGAATCGAAGGCGGCTTCAATGATTTTCATCAATTGAAAAGCTGAATAAATGGCACTCTAATGACCCTTGAATTTCGATTTTAAGCTGCTTTTAAGTTTGGATTAAGCTGCAATCAATGCGCCCACCCTCACCTTTGTGAAAAAAACGACCATGATTACTGCTAACCATTTGCACGCCATGATTGTGCATTTCCCGATTGCCCTGCTTTTTACGGGGTTTCTATCCGACATGATTTACTTGGCCACAAAAAAGCAGTTTTTCAGGACGGCAGGTCTATATTTGTTGGTGCTGGGAGCGCTCGGCACAGTGGCGGCCTACTTCACCGGCAGCGCAGCCGGAGAAGGCATGGACGACGGCACGAGCCTCGGCAAGGCAATGGAATTGCATGAAGATGCGGCCCTTTTGACCATGCTCATCAGCATCGTTGCTGCCGGGTTCCGGGTGGCCATCGAGGCAACCAGCTTCAAACCGAAATGGGGGTATGCAGCCTCCGTAGTGCTGTTTGCACTGGTCATCGGTTCCGCTGCCCGCACGGGTTTTTATGGCGGCGAACTGGTGTTCAAGCACGGTGCTGGGGTGGAACTCGAAATTTCTTTTCCCTCGGATGCAGCGGAGTAAAATAGTTGCTATCACCGCTTTTTTCAAATCCAAAATTGCTTACTCAACCCGAGAATACATGAGAATACTGCTGGCAGAAGACGAGGTTTCCATCGCTAATTTCATCCACGAAGGGCTGGAGGAAGAGGGCTTCGCTGTGGACGTAGCCTACAACGGAAAAGACGGCCTCCGCATGGCGCTCGAAAATCTCGAAGAGTACGACATCCTGCTGCTGGATTGGATGATGCCAGGGCTGAGTGGCATCGAGATTTGCAGGCAGGTCCGCAAGGAAAACCAACTGATTCCCATTATTTTCCTAACCGCAAAGGACAGCGTGGACGACGTGGTTTTCGGCCTAGAGGTAGGCGCTAACGACTACCTCCGAAAGCCATTTGCCTTCGAGGAACTGCTCGCCCGCATCAGGGTTTTGCTGCGCAATCCGGCGGGAGAGCAAACCACTTTCCATGCTGGCGGCATCGAACTCAACCTCGAAACCCATCAAGTGACCAAAAACGGCGCACTAGTGGAGCTTACTCAAAAGGAGTTCGCCCTGTTGGAATTTTTGCTTCGCAACAAAGGCAAAATCACACGCCGCACCCGCATCATCGAGAAAATCTGGGACGTGAACTTCGACAGGGACACCTCGGTCATTGATGTTTACATCAATTTTTTGCGCAAAAAACTGGACGACCCCGGCCAGCCATCCTTCCTCACAACCATCCGGGGCGTGGGCTACCGGGTCAACGACGACGCATGAAACTCAGATTCAAGGAGCGCATCGCACTGTACAACCTCGTAGCGGCTGCTGTCATTACGAGCCTTGTCTTTGTGGTAGTGTACGAAGTGGTTTTTCGCACTGCCTTCGACCACCTCGACACGGATTTGCGCACCGAGCAAGCGGAAGTATTCAAAAGCCTAAGCTTGGAGGGTGATTCCATCATCATTTCAAAAATGTCGGAGTGGGAGGAGCAGGAACACCAGCAGGAGGAAGTGAACCCGACGTTTTTGCAGTTGGTGGACAAACACGGGCGCTTGCTTTTCCGCTCTTCCAACCTGCTTGCCGACCATTTTTCCTTTGACCCAAATATTGTAGCACCACATTTTTTCAACACCAATTTGAAAAACCAATTGGTGCGGCTGGGACAGTTCCCGGTCAAGGACAAAAATGGCAAAATCCTTGGACAGCTTTCTATCGGCATTTCACGGGCGGAGTCCACGGTCGTTTTGAAAAACCTGCGCACCACACTTTATATTGCTTTTCCGTTTACACTGTTGGTGCTTTACCTCGCAGTTTCTTTTGCGGCAGCAAAAAGCATCGCTCCAGTGCAGGAACTTATCCAAGGCGCTGCCACCATCACCGATACGAACATCAACACCCGACTGCCGCTCCCAGCGCACGAAGACGAGGTACAGCAATTGGCGAAGGCCATCAACGACCTGTTGCAGCGCATCGAAAACAGTTTCAACCGGGAAAAACAGTTCACCTCCGATGCCTCGCACGAACTGCGTACGCCGCTCACTGCCATCCGTGGCACTTTGGAGGTTTTGGTCAGAAAGCCCAGGGAGTCAGCGCATTACGAAGAAAAAATTGGACAAGTAATCAAGGAGGTGGACAAAATGCACCTGCTGCTCGACCGCCTGCTGCAACTGGCACGGCTGGAATCGGGCGCTGTTCTATTGGAAAAAGAACCGGTGCGGCTCGCCGCCGTTTTGGAGGGTTTAAAAACAAAAAAACAGCACGAACTGGAAGCGAAGAAGATGGGCTTGCACGTCGAAATCCCGCCAGATGCCGAAGTGATAGCCGACCGTACTTTCCTCGAAATACTCCTCAGCAACCTCCTCGGCAATGCCCTGAAATATGGTTCCGACGACGGCAACATCCACTGCACTTGGGATGAATCCACTCGTTCGCTGACCATCGCCGACGACGGCCCCGGCATCCCCGCTGAACACCTGCCGCACCTTTTCAACCGCCTTTACCGCGCCGACGCATCCCGCACCTCGCAGGTGCCTGGCAGCGGGCTTGGGCTTTCCATTGTGCAAAAAATTGCCAGCCTGGAGCAGATTGAAGTCTCCGTGGAAAGTGAGGAGGGCAGAGGCACTGCTTTTAAACTGCGTTTTAAATAGTTTCCACCGTCTCCATTTTTAGCTGATTTTAAGAAAACCCGAAGGTTGCTTTAACCCTGCTGGAGCCAACTTTGCCCTATCAAATTCAGACGACGGGGTCAAAAACATTGTCGCTGAAAAATCACTAAAAAATAAAATCATCATGAAATCCAATGCAATCATCCTCATCCTTTTAGCTGCTGGCTTGTGGACTTTGCTCCCTTCCTGTAGCAACCCAAACCAACAGGAAAACAACCAAACAGGAACCTCCATGCAACAACCCGCCGAAGGCGGCGCTGCCGCCCAAACCGTTTCCTTGAAAGAAGATGAAATGAAGGGGGAGGAAACCGCCATTGCACCCGCCACTGCCGATGCGAAAGCGACGATGATCAACAACCTCACCGATGCTTTCAAAGGCGAAACAACAGCGAGTGCCAAGTATGCCGCCTACTCAAAAAAAGCGCAAGAAGAAGGCTACACGCAAATAGCACTGATGTTCAAAGCGACCTCCGCATCGGAGAACATCCACGCCCACAACCACCGTTTTGTGCTGGAGGACATGGGCGCTACCATTCCTGCCGTCAAACCTGATTTCACGGTCAAAACAACCGCTGAAAACCTGAAGGACGCCATTGCTGGTGAGGGCTATGAAATTGCGACGATGTACCCGGATTTCATCAAAAACGCACAGGCTGCCAACGGCAAAATGGCCCTCATCAGCCTGAACTATGCTTACAAAACCGAGCAGCGGCACAAGCCTTTGTACGAAAAAGCACTTTCGGCACTTGAGAGCAAGCAGGTGAACTCACTGGCGTCTGTTTACTACGTCTGTCAGACTTGCGGCAATACCTACGATACCACAGCACCGAAGCGTTGCAATATCTCCATGACTTCCTCCGAGAAGTTTACAAAAATTGACAAGTTGTGATGAATTCGGCTGGCCAACGGGGTTAGTTCCCAAAAATTGAAAATCGAAAAAACAAGCCTCCGGTCCTCCTGTTTTCCAGTATTGCAACAAAAATCGAAACGTGGACATGAGTAAACCGGAGGCTTTTATGATAATAAAATTCTCCTAACCTGCTGATTTTCAGCAATTAAAATTAATAAGAATGGACGCAACACATCTGCATCTCCTGCTCAACCACTTTCCCATCATTGGCACCATGTTGGGCGTCGGCGTAATGGGCTACGGTTACATCACATCTTCCGACCATGTCAAAAAAACTGCCCTTTGGACTTGGTTTGTCATGGCCTTGATTGCCATCCCCGTCTTCCTCACTGGCGAACCGGCGGAGGAGTCCGTTGAGGGAATCGCTGGGGTTTCTGAAGCCCTCATCGAAGAGCACGAGGAGGCCGCAGAACTGGCCATCTGGCTCATGGAAGCACTCGGCCTACTCTCGCTCGTGACGCTGGTTTTTGCCAAAACGAAATCCACGCTTTCGAAGCCGCTCGTGCTGGTTTCCACAGTGCTGGGGCTGGTCGTTTTCGGCGCCATGGCCCGCACGGGCTACCTCGGTGGTCAAATTCGGCATACTGAAATTAGGAGTGGCGTGGCAGCCATCAACGGTGGTGGTGAAGCCAACGGGGCAGGGGAAGCCGAAGCGGAGGAGGATGGCGACTAATCGTCAGTTTGGGTTTGACAAGTGTCACTTGCGTGTGTGATGCAAATCACTGTGAGTTAAATCTTAATCCCCCCATTTTTGCTACCCAAAGTGTTTGGCACCTGTCAAAACCCATATTTCAATCAAGTAAATAATGCTTCCATGAAAAACCTGAGTTCCATCGGGCTTGACGCCAAAAAGTCCGAAAAACTGGCCGAAAACCTGAACATCCTCTTGGCAAACTATGCCATATTTTACCAAAACACGAGGGGATACCACTGGAATATAAAAGGCGAAAAATTCTTCGAGCTGCACCTGAAATTCGAGGAGTTGTACAACGATTTGCTGCTGAAAATTGACGAAGTGGCAGAGCGGATATTGACGCTTGGACATGCTCCGAAACACCGGTATTCCGACTACAAAACTGCTTCGGAAATCAAGGAAAGCAAACAAGTCTCGAACGGCACCAAAGCTGTGGAAGATATCCTGGATTCCTTCAAAACCATTATTGGGCTTCAACGGGAACTGCTTTCGCTGTCGGCAGACGCTGGCGACGAAGGCACCAACGCCTTGATGAGCGACTACATTCGGGCACAGGAAAAATTGGTCTGGATGTATTCCGCCTTCCTGGACAGGAAATAGGGGCAAACATCGCCATTTTAAACCACATTCCGAACAACATCAAAACTACTTCCAATGAACCTACTCGAATTGTTGAACACCGCGGAAAAAGCCGTCGCCACCCAAAACGTCCTAAAAGATAAAGCCTCGGCGACCCTTATTTCCATTAAAAAAGACGCCGTACTCAAGGAGCACCAGAGCATGACCAATGCCATGCTGGTCTTGCTTTCCGGCAAGGCGGTTTACGAAGAAAAAGACAGGATGGAAAGCTTGTCCACCGCAATGGACTTTGTGCGCATCCCCGCCCAAGTGACCCACAAGTTGACGGGGGTGGAGGATGCCCAGCTACTGCTCATCCAGTAACGATTTTGATGAATTTTTCACCGCCGTTGGCAATGGACGACGGGCTTGAATTGGCTGCTGCCCACTGCCGTCGGCTCAATATGTTTTACCATGAAAACCTTTCAATTTCTTGTGGCAGCCATACTCTTGGCAACGCTGCCCATCATCGGCGCAGCCCAGCCCGGCAGTGGTGGCTGGTGCGGTAATAACAATAATTACATCCGGCTCTTCGATGCCAAAACCGTCGTAGAACTGAATGGTACAATTGAGAAGATTGAAAAAATAACCCCCGAAAAGGGGATGTCAACAGGCATTCACCTGCTGGTGAAAACTGGGAAAACAGAGACGATTTCCGTCCACCTTGGCCCGTCGTGGTACCTCGACAACCAAGAGCTACAGTTCGTCGTTGGCGATAAAATCAGCATCAAAGGCTCGAAAATCACTTACCAAAATGCCCCAGCCGTCATTGCGATGAGCGTGACGAGGGGAGAGCATGTATTGATGCTGAGGGAAAAAAACGGTGCACCGAAATGGAATGCCTGGCAGCAAGGCCAAGGAAAGGGCAAGGGCAAAGGCGGCCGTAAGCAAAGGATGAATGGATAGTGGTTCATGAATTAACCCCAAAACCATTTTTCTATAGGATTGACACCAAATCCACGCTGCTAGCCAGCAAATTCAGCTGCCTTTTTGACCCACTGGGCAACCTTCCCGATTTTTCCATCGAAAATACTTCGTAAGTAGCCGGCATGAATAGCACGAAACTGAACCAAATCATTGAGGGATGTCGCCGCAGCGACCGGGTGTCGCAGCATGCGCTCTACGAGCTGTACTACAGTTTCGCATTGTCGGTCGGTCGGCGCTATTTGTCCTCCACTGATGCGGCACGGGAAGTGGTCAATGATGCGTTTTTCAGGGTTTTCACCAAGATAGAAAACTACGACTCAGCGCATCCCTTTCAAGCTTGGCTGCGCAAAGTGGTGGTGTTCAGCGCCATTGACCACTACCGAAAGTACCAGCAAAGCAGCCTGCCCATTGAAGAGCTATCAGTAGCCGACCAGACCGCCCACGACGACTGCGATGTGCTCGAAAGGCTTTCTTCCGACGAACTATTGGCGAACGTGCAGCAGCTACCGCCCTCGTATCGATTGGCCATCAACCTGTTTGCCATTGAAGGCTACGAGCACCACGAAATCGCAAGTATGCTCAACATATCGGTTGGCGCATCGAAATCAAACCTGTTCAAAGCTAGGGCAAAGCTCAAGGCAATGATGCACAACACCGCACCTAAAACTTCAAAAACATGAAACAGCCCGACTTCTTCCGGCTTTTTTCAGAAAAGATGCAGGGCGTCACGCCGCCGCCCGACTTCAGCGGCGACGACTGGTCGGCGCTCCAAACCCGCCTCGATGCCCACGACCAGAAGCGCTGGCGGGTGCTGCCCTTGGGCTGGCTCGCCGGGCTGACCGGGCTGCTGCTGCTCTCCAACCTCGGCTGGTTTTTGCTTTGGCAAAAAACGGGCGACGACGTTGCCAAACTGCGCTCCGAGCTACCAGTGACCGAGGCTGAGGCGGTCACTTTGCGGGACACGGTTTACGAGAAACTCGTTGTTTATCAATACGATACGATTTATCGGACGGTGGTGGTCAGGCAAATGGGGGCTGGTAATTTGGCTGAAACGACATCTTCAAAAAACACTTCGGGAACGAATTATTCTACTCGCAAAACATCCGGCGAAGACACTGCTTCTCTCTCAGGCGAATCGGGTGAGCACCCAAATTTGCCACCCAGCAACGCCTCGGCGGACAACATTTCCAGGATTTCGAAAGAGGGATTGCCCAAAACGGGCAACCCTTTTTCTCAAAACGAATTGGATTCTTTTGCTGAAAATGCCCTCGCTTGGTCGCTACCCGAACGGCTGCCCTACCTAGTTATCCAGCCTTTTCCGCTGACACGCCTCCTCCCCAGATTGTCGCTGGCAAATGACCTAATCATGCTCCCAGTGAAGCAAAAAACGACAGCGTTTCCGCTCATCCCCCAATCGTTCACCTTGGGCATCGGGGTAGGTGGGCTAGTGCCGAAGCAAGCTTCCATCGCAAGCAGCAGCAGCGTGGCCGCATCGCTCTCCGGTGAAATCGGCTTCTCAGACCAGTTGGCACTGACCCTCGACGGCAGCTTTGCCGCATTGCAGTTCAGGGGCTACGTGCAAGACCCCGGCTTGGGGCTGCCACCCTTCCAATCGCCCGGCGACGACTACGTGTTGAAGTATTTTGAAACGCACGACGAGGCCAAGTCCATCCTGCAACTCGCTGTCGGAATGAGATGGTATTTTTTTTCAAAAAGCAAGCTGAACCCTTGGCTCGGCGCTGGCTGGACGGCACAGTGGAACCCTGCCTATGAACTGGAAGTGGAGTACACGCACAGTCAGACTGGCGTTGAGAAAAGCCGGGAAACAAGCGTACCGGCAATGCAAAAACCCTTGAACTACGCCGGGTTCAGCCTCGGCATCCGCTATCAATTAGCGGAAAAATGGTACTTGCAAGTAGGCGAATATTATGATTTCAAAGCCAGCAAGCAACTCGGAATTGCGAGGTGGTGGGGCTGGCGACTCGGTGCGGTGCACCGATTTTAGAATTAAAAACAGTATGAACAACTGTACCTTGGGCAGCATCAACCACGATGGCGATTACAAGAGCCATGCTCTACCCGGCTTGCAGCAACAAGATGCCGCAGTGCGAGCTGGACGTAATCCGAATTTGGATAGAAGCCGGAGCGCTAAACAATTGATGGCATTCAAAGTTTTTCTATTTTTGCACCTCGCATGAAGACAACAACCGCCAATATTCTGCTCATCTTGTTCCTGTTCAGTGCCCTCGTGCCTGCACAGGCCAAGGAGGAATTGGCGAAGCTGCCCGGCCTGCTTGAACACTTCAAAGAACACCAAGCCGAAACGCCCGAAATCGGTTTTTTCCAGTTCTGGAAAATGCACTACGGCGAAGGCTTTGCGCAGCACCAAACCGACCATGACCACTCCAAGCTGCCGGGCAAGGAGCATTGCGACCACCTCCATGCACCCACCCTGGTAGCATTTCACAATCTACAGGATTTCACTGCTGGCCAGCCCATCATCGGCGAAGCGAGCCGCCCCATATTTGAAGACCAATCCTATTCTTTTTCCCTTCCCAACGACATCTGGCAGCCGCCACGAGCCATCTGATTTCGGATTTTCGATTGCGGATTGCGGATTGTTGCCGCATTGATTGACATTTTGAGCTTAGCCCAAAGTGTTAATTGGTTTGCGTTAGCCCTTTTCGTTGTAGAAAATCCTTTTTCCCTTGCCGACTTCCGGCCCCCAATCCGCATTCTGCAATCCGAAATCCGCAATCAATTCATGCTTGATTCCATCATTTCTTTCTCCATAAAGAATAAAACCATCGTCGCCCTCGGCACTTTGGTGCTGGCCGTTTGGGGTATCTTCGCCTTTACCCGACTGCCCATTGACGCCATCCCCGACATCACCAACAATCAGGCGCAGGTGCTAACTGTCTGTCCCACATTGGCGACGCCGGAAGTCGAACAGTTCATCACCTATCCCATCGAAAGCGCCGTGCGGAGCATCCCCGGCGTACTCGAATTGCGCAGCATCAGCCGCTTTGGCCTGAGCGTGGTCACGGTCGTTTTTGACGAAGACGTTGACAAGTACCTCGTCCGGCAACTCGTCAACGAAAAGCTAAAAATGGCCGAGGAGCAAATCCCCGCTGGCTTCGGCACGCCAGAGCTTGCGCCAGTTTCCACGGGCCTTGGCGAAATCCTGCATTACCGAATCGAGCCGAAGCCCGGCTACGAGGAGCGCTACTCGCCCACCGAACTGCGCAGCATCCAAGATTGGATAGTGAAGCGCCAGCTCATGGGCATCCAAGGCGTGGTGGAAATCAACAGCTTCGGCGGCTACCTCAAGCAGTACGAAGTGGCCGTTACGCCTGCCCGCCTGAAAGCATTTGGCATTGGCATCGGCGAGGTGTTCACAGCGCTCGAAAACGCCAACGAAAATACGGGTGGGGCGTACATCGAAAAGAACGCCAACGCCTACTTCATCCGCAGCGAAGGCTTGGCCAAGTCGCTCGACGACATCCGGCAAATCGTGGTGAAATCTGAGGGTGGTGCTCCCATTAAAATCGGCGACATCGGTGAAGTAAAAATCGGCAGCGCCATGCGCTACGGTGCCGTCAGCCACAACGGCGAGGGCGAAATCGTGCTCGGCATCGTGATGATGCTCAAGGGCGAAAACGCCGCCAACGTCATCCAGCGGGTGAAGGCACGGGTGGCGCAAATCCAGTCGTCGTTGCCGGAGGGCATCACCATCACCACTTTTTTGGATAGAGAAAAACTGGTGGACCGAACCATTGCCACCGTGCAGAAAAACCTCATCGAAGGGGCGCTCATCGTCATTTTCATCCTCGTTTTGCTGGTCGGCAATTTCCGGGCGGGCCTCATCATCGCCTCGGTCATCCCGCTGTCCATGCTGTTTGCGTTGGGCATGATGCAGCTCACGGGCGTCAGCGCTAACCTCATGTCACTCGGCGCCATTGACTTCGGGTTGATTGTGGATGGGGCGGTCATCATCGTCGAGGCGACGCTGCATTTTTTGCACGAGAAGGTTTTTCACCAGAAAAAACAGGAAGACGGCAGCTACGCCACGATTCAACTTTCGCAGGATGAAATGAACGAGGCGGTGCGCTTTTCCTCCAGCAAAATCATGCGCTCCAGCGTCTTCGGCGTCATCATCATCCTCATCGTTTACCTGCCCATCCTCTCGCTCACGGGCGTGGAGGGCAAGATGTTCAAACCCATGGCACAGACCGTCAGTTTTGCACTCATCGGTGCGCTGCTGCTCTCGCTGACCTACGTTCCAGCCGTCAGTGCTGCTTTTTTGAGCAAAAAACTGAAGCCCGATTTAACGTTTGCCGACCGCATCATCCAGTTTTTTCAGCGGCTTTATTTGCCTGCACTCAACTTCGCTTTGCAGTGGAAAAAAATGGTGCTTGCAGCAACGGTTGCCGTGTTTGTCTTGGCCGTTTTTCTCTTCACCCGGATGGGCGGCGAGTTCATCCCCACCCTCGATGAGGGCGACATCATGATGCACGGCTTTTGCAAGCCCGGTACGTCGCTCACGCAAACCCTTGAAAGTCATCGGCTTGCTCAAAAAATCATCCTCGAAAATTTCCCAGATGAGGTTGAGCAGGTCATTTCGAAAATAGGCTCCGCCGAAATCCCGACCGACCCGATGGCCCCGGAAACTGCCGACAACGTCATTTTGCTCAAGCCAAAAGAGGAATGGAAACGGGCGGAAACAAAGGAAGAATTGGTGGAAATGATTGAGGCAAAAGTTTACGATGTGCCGGGCATGGCCTTCGAGTTCACGCAGCCCATCAAGATGCGCTTCGATGAAATGATGACCGGGGTGCGCTCCGACATTGCCGTGAAAATCTTCGGCGACAACCTCGACAGCCTCGCCCGTGCGGGTCACCGGGTGGAAGGCATCATCAGGGACGTGGAGGGCCTGGCCGACCTGAAAGTGGAGCAAATCGAGGGCCTCCCGCAAATCGTCGCCCGCTACGACTACAACAAAATCGCCCGCTACGGCCTCGCCGTCAAGGACGTAAACATGGCGCTGCGCACGGCCTTCGCTGGCACGGGTGCGGGTGCCATTTTCGAGGACGAGCGCCGCTTCGACCTCGTGGTGCGGCTCGCCGCCGACCACCGAGCCGACATCGAGGACGTGCGCCAACTGCCCATCGCCACCCCGAACGGACAGCTCATCCCCCTCAGCGAGGTCGCCGACGTGGACTACCGCCCCGGTGCTGCGCAAATCAGCCGGGACGATGGCCGCCGCCGCATCGTCGTGAGCGCCAACGTGCGGGGCCGTGACGTGGAGAGCGCCATCACCGATGTGCAGGCTGTTTTAAAGGAAAAACTGAAGCTGCCGAGCGGCTACTACTACACTTTCGGTGGACAGTTCGAGAACCTAAAAGCGGCGAAAGAACGCCTCAGCATCGCCGTTCCGGTGGCATTGTTGCTCATTTTCGGGCTGCTGTATTTCACCTTTAACTCATTGAAAGAGAGCACGTTAATCTTCACTGCCATCCCGATGTCGGCGGTCGGTGGCGTGTTTGCGCTGCTGCTGCGGGATATGCCGTTCAGTATCTCGGCGGGCGTCGGTTTCATTGCCCTCTTCGGCGTGGCGGTGCTCAATGGCATCGTGCTGATTTCCTATTTCAAGCAGTTGGAACAGGAGGGCGTGACAAACGTCCACGAGCGCATCATCCGTGGTGCCCTCATTCGACTGCGCCCCGTGCTGATGACGGCGGCGGTGGCGTCGCTGGGCTTCCTACCAATGGCGATTTCAAGCGGGGCGGGTGCAGAGGTGCAGCGGCCATTGGCCACGGTAGTCATCGGTGGTCTGGTGACTTCGACGCTACTGACGCTGGTAGTGCTGCCAGTGTTGTATGCGATGTTTTTTCGGAGGAAAACAGCAGTTGATGAGGGTTGATAAGGTGCTGCTATCAGTTGTTTTTCTGGCTTCGCAAAGGCGTAGCTAGTTTTTTTAAAAACGGAAAAACATGATTCTTAAAAAACAACCCCGAAAGGGGTTGAACATGAATAGCCCCGGATGAAATCCGGGGAGGGGAATAACAAGTGGTAAAACCCCGGAGGGGTTGAATATGTCGTAACGTGTTGACATTCAACCCTTTCAGGGTTATTTCACTTGCCGCTTTTACCCCGGATTTCATCCGGGGCTATTCATATTTAAGCCCTTCGGGCTTGTACCACAAGAGTTGTTGGGAAATAGTAGAATTTCTGAAGGTGAGCAAATAGGAAGTTCATTTGGAAAGGTAAGTTGCCAAAAGTTCGTCGCCGAGGAAGTCTTTATGGTTAAAATCGGGTGGCAAGGTTATGACGCCTTTCAAACGTGAAATTGGCGATGAAAGCTTTTGCATCTCGTTTTTGCGCCTTTTTTCAGAAGGTAAAAGGCGAACTTTCAAGGCTTCAAGTTCAGCCTTTAGTTCTTGGACAGTCTGTACTAAACGCAAGTATTCATTTTCAGAAATGGTGATGCTTTTCATGTAATTAATTTTTAAAAAAAACTGCGCAATGCAGCGTTTTATGAAATACAAAACTAAAACATTTTACCGAAACATCCTGCTGGCTGGCTTGGTTTGGTCGAGTTGGAACCTACCCGCTCAAGTCAGTTTGACTGAGCAACAAGCCATCGAGTTGGCGCTCAAAAACCATCCGGCGATGGAGGCGGCGAGCCAACACATCCGACAGCAGGAGGTGCTGAAAAACGCCGGGGCGACCTGGGAGCCTTCACAGCTTTTCCACAGCATCGCTGCCGACCCCGACCTGGGCATGTTCGGCACGACGAACCTTGGAGTACAGCAGAATTTCCCTTCGGGGAAAATGACCCGTGCCAACCATGACCTTCACGCAAGTCGGCAAATGCAAGCCGAGGCTCGGCAGGGTTTGACGAAACAGGACATCGTGCGGCAGGTGCGGGAGATTTACCACCACCTCAGCTACCTCGACGGCAAGGCGGCCCTCAACAACCGCCTCGACAGCGTTTGGCAGCGGGTGGCCCGTGCCGCCGACGTGCGCCACCGGGCGGGCGAAGTCTCGCTTTCGGAGAAGCTGGCGGCACAGGACAAGGCAGCGCAAATCCGCCTCGAAGCCCGCACGGTGCAGCACGAAATCGAGTTCGACCGCATCGTTTTGGGACAAATACTGGGGCTGGGCGAACCCGTGCAGCCCATCGTGGAGCCGCTGCACGAGGGCGGGTTTTCCATTGCCGACACGTCGTTGCTGCGCAGCTCGGCGATGGCGAAGTATGGGCAGGCTGCCATTCAGGTTGCTAGCTCGGAGCAGGCCGCAACGCAAGCAAAGTTTTCCCCGACCTACTCGGCAGGTGTTTACGGGCAAATATTGGGCAACGGCGACGTGTATCCCGGCTGGCAGTTGGGGCTGAACCTACCGCTGTTCCGCAAGTCTATCAGGGCGCAGTCGGAGGCGGCGGAGGTGGGCATTGAGGCAGCGAGCGCCGAGTTTCGGGCAGCGCTGCTGGCGCAACAAAACGAGCTGGGACACTTGTTGCACGAGCAGGAGAAATACCAAATCATGCTGGAATACTACGCTGCCGAGGGCAAGCAATTAGCCGCTGAACTGCTCCGGTCTGGCAGCCTGAACTATGCGCAGGGCGAGATGAGCTTCGCCGATTTTGTGCAAATGATGGAGCAGGCGGCGGGCATTGAGGTGCAGCATTTGGAGCATTTGTTGGGGCTGAACCAGGCGATTATTGAGATGGAGGCTTTAACTGGACAATAGGGATTGGAAAGCCCGAAGGGATTTCTAAGCCCGGTCGAAATGCCGTGCCATCAGGTTTAGAAATCCCTTTGGGCTTTCCAATCCTTCAGGCCCAAATGACTGGGACGGAATACAACTTAAACTTGTCGTCGTGAGTGACAATTTGGAGATTATCGGCCATCGCTTGTGCGATTATCATTCTATCGAATGGGTCGGAATGGTGAAAAGGCAGGTCGGACAAGGTTTGGTAGTGCAAAAAATCAAAAGCCAATAGCGTGAATCCATTTTCAATTAAAACATCTTCCAAACGGCTAATGTGGAAGCCCAGTTTTAGCTTTCCAAGGCTGACCTTGATAGCGATTTCCCAAAGTGAGGCATGGCTAACAAGTATCTCGTTTTCGAGGTTGTTTAGGATATCGAGTATGGGAGGCTTTAGCGCTGGGTTATTTTCACCATGCCAGATGAGGATATGGGTATCAATTAGGTATCTCATTGGGCGGGCATATAATCGGCAAAACCTTCAGGCGTCTCATCAAAATCGGGAGCAACATAAAGGAAAATGTTCTTTCCCCAACCCGGTTTACGAGATGGCCGGACTGGTTTTTCGGCTTTCTTTTTCAGAAAATATAGCTTGTTCAGCAAGCCACTGTCAGTTAGCTCACCAATCCAAACCATTAGTTCCAACTTAATTGACTCAGCGCTCATCGTTGCAATTTTTTACAAACTTACAAAAAACAGCTTTTGAATGAAAATCATTTGAATTCTGCGAAGTGAAAATGATTTTAAAAATTTGACAATCAATCTTTTACAATGAAAAATACCTTCTTCATTCTCATCATCCTCGCCGCTTTTTCCTGCGGCAAAAACGAACCTACCACCACCGAAAAACCCGAAGCGGAGGCTACCCACACCAGCGGTGACCTCATCCACCTGACGCCTGACCAAGCGAAGCAGGCGGGGTTGGCCTTCGGCGGTTTTGAACAAAAAAACATCGCTGAAGCGCTGCGGGTCAATGCCGAACTGGTCGTACACCCAGAGCATGTGGCGCAGGTGACGGCGTTTTCAGATGGCACGATTGCGGAGTTGCGCACCTCACTGAACGCCACCGTGAGCAAGGGGCAGGTGTTGGCCGTCATCCGCAAGCCGGACTTGCTGGACTTGCAGCAGCAGTTTTTGGAAAACAAGGACCGGCTGGTGTTCCTGAAAAACGAATTCGACCGCTACAAGTCGCTGAAGGAGGCCGACGCCACGGCGACGAAGAACTTCCAAAAGGCGGAAAGCGACTTGCGGGCTGCCGAGACGACCGCCGCCGTGCTGGCCGCCAATTTGCGCCAGCACCAAATCAACCCGGAGCGGCTGACGGCGCAAAACCTGAGCACCCAACTGACGCTGGTAAGCCCCGTGAGCGGCGGCATCGTGACGGCCATCCGCTCCAACGTGGGGGCGGCGGTGCAGCCGGGTACGACTATTTGCGAAGTGACTGATTTGAGCAAACTCCACGCCGACCTCTGGGTGTTCGAGAAAGATATTTTGAAGGTAAAAACCGGGCAACGTGTGAGCCTGAGTTTCCCCGCCGAACCATTGAGGAGCTACCCGGCCACGATTTACAGCTTGGACAAAGTGCTCGACCCGGCGAAGCGGGCAATACGGGCACATGCCAAGCTGGACGGTGGCGCTGCCGGGCAGTCGAACTTCGTGAACGGAGCGTTTCTGGAGGCCAGCATCGCCATGACGGGCGGTGGCACAGGCAATGTCCTGCCGGATGCAGCGGTGGTGCGGGAAGGCGAGGATGACTTTATTTTTATCCTTGAAAAAGAGGATACAAAGGGCAGTTTTTTCAAAAAAATCAAAGTGCAAAAAGGTGGAGCAACCGACGGCTACGTGGCAGTAACGACAACGGAAGCATTGCCCGAAGGGACGAAAATAGTGCTGAAAGGAGCGTATTATGTGTCGGCGCAGGGGGCGGGCGTGGCGGTGGAGGAATGACCAATTTTGGTATTGAGTTACTGTGCTATTGAGTTATTCGGCTCGATTTATCAGGCCATCGTCCAAAGGATGCTGAACGGTCATTTTTTCATGCTGAGTTTGGGTTTTGGATGATTGAGCATCAAGATATAATGCTAATTTTACGAGTTATTTTTTCAATCACAAACACAATGGAAAAAAAGCTCAAGCACCTCGAATTAATCCAAGATGTGGTCAATCGCCTCGCCAATAATTCTTTCCTTATAAAAGGCTGGGCAGTAACGCTGGTATCTGCCATCATCGCATTGGCGGCACAGGAAAATTCCAGAACGGAATTGATTTATATCGCCTTCTTCCCTATCCTCACTTTTTGGCTACTAGATGGGTATTTCCTCTGGCAAGAACGGCTTTTCAGGGCGGTATACAACGAGGTATGCGCCATATCGGAAACCCAGATTGACTTTAAAATGAATGTGGAGCCGTATATAAAAAAGCGAGCTGAGGAAAAATCAGAAATCACTAAAAACGACAAAGAAGCAATAAAACAATATTCTTGGTTAGAGGCTGTTTTAAAACCTATTATTGCCTATTCATCATTATCCTAATTGATG
>CAZDSU010000018.1:0-13568 GCA_964508135.1 uncultured Saprospiraceae bacterium
CGTATCTCATGCCGCAAGATAGAAAGTATCGAATAATTCAACTTGACTACTTATGAGGATATTTTTCATAAAAACTGTAACAAGTTGCTGATTATCAACATTTTTCAAGCAATCAAAATCAAGGTCGCTTATTGGATGAGCAGTAGCACGGAGTCATCCAGTCCCGTGAGCTTGTGGGTGGTTTGCGCAGGGATTTGCACGAAGTCCATGTGCTGGTCGAGCGATTCACGGCGCGCTGCCTCATCGTAAACCACGCTTCCTGAGAGCAGCACGAGCAGGGCATCGGTCATGCTCTGGTGTTCCTTCAGCACAGCGTCCTTTTTGATATTGATTAGCGTGGCGGAGGCAGTGGCCTTCAGTACGTTTTTGGTGGACACGCCTTTTTCGGTCGGTGCCAAAAGTTCGAGCAAGTTCATTGAAAATAGGTTTGGTATGTGGTGAGATGTTGTTTCAATTGACGGATGGCGGCTTCGCTCTCTGTTGCTGTCCCCTCGCCGATTTTTTCAAAAAGCGGCTTCATGGGTAGCAGGTAGTTGTGCAGTTGGTTGTGCGATTCGCCCGTCATGGTGCAGGCTTTGAAGATGCCCTGAAAGGTTGCCTCCAGTTCTTCCTGCAAGGACTCACGGCTGGTGTCATCGGCGATTTTGCCATCGTATTTTGCAAGGATTGCCTGCATATAGGCAATGCCGGAGGTTGTTTCCGGGTTGGCCTGCCAGGGCTGCCCATTGTCGAGCACGAGCGGGGGTATGTCACTGCCATCGTGGCCGTGGCCGCCGCAGGACTGCAAGAGGAACGGGAGGGCCAAAAGGAGGAAAAACGGTACTTTTTTCATGTTTTGTTATTTTTTTGAAATAAGTAAAATGAGGGAATTTATGAGTTTTTGACCTTCGGCCTTCACGTCAAAGCCAAGGCCAGAGATATGCCACCGGAGCATCAGCAACCGGAAAGAGCCGAGCAGGATATGGGTCAGTTCGGTGGCTGGCACCTCGTCTGTGAAGGCCCCGTCCCGCTGCCCATCTGCCACGATGCCGCCCAGCGTGTTCCGCATGAGCGATATCAATTGTAGGATACCCTCGTTGACGGAGGGACTGTAGGCCAACATCCCCTCAGAAAAAACCGCCGTCAAGAAATGGGGGTTATCGGAGAGAAATTCCAAGTGGCTCGCGAAGAGTTGGCGCAGCCTTTCGGCAGGTGGCACACCTTGGGTTTCGGTGACGACGGCCATCCGTTCCGAAAATATTCCGTGCAGGTATTGGAGCAATGCAGCAATGATTTCCTCCTTGCTGCTGTAATGCCGATAAAGGGCCGATTCGGCAAAGCCAACCTTCATCGCCAAGTTCTTGGTGGTTAGGCCGCCGATGCCCCGCTCGCTGAGCAGCACACCGGCAGCCGTCAAGATTTCGAGCTTGCGTTCTTTGATGTCCATCCTATGCTACATGTTTCATTTTGAAAAACGAAATGCCCAGCCAAAGCACAGCGGCAGTCATGGAGGCGGCACCAATCAGCACGAACACGGGAGGCGCACCCAAATAGACCTCTGCCAAGATGCCCAACGGCATCAGCATGCCCGCCAAGGCGAGCCAGCCGATGGCCTTGGCTCGTCGAAGCTGGCCACTGAAGTGCAGTAGCAAATAGCCGATGACGATGTTCAGGAATGCAAACAGGTTGCCATGCACGTGCGCCAGCCTTGACTCGAAGTGCTTGCCCGTCGTGTACTGCGCAATCCATTCTTCTTTGCCCGGCGCAAAATCACGGAGATAGATCAGCAAGAAGCCATAAGCCATGAATAGCCCCATGAATAGAAACCCCGCTGATAGATTATTTTTACCGTTCATTTTATGTGAGTGAACATTCACACACAAATATCAACATTTCATGGGGCATCTCCGCAGTGACAATGGTCACTCAGGGGCGATGTTTCGAAATTCAATGGGGATTTGGTGGGTTTGTTTTCCAAGGAGATACTTAGAAAATCATTAAAAGCTTTAAATTTTCTTTTTTGATAAAATCTTTGGCGTAGTTTTGGGACGAAATTATCTTAAATGCAAATTCCATCAATTGAAAGTACTTTCAAAAGCCACAATTTACTGCCTTAGGGCTTTGGTATATTTGGCATCTGTAAAAGACAGGACAGGCTACCTCAATATCGGGGAGATTTCCGAAAAACTGAACATCTCTTTCCATTTCCTTACAAAAACCTTTCAAACGCTTACCCAACATGGCATCCTGGAATCGTACAGGGGGCCCAACGGAGGCATCGCCCTTAAAAAACCCGCTGACCAGATTTTCTTGACAGACATTGTCCACATCCTTGAGGGAGAGGACTTTTTTGACAAATGCCTCTTGGGGCTGCCCGGCTGCGGCACGGAAAAACCCTGCCCGGTACACGACTTTTGGAAGGACGCCAAAATATCGATGAAACATGAGTTTGACATCACTTCACTTGCGGAGTTGGGCGAGAAAGTGAGCGACGAAAGAATGCGCCTTGTGGGGTGAGTTTTTTTGATTTTATTTAAGACATTTAACTCTTAATTTTGCCTAAAATCACTATAAATGATGACTTCGCCTACTTGCCTGAACCTGTCTAACGAAGTGACGCCAAGCTTTTTGGTGGCCTCCGGCTTCTTTGAAACTGGTTAGTGCATCAGCGGTTATCCTTCCTTAACTCAATTATTTCCCTTCAAATAGGATGAATGCCAAACTGGCTGGTTCCAGGTTGGGTTTATCCAAAAACAAGTTCAACAATGAAAGAAGAAAAACAAGCTGAAGCCAACGGCACCAAGAGCATTAGCTATTTCATGAACACCAAAAATTGGTGGCAGCCACTGCTTTTCATCCTGATTATCAGCGTAGCTGGGGTCGGCATGATCGGCTACCAGACCTACAACGATGCACCGCCCATGACCGGCTTCAAAACGCCGACGGGAGAAGTCATGATGGACAAAACGACCATCGTGGAAGGCCAAAAGGTCTTCCACAAGTACGCACTCATGGAGTACGGCTCCTTCATGGGCGACGGGGCGCAGCGGGGCCCCGACTACACCGCCGAGGCGCTGCACTACATCACAGTTTACATGAACGAGTACTACCTTGAGGCTTTCATGAAGGAAAACGGGCGGGAAGCCACCGACATGGATTTGAAAATCATCGGGGAAAATATCAAGTCGGAACTGAAAGCGAACCGTTACGAAGAAGCTGGGAACATCGTGACCCTGACCGCCGCCCAAGCTTATTCGCTGGGGAAACTGCGGACATACTACACCGATATTTTCATTGACAAAAATGCCGAGGGTTCGTTCCCGCCAAAGGACTACATCACAAACCGCCAAGAGGTTGAAAACCTTGCGTCGTTCTTCTTCTGGGGGGCATGGGTATGCGCCGTGGAGCGCCCGGGCAGCAATTTCAGCTACACCCACAACTGGCCTTACGACGTAGCGGCTGGCAACACCCCCACTTCCCCCGTCATACTATGGAGCGTGCTGGGGATGCTGGCATTTGTGCTGATGTGCGGCATCGTGCTGTACTACATCGGGCAGTACAACCAGCTCCCCAACAAATTTTTCAAGCCAGCGGGCAAGGACCTGCTGACCGCCGAAAAGGTCGCCAACTTCAAGCCGACCCCGACGCAGCGGGCCACCTACAAGTTCTTCGCCGTGGCCATCCTCCTGTTCTTCGTTCAGGTGATGAGCGGCATCATCACCATCAATGATTTTGTCAACTTCCTGGGCTGGTTCGGCATAAACCCGTCGGAGGTTTTCCCGGTGACCATGTCCCGCAGTTGGCACCTGATGCTGGCGCTGTACTGGATTTCAATTTGCTGGATAGCATCTTCCATTTTCATTTGTCCCATCCTATCCAAAAAGGAAATACCTGGGCAACTTCCCCTCATCAACACGCTGTTCTGGATGCTGATCGTGTTGGCGGGCGGCTCGCTGGCAGGCATGGTGCTTGGGCCAAAAGGCGTCTTCGGTGAGTGGTGGCACCTACTGGGGCATCAGGGCTGGGAGTACGTTGACTTCGGAAAAATTTACCAAATCCTGCTCATGCTCATCTTCGTGATGTGGGGTATAATCGTTTACCGGGGCGTAAAACCCGCCTTCGTTAAAGGCGAACCCTGGAACCTGCCCAATTGGATTATCTACTCCGTCATCGGCATCCCGCTGCTGTTCCTGTCGGGCTTCGTGGCCACGCCTGAGACCAATTTCGTTATCGCCGACTTCTGGCGCTGGATGGTCATCCACATGTGGGTGGAGGCTTTTTTCGAGGTTTTCATCACGGTCATCGTCAGCTACCTGATGGTGCTGATGGGGCTGGTGAGCCGCCAAGCTGCCATCCGGGTGGTCTATTTTGCCACCATACTTTTCCTTGGAACGGGGCTGCTGGGCATCTCGCACAATTTCTACTGGAACGCAAAACCAGTGGCCACGATGGCGCTCGGCTCGGTGTTTTCCACCCTGCAATTCGTCCCCCTGATACTGCTGACGGTGGAGGCCTGGCGCTTCAAGAACATGCCCCGCATGGCCGTCAACGGAGTTGGGAAAGGCCAATTGGGGAACTTCGGTTTCCCGGAGGTTTTCCTGTTCCTCGTCGCCACCAACTTTTGGAACTTCTTCGGGGCAGGCGTCATGGGCATCATCGTCAACCTGCCCATCATGAACTACTTCGAGCACGGCTCCTACCTCACCATCAACCACGCCCACGCCGCCCTGATGGGGGTTTACGGCAATATCTCCCTGGCCGCCATGCTGTTTGCTTCACGGCTTTTACTCAAGGAAAACCGCTGGAGCGAGAAGCTGGTCAAGCTCGCCTTCTGGGCCATCAACGCTGGCCTGATGCTGATGGTCATGCTGGACCTTTTCCCCGCAGGGGCCATCCAATTCAAAGCAATCGTGGACAATGGGCTATGGTATGCCAGGTCGCACGACTTCATCGGCGGCGGCATTTTTGAAAAACTGACGTGGCTGCGGGGCATCGGCGCTTCCGTCTTCTTCTTTGGCGGCGTGATTCCGCTGGCATGGTTCATCGTGTCGAGGTGGGGCTCGCTCAAGGGGGCTTCCACAGGGGTCGAACAATTTGGTTCAACACCAGACGAAGCCATTGAAAACGAACCCGAAATGACGGAGGAAGAAATTATGACGGCATAGTAAAATCATCAGTAAAATCAGGACAGGCGGCACAAGGCCGCCTGTTTTTTAAACAGCAAAAATATTTTCTCATGAAAAACTTTACAAAAATCATTTTAGCCAGCACCGTTGCCATGTTTATGGCAACGCAGGGTTTCGCTCAAAGCAACCGCACCATTGACGGCTACAACAACAACCTCATCAACAAGGAATGGGGTTCTGCTGGCGTCAACCAGCTCCATCCAGGCGCAGTCGGGTTTGCGGATGGAATCTCAGAACCGGCAGGCCCGAACCTTCCGAACCCCCGTTTTATCAGCAACTCGCTTTTCATGCAAAACACACTGGCCAATGACCCCCGGGGACTGAGCGCTTATTGCTGGGTCTGGGGACAGTTCATTGACCACGATGTTACCCTGGTGAAAGACCACCCCGCTGAAGGTTTGTCCATCCCCATCCCTGCTGGCGATGTTTTTTTCGACCCGGCGGGTACAGGTACGGCTTCCATTCCTATAAAAAGGTCTGGTTACGACCCCCTCTCCGGCACTGGCACCGACAACCCCCGGCAGTTTGTCAATTCAATTTCAGCATACATAGATGCTTCGGCAGTGTACGGTTCGGACGAGCAACGGGCGGTTTGGCTGCGCACTTTTTCCGACGGAAAACTTAAAGTTTCTGCTGGCAACCTGATGCCTTGGAACACCACGACCGGTGAGTACGATGCGCCCATTGATGCTACCGCACCGGAAATGGCCATGCCATTGCCTTTTGTCCAAAAATGGTTCGTGTCAGGTGACGTTCGGGCGAACGAAAACCCGTTCCTGACGAGCATGCACACGCTGTTCGTGCGGGAGCACAACCGCCTGTGCGACGTGGTCAAAGCCGAGCATCCTTCATGGACGGAGGAGCAGATTTACCAACACGCCCGTAAGTTGGTGGGTGGCCAGTTGCAGGCCATCGTCTATGAAGAATGGCTGCCCATGATGGGCATTCACCTTCCGCCTTATGGCACTTACAGCCTCGCCACCAATGCTGGCATCATGAACGTCTTCTCGGCGGCAGCCTATCGTTACGGCCACACCACCATCAACAGCATTCTGGTGCGCATGGACAACGATGGCAACTACATGCCCCAAGGCGATATCCTTTTGAGGGACGCATTTTTCAACCCAGGCGCCACAACAGCGGTTGGCGGCATTGAGCCTTACCTGATTGGAATGGCCACCGTTGTGCAGCAGGATTTCGACTGCAAGGTGGTAGACGACCTGCGCAACTTCCTTTTCGGCGCCCCGGGCGCTGGCGGGATGGACCTTACTGCCATCAACATCGAACGTGGACGGGAGCGGGGATTGCCGGACTACAACACCGTCAGGGCTGAATTTGGGCTGGAACCAGTGCCGGGTTTTTCCCAGATGTCCTCCGATCCGCTCATGAACCAAACGATGGAATTCATTTATGGTGACATCAACAAAATTGACCCATGGGTGGGCATGTTGTCTGAAAACCACATGCCGAACGCACTTTATGGCGAAACGGCCAAGACCATCATCGAGCAGCAGTTCCTCGCCCTGCGGGATGGCGACCGCTATTATTATGAAAACGACCCCTTCATTTCGCTGGAAGAAAAACAGTGGATTAAAGCGACCAAGCTCGCCGATGTCATCCGCCGGAACACCCCGGTCACCATCGTCCAGGATGAAATTTTCAAGGCACAGTCCTTCGTTAGCGCCACCAAAGAAGCAGTCAGCAACGAGGGGATTGACTTTGCACTCTACCCGAACCCGGCAAAGGAGATGATTTTCCTGCGCATACCCGCTACCCAACGCCAAGATGCCATCATCCGGGTCATTGATATGCAGGGCAAGGTCTTATTGCAACGCAATGCCTTGTTGTCGGATGGGAACAACACGCTGACGCTGACTTTGCCGGCTGAATGTACCTCCGGGCTTTACGTACTTACCGTTGAGACTGGCGAAATGGTTGGGCACAAGCAATTGGTGAAGCAATAACCGAATAAGCGGTGACACCTTTTGGAAAGGTGTCACCGCTGCACTAAGGATTGGCCGTGGAAGCAGTGAATGTTTACTCAAGGATTCATAGGTTTTTGCCAGGATTTGATGGCAATCCGGGCGGGTACAACCAATGAGGATGTACCCGAGCAGAGTGAAAGTGCCTCGTTTGTGGAAGAAATAGAACATCAAAATTGAATTTACCAGCATGTTGAAAAAAACAATTTTCCCGTCACTCCTCGTCCTGTTTAGCCTGATGGCTTGTAAGGACGAGGAGGCCGAGCTTGCCCGTACACTTTCGGCTGAGAAGAAGTCGCTGGCCTGCGAGATGGAGCGCCTCAAGTTTAAAAGCGACAGCATTTGGGATGAAATGGGCGTGTATTTGGACAAAAACCTCCCAACCGACATGCCACTCCCTGAACGTACAAACATGGTCAGCATCAGGAGCGCCCACCTGATTGCACTTTTCAAGGCCTTTCCAAATCTCGACACCGCCATTCAAAGCAAGGTGAACGAGGCGGGCAAGGCGGACAAAAACATTGCGGAGCAAATGAAGGCCGTGATGGACAAAATGCACGAGGCCGAGCAGGGCATGAACGAGGCTTTGCAAAAAATCGAAACCCGGAGCAAACAACATTATCAAACATTGAAACTTGAATTGCAGGAGCTGGAAAAACAGCCGTGCCAATCATAAACAAATTTATTTTTTCACCAAATCAATTTTTCTGCCATGAACAGGAGACTTTTTAAATTACTTGCTGCTACACTACTACTTGCCGTTGGGTTCTTTTCCTGCCAAAAGGACAAAGACCCAATCGAGCAAAAACTGACCAAGGACTTTTCCAACGAGGTGGCACTCGACTGGATGCAGTTCTACCCCGACATTGAGCGTTACACGCCAGGTTACCGTCCACCAGCTTCCGCAAGGTCAATGGCCTACATCGGTTTGTCAGCCTACGAGGCCGTCGTGCAGGGGATGCCGGAGTACAATTCATTTTTGGGCCACTACGCCGGGCTGACGCTTCCCACGGTCGAGCAGGATAAGGAATACCACTGGCCTACCTGCCTCCATGCTGCCTATATCACTTCTTTTACCAACTTCTTCCCAATTGCGCCAGCCGACAAGCTGGACAAACTGTTCACATTGGAGCAGAAGTACAATAACAAGTTTTCCGCCGAAGTGCCGCTGGATATTTACAACCGCTCGAAAGCCTTCGGGGAGGCCGTTGCAACTGCCGTTTACGATTGGTCAAAAACGGATGCAGCGGGTCACGAAGGTTATCTGCACAACTCCGACCCCAGCTACGTCCCACCTACAGGTGTAGGGCGTTGGCAGCCTACTTATCCCGATTATTCCCCCGCATTGTTGCCGCGCTGGGGACAGGTGAGAACTTTTGCCGCCGGGCCGGATGACGCAGTAGAACCACCGCTTGCTTACAGCGAAGACCCCAACTCCGAGCTGTACAACCAAGCGAGGGAAACAATGATCAAAATCAACAAAATCAAGGCTGGCAACCCGGACTACCCCGAAGATGAGTGGATTGCCGACTTCTGGAGCGACGACTGCCCGACCAAGACTTTCACACCTGCTGCCCGTTGGCTGGCCGTTACCAGCCAGCTTGTCAAGGATGAAAATGTGACACTGGATTTTGCGGTGTACGCCTATGCCAAAGTGTCCATGGCTCTCTGCGACGCTGGCATCCGCTGCTGGGGCCTAAAATACACGTACAATTACATACGCCCTGTTGACTACATCCGCCAGGTGATGGGGCAGCCGGACTGGAACACCATCATGTGCCCCGCCGATGGCAACTTCTACACGCCGCCGTTCCCAACTTATCCTTCCGGGCACGCCACATTTGCCGCAGCTTCCGCTGAAGTTCTGACGGACCTTTTTGGGCACAGCCACCCCATGACCGACCGCTGCCACGAAGGCAGGACGGATTTCCTCAGCACCCCACGCAGCTTCAACAGCTTTGATGAAATGGCCGACGAAAACGCCTATTCACGCATACCCATCGGCGTCCACTTCCGCATGGATGCAGAAGCAGGCGTTGACTTGGGCCACCAAGTGGGGAATAAAGTGAACAAGCTGCCGTGGAAGCAATAAATGTTAACTCAAGGATTCATAGGTATTTTGCCAGGATTTGATGGCAAGCCGGGCGGGCTATGGTGATAGCTCGTCCGGCATTTTAAAGAAACATCCAAACCTAAAAGCTGACCAATAAACCGATCACAACTTATGACAAATACAACCCAATCCATTGAAATGCCTTCTCAGGAACTGCTCAACGACCAGTTTACAAGCCTTGATTTAGTTGGCAGAATCAGGGCACTGTACGACTATTATGACAAAGAAGAAGTGTTGGTGACCACTTCGTTCGGCAACAATTCCGCTGTGCTGCTGCGATTGGTCAGCGAGGTGCAGCCGCAGCAAAAGGTGCATTTCATCAACACCGGCTTTCATTTCCCGGAAACCTTAAAATACCGGGACCAACTTGTGCGGTTGCTGAACCTTAACCTGGCTGAGGTGTCGCCTTCGGCGCAAATGCACGAGTTGACCCATCAGCGCCGGTTTTGGGAGAAGTACCCCGACACCTGCTGCTACCTGAACAAAGTGGTGCCACTTGAACCGCTGAAGGAACGGCACAAAGTCTGGATGTCCGGTTTGACTGGTTTTCAAACCGACCACCGCCAAAAACTGCAGATTTTCGAGCCACCATTATTTGGTGAAAAAATCAACCGGTTCAACCCCTTGGTTGACAGGACGGAAGCACAAATCAGGCAGTTCAGGCAGTCCCAAAATTTGCCCTCCCACCCATTGGAAGTGCAGGGGTACGGGTCGGTGGGATGTTGGCCCTGCACCGCCTGCGCCACTAGCCGGGATGGCCGCTGGAAAGACAAAGCAAAAACCGAGTGCGGGTTGCACACAAATCTTCATAATACCGAGTTTTCATAAACGAAGAGGCGGCAAACTGTCGCCTCTTTTCTGTTACCATTAAAAACAAACTCATGCGCAACGCATTATTGCACAAATTCCATATCCCGGTCATGGGGATTGGATTTACCATTGACACGCCGATTAAAGTCGCCCGGTTCGGCATTTCTTCCGTCATCTCCATTGTTGAGGATGAATTGATTGAGCAGATGCGGAAATTCCATTGCCACCAATCGGGCGAGGAATATGTTCCCATAAAAACGGGCGAAGAGGATTGGCGGGCGAGGCGCATTACCGCTTACCTGAACCTTGTCCACCGCATCGTGCAGCGGCAAACCGAGCAATTGCGGCAGCTTCCCTTTGAGTCGGGCACGGAAATCGTGAAATATTTTGAGCTGTTGCCCGATGACGCTTCCGCAAAAAGGATTTTCACGGCGATGATGGAAATGGAGGACGGAAGCGCCAAAAATTCGCTGCAAAAACAATTGCGCAAGTTAATTATGGCAGGCTCCATTGATGTAAATATCATGTCGAAATTGGACAGGGTAAATTATGCGAAAAACGGGGAGCCGCTGCCGACAGAATATTCCGATGGCCATGCGGCGCTCAGGGGTTTTGCCAATAGCGACTTAAATGCTTCGGTCATATTTTCCGCAGGTTTTAACCCCCGTTTATATGCTTATATCGAAACCTTCCCCGACTTTTTACCGGACATAAATGGTGTACTTAAAAAGAAAATAATCCTCAAAGTCAGCGACTACCGCTCTGCCATCACGCAGGGAAAACTCTTGGCCAAAAAAGGGCTTTGGGTGTCGGAATTCAGGATTGAATCGGGGCTGAATTGCGGGGGCCACGCTTTCGCCACCGATGGCTTGCTGCTCGGCCCTATTCTCGAAGAATTTAAAAACAACCGCTCGGCGCTCGTCACGGAATTAATGGAAATATGCAACCACGCATTGGCAGCAAAGGGAATAAAAACCTTCACCACCCCGCCCGAAATCCGGGTCACCGTGCAGGGCGGTATCGGCACGGCCAATGAAAACAACTTCCTATTGGACTACTACCAAACGGACAGCACCGGCTGGGGAAGCCCGTTTTTATTGGTTCCCGAGGCCACTGAGGTGGATGAGGAAACCTTGCAACAGTTGGCCACCGCCAAAAAGGAGGATTATTATTTGAGCAGTGCCTCCCCCCTCGGCATCCCGTTCAATAATTTCAGGAAAAGCAGCTCGGAAGTGCAGCGCAAGGCCCGCATCGCAAAAGGAAGGCCCGGCAGCCCGTGCTACAAAAAATTCCTTTCGTCCAATACCGAGTTCACGGAAGCTCCTATTTGCACCGCCTCCCGGCAATACCAGGAATTGAAAATAAAGCAATTGAAAGAAAAAAACCTCCCAGCTGATTTATATGAAAAGGAGTACGACAACATCGTGGCGAAGGAGTGCCTCTGCGAAGGGCTTGGCGCTGCGGCGCTCCTAAAAGCAGGACTTCCGCCTTCGCACAAACTCACTGCCGTGGCTATATGTCCCGGGCCTAACCTCGCCTATTTCTCCGGCATATTTTCCCTGAAGCAAATGGTTGACCATATATATGGGCGAATTAATGTCCTTAATTCCGTGCGCCGCCCAAATATGTTCGTGAACGAACTTGTCCTATATCTGGATTATCTAAAAAACGAGTCCGGTAAATATATGGATACAGCCACGGCGCAGCAAACCCGGTATTTACGGACGTTTCAAACCAATTTAATGGCAGGCATTGAATATTACAGGAATTTGGCCACGGGCATTAAACAGGGAGCTGGGTCTTTTTTGAAAGACATGAAAGAAGACTTGAAGGTGATGGAAGGGGTGCTTTTGAATATTCCGATGCCATTAGTTGCGGAGGTCAAATAGACCGTTGCGGTGATTTAATAAAAAAATAAAGCAAATGAAACCGCACCGAATATTACGTATCACGAAGTCTTTTACCTTTGAAATGGCACATGCCCTCGCTGGCTACGATGGCGACTGCCGCAACATACACGGGCATTCCTACAAACTGCACGTCACGCTGCGAGGTTTGCCCCTAGAGGAATTGGGCAATCCCAAAGATGGCATGGTCATGGACTTCTCCTTCTTAAAAAGGCTCGTCAAAGCGAAGGTACTGGACACCTACGACCATGCCTTGGTGCTGAACGCAACAGTTTCCCCGCAGGTCGTTGCGGAGCTATCGAAACACTACCAGAAGGTAGTACCGTTGCCATTTCAGCCTACTTGCGAGAACCTCCTGCTGGACATCGTGGAGAAAATACAAGGCAGCCTGCCCCCGGCTGTCGAGTTGTTTGAAGTAAAATTGTTTGAAACTGCCACTTCGTCCGCAACCTGGAGCGCCGAAGATGGCAGGTGACGCCCACAAAATCCATCAAAGTTTTCCGGCCCCCACCGCCGTCAACCCCTGCCGCAAATACACCTCCACCATCTTTTTCCGGTAAGCCCTGGGGTAAAACAGGTTCTCCACCATGCGGCATTTTTTCCCCACGGATTTTACGAAGGCATCGGAAACTTCGCTCGTCTCGAATACCACGGGGCCCATGTCCACGCCGCTCAGGGCGACTTTCAACCTGCCGCTTTCAGGCTCAAAACTCAACGCCAGCGTGAGGTTGGTGAAATCCAGGCTCTTGCGGGGCCGCAGTTTTTGGAACCAGGTGCGCTTGCCCCCTTGGGGCACCTCGTTTTTCATGGGAACCTCCACCTGCGTAATCAATGCGCCTTTCGGCAGGTGGTGCGGGTTCAGCCCGTTGCCCGTGTACAAGGCTTCCAAAGGCATCGAATGAGCGCCTTCCGCCGCCTCGAAATGCACCGTTGCATCGAGGCAAATCAGCGCGGGCACGAGGTCGGAAACGAACACCGAGTAGCAGGCTTTCTTGCCGCCGGTGGCGATGCACACGTCGCCGCCGCACTTGAGGCACAGCCCGATGGCTTCCCGCCAAAATTCGGACTGGTTGAAAAACGAGCAGCGGTTTTCAACCAGCAAATTGCCGCCGACGGTGGCGCTTTTGCGAATGACTGGCGAGGCGATGGACAGCGCCGCTTCCGCCAGCAGCAGGAATTTTTGAAGCACCAATTCCGAACCTGCCAGCCCGTGCAGCGTGACGCCAGCGCCGATGAACAGGCTGCCGTTTTTCATTTCGATTTCATCAAAACCAGGCAAGGCGGAAAGGTCAATCAGGCAGGCGGCGCTGTTGTTTTCCTGCTGGCGGTGTACCATCAGGTCGGTGCCACCGGCGAGGTAGGCAAAGCTGTCGCCGTTGGCTTGAGCGGCTGCCAGCGCATCTTGCACGGAGACAGGGATGTGGTAGGTTGCTGACGAGTCTTTCATGCTTAAATATTTTCTGAAACGTCGGCGAGGTTTTGAACCTCGCCGACGTTGTTGGCTTCAATTTCCAATTTCCCAATTTCCAATTTCTGCATCGCCTCCAGCACCTTGTCCGCCGTCATCGGCAAACTGTTGATGCGCACCCCA
>CAZDSU010000018.1:13668-94600 GCA_964508135.1 uncultured Saprospiraceae bacterium
CATCGCCTCCAGCACCTTGTCCGCCGTCATCGGCAAACTGTTGATGCGCACCCCAACAGCGTCAAAAACGGCGTTGGCGATGGCGGGGATGGACGGGTGCAGCGCGCCCTCGCCGCACTCCTTCGCCCCAAACGGCCCCTCCGGGTCTTCCGATTCGATGATGTTGGTGTGGATGGGCGGCGTGTCCAGCGAGGTCGGGATTTTGTAGTCGAGCAGGTTGGGGTTGAGCAGCAAGCCCTCGTAATAATTCATCGCCTCCGACAGCGCCTGCCCCATGCCCATGTGCCACGAGCCTTCGAGTTGCCCCTCCACCGCCAGCGGGTTCAGCGCCTTGCCGAGGTCGTGCGCCCCCCAGAAGTTCAGCACCTCGAACTGCCCGGTTTCCACGTCCACCTTCACCTCCGCAATGCAAGCGCCGAAGCTGTACGAAGGGCTGAGACCTGCGCCCGCTCCTTTGAAATCGCCGCCCAATTTCGGCGAGTTGTACCAGCCGCTTGTGCTGACGGCGCCCCGGTGGTCGGTGGTGATGACGGCGGCTTCGTCCCAAGTGATTTCAGCGCCAGTTTCCAAGTTTTTTACTTTTCCATTTTGCAAAACAAGTTGGTCGGGCGCTGCGCCGGTCTTTTTTGAAACGGATGAAATCACCTCCGCCCGCATGTTTTCGGCAGCCATTTTAGCGGCATTGCCCGCCATGAAAGTCACCCGGCTGGAGTAGCTGCCCAGGTCAACGGGCGTGAACAGCGTGTCGGCGGCGTGGACGAAAGTTTTGTCCACCGGAATGCCGAGGATTTCGGCTACGACCATGGCGAGCATGGTGTCGCTGCCCTGCCCGATGTCGCTCGCCCCGGAATAGACGACCACCCTACCGTCGAAGTCCAGTTTCAAATGCACGACCGACTGTGGGTGCTCGTTCCAGTGGATGGGCAGGGCGCTGCCGCTGATATAAAACCCGCAAGCGACGCCGATGCCGTGACCGAAGGGCAGCTTGCCGTGTTTGTCCTTCCAGCCCGATTGGTTCATCACCGCCAGCAAGGCTTCCCGTGCGCCGTTGCTGGTGATTCGGAACTGCCCCAGCGTCAAAGTGTCTCCCGGTAAAAAATTGTTCAGACGCAACTCGCAGGGGTCGAGGTTTGCCCGGTGCGCCAGTTCGTCAATCAAAACTTCCGTTGCAAAACGGGGGTTCACAGCGCCGTGCCCCCGCATCGCCCCGCTTGGCGGCTTGTTGGTGTACACGCGGGTGGTCTTGAACCCGAAACTTTTCAAATCGTAGGGCGCTTGCAGCAGCACGCCATTGTAATAGGTGGTGACCACCCCGAAGCTGCCGAATGCCCCGCCGTCAATCACGGTGTCCGCATCGAGCGTCCGCAGTTTGCCGTCGCCGCCCAAGCCGATTTTCATGGTCAAATGCGTGGGGTGGCGACCGTTGTTGGTGAGGAAAACTTCCTCCCGGGAGAATCGGATGCGGACGGGCTGCCCGGCTTTGTGTGCAATATGTGCGACAACCAGTTCATGCGAAAACGGGTCGCTCTTCCCGCCGAACCCGCCGCCGACGGCAGGTTTTATCACCCTGACCTTGCTGAGTGGCACACCGAGCACCCGGCTTAGGGTCTTGTGCAGGTAGTGCGGTACCTGCGTGGCGGTGACGATGGTCAATTCGCCATTTTTGCTCCACCAAGCGGTGCAGGCGTGCGGCTCGACGAAGCCGTGGTTGATGCCGGGAAAATCGAAGCTCATTTCGCAAACGTGTGCCGAATCGTCAAAATCTTCCTGCTGTTTGCCGAAGCGCATCTCCACTTGCTTGTGAATGTTGCGCCCGTGCTTCTTCGAGTGCGGGTGGATGAGCGCCTCCTCTTCGCATGGCTCCAATGAACTTTGCCAACTAAAAAACGTGGGAAGTTCCCGGTAGGTCACTTTGATTTTTTTGAGGGCTTCCACAGCGATTGCTTCCGTGTCGGCGGCGACGGCGGCGACGATTTCGCCGATGTAGTGCACCTTGTCCACCGCCATTGCCGTCTGGTCGTAGGAGGTGGGAAGCACGCCAAACTTGCCGGTCAGTTCCTTGCCGGTCGCCACTGCCCGCACGCCTTCCATTTTTTCCGCTTCGGAAACGTCAATATTTTCAATGATGGCGTGGGCGTAGGTGGAGCGCAGCAGCTTGCAGGCGAGGGCGCTTTTTTTGTCGAAATCGTCGGCGTACTCCGCCCTGCCAGTCACTTTTTCCTTCGAGTCAATCAGTGGCTGGCGGCTGCCGATGACGCCGTGGCAAGACCTGTCAGCACTCGAAGTGCTGCCAGGTCTGGAAAGCAACTGTCCCGCCGCCGCAGCCACCGCTTCGATGATTTTTTTGTAGCCCGTGCAGCGGCACAGGTTGCCGGACAGCGCCTCCCGAATATCCTGCACACTGCAAGCCGGGTTCTCCGTCAGGTACGACCAGGCGGTGAGAATCATGCCGGGGGTGCAGAAGCCGCATTGCAGCGCCCCTTTTTCGATGAATTGCTCCTGCAAAACGTGGAGGTTGCCGCTCTCCGCCAAGCCCTCGATGGTAAGCACACTGGCGCCGTTGCAGCGCAGCGCCGGGGTCAGGCAGCTCACTACGGGCTTGCCGTTGACGATGACGGTGCAAGCACCGCAGCTTCCCTGCTCGCAGCCGATTTTGGTGCCGGTCAATCGAATGCGCTCGCGCAGCACGTGGGCAAGCGTTTCGTGCGGCTCGACGAGCAGTTCGTGGCGCTTTTTGTTGACGGTGAAATGTAGTGGTATCATGTTTTCTTTTTTACCTCGCCCTCACTTGCCCTTGCTCAGAACGATGCTGTTGACCGGGCAGTTTTGGGCGGCTTTGCGGTTGGCGTCGTACTCATCTTCCCTGACCTGGCAGAAGAAAACTTTGCCCTTCAATTTGCTGCCAAGCAGTACTGCCTTGCCATCTTTCCCCGACATCCTCCACCGTTCCCCGGCATGTTCCGCACAGGCCCTGCAGCCGATGCATTTATCCCTGTAAAACGCAATCCCAATCATGTCGCAGCCTTTACCAATTTGTACAGCTTGTCGGAAGGGCGAATTTTTTCGGGCAGGGGCAGCGTGATGCGGTCGCCCTGGGCGGCTTCCGGCCTGACGTTCCCGTCCACGCGGAGTTCCTTCACGAGGTCCTGGATTACGCCGGTTTTGTTTCCGGTAATCAAAATTTCATCGCCGTTTTTCAGGCCGTAGCTTTCCATGATGAATTCTGCGACTTCGATTTTGTCAAAATACTTCACGCATTTGCCGAGGTAAATCTTTTTTTGTGTGGCGCTTGAATCGGGCGATTCGGTCCATTCCCCCAGTCTTTTGCCTAAGTAATAGCCGTCCCAAAACCCACGGTTGTACACAGTTTCCAACCGTTGCTTCCAGCCCCCTACCCTTTCCGGCGTGAAGCTGCCGTTCAGGCAACTGTCCACCGCTTCCCGGTAGCATTGGGTCACGGTTTTCACGTATTCGGGCGCCCTGCCCCGGCCCTCGATTTTGAGCAGGGTAACGCCGCTCTCGATTATTTTATCAATAAAATCAATGGTGCAGAGGTCTTTCGGCGACATGATGTACTCGTTTTCGATGACCCATTCGTCGCCCTGTTCGAGATCCCTGACCTGGTATGCCCTTCGGCAATTCTGAAAACAAGAACCCCGGTTGGCCGAGGCATTGTGGGCGTGCAGGCTCAGGTAGCACTTCCCCGAAATGGCCATGCACAATGCCCCGTGCACGAAGATTTCCACCTTCACCAGTTCGCCAGACGGGCCTCTGATTCCCTGTTTTTTTATCTGCCGGACGATTTCCTGCACCTGGTTCAGGCTCAGCTCTCGTGCCAGCACCACCGCATCTGCGAAAACGGAGTAAAAACGCAGTGATTCGATGTTGGAAACGTTCGCCTGCGTGGAGATGTGGAGCGGCATCCCGATTTGTCGGCAGTAGCCCATCACCGCGTGGTCGCTGGCGATAATGGCATCCACGCCTGCTTCCAGTGCGGCATCGCAGATCCTCCGCATCAGCGCCAAATCCTGGTTGTACAGGACGGCATTCAGCGTGAGGTAAGCTTTCACGCCGTTCCTTCGGCAACTTTTGGCGATTTCAGGAAGCTCGTCCAGCGTGAACCTGCTGGCAGAGCGGGAGCGCATGTTCAAATGTTCGACACCGAAGTAAACGGCGCTGGCGCCGCCCTGCATGGCAGCCGTCAACGACTCGAACGAGCCTGCGGGAGCGATTATTTGAACTTCATTTTTCATGTTAAAATACCGTTGTGCCGACGCTCTTCCCCCCATCCACGTGGAGTACCTGCCCCGTGATGAAGTGGTTTTTTTCCGACGCCAAAAACGCCACCAGGCGGGCGATGTCGTCCGGCTCGCCCATGGTTTTGGTGGGCTGTGCGTTCAGCAGTTTTTGCCGCACGTCTTCCGGCAGGTTTTGCGTGAGCGGCGTGTCAATCAAGCCAGGGGCGACGGCGTTCACCGTTACCCCATATTGCGCAAGCTCCAAAGCCAGCGCCCTCGTCAGGCCAACCACGCCAGCCTTGGAAGCGGAGTAGTTGGTCTGCCCCGGATTACCGAGCCAGGCGCGGGAGGCGATGTTGACAATCCTGCCGTAGCCAGCTTCTTTCATCAGTCGAGCGGCTTCGCGGCACATCAGCCAGGTGCCCCGCAGGTTGACCTGGATGACCCGGTCGAAATCGGCGGTTTCCATTTTCCAAATCACCCGGTCGCGGATGATGCCTGCGTTGTTCACCAGCACTTTCACGGGGCTGTGCTTCTCCGCCACGGAAGCGAACAACTGCTTCACGCTGTCCTCGTCGCCCACGTCGCAGGGGAGGTAGCAGGCCCGTTCCGGGTGGATGCGGGCGGCGGCTTGTTTGCCTTCCGCTTCGTCCACATCGGCAATGATGGCGAAAAAGCCGTCTTCCACTAATTGCCGGGCGATGGAAAAACCGATGCCTTTGGCTGCGCCTGTTATGATGGCTGTGCCAGGGTTTTCCAGAGGTGACACCTTATTAAAAGGTGTCACCTCTATGCTATGCCGTTTGCTTTTCATATTGCCTTTTCACGTCTTCGCCAAGCTCCATGTCCTTGTCCAAAAAGGAGAAGTATAGCCGCTCTTTTTCCGCATCGGACAGCACCTCGTCCACCGCTATAAAAAGCTCGTCGTCCTCGGCGCTGATGTGGTCGGTGAGGTCGGAGAGGTAGTGCCTGAGCACCTTCCTGGCACCTTCCCAGTCCCCCTCGTTGATGGCGGCCTCCGCTTCTTTCAGCGCGTCCCTGAACATCTCGTGGTGTTCTTCCAGCGCTTCGGTGATGGCCGCCAAGCCGGGATACCTTTCCTGGAGCAAAGAAAACAAGATGTCTTCTTCTTTTTGGTGGTGATATTTATCACCGTAGTTACGGAAGAAGTTGAGGTGCCTACTTAGTTCCTCCTTTTCAACTGACAGGTTTTCCGTCTCCAAAAGTTGCTGGAGGGCTTGTATTCTTTGGAGTATCACTTCGTGCTCGTCGTAGAGCATCATCATTGCTTGTGAATGCATGTGGTCGGAGTTTAAGATTTTCAAAAAAAAATTCGCTGCTATTTAAGTCTTTTTTGTCTCAAATAAAAAAATTCTTGTACATTCGTGCGAAATAAAGTCGAACGGGTGTTCGTGCATCGAGCCAATCACGGAAAGAGTTCAGGAATTTTTTCTTAATAATTAATCGCTTTGGAAGCCGTGTCGGACGGTGCTGATTTCAAACCAGATAAAAATCCAGGTTCATGTTTGCAGCGCTACAACCACTTCTCGAAACCTGTAAGCAACAGGCGTTTGACCTCCACTTCCGCCGCGCCAAGGCGTGGAAAGCAGCAGGTGAGGGAAGGGTGCTGGTGGGCTACATGCCCATCTATTTTCCGAGGGAGGTCGTCCATGCAGCGGGGGGCCTCGCCGTCGGTATTTTGGGAGGCGGCGACCGCAAGCAAATCATCAAGGGCGACGCCTACTACCAGTCGTACATCTGCCACATGCCGAGGGGCATCATCGAAATGGCGCTCGACGACAACCTCAACGATTTCGACGGCTTCATTTTCCCTTCCATTTGCGATGTCATCCGCAACCTCTCCGGGATGTTCCGCATGTTGGGCAAGGGGAAATTCGTGAAGTACCTCGACTTCCCGCAAAACTTTCTGCCTGCTGTCGGTGGGGTATTTTACAGAAAAGAACTGCTCCACGTGCAAGAGGAGATTTTCAAAATCAACGGCTACCAGCCAAGCGTCGAAGCGCTGAACCGCTCCATCGCCTTGTTCAACGAAAACCGGGCGCTAACGGAGGAAATCTACGACATCCGGCAGCAATTCCCTTGGCGGCTTCCCTACGAAGACCTCTACTGCATAATGCGGGCGGGCATGGTGATGCCGGTCGAAGAGCACAACGAAATACTTTCGGAGGTGCTTGACTACGTCCGGCTGGAAGTGGGCGAGCCGATGGACAAAATCAAGGTGGTGGTTAGCGGCGCATTCTGCGAGCAGCCCCCGTTGGGGCTGATAAAATCCATCGAAATAGCAGGCTGCTACGTGGTGGACGACGATCTGCTGCTGGGTTCCCGCTGGATTCAGGGCGACATTGACGCCAGCAGCGACGACCCCCTCGGCGCCCTCGTGGACGCCTATCTTGAACAAAGCACTTTTTCGTCTACCGTTTACGACGTAGGCAACCCAAAGGAAGCCCGCCTGATTGACCTCGCCCACCGGCGGCAGGCGGACGGGATACTTTTTGCAGCGCCCAGCTTCTGCGACCCGGCCCTGCTCGACCGCCCACAGTTGCAGAAAGCCTGCGACGACGCAGGGGTGCGCTACATTAGTTTTCAGTACAGCGAAAATACCGGCCAGTTCAAGGTGATAAAAGAGCAGGTGGGGGCTTTCTCGGATTCCATCAAGTTGTGGGAGGAAGTGGCTTGACCTCACCCCCGGCCCCTCTCCTCGCAGGAGAGGGGCCGGGGGTGAGGTAAAAACTCAATTTTATGTCAAAAGAAGTCGTCAAAGAAAAAAGCATGGTTCTCCAGAAGGAGATGCTGGCGGGGCTTTTCAAAGAACTGAGCCAGGCCCATGAAACCGGGAAAAAGGTCGTCTATACCTTCGTGCCAGGCAACCTGTCTGAACTCATCCATGCATTCGACATGCTGCCAGTATATCCCGAAATCAACGCCCTGCAATCGGGCATGCGCAAAAATTCGGGCGCTTTCATCCGGGAGGCGGAAAAGGCGGGGCACTCGGAAGACGTCTGCACCTACGTCAAGTGCGACATCGGCATGATGCTCAACGGAAACATCGGCCCGACGGGCGAAAAGCTCCCGCCGCCCGACCTGTTGCTGTTGAGCTACACCGGCTGTTTCACCTTCATGAAATGGTTCGAAAACCTCGAACGCTATTATCCCGGCGTGCCGGTCGCCATGCTGCACACGCCCTACCAGGAGGGCGGGAAGATTACGCAGGAAATGAGGGACTACATGGTGGAGCAGTTGAGGCTGGAGGTGATCCCGAAAATGGAGAAAGTGTCCGGCAAAAAATTCGACGAGAGCAAGCTGGCGGGCATCCTCGAAAACTCCGTGCGAGCGGAAGACCTCATCGTCAAGATTTTCGAAACCACGAAAAACAAGCCCACGCCGATTGACGCCTACTTCGCTGGGGTCTATTACATCGGGCCCATCAACACGGGTTTCCGGGGCACACCAGAAGCGGTAACTTACTACGAAACGCTGTACGAAGAAATACAGGAGCGGGTGCGCCTGGGCTTGGGACCGATTACGCCGGAAGGCGAAATGAAAGAAGAACGTTTCCGGCTGGTGGTGGAAGGGCCGCCTAACTGGACCTCCTTCCGGGAGTTTTGGAAGCTGTTTTACGACATGGGCGCAGTGGTGGTCGCCTCCACTTACACCAAAGTGGGTGGCTTGTACGATACCGGCTTCCGCCACGACCCCGCCCGGCCGCTCGAAAGCCTTGGCGAATACTGCATGAACTGCTACACCAACCTGAACCTGCCGCAGCGCATTGACCTTTTAGAAAAATACATCACCGAGTACCAGGCGGACGGCTTCCTGGTGAATTCCATCAAAAGCTGCAACTCCTTTTCCGCAGGGCAACTGCTGATGATGCGACACCTGGAGGAGCGGCTCGGCATACCCGTCGGGTTCATCGAGTCCGATTTGGTGGACCCCCGGTACTTTTCGTATTCCAACATCAAAAACAGGCTGGATTCTTTTTTCCAAATGCTCGGGCAGCGGAAGGTTATCAAAGGGCAACTGGAGCTTGTGGCCTGAGTTTAGAGAAGTTTGAGGTTATCCAAAAATCTCGGACTTCGAGCGGCGGGGTTTTGAACCCCGCATTTCCGGTGCTGAAATGCGGGGTTCAAAACCCCGCCGCTCGAAGGAACTGTCTGGAAATTTAAGTCTCAACACGATACCTCAAACAATCTCAAACCATTTCAAACAATGAAAAAATACTATCTCGGAATAGACCTCGGTTCCACCACTTCCAAAGCCGTCATCATTGACGAGCAGGACAACATCATCGGGCGGGGCATCACCAACACCCGCTCCAACTATGAGGTGGCTGCCGAAATTGCGAAGCAGTCGGCGATTTACAACGCCCGATTTTACCTGCTCCAGAACAGGTTGAGCGACATCATCGAGCGGCATCCCGAATACAGGCGGTACATCAAGGAAATGGAAGACGCCTTCCAGTACCTCCAGTTCAGCAACCGGCTGGAACGGCTCCGGCGGCAACTCCTCCAAACCGCTGGAGAAACTGCCAAAACCGAAGCAATCCACCGCACCATGCTTGTCGAAGTGGAAAGAATCAGCGGCGAAATCCAGGTGGAAGTCAAAGTGGATTACCTCGAAAAAGACCTCGGCTCGAAGAGCCAGTTTTTCCGGGACATCGTCGGCGAGAAGTACAACGAGAAGGTGAGCGCCTTGCCCAAGGCCATGTTCGAGCCGATGATGCTGCTTTTTGACAAAAGCATCAACCCCGTGGAAAACGAGACCATCAACTTCCAGTTTGGGCAGTTGGTGGAGGAGTCCATGAACCTGCTGAACGCAAAATACGCCCAACTTGCCGATGCCGTCCATGAAGAAGAAAGCATAGATTTCGACGCCGAGCTAAACTTGCTGAAAGGCAATTACCAAAGGGTCTCCGACTCATTGAAAGAACACATCAACTACGTTTCGGAGGAAGAATTCCACATCGCAGACATGGTGGGTACGGGCTACGGCAGGGCGCTGCTGCCCTTCCCGGAGAACTGCATCAAGTCGGAAATTTTGTGCCACGCTTTCGGCGCTCACGCCGTGTTCCCCAATACCCGCACCGTGCTCGACATCGGCGGGCAGGACACCAAAGCCATCCAGGTGGACCAGTACGGCCTGGTCACCAGCTTCCACATGAACGACCGCTGCGCCGCTGGCTGCGGGCGCTACCTCGGCTACATCGCCGACGAGCTGAACATCTCCCTGAACGAACTGGGGCCGCTCGCCCTCGATGCCCAAAAGGAGGTCACCATCTGCTCCACCTGCACCGTTTTTGCCGGCGCCGAGCTTCGGGAGTTGATGAACGTGGGCGAAAAAAGGGAGGACATCCTGGCGGGCTTGCACCGCGCCATCGTCATGCGGGCCATGTCGCTGCTGGCGAGGTCGGGCGGGGTGCGCAACGAGTTCACCTTCACTGGCGGCGTGGCGAGAAATCTGGCGGTGCTGAAATACGTCTCCGAACTGGTGCGCCAGAACTACGGGCAGGATTTGACCATCAACGTCCACACGGACTCCATCTTCATGGGGGCGCTGGGTGGGGCGATGTTCGCCCGGCGAAATATCGAGGTGGCGTTGCCAAGCAAGAAGAAGAGCGAAGAACTTGTAGAAGTGGCATAATCAATTAGACCTGTTAGCACTCGAAGTACTAAGCAGTTCAAGCGATTTATTCGACCCTTTCGGT
The DNA here is from genome assembly GCA_964508135.1 of uncultured Saprospiraceae bacterium. GTDB lineage: Bacteria > Bacteroidota > Bacteroidia > Chitinophagales > Saprospiraceae > UBA6168. Next base: position 23,629 of record CAZDSU010000018.1, read on the forward strand.
TGGTTCCGGTTTTCGAGCGGCGGGGGTTTTAACCCCGCCTTTTTTGACCGGGAAAATTCGGGGGTCAAAACCCCGCCGCTCGAAGAAAACTCTGCTAAAACTTAACTGTCGGTACCTAAAAGCTAAAATCATGACCAACCAATTTTACACCATGGGCGTGGACGTCGGCGGCAGCTACGTCAAAGCTGTGCTCGTCGAGTACTCCGAACATCCGCAAATCATGGACAAGCAAACGGAGAAAATCCGCAAGCGCAACCCCGCCGACGTGGCGGAAGAGCTTGTCAATCACATCCTCCAGGAAAACGGCTTGCGCTACGAGGACATCGCCTACTTAGCCTCCACCGGCGAAGGCGAAATGGTCACCCGCAAGAAGGGGCATTTTTACAGCATGACCACCCACTCGAAGGGCGGCGAGTTCCTTTACCCTGGCGCAAAAACCGTGGTGGACATGGGGGCGCTCTACGTCCGGGCCATCAAAATCGGCGAGCGGGCAAGGGTGCTGGACTACAAAATGACGGGCCAATGCGCCTCCGGTTCCGGGCAGTTCATCGAAAACATCAGCCGCTACCTGGGGCTGTCCATCGAGGAGGTGGGCGACGTTTCCCTGCAATCGCAGCACCCCGAAGTGCCTTCCGGCATCTGCGCCGTGCTTGCGGAAACGGACGTCATCAACATGGTGTCGAGGGGCATCACCACGCCCGACATCATCAAGGGCATCCACCTCTCCGTCGGCGGGCGCATCATCAAGCTGCTGTCGGCGCTGAAAGCGGAGTCGCCGGTGATGCTGGCTGGCGGACTGGGCATCAATCAGGGCATGGTGCAAGCCATCGGCGAACTGCTCAAGGAAAGCAAATACGGCTACGAAATCGTGACGCACCCCGACGCCATTTATTCCGGGGCAATCGGGGCGGCGCTGTGGGGAGGGTATAGATATGTCAAGTTGAACAAGGAAAAATATGCTTTTGCTTGAAGATTCAAAGCGTTGACACAACCGGCTTGAAACGTTTTGACCGTTTCGATTCGAGCGGTGGGGTTTTGAAACCCCACATTTCCGCAGCAAAAATGCGGGGTTCAAAACCCCGCCGCCCGAAGAAAGACCGGTTATTGATTGAATAACTTATCAATTTTAATTTATTGACCCGACCAAGCCAAGCCATGAACATAAAAACAAAAAACACTTACTCCTGGAAACACAAACTGACCGCTGGTTGCCTTTCCACCTTGTTCATGTTGGCAGTGTTTGCAGCCATCGGTTCTTTCGTTCCCTGGGGCAATGGTTCTTTGACAAAAATGCTGGTGCGCAAAGCCTGGTTTTTCAAGGAAAAATACCTCAGCGTCACTGACCTCGGCATTTTGGAGGAAGACCCGGCGTATGGCTGGCGGCTCATTCCCGGCTCGAAAGGCAGGCATTTCGTGCCCTTCGGTTTCCACGTGACCTACACGATTGACGAAGAGGGCAACCGCACCACGCCCCGTGCTTACGACCTGCCCAAAGTCCTGTTCCTCGGTTGCAGTTTCACCATGGGGCACGGCGTGGAGGACGACGAGCCTTTTGTGTCGAAACTGGCGGGAAAATGGAGCCGCTACAAATTCATCAACGGCGGGGTAATGGCTTGGGGAACGACCCAGGCTTCCAAAAAATTAGAGGAAACGCTGGGCAGATTCAACGACGTGAAGCTGGTGGTTTACACGGCCATCGGGCACCACGAGCGCCGCAACTACCCCGACAGCGCCTGGCTCGATTTGGTGGCGACTTTTGGCAAAAAACCTCCGTTTGTGGACGTCGAAAACGGACGGCTGGTGTGGAAAGGCTTGACGGACGTCAAAAACCTGCCCCCCCGCAACGCCGCCGACCTCGCCAGCAAGGGCAGCCAAATCACCCGGTTGCTCCTGCAAAACATGCGGGCAGCTTGCGAGGCGAGGGGCATCCCTTTCCTCGTGGTCTATCTGCCCAGCGAAGAAAGTTGCGATTTGAAACCCGACATACTGGCAACCGTCAGTGAAGACCATTTTCTCGACCTGCGCGACAAAGTGGACTTGTCGGGCGACAACGTCAACGGTTTCGACAGCCACCCGAACGCGGCGGGACACGCGGCGGTGGCTCGCCTGCTGAAGCCTTTTATCGAGAAATGGCTGACTCCGGTTGATAGCTCGACCGTGACTTATTTGGGTGAAACGAACTCCGGCAAACCGTCATGCAAACCTTTTTGAACATGGAAATTTTACAGCCTTCGGAAAATATCCAGCATGTCCTCCCCAACCTGGCGACGATGCTCCAGCGCAACGCAGCCCGTTTTGGGGAAAAGACAGCCTACCAGGAACGGAAGGGTGAAAATTACGCAGGAATAAGTTGGAAGCAGTTGTACCAAAACATCGAAACCATCGCACGCCGCCTCCGTGAAATTGGCTTTGAAAAAGGCAGCAAAATAGTTTTGTTCTCTCAAAACCGCCTCGAAATGCTGGAACTGGAACTGGCGGTGATGGCTTCCGGCGGTATCGCAGTGCCCATTTTCGCCAACTTCCACCACGAAACGGCGGAGCTGCTCATCCGCCATTCCGACGCTGAATGGCTGGCGGTGGCGGGGTTCGTGCAGCTCGACCGGATTGACCCGAAGCTGCCGCTCAAAAAAATCATCGTCTTCGACTTCCTGCCCGACGAGCGCTTCGACAACCTCCTCCCCTTCAAAACCCTGCTCGAAGAAATGCCCTCCGGAGACCTCATACCTCATACCTCATACCTCGATTTCAACGCCGCCCCCTCCGACATTTGCCTGAACATGTACACCTCTGGCACGATGGGAATCCCCAAATGTGTGCAGCTCACGCACGGCAATATTTTATCGCAACAGGCAGCGCTCCACCTGCTCTGGAACCTCGACGAAAACGACCGCTTCCTGAGCTACCTGCCCTGGCACCACAGCTTCGGCGGCATTTTCGAGCTGTTCACAGCACTGTCCAACGGCGCAACGTATTCCCTCGAAAGCGGCTACGGGAAAACCCCGGAACTCATCATGGAAAACTGGCGGCGGGTGAAACCAACCGTTTTTTTCAGTGTGCCAAAGGTGTACGAAGCGCTGGTGGAACTGACCAAAAAAAGCCGGGAAGCCGAAGACCTGTTTTTCAATTCCGGCTTGAAGTTCGTGTTCACTGCCGCTGCACCGCTGCCCGAAAAAATGTCGGAGGAATTTGAGCGGCGGGGCATCCCGGTCTTCGAAGGCTGGGGGCTGACCGAAACCTCCCCCTGCTGTACCCTCACCGACCCTGCGGTGAAACGGCAGCCCGGCGTCGTCGGCAACCCCATCCCCGGCGTCAGCATCCGCATCGGCGAAGAGGGGGAAATCCAGGTGAGGGGGCCCAACGTGATGGTGGGCTACTACAAAAACGACGAGGCAAACGCAGGCGCATTCACCCCCGACGGCTGGTACCGCACTGGCGACATCGGCGACATCACTGAAACGGGGCTGAAGCTCATCACCCGCAAAGACCGCATTTTCAAGCTTTCCAACGGGGAAAAAGTCATCCCGACCGACATGGAAAAGCTTATCGAGCACAAGTGCAACTACATCTCGTTTGCGGTGGTCAGCGGCTCCGGCGAGGATTACCCGGTCGCCCTGCTTTTTCCCAACAAAAAACTGCTGAACAACCCCGATTACAGCATCTCCCCCATGGACGGTTGCTTTTGCCCCAGAAACCTGGAGGAACTCGGCAGGTGCCTGCAAGGCTGCCTGCACGACGCCAACTGCGGCATCGGGCAAAAATTCGCCAAAATCAAAGCGGCAGCCATCGTTGACGACGAACTTTCCGTGGAGAAAAACACCCTGACGCCTTCGCTCAAATTAGCCCCGAACAACGTGCTCAAAGCCTACAAAGTCCACCTCGAAAATCTCTACGGAGCGGATGCCCCGGCGAGCGAGGAGGTGTACGTGATTCGATTGGATGGGATAAAATCATGGTGATTTTAAAAATCACCATGATTTAAACGACTAAAAGATGTACGAAATAAAAACAACGAACCTTCTCCGCCAGGTGATGCGAGACTATTTCCAGGGTTTCGCCGGAAAAAAAGTCGCCTGGTGCACCAGCGTCGGGCCTGCCGAACTGTTGCGGTCCTTCGGCTTCGAGGTCTATTTTCCCGAAAACCACGGTGCACTGCTCGGCGCTACCCGCACGGCGATGGACTACATCCCAGCCGCCACCAAATGCGGCTACTCCGGGCACGTTTGCTCGTACACCACCAGCGACATCGGCGCTTTTTTGTCGAATGAAACCCCGCTGAAAAAGCAGTACGGATTGGACGGCGTGCCCCCGCCCGACCTCATCGTTTACAACACCAACCAATGCCGGGAGGTGGAGGACTGGTTCCACTTCTACGCCCGCCATTTCAATTGTCCCATCGCTGGCATTCACCCGCCCCGCCACCTCCACGAGGTGAGCGGGGACGAGGTTGACCTGGTGGTGCGGCAGTTCAAAAAAATGATTCCCGTGTGCGAGCAGACCAGTGGGGTGAAGTTCGATTTGGACCGCTTCCGGGAGGTGCTGAAACTCAGCAAAGAGGCGACCCTGCTCTGGCAGCAAGTGCTGAAAACCGCCAAAGCCAGCCCGGCGCCCCTCAGCTTTTTCGATGGCGTGATTCACATGGGACCCATCGTGGTGCTGCGGGGAACGCAGGTGGCGAAGGATTATTACGAAACACTCCTCACCGAATTGGAAGCCAACGTCGCCGCTGGCAAAGGCATTTTGGAAAACGAGCAATGCCGCCTTTTCTGGGACGGGATGCCCATTTGGGGGAAAATCCGGTCGCTCTCCGACCTGTTTTTGCAAAACAATACCTCGGTCATTGCCTCCACCTACTGCAACAGTTGGATTTTCGACGACTTCGACGAGCGGCAACCCTTCGAGTCCTCGGCGCTCGCCTACACACAGATTTTCATCAACCGCAGCGAGCAAGCCAAAATGGATTTTTTCAAAAAATGGATAGAAGAATATCGGGTGGACGGCGTGATTTTCCACGATTCCAAAACCTGCTTCAACAACTCCAATTCCCGCTTCGGGATGCCACTGCTGCTGAAACAGCAAACCGGCATCCCGACGCTGGTGGTCGAGGGCGACCTCTGCGACCTGCGCTTCTATTCCGAAGGGCAGACGACGACGAAGCTGGAGACTTTTATCGAACAGTTGAGCGAACACGTTTACGAAACCTTCGAGGTTTCGTAAACGTGAGGCTCGAATTAGTTCCGGTTTCCGAGCGGCGGGGGTTTGAAACCCGCATTTCCGCACCACCCGAAATGCGGGGTTTCAAAACCCCGCCGCTCGGAAGTTCAGGTTCCGAAATGCGGGGTTCAAAACCCCGCCGCTCAGAAAGTCTGGAAATGCGGGGTTTCAAAACCCCGCCGCTCGGAAAGTCTGCTTCGAATAACCAATTATGGCTCGGATGTAAAAAGATAGGAATGATGTCCAATCAGAAAAATATAGAACCAGCGGGCGCTCCCCGCATCGCCATCATCGGCTTGGGTCCGGTGGGGCTGATACTCGCCGTGCATTTGCAGGAAGCAGGCTGCGAGGTAGCCGTTTGCGACAACGACCGCATCAAAATCAACCTCATCCGCAAGGAGGGCGTCCGGCTGGAAGGCGTGATTCAGCAGCAGTGTTTTTTCAAAAATATTTTCACCGGCATCGGCGAGATGAAAGACTTCGGAGCGGACATTTTCGTCGTTTCCCTCAAAACCTACCAGACCTCCTCCGTGCTGCCGATGCTGGCGGAATTACAAAATGAAAGCACGACTTTCATCAGCGCCCAAAACGGCATTGACGTGGAGCACATCCTGGGGGGCGCCTTCGGCGAGTCGAAGACCCTGCGCATGGTCATCAATTTTGCCGGAAACCTCCTCGCCCCGAACACCGTCAAGGTCACCTTTTTCAACCCACCCAACTACCTCGCCTCCGTGGACGACAGTCGCACCGACGTGGCGGAGGTTTTTGCCGCCAGGCTCAACAAAGTACACCTCCACACGAAAGTCATCACGTCGTTCGAACTGCTGCGCAGGAGTTGGGAAAAGACCATCCTCAACGCCTCCCTCAGTCCCCTGTGCGGCATCGGCAGACTGACCATGAAGGAGGCGATGGACATGCCCAACACGGTGGAAATTATCGAACAGGTGATTCAGGAAGCGGTCGAAGTGGCGGCGGCGGAAAAGATAAAATTCGAGGACGACTTCATCCGAATCTGTCTGCGCTACCTGCGAAAAGCGGGCGACCACTTCCCCTCGCTCGCCGTTGACCTCATCAACCACAGACCGACCGAGATTGACTTCATCAATGGCAAAATCGTCGAGTACGGTCGCAAGCACTACGTCCGCACCTCGCTCAACCTCGTGTTCACCAACATGGTCAGGGCGATGAGCCAAAAGAGCCTCGCCACTTCCATTGCCGGAGACGCCAGCCTCGTGAAGCTGTCCGCCGTCAACGGCTCGAAAACGAAAACGAAGCCCGGCGGACCCTGCTTCCTCGGCATTGACCTCGGCTCCGCCTACACCAAGTTCACGGTGATTGACGAGGCGGAAAACATCGTGTACCAGTCCACGCACCGCACGCTGAACCGGGAACGTATCGCCATGTCGCACGTCACGCAAGCCATCCGGGAGGAGTACGACATCGCCTACAGTTGCGCCACCGGCTACGGGCGCAAGAGCTTCTCCGACTCCGACCTCGTGAAAACCGAGATTTACTGCGCCGCCAAAGGCGTCTCGAAATATTTCTCCGGCGCAAAAAACATCCTCGACATCGGCGGCGAGGACATCAAAACCATCCACTGCGACGAGCGAAACCAGGTCGAAAATTTTTACCTCAACGACAAATGCGCCGCCGGCACCGGCTCCTTCCTCGTGGAGGTCGCCGAGCGGGCGGACATCCCCATCGGCGAAATGAGCAACCTGGCTTCCAAGTCCAGCTACGGCAAGGAGCTGAACAGCTTTTGCACCGTCTTCGCCAAGACCGAAATCATGAAATGGCTCTTCGACGGCATCCCCGTCGAGGACACGTCGAGGGGTATCTACCTCTCCATTGCCAACCGGGTCGCCAAGATGCGGCTCGCTCCCGGCGTGCCTTTGTTCATGATTGGCGGCGTGATTGGCTGGCACCCTTACCTGAAAACGGTGTTGGAGGAGCGGCTGAAATGCCCCGTTCAAATCATCGAGAAGCCGCAGCACGTGGTGTCGTTTGGGGCGGCGGTGCTGGCGAGGGAGGGGTTTTTGAATCGGGGGGAGAAAGATGAGGTGGCTGCGCCGCTGGAATTGGCGGGGAGAGTTTTAAATTTGCCTTGAAACGAATAAGCGAAGACGCAGGGCGGGTTTGGTTAGTCGTTTTTTGAAGGCTCAATAGTTAGCTAAAATTTCGGAAAATGAAAAAATTAGAACTGTATCAATTTGGATATAAATACTTAGTTGAAAATTGTAAGATTGAAACTGAAAGGCTTGATTATTATCTTAATTTCTGGAAATACAGGCAACCAGCAACCATAGAAGAATTATGCAAAAATATGATTGACCATGCAAAGAATAGACGTGATATGTCTAATTCAATTGGAGAATTACAACACCTTTCGGAGGTTTTGTTCAATTTCAATCCACAAAGAATATTAGCCAGATATTCTAATTGGGAGGTGCTTTTCGACGAAATAAATTTAAAAGTCAAAACTCCAGGAAGAATGGAGAAAAATAATCCACATAATTATTGGGTAATTTATTGCAAATCAATTTTGTCAATTGCCGTTTTCCTAACTAGATTTAAGTCAGTTGAGAACTTTAGAAAGTACTCTAATCAATTCTTAACCGGCGATTTGGATTTAAGGTTAGCTCTTCCCTTAATAATTAAGGAAGAAATATTTGGATACCAATTCGCCCTTGCTTGTGATTTCATAAAAGAAAATGTATCCCCAGAATTTATCAAACCGGATACTCACATAAGATATATCTTCACGGAAACTGGGATTTGCAAGAAAGGAGATAGCGACTTTGACATATTTAGGCATGGAATTAAGTATTGCCAAGAAATTGAGATAATGCCATATAATGTAGATAGGCTTTTCTGGTTAATCGGCAGCGGAGATTTATTTAAGACTCCAAAATTTAGTCGAAAACGATTTAAAACGGACAAAAAGAAGTTTGTAGAAAAATTTAAAGAAATCTATGAATAAGGAGTTGGTTTTCATGCACGAATAAGCCTTCATCCTTGAAAATTGCAAAGTCCACTTTATAATTTTCAAGGATGAATTTCAAAAAAGGAAAAAAACCAGTTCATGCACGACAAACAAAAAGGCATCGCCATCGCCTACGACGACATCTACCTGCTGAACGGCGCCCGCACCCCTTTCGGCAAGCTCTGCGGCACGCTCGGAGGCGTCTCGCCCACCGACCTCGGCATCTACGCCAGCCGGGCGGCTTTGGAAAAATCGGGCGTGAAAGGGGAGGACATTGACCAGGTGCTGTTCGCCAACATCGGGCAAAGCTCGCCGGATGCGTATTTCCTGCCCCGGCACGTGGGGCTGTATTCGGGCATCCCGGCGGGCGTTCCGGCGGCGATGTTGCAGCGCATCTGCGGCTCCGGCTTCGAGGTGATTGTGGCGGGGGCGGAGCAAATCATGTTGGGCAAAGCGGCGGCGACCCTTTGCGGCGGCACGGAAAACATGAGCCTCTCGCCGACGGCAAGTTTCGGCAACCGCATGGGCTACGCACTGGGCAAACCCAATTTCGTGGACATGCTCTGGGAAGCCCTGAACGACACCGCCGCCGTGCCGATGGGCTGCACCGCCGAAAACGTGGCGCAAAAGCACGGCATCACCAAAGCCGAGGCAAACGAGTTCGCCAAGCTGTCCGTTGACCGGGCGGTGGCGGCGACGGAGCGGGGCTTTTTCAAAGATGAAATCGTGCCGTTGAACCCGGCGGTGTTCGAGGCAGATGGCTTGAAACCCCGCAAAGTCAGCCTGCCCAAAGGCGTGAAGGATTTTGCGAAAGACGAAAACATCCGCCCCTCCACGCTCGAAGACCTGGCGAAGCTGCCCCCCGTTTTCGCCAAAGACGGCGTGCAGACCGCCGCCAATTCAAGCGGCATCGTGGACGGTGCGGCAGCGGTGGTGGTGGCTTCCAAGTCCTTTGCCGAGTCGAAGGGATTGAAGCCGCTGGCGAAAGTCGTCGCCTCCGCCACCTGCGGTCTCGACCCGCATTACATGGGCCTGGGCCCCGTGCCCGCCATCCGCCTGCTGCTGGAAGTGGCGGGGCTGCACCTATCCGACATCGGCTTGATTGAAATCAACGAGGCTTTTGCGGCGCAACTCATCGGCTGCGAGCGGGAACTGGGTCTTGACCGCAGCATCCTCAACGTCAACGGCGGGGCGATTGCGCTGGGGCACCCGCTGGCGGCGACGGGAACCCGGCTGTCGCTCACCCTTTCGAGGGAAATGAACATTCGGAAAGTGAAATACGGCATCGCTTCCGCCTGCATCGGCGGGGGGCAGGGGATGGCGCTGTTGTTTGAAATGGTTTGAATTGTTTTATACTTCGCACTAATAGGTTTTGTGCAAATAGGGGTTTGGGGCGGAACGCCCCAAAAGACCCTCTCCCCCGACGAGCCGCCGGAGGCGGCTAGGAGGGGCAGTAGTTTATAATTCGTGATTTGCACAAAACCTATTAGCGCCGAGTATAGGTGGAACATTTTTGCATCAAAATATTTAAGAGTATTTTATCCTAATTATGGCACTGTTTTGTAATCTTGCATATCCATTCAATCTCTAAATTTTTTTATGAAATCTTACGCATTTCTTTTGTGCCTTTGGACGGTGGCAGCCCTGTGGGCAGGCTGTGAAAAAGAAGAAGACTTGCCTGAAGCGCTGGTGTTTGTCGCCAACGAAGAAAGCGGCACTATCTCCGTGCTCGATGCCATTCATTTCACCAAGTTGAAAGACATTGACCTGAAAGAAACTGGCGAGGAGCCGCCGCTGATTCACAACATCCAGGTAGCGCCCGACGGCAAATCGGTGTGGGCGACTACCCTCCCCGGCGGCGCTCACCAACATGGCGGGGAGCAGGAACATTTGGTCGTGATAGACCCGGTTAGCTGGAAAATCAAGGAGCGCATCGAATTGGGTTCCGGCTTGCACCTCGCCCACGTGGTGCTGGACGACGCCTGCGAGTTTGCCTACGCCACCGCCACCGATTCCAGCCAGGTGGTGGAAGTGGATGCCAAAAATTTCGAGGTATCGAGGCGGTTCAATTTGGGTGCCGGGCACTCCCCGCACGGCTTGCGGTATTTCGACGGCAGGCTGTTCGTCGCCAATTTGGAGGCCCAAAGCCTGTCTATCCTCACCGTTGCCACGGGGGCGTTGACCGATGTGCCGGTTGGCGGCGTGGCTGTCCAGGCAGCCGTCATGCCGGATGGGAAGTATGTTTTAGTGTCTTTGTATGACACCAAAGAAGTCGTTCGGTATGATTTGGCGAGCGGCGATTTGGTGCGGATTGCCTTGCCTGCAGGTTCGCTCGGCCCCATCCAGCTTTATCCGACGCCCGATAGCAAACAACTCCTCGTCTGCGACCAGGGCGGCTTGAACGGCGACCCCTGGTCGGACAAGGTGCATTTTATTGACGTGGAAAATACTTCGGTGAGCGCCACCATTCAAGTCGGTTCGGGGGCGCACGGCGTGGTGGTCAGCAACGACGGGCGCTTTGCCTTTGTGACCAACCTGAACGACGACTCCGTTTCCGTGATTGACATTGCTTCGAAAACGGTCGTCGCCACCATCCCCGTCGGGGACAGCCCCAACGGCATCGGGTTTTGGTGGAAAACAGGGGGGATGCCGTGAATAGTCGTTTGAAATGTTGAATTTGTCAAAACCGGGAGTACGATGCCTTTATCAAAGACAAAATACTCTCAAATCTTATTTTTCTATGCACACTTTTACAAAAATTTGCGCTGTTTTGGCAATCTTGCCTTTGGCAAATCTTGCCTCAAATGCACAGCAAGTATTCGACTTGTCCGCCCAAATGATAGCCCGCCCCGAATGGCGCAGGGGTTATCAAACCCTCCCGCCGCCGGGTGCCGAAGGCGCATTTTTCATTTCACAGCGAACCCGTCTGAGCGCCGGGTTTGAAAATGAGCGCGTAAAATTCGGGCTTGCCGTGCAAGACGTTCGGGTTTGGGGCGACGAATCACAGGCTGCGGACGTGCCCTCCTTCGGCTTGCACGAAGGCTGGGCAGAAATCACCCTTGGTAAAAAAGCGTCGCTCAAAGTAGGCAGACAGGAGCTTGTTTACGACGACCAAAGGCTGTTTAGCAACAATGATTGGCTGGGGCAGGCGCGCAGCCACGACGCGGCAGTTTTAAAAATAAAAAATGGAAAAAGCACCCTCCATTTCGGCGCTGCTTTCAATCAGACTTCCGCAAAACTCTTTGGCGCAAGCGACCCCATCGACAATTACAAAATGCTCGGTTGGGCCTGGTACAACCGAAAATTCATGGATGAAAAAATCGAGATGTCGTTCTACGGCGTGACGGATGGTTTTGCCACCAACCCTACCTTGTCAGAGGCCAAAACGTATTTCCGTGCGACTGCGGGACCCACCCTCAATTTTGTTTCGGGAAAAATGTCCGGCAACGCCACTCTTTTCGGGCAGGTGGGAAAAGATAATTTTGATAGAAAAATCACGGCGTATTTTGCCTCCGCCTATCTCGATTGGGCAATCACCGGCAAGTTGAATACGGTATTGGGTTACGACTACATCTCCGGCAACGCCCCCTTTAGCACTCCAGCCGGTGAGAACCATGCCTTCAACACCCTTTACGGCGACAACCACAAGTTTTATGGTTACATGGATTATTTCCTCGACGTGCCCAAGGACACCAAAGGCGGCGGATTGCAAGATGTATTTCTCAAGGTGAAGTTGAAAGCTTCCTCCCGCACCCAATTGGCGCTGGATGCACATTATTTTTTGCTTGTGACCGAAGTAAAATCGGCTGACGGCAACCTGCTTGACTTTCCTCTCGGCGCTGAACTGGATTTTTCAGCAACGCACAAAATCAACGAGTTTGCCAAAGCCCAATTTGGCTTTTCCCTGATGCGTGGCACAGCGTCGTTGGAAGGGCTGAACAAAGTTTCCGGCGGCAGCGCCGACCAGACAGGCAGTTGGGGGTATCTGATGCTCGTCGTCAATCCGACCTTGTTTAAATTGGAAAAATGATAGCAGCGAATGATAAATGGTGATGGGTAGTGATTGGGCTAACCAATAACCGTTCACAACTTGACACTACCCGTCCTGTCTGCACAACTTGGGTTTTTATTCTGTACTAAAATGAACAACCATACAATACGCCAATGGCAAATGGTCGCCTTGAACGAGCCTTTCCAGCTCGTGGAAAGCGTCTTGCCCGACCTCTCGCCGGAGCAGGCTTTGGTCAAAATTGCCGGTTGCGGCGTCTGCCACACCGACCTCAGCTTTTGGCATTCCGGCGTGAAAACCAAACACTCCCTGCCCCTCACGCTCGGACACGAAATCAGCGGAACGGTGTTGGAAGGACCACCCGAATGGAGGGGCAGAAACGTGATTATCCCGGCGGTTTTGCCCTGCGGCGAGTGCGACCTCTGCCGCAAGAGGCGCAGCAATATTTGCCAAAACCAGCTCATGCCGGGCAATGATTTTCACGGCGGCTTCGCCTCGCACATCGCCGTGCCGCACCGCTACCTGTGCCCCGTGCCCGATGCCGTTTTGAAAAAATACCCGCTCGAAAAATTGGCGGTCGTTGCCGACGCCATTTCCACGCCTTACCAGGTGATGAAAAAATCGGAACTGGAGGCGGGTGATTTTGCCATCATCATCGGCGTCGGCGGGGTGGGTTTGTACGGCGCTTTGCTCGCCAAAATCCTGGGCGCAAAAGTGCTCGCCATTGACGTCAGCGACGAAAAGCTGCGGCAGGTGGAAGCCCACGGCATAGATGCCACGCTGAACAGCCGGGGGCTGGACATTTCGGAAGTAAAAAAGCGGGTGCGGGAAATCGCCGCCGCCCTCGGTGCACCGAAGTACGGCTGGAAGATTTTTGAAATCTCCGGCGCCGCCGCCGGGCAGCAGTTGGCTTTCAACCTCGTCACCTACGCCTCGACTTTGTCGGTCGTCGGCTTCACGATGGACAAGCTGGAACTGCGCCTGAGCAACCTCATGGCTTTCGACGCAAAGCTCATCGGCACCTGGGGCTGCAAGCCAGAACTGTACCCCGAAGTGCTCGACCTCGTAGCCGACGGCAAGCTGCCGGTGGGCGATTTCGTGGAAACGTTTCCCTTGGATTCCATCAACGAAGTATTTCAAAATGCGCTGGCGCACAAGTACGGCAAGCGACCAGTGCTCGTACCAGGGTAGGTTTTGCCGTAAACCAACACCTCGAAAGTTTTGAAAAATAGCCGTTCCCGATTCAAGCGGCGGGGTTTTGAACCCCGCATTTCGAAACCGAAAATGCGGGGTTCAAAACCCCGCCGCTCGAAAGTGGTACTTTTTTATTCGCAAACGCTGCTTTAAATTTTTGAACATGAAAGAACTCAAAAATCACAACCTGACTGAAACCGATTTCTCCGAAATCATTTTTGAAAAACGCTCCTGCAAGGATGCGGACGGGCTGCCCATCGCCGGGCTTTTCAACGCCTGGATTTTCCTGAACAACCCCCGGCAGTTCAACTCCTACACCACGAAGGCGGTGAAGGAAGTCATCCTCGCATTCCGGGAAGCCTCCAACGACCGCAGCGTGGTGGCGGTGGTGTTCACGGGAGTGGGCGACAAGGCATTTTGCACCGGCGGCAACACGAAGGAGTACGCCGAATATTACTCCGGCAACCCGCAGGAATACGGGCAGTACATGCGCCTGTTCAACGACATGGTGACGGCGATTTTGCTCTGCGAGAAACCCGTCATCTGCCGGGTGAACGGCATGCGCATCGCCGGGGGGCAGGAAATCGGCATGGCTTGCGACTTCACCATCGCCCAAGACCTCGCCCGCTTCGGGCAGGCGGGACCCAAGCACGGCAGCGCCCCCGTTGGCGGCGCGACGGACTTCCTGCACCTGTACGTGGGCGTCGAGCGGGCGATGTACTCGCTGACGATGTGCGAGACCTGGACGGCGCATCAGGCACTCCACTACGGCTTGATTTCCGAGGTCGTGCCCGCCTTGAAAGTGGTTGGGAAATTCATCCCGAACCCGCTCGTGAACACCGACCGCTGGCTCGACGAGTACGGCAGGATTGTTTTCGGTACGCCGAAAAAAGGAGCGGCGCTTGCCGAGGGAAAAGCCCTGCTCGCCGCCGGGGAGATTGACCTCTCGCTGCTCGACGAGGCGGTGGAGGGCTACATCGCCAAGCTGCTCCACACCTTCCCCAACTGCACGATGAAGACCATCAACGCTGTGCGCCAGAAGAAGCTGGAGCATTGGGACAAAAACAAGGAAGCCAACCGGGAATGGCTGGCGCTGAACATGATGACCGAGGCGAAGGCAGGTTTTCGTGCCTTCAACGAGGGGCCGAAAGACAACCGGGAAGTGGATTTTGTGCTGCTGCGCCAACTGCTTGCCGAAGGACACGAGTGGAACGAGGAATTGCACCGGGCGATTTCGCCGCAGGTGGAGGTGGTTTGAGAATGGTATCGAGCTTTTGATATAGATAATCGTCCTTAAAATTAATGAGGAGCGTCAAGTCAGGAGATTTTCTTGCGTTTACCTCTTAACTTTTGCCGCATCAATTTCTAAGGCGACTATTTGTAAAAATTTTTAAGAGTAAAAAATCATAATTGTCATGAAAAATTTAAATTTCCCGGCAAATCTGCCACTCTTCCTTTTTCTATTATTATTCACCACAAGTTGCAAAAAGGAGGAAAGCTCCTCCTTTATCCGCGTGAATTTTGACCACCTGGTTCAAGGGCAAGTATTGAAATTGAATGACACTTGGTACTCCTGCGCCGCCGGTCATAAGTTCCAGGTTGCAAGGTTGAAATACTACGTCTCGAATTTCACCTTGGTGGATACGGACGGCCAGGTGTTTGATTCTAAAGAGGTGCATTACCGTGACGTGGAAAAGGACGAAACACGCAGCTTCATGCTGAACAATGTGCCCAAAGGCGAGTACGCCTCTATTAACTTTGTTTTTGGGCTGGATGAAACCACGAACGTGGATGGCGGGCTGCCCAACACCACCACCAACATCAACATGGAGTGGCCCATTCCGGGCGACCAGGGCTACCATTACATGAAATTCGAGGGCAGGTACGATTCGCTGGGGACGGGTGTGATCAAAAATTTCAACCTGCACACCGGGGCGGCGAAGAACAACCAAAACTACCTCCAAATCACCTTGCCTTTTCACCATGCTGTGACTGTGGACGGCGGCACTTGGGCGCTCGACCTGAGCATGGATTTGAACGAGTGGCTGCAAAATCCGACCGTGTACAATTTCGACGTTTTCGGTTCCATGATTATGGAAAACCAGGATGCACAACAAGTGCTGAAGGAAAACGGCACGGACATTTTCACCGTGACTTCACTTGAAAAAGAATGAGATAAAGGGGCAATCCCACCCTGTTTTATTCAAAAATGAAGCAACATGAAAAAAATATCATTTCTCATCGTCGTTGGGTTTTTCTTGCTGCCGTTCGCCGGTTGTAAAAAAGAAAATGTCCCCGTTCCCCCTGGCCAAGACTGGATTTACAATCCCGCACCTTACCAATTAACAATACCTCAGTTTTTTCCCATTCTTGACATTCCGGCCGATAACCCTCAGACCGTTGAAGGCGTCAAGCTGGGGCGGATGCTGTATTACGACCCTGTGCTGCACCCGGACAGTGCAATGGCCTGTGCAAATTGCCACCTCCAGGAAAAATCCTTCACCTCCTCTGGAACAGTGTTGCCCCACCTGAACCTTGGTTGGAATACCGCTTTTTTGTGGAACGGCAAGGTGCAGGGAACGCTGGAAGACATCATGCTTTTTGAGGTGAAAGATTTTTTCAAGACCGACCTTGACCGGCTGAGGCAGCATCCCGAATACCCCCGATTGTTTTATGAATCATTCGGCGAAAAAACCATCACCTACGAACTGGCGGCCAAAGCCCTCTCACAATTTGCACGGACGATGGTTTCCTCCAATTCGAAGTATGATCAGGTAATTGATGCAACCCTTGGCATATTTCTTACCGATGAAGAACAGAATGGCTACGATATTTTTTTTACCGAAAAAGGTGATTGCTTCCACTGTCATGGTGGTATCCTGTTCACCGACAACCAATTTCACAACAATGCACTGGACGCCAGCCCTGATGCAGGTTTGAGCGAAATCTCCAACCTGCCTTCTGACTTTGGTAAATTCAAAAGCCCCACCCTCCGCAACATCGAACTGACCGGCCCTTACATGCACGATGGCCGCTATCAAACACTCGAACAAGTGATTGATTTTTACAGCGAAGGCCTGAAAAAGTCGGATACGGTTGACCCATTGATGAAAAGCCTGCACCTCGGCGGCAAGCACCTGACTGCCCAGGAAAAAAGCGACCTGATTGCTTTTTTGAAAACACTTACAGACATGAGTTACACCATAAATCCGGCGCTATCAAGCCCCTTTTGATGGTCTACCAACAACTCCAAACAACCCTAACAAGCGCTCAAAAAATATTATGGAAAAAATAAAACTTGAATTTTCTAACGATCGCCAAGTCGCTGCCATCACCCTCGACGACGGCAAGGGCAACGTGCTCGACTACCTGATGATGGAGGAATTGCAGGCGGTTTTCAATGCTTTCAAAGCCGAAAACGGACTGAAAATCATCACCTTCGAGGGCGCCGGGAAGCACTTTTCCTTCGGCGCAAGCGTGGAAGAGCATCAACAGGAATACGCCGCCACGATGCTCCGGTCTTTCCACCAACTGTTTTCCACCCTGAGGGACTTGTCCGTTCCGACGCTGGCGAAGATTTCCGGGCAATGCCTCGGCGGGGGCATGGAGCTGGCCATCATGTGCAATTTCCTCTTCGCCGACCGGAGCGCCCGACTGGGGCAACCGGAAATTTTGCTGGGGGTGTTCCCGCCGCCAGCGTCCATCATTTTGCCTGAAAAAATAGGGCTGGCGAGGGCGGAGGAGTTGCTCATCACCGGCAGGACAATCACTGGTGAGGAAGCCAAAAACATCGGGCTGGTGAATGAGATTTTTGAGGACAAAACTGCGCTGGACGAAGGCGTGGAGGCATGGATTGAAAAATATATTTTACCCAAAAGCGCCTCGTCGCTGCGGTTCGGCGTGAAAGCGGTGAGGGCAAAATTCAACCACATCCTCGGCAACTTCTTGCCACAGTTGGAAAACCTGTACGTCAACCAATTGATGGCAACGGCGGATGCCAACGAGGGCATCCAGTCTTTTTTGGAAAAACGGAAGCCCGTTTGGGGGAATAATTAGCGGAGCGGAAGTCGGGGAAATCGCCCGAACTACTTAGTTGCAGTAGCAGCTTGAAAGATACAGAACATGAAAAAAATCAACACCATCGGTGTCGTGGGCGCAGGAACCATGGGTTCCGCCCTGGCGCAGAAATTTGCGCAGGAAGGCTTCAAAACCTGGCTCGCCGACGTGTCCATGCAGCACGTGGAGCGCGGGCTGGCAGGCATCCGCAAAACAATGGCAGAAGGTGTGGAGCGCAAGGTTTTCACAGAAGAGCAGGTGCAGCTAACCTTCTCTCACCTACACGCCACCGACAAGCTGGAAGATTTGAAAACCTGCGACCTCGTTGTGGAAGCCATTTTTGAGAACTTCGAAGCGAAATGTAGCTTGTTCAAAACCCTGTCGGGCATCGTGCCGCCGGAGACCATCCTGGCGACGAACACCTCCTCCTTCTCCGTGACCGAGTTGGCGGCTTCGGTCAGCCAACCGGAGCGTTTCATCGGACTCCACTATTTTTATCATGCCGCCAAAAACAGGCTGGTGGAAATCATTCCCGGCGAAAAAACGGCACAGACCACGCTCGATGCTTGTTACCGCTTCTCCATCCAATCTGGGAAAGACGCCATTTTCACAAAAGACCGCTACGGCTTCGCCGTCAACAGGTTTTTCGTGCCCTGGCTGAACGAGGCGGTGCGGCTGTTGGAGAAATTGGGAAATTGGGAAATTGGGAAATTGGGGGGGACGTTCCCTTCTAATTTCCCAATTTCTCAATTTCCCAATTTCTCAATTTCCGCCGCTACCATTGACGCCGTCTGCTTGAAAACCTTCGGCATCGGCATGGGACCGTTTGCCCTGATGAACGCCACCGGCGTGCCCATCGCCCTTCATGCGCAGCGGACGCTGGAGGTTTTTGGAGCCTCGTACAAGCCCGCAGGCAGACTGGAAGCGCAAGTGGAAAGCGGCAAAATTTGGGAAATCAGCGCCGAGCCGCCCGCCCTGTCGCCGGAACTGGAAAAGACCATCCACGAGCGGATGCTGGGCTGCGTGTTTTTCGTCTGCTCCCAGATTTTGGAAGAAAAAGTGTGCAGCCCCGCCGAACTGAACCGGGGCGCAAAAATCGGCTTGCGCTGGAAAAAAGGCCCGGTCGAACTGATGCAGCAGTACGGCGAAAGCGAAGTACACAGGCTGGTGGAAAAATACGCCAATCTTTACGGAGAAAAAATGCCAATCAGCATTGCCGCAGGCAACTGGAAAATGGAATACGTCACGCTGGAAATGCGGGGCGACCGAGCCATCATCACCCTCGCCCGCCCGGAAGACCTGAATGCCCTGAACGAGGAAGTGGTCGCCCAGTTGGACGAGAAATTTTCCATCGCCGATGCCGACCCTGCCGTGAAAACCATCTTCCTCACCGGCAGCGGCAAGGCATTCGTGGCAGGCGCCGACATCCGGTTTTTTGTGAAAAACATGAAAGCGGGAGCTTTGGAAAATATCGTGGCTTTCACCAAATACGGGCAGGTTGTTTTTGACAGGATTGACCACTCCTCCAAACGGGTGGTGGCGCTCATCAACGGGCTGGCACTCGGCGGCGGCTTGGAACTTGCCCTCTGCGCCGACTTGCTGCTGGCAACGCCGAAAGTGAGCATGGCTTTCCCCGAAACCGGCATCGGTATCTACCCCGGATTGGGCGGCACGCAACGGACAGCGAAACGGGTGGGAAAGGGGCTTGCCAAGTACCTCATCCTCACGGGAAAAATGTTGAGCGCCGCCGAAGCTGCTGAAATCGGGCTGGTGGATGCCGTGATTTCCCAGGACGAAATGTTCGACCTTTTGGACGGCAAAACCGATTTGCCGAAACGTGCCGAAAGGACGCCCGGCAGCAAGTGGGAGGCGCTTGGAAAGCTGTACGAGCGAAACAGCTTTAACGCCATCATCACAGGCGAATACGTCAACGGCAACCTCTCCGCCGAGGAAGTCGCCAAATTGGGCAAATCAATGCGCCAAAAAGCACCCATCGCCATGCAAATCGCCGAACGGCTCATCGAAAATGCGGAAGGGCCTGCCTCGGAGTTGGAACAACTCATCCCGGTTTTCAGCACGTCCGATGCACTGCTGGGGCTAACGTCGGTCGGCAAGCGGGTGGAGTTTGAGGGAAAATAGGCTGCCTATTCCAGGTAATTAAATCATGGTGATTTGAAAAATCACCATGATTTAGCTGCCTTAACATCAATAAAATTCAAACGACATGAAACAACTCGACAACTTCTTCGACTGGTTCAACCGCAACCAACCCACTGCTTATGCTTTGATGAGGATTTTCTTGGGGATTGCCCTGACCGTCAGGGGCTTGTTCCTCATGAACAACCCCGATGCCCTGACTCGCCTGATTGACGAAAACACGCAGTACCTATGGTTTTCCGCCATCATCATTTCGCACATTGGGGGAGGCTTATCGCTGCTGCTCGGCATTTTCACCCGGTTGGGGGCGCTGATTCAAATCCCGATTTTGACGGCGGCGGTGTTCGTCGTCCATGCCGAAAAGGGGCTGATGATGGGCGGTCAATCGTTGGAACTGGCCGCTTTGGTGCTTTTCCTGCTTGTTATCTATTTTCTTTTTGGGCCTGGCCCACTATCGCTGGACCAAAAGTTTTTCCATAAAAAATCAGGGGAAGCAGCTTGAAACGAAAAGCCCGGCCTGTTCTAAAACTACCGTGGAGTTGGATAGAACCGGGTTGTTTCGTTTTCTCGCAACCCGTTTTCCCCTCCATTTTGGTTGAATTATTTAGAGGGTTTTTAAATTGAAAAATATTTAAGAGTTTTTTATCTTAATTAAAATACTCGCCGTAAAATTGGGGGTCAATTCAGGTGAGCAAAACTTTTAGGAGATACGCAGCCACTTGGTTTTGGAGCTATTAACTGATGCCTGACTCATTGCTAAACGAATCACTAACGAGCGTGAAAAAGACATTTTTCCTTCTTGCCTTTTTCGGTTTGGTGCCAGCAAGTCAACCTTGGGCGCAAATCGGAGCCGATCTCCGGTCGAGGGCAGAGTTCAGGCATGGGTATGGGACATTGGCGGCTGAATCTTCCAAACCTGCTTTTTTCATTTCACAGCGCAGCAGGCTGACCGCCGAACACCAGGAGAAAAAATTCCGGGTGAAGCTGTCCTTGCAGGATGTCCGGGTTTGGGGCGATGAAGAGCAATTGAGAGACTTGGCAGGCACGGCGCTGCATGAAGCGTGGGGCGAGTTCAGTTTCAACGACCACCTCAGCCTGAGGACCGGAAGGCAGGAACTCGTTTACGACGACCATCGCCTACTCGGCAACGTTGACTGGGTGCAACAGGCTCGAAGTCATGATGCCGCCCTGCTGAAATTTGTCAAAAACGGATGGAATGCCCACCTCGGAGCCGCCTACAACAACCAAGGTGAATCGTTTTTCAAAAGCGACTATACCTTAAATAATTACCGTGCGCTCTCCTGGTTTTGGCTCAACAGGACTTTTAAGGAGAAACTTAAGTTCAGCTTCACCGCCGTTACCGATGGCTACGAGGCAAGCGACACTTCCGGCAGCCTGCTTTACAGGTACACTTTCGGCCCGCTTCTCGAACTGGAAACCGGCGGCTTCAAACTAAAAGGCACATTATATTATCAATGTGGTGAAAATGCCAGCCGCAAGAACATCAGCGCCTACCTAGCTGCCTTCAACCTGTCTTACAAGGTGAACAACCTGACCATCGGGGCTGGGGCGGACTACCTCTCCGGCACTGACGCATTGGACACAGGCAACAAGAAGTACAACACCTTTCATACCCTCTACCCCACCAACCACATTTTTTATGGGCTGATGGATTACTTTTTGGACATCCCGGCCCACACCAGAAGTGGCGGACTCACAGATATTTACGGGCAAGCCCGTTTTAAATTTTCCGATAAAGTTGCGCTCGCTGTTGACCTGCACTACTTCCTGCTTTCAAATAATGTGATAAATCCTGCGGAACCCACAACCCCCATTGACAAAGGGCTGGGCACGGAAGCAGATGCCGTGCTGGATTACAAGTTGCTTCCGCAGGTGAGCATAAAATCAGGCTTTTCGGTGATGATGCCCACCGCTTCCATGGAAGTGCTGAAGGGCGGCAACAAGGACGAGTTTCAAGGCTGGGGCTGGCTGATGGTCACTTTCAAACCAGCATTTTTTACCCCGAAAACACCCGAACCAAGTAAATGAATCATAGCGAATTTAAAAAGTATCCAATATGGAAAAATCGTTTTTCATCCTGGCTTTTTTCAGCCTGATGCTGGCAGGGCAAGTTTCCGCCCAGGACGCCAGCGCCACTGAAACCTTGTTCAAGTCCAAATGCGGCATCTGCCACACCATTGGCAAGGGCAAGCTGGTAGGCCCCGACCTCGCCGGCGTACACCAGCGCCACCCGGAAGACTGGCTGCTGAACTTCGTCAGGTCTTCGCAAAAAATGATTGCCAGCGGCGATTCGGCTGCGGTAGCCCTTTTTGAAGCAAACAACAAACTGGTGATGCCCGACCCGCTGATTTCCGATGCCGAAATCACATCCATCCTGAACTACATCGCCAGTAATTCAGGTGCGGGTGGCGCAGTGGAGGCTTACACCTCCATCCTCGATGATGCCACGCCAGAAGACCTGGCAAACGGCAAAAACCTTTTTGAAGGGAGGGTCAGGCTTGCAAACGGAGGATCCGCCTGCATCTCCTGCCACAACGGGCTTTCCAAGACCTTTTTTGCTGAAAACAGCTACTCGGTCAAGGACATTTCCCAATCTTTTACCAACCTGGGAGAAGCTGGCGTGCGAGCCATTCTGGAAAATCCGCCTTTCCCGGTGATGAAGCAAGCCTTTGAAGGGAAGCTGCTTGAACAGCAAGAGGTGCATGATTTATTGGTTTTTCTAAAAAATTCAACGCCAAAAAGTGCTGCCCAGGCTCAAACCGGTTTGCCTTCCGGTTTCCTGCTGTACGGCATCATGGGCGCCGGGGCTTTAGTACTGCTGATTTCGGGATTTTGGTACAGCAGGAAGAGCAAGAGCGTCAACCACGGCATTTACAAACGGCAGATAAAATCTTTTAACTGATGGTTTAGAATAGTTGAGAAGGGTTGAGATAGTTTATCTGTCAACAACTCAACCCTTCTCAACCACTCTCAACCACTCTCAACCTTATCCGCAACATGAGTTGGATAGAAGACATCATTTCTCCGCAAACCCGGCAATGGGAAGAGTTTTACCGCAACCGCTTTCAGCACGACCGCATCGTGCGCAGCACGCACGGCGTGAACTGCACGGGCGGCTGCTCCTGGCAAATCCACGTCAAGGACGGCATCGTCGTCTGGGAAACCCAACAGTTGGACTACCCGCTGCTGGAAAGCTCGCTTCCACCTTACGAGCCTCGTGGCTGCCAGCGGGGCATCTCCTACTCTTGGTACCTCTACAGCCCGCTTCGAATCAAGTACCCGCTCATCAGGGGTTCATTGATAGATGCTTATGAGCGGGAAAAGCAGCGTGCCGGGGGCGACCCGATGCAAGCCTGGGAAAACCTGCAAAACAACGAGGAGGCGCGCCGGAAGTACCAGCAAGCCCGTGGCAAGGGCGGTTTCCGTAGGGTAAGCTGGGACACCGTGCTCGAAATCATGGCGGTGGCCAACCTGTACACCGCCAAGAAATATGGTCCCGACAGGGTCTTTGGGTTCTCCCCCATCCCCGCCATGTCCATGTTGAGCTACGCAGCGGGGGGCAGGTTCCTCCAATTGTTCGGCGGCGCCAACCTGAGTTTTTACGATTGGTACTGCGACCTCCCGACCGCCTTCCCGGAAATCTGGGGCGAGCAAACGGACGTTTGCGAAAGCGCCGACTGGTACAATTCCAAGATGATTGCCGACATGGGCGCCTGCCTCAACATGACCCGGACGCCCGACTGCCACTTCTTCGCCGAGAGCCGCCACAACGGTACCAAGGCCGTCGTTTTTTCGCCCGACTTTAGCCAGGTCTGCAAATACGCCGACCAATGGGTGCCGCTCCACGCAGGCAGCGACGGGGCGTTCTGGATGGCGGTGACGCACATTATTCTAAAGGAATGGCACCACGAAAAGCAAACGCCCTACTTCCTGAAATACACCAAGCAGTACACCGACAGCCCGCACCTTATCAGGCTGGAAAAAGACGGCGATACCTGGAAACCGGGCAGGATGATGCGGGCAAACGAGCTTGCCAAGTACAAAGACATCGAAAACGGCGACTGGAAATTCCTCAACGTGGACGAGGACACGGGCAAGTTCGTGATTCCGAAGGGCAGCTCCGGCTTCCGCTGGGACAAGAAGGGCGGCAAGTGGAACATGAAACTGGAGGACGGCGAAACCGACGAAACCTACAACCCGGCGCTCACGCTGCTCAACCGGAGCGACGATGTGCTGCAAGTTGAATTCACCGAGTTCGGGCTTGCCAACCACCGCCTGCGCGGCGTGCCCGTGAAGTACGTCGAGACGGTTGATGGCAAAGTAGCCGTCGCCACCGTGTACGACCTGACCATGGGGCAATACGGCGTGGGCAGGGGTCTGCCCGGCGACTACCCGGCAGACTACACCGACAAGGACGCCGCCTACACCCCAGCCTGGCAGGAGATTTTCACGGGAGTTGACTCCAAAACGGTCCTCCAGTTTGCGCAGGAATGGGCGAACACCGCCAACATCACGGGCGGCAAGTGCATGGTCATCGTCGGGGCGGGCATCAACCACTGGTATCACGCCAACCTGAACTACCGCTCCGCAATCATGGCGCTGATGCTCACTGGCTGCGTCGGCAAAAACGGCGGCGGCATGAACCACTACGTTGGTCAGGAAAAACTGGCGCCCGTGGATTCATGGGGCAGCATCGCTTTTGCCAAAGACTGGCACAATGCTTCTCGCCTGCAACAAGCCCCAATCTGGCATTACATCAACACCTGCCAGTACCGCTACGACGGGCAGTTTTCAAAGTACAACACCGTGCCGGACAACAAGTGGACCCGGCAGCACACCGCCGACACGATATGCCAATCGGTGCGCATGGGCTGGATGCCGTTTTACCCGCAGTTCAACGAAAACCCGCTCGAACTGAGCAAGGAAGCCACCGCCAATGGCGCAACTTCCAACAAGGAAATCCAGGACTACGTGCTGGAAAAACTGAAGTCCAAGAAGTTGAAATACGCCGTGAGCGACCCGGAAGCGCCGGAGAACCACCCCCGCGTGTGGTACATCTGGCGGGGCAACGCCATCATGGGCAGCATGAAGGGGCACGAGTACGCCCTCAAGCACTACCTCGGCACCCACTCCAACGCCATCGCCGTTGACTCGGAAGATCACACCGAGGAGGTGCAGTGGCACGACGTCGCCCCGGTGGGCAAGATGGATTTGGTCGTGGACCTCAACTTCCGCATGGACTCCTCGGCGCTGTACTCCGACATCGTGCTGCCAGCGGCTTCGTGGTACGAAAAAGCCGACCTCAACAGCACCGACCTGCACTCGTTCATCCACCCGCTGGGGCAGGCGATTGCGCCGGTCTGGGAGTCGAAAACCGACTGGGATATTTTCAAGCAGATTGCCAGGGTCACGAGCGAGTTGGCGAAAAAATACATGCCGGAACTGCAGAAGGACATCGTGGCGACGCCCATTTCCCACGACTCTGACGGGGAAATTGCACAGCCAACCATCAAAGATTGGTACAAAGGCGAGTGCGAACCCATTCCCGGCAAGACGATTCACAAGATTGCCGTGGAGGAGCGGGATTACACCAAAATCTACGACAAGTACATTTCGCTGGGCGACCTGATCAGGGAAAAAGGATTGGGCGCCCACGGCAACCACTACATGTGCGAGGATGCCTTCGATGAAATGCTCACCTCCAACCACTTCCACGTAGAAAATGTGGAAGGCAAACTTCGCCCGTCCATCAAAGAGGACGAATGGGCGGCAGACGCAGTGCTGCACCTATCCACGCTGACCAATGGCAAGCTGAACGTGGAGGCTTACAAAAATGCGGAGAAGAAAACGGGATTGGTGCTCGCCGACCTCGGCGAAGGCAGCAAGGACGTGCGCATCCGTTACGCCGACCTGCTGGCGCAGCCCCGCCGGTACAACACCTCGCCCCTCTGGTCGGGCTTGATGAACGACGGCAGGGCGTATTCAGCCTACACCTACAACGTCGAGCGACTGGTGCCCTGGAGAACTTTGACGGGTCGCCAGCACTTCTACCTCGACCACGAGCTGTACCTCGCCTACGGCGAAAACCTGCCGACCTACAAGCCTTCTCCCAAGCCCGAAGCTTACGGCGACCTGCGGGACACGCTTAAAAATGGCGACGCCAAAATCCTGAACTGCCTGACGCCTCACGGCAAGTGGCACATCCACTCCACCTACATGGAAAACCTGCGGATGCTCACCCTTTCGAGGGGCTGCGAGCCTTGCTGGCTCAACGAAAAGGACGCCGAGGAACTGGGCATCAAGGACAACGACTGGGTGGAAGTTTACAACGACCACGGGGTGTACTGCACCCGTGCGGTGGTCAGCGCCAGGATTCCGAAGGGCGTGTGCATCGTCTATCACGTGCCGGAGCGCACGGTGGGCATTCCCAAGTCGCAGGTGCGCGGCAACAAGCGGGCGGGCGGCCACAACAGTTTCACCCGCATCCACCTGAAGCCGAACTACCTGGCGGGCGGCTACGGGCAGTTTTCTTACCACTTCAATTACTGGGGGCCCATCGCCCCGAACCGTGATACGCACGTGATTGTGAAGAAGATGGAGAAATTGGTGTGGTGAAAAAGGTATCTAAATCATGGTGATTTTAAAAATCACCATGATTTTAAAAAATGATTCAAAAAAAACATATCATGGATGTACGTTCCCAAATTTCAATGGTTTTTCACCTCGACAAATGCATCGGTTGCCACACCTGCTCGATAGCCTGTAAAAACATCTGGACGGACAGGAAGGGTGTGGAGTATCAATGGTGGAACAACGTGGAAACCAAACCCGGAACGGGCTATCCCACCAAGTGGGAAGACCAGGAAATTTACAAAGGTGGTTGGGAGAAGAACAACGGGACCATCAACCTGAAAGGGGCGGGCAAGAAGAAAGGCCTGCTCAACATCTTCCACAACCCCAACATGCCCGTCATTGACGACTACTACGAGCCGTTCACTTACAAATACCTCGACCTCATCGAGTCGCCCGCCATGGACGACCAGCCCACGGCACGACCGGTCTCACTCATTACCGGCAAACCCATTGACATCAAAATGGGCCCCAACTGGGACGACGACCTCAGCGGCACCCCCGACTATGCGCGGAAGGACCCCAACCTCCACGACCTGTCGCCTGCCGAACAGGAGGCCATGTTCCAGTTGGAACGGATGGCATTTTTCTACCTGCCGCGGATCTGCAACCACTGCCTGAACCCGGCCTGTGTGGCATCTTGCCCTTCGGGCGCCATTTACAAAAGGGGCGAAGACGGCATTGTACTTATCAACCAGGAAGTATGCCGGTCGTGGAGGATGTGCGTCACCGCTTGTCCGTACAAGAAGTCTTATTACAATTGGCACACGGGCAAATCGGAGAAGTGCATCCTCTGCTACCCGCGCTTGGAGGCTGGCCATGCACCCGCTTGCATGCACTCCTGCGTGGGCAGGATCAGGTACCTCGGCGTCATCCTGTACGATGCCGACCAGATTGAAAACGCAGCCTCCGACGACACCGCCAATCTCGTTGACCGCCAGTTGAACATGCTGCTCGACCCGTTCGATTCCAAAGTCATTGAGGCAGCGAAAGCCAACGGAATTGCCGACTCCACCATCAAGGCCGCCCAGTATTCGCCCACTTACAAGTTCGTGAAAGAATGGGGAATGGCGCTGCCGCTGCACGCCGAGTTCAGGACGCTGCCGATGCTGTTCTACGTGCCGCCGCTCTTGCCGGTCATGGCGTCGTTGAGCAAGCAGGATACTGCGCAGGGCGACAAAATGGACCCCATTGCAAAATTCTGGAACGACGGCTGGCTCTACGATACCAGCACGGAAGACCTCTGGGGCACCATTGACCAGGCGCGGTTCCCGCTGAAATACATGGCAAACTTGTTTGCCGCAGGCGATGAAGAAAAGGTCAAAACGGTCTTGAAAAAGCTGATGGCAGTCAGGATCCACCGCAGGGGTGTGACGGTCGGCGACATTCCACAAGAAAAAGTGGAGAGGGCCTTGCGGGAGGCGGGCATGGATGCCGCTACTGCCGACGAAGTCTATAAACTCACTTCTCTTGCAAAATTCGACGACCGCTTCGTCATCCCGCCTGCCCACCGCGAGCAGGCCATCGAAATGCTCGAATTTACGGGCGACACGAAAGGAAGCGTCGGGTTTGGTTTCAAGGAGAAGGCGGAAAGGGGACTTTGAAAACGCTGTTCGTTCATGGCCAATGTCGTCAACTTAGGGCTTGCGCAAAAATAAGTTCCGAGAACTACGTTGCGTCGTTGTGTGAGATTTTTTTCGCAACGGTGCAACGAGCAATGGGGAAGTTATTTTTGCGTGAACCCTAAGTAAACACGCATTGCATGTTTACTTAGCCAGGGTAAGGGCATTCCCTCCCGCCAATGCCGAAATACCCGAAAACGAGTAAGTAAAAAGGCGCATTGCGTGTTTACTTAGCCGTTTTCGGGAATGATGTAGTCGGGTGTAATTAATTGAATGTAATGTTTAATTAAAATAAAAAACAGATGAGAAAAATTAGAAAAATTACTAAGTTCTTTTTACTACTTAGTTTGATGTTTTTATTAGCTGGGTGCTATGGGCAGATGAGTGAATTAGAAAAAGACAAATCGGCTGGTTTAAATGGTGGATTTGAAATTTCCAGTAATGGTTTGCCTGTAAATTGGCTGATGTATACGCCAAATACTGTAAAAGATGCAGATTTTAAAATTGTACTTGATAATAAAGTTTACAAAGAAGGCAATCAGTCTTTAAGGTTTGATGTAGTTAAGTGTTCTTCAATTGGTGGTAGGTTTTCACCAGGCTTTACAAATGAGTTCTTTGAATCTGGTAAATTTGAAGGAGAAGGTCGCTATAAATTGAGCTTTTGGGTTAAAAATGAAGGAACCACATTTAAAATATCTGCTGGTGGTGTTTCTGCCATGAAAGGAAATATGACAACTCTAATCGAAGAAAAGAAACAAATAAGTGATTGGAAACTTCTCGAATATCAGATTGACATTCCAAAGGATAGATGGTTAAGAATTGAATTAAACATATTGCAACCGGGTACATTTTGGATTGATGATATTCAAATTGAAAAAGAATAAAACTACACCCAACACGGGCTTTCTGCAATGCGGCTCGTCCTTAGTGGACAGGAAAGTTGTAGACAGAAACCGTATCACATTTAGACAAGGCAGGGAAGCCGCACAGCAGAAAGCCCGGGATCGTTAACGCCCAATTGACCTACATTGACGATAATGGTCTTAAAAACAATCAGTAAATATGAAAAACAACATAGCGCATTACGAACTTTTTGCTGCCCTGTTCGACTACCCGCAGGCAGGTTTCGCTGGCAAAGCGGAAGCAGCCCAACGGTTTTTGGAGGAGCATTGCCCGGCAGCGGGAAAGCTGCTCCAGCCTTTCACGGCGCACATGGCAACTGCCTCGCTGCCGCACCAGCAGGAGTTGTTCCTCCGCTCCTTCGACGTACAGGCGGTGACGACCCTCGACCTGGGCTACGTGCTCTTCGGCGACGACTACAAGCGGGGCGAACTGTTGGTGAACCTGAACCGGGAACACCGGGAGGTGCAGAACGATTGCGGCGTCGAGCTGTCCGACCACCTGTCCAACGTACTCCGCCTACTGCCCAAAATGCAGGATTCGGCAATCGTGGAAGAGCTGGCCCGGCGCATCGTGGCGCCCGCCCTGCGCCGCATGATACCCGGCTTCGACCCTGAGCAAATTGCCTTAAAGGACAAGTTTTACGAGAAGCGGCACAAGACCATTATCGAAAGGGATGAAAACCATTACACCATTTATCAACAGGCGCTGCAAGCGCTCCACTGGGTGATAAAAAACGATTTCGGCATCGTGGAAAGGGAAACGCCGGAAGAAGTGTCGGACTTCCTCAAGAACATTCACACAGAGGTGCAACTGGAAGGTTGACAAGCCAGGTGTCGAAAGGCAACACCTTTCAAAAAATTCACCAGAAAAAATAATTACAATGGATAATTTCTTCAACGCACTGAATAATTTTTTCCTGATTGGATTGCCATACATGGCACTGATGGGTTTCATCATCGGGTCAATTTGGCGTTATACTTCCACCAAGTACAAGTTCTCCTCGCTGTCGTCCCAATTTTTGGAAGGCAGGCAACTCTTCTGGGGTTCCGTGCCATTCCATATCGGGATGCTCTTTTTGGTTTTCGGGCACCTGACGGCCTTTTTTATACCCAAAACAGTGCTGGCATGGAACAGTCATCCGGTAAGGTTGGTAGTTCTTGAGGTGACGGCATTCATTTTTGCCATTGCCGTACTCATCGGTATTATAAATCTTATCTACCGACGGATAACGAGTCCCCGTATTTCCATGGTGTCAACCAAAATGGACTACGCCATTCTTTCTCTGTTGCTCGTCCAGGTCGTCACCGGACTTTGGGTAGCCTACAATTTCCGGTGGGGGTCTTCCTGGTTTTCCTCGGTACTGACGCCCTACCTGTGGTCAATTTTTGCGCTGCAACCCAACACCGAGGCCGTCAGCGCTATGCCCTGGATCATTAAATTCCATATCGTTGGTGCTTACCTGATTGTCCTGCTCATTCCATTTTCACGGCTCGTACACTTCCTCGTCCCGCCGCTCAATTATATGTGGCGCCCCTACCAGCAGGTGGTTTGGTACTGGGAAAGGAAAAATATCCGCAAAGCAAAGACGCCGTGGTCGTTGCAAAGGCCGAAGAACAATTAAGGTTGTGGTTGAGAAGGGTTGAGAAGGGTTTAGATGGTTTATTCGCCCAAAGATGAAATGCTGTCTCAACCCTCCTCAACCCCTTCAACCCTTCTCAACTCAGTATGCATGAATGGCAAACATCTTCCTGACCGTAACCGACCTCGAACTCACGGCATCCCAAGCTGTCAAGGTCATTTTTGTTCTCATTCTAACCTTTGGGGTAGTGCTCAACCTGTTCAAGGCATTCAAGGCAAGCGCCCTGCGATGGAAGATATTGAGGATAAGCATAGCCTTGTTTTTCATGGTGGTGGCGCTGCCGGTCATCCATTGGATACGGATTGAAGGCAGCCTTTTGAGTACTCCCATGTACACCACTGGCACGACCCTTGGGTTTTGTCCTGTTTTTGCCAAAGGCAAAGGCATTGAGTTCGAGTATGAGGTCAACGGCAATAAATACAGGAACTGCAACACGTTCCACCCCATTCCGATTGACAGCATCGAAGTGCCGGACGGGAAGTATTTGGTCCGGTATTCGGTGCGGTTCCCGGAGGAGGGCAGGATTGATTTTCATAAAAAACCTGAATAAATGCAGGCAGAAGCTACTTTCCAATCCCACAAAGCGCTGTTCCTCAACACCCTGGCATTCACGGTGTGCTTTGCCGCTTGGATGATGAACGGCGTGCTGGTCACCTTTCTGGTGGACAACCAGGTGTTCGATTGGGGGCCAGTGGAAATTGGCTGGCTCATGGGCATCCCAGTGCTGACGGGTTCCATTTTCAGGCTGCCCGCTGGCATCCTCACGGACAAGTACGGCGGCAAGCCCGTGTTCGCCGCCCTGCTGGCATTGTGCGCCATCCCCATGTTTTTGGTTTCCTACGCCAATGATTTCTGGGGGTTTGCCCTTGCCAGCTTTGGCTTCGGGCTTGCCGGGGTGGGCTTCGCCGTAGGCATCGCCTTCTCCTCGGTGTGGTATCCAAAACGCTGGCAGGGAACGGCGCTGGGCATTTTCGGGGCGGGAAATGCGGGCGCTGCGCTGACGACCCTGTTTGCCCCAACCCTGCTGAAAATTTTCACGGACGACGGCGCCAACATCGAAGGCTGGCGGACGCTGCCGAAGGTCTATGCCGCCATGCTGGTGGGCATGGGCATCCTGTTTTTCCTTTTTACAAAAAACAAAAAACCGGCAACCAGCACCCGCACGGTCACGGAGATGCTCCAGCCGCTGAAAAGCCTCCGGGTGTGGCGATTTGGCTTGTACTACTTCCTCGTCTTCGGGTGCTTCGTCGCTTTTTCGCAGTGGCTGGTTCCCTATTTTGTAAATGTCTATTACCTGCCCTTGGTCACCGCCGGGATTTTTGCGGCCCTGTTCAGCTTTCCTTCCGGGGTCATCCGTGCGCTCGGCGGTTGGATGTCGGACAAGTGGGGAGGAAGGAAGGTGATGTACTGGGTGCTGGGCACTTCGGTCGTTATCAGCTTCATGCTAACCATTCCAAGGATGGAAATTTATTCCCCCGGAAGGGGCATCATGGCTACCCACACTGGCAGCGTGTCCGCCGTTTCCGATTCGGAAATCAAGGTGGGTGAAAAGGCGTACCCGTTAATAAAACGAACCTCCGAGCAGACGGATTACGAGGCAAGGGCTTTGGTTTTCCCCAGAAAAGACGTGTGGCAGGAGCCTGTGGTGAAGCCAGGCGAGGAGGTGGCAAAAAAGCAACTGTTGGCAAAAGGCGTCACCCGCATTTATTTTCAGGCAAACGTGTGGGTGTTCGCCGTGCTCGTGCTGCTCATCGGCAGTGTTTGGGGCATCGGCAAGGCAGCCGTGTACAAGTACATCCCCGATTATTTCCCCGAAGAAGTCGGCGTGGTGGGCGGCATGGTGGGCGTGATTGGCGGCTTGGGCGGCTTCGTCTGCCCCATCATTTTTGGCTATTTGCTCAGCGGGACGGGGCTTTGGACGAGTTGCTGGATATTCATGCTGCTGCTTTCCATTGCCTGCCTCGTGTGGCTTCACCTGACGGTGCAAAAAATGAGGCGCAATGAAAGCCCGAAGCTGATGCAGGAAGTCAAGTACCCTCAACCGGCTGCTGGCTAAAAACCAATCGCCTACAGCCAAAACAAAAATTTACGACATGGCAACCTGGCTTAAAAAATGGGAACCGGAAAACGAAGATTTCTGGAAAAACGAAGGCAGCAAACACGCCAACGTCACGATGTGGATAACCACGTTCAGCCTGATATTTTCATTCGCCACCTGGTTTGTGATGAGCGCCGTGGCGGTGCGCCTGCCGAACATCGGGTTCAAGTTCAGCACCATGCAGCTCTTCTGGCTGACCGCCATGCCGGGGCTGGCGGGCGGCACCTTCCGGTTCATCCACACATTCCTTTGCCCCATCTACGGCACGAGGCACGTGATTGCCATTTCCACGTTCATCAAAATCCTGCCGATGCTCTGGCTGGCTTTCGCGGTGCAAAACCCCGAAACGCCATACCTGCACTTTCTGATAATTGCGCTGCTTTGCGGCTTCGGCGGGGGCGATTTTTCTTCCTTCATGCCCTCCACCAGCCTGCACTTTCCCAAGCGGCTGCAAGGGTTTGCCATGGGAATGCAGGCTGGAATCGGCAATTTTGGCGTGTCGCTCACCCAGTTCATCACCCCCTGGATAATCGGCTTTGCGGCTTTCGGAGCACTGGGCGGCGCTTCGCAAGTTTTTACAAAAGGAGAAGTGACAAAAGATATGTGGATTCAGAACGCTGCCTTTTGGTACATCCCCTTCCTGCTCCTTGCAGGCATTTTGTGCTGGGTATTTTTGCGGAGCATCCGCGTGGAGAAGCCCTCGCTGGGCGTGATGCTGAAAAACATGACGGACAACAAGCACGCTTGGTTTTGCGTCATCACCTACGTGATGACCTTCGGCAGTTTTTCGGGTTTTTCCGCTGCTTTTCCCCTGATGATAAAAACCATTTACGGAGATTTTGAAGGCGCCCCCGACCCCTTGAAGTATGCCTTCCTCGGCCCGTTGTTGGGGTCGTTGATACGCGCCATCATGGGAGCGCCGTCCGATAAAATGGGGGGCAGCGTCTGGCTCATGGTTTCGGGCATCGGATTGATGCTGGGCTGCGTGTTCATGATTTACGGAGGGTTTCTTACGCCCACTTCCCTCGACCAGTTTCCGATGTTCGTAGTGGTTATGCTCTGGATTTTCCTGATGGCTGGCATTGGCAATGCGGCTACCTTCCGCCAATACCCCATCGTTTTTGCCTTCTCGCCCCGGCAGGGGGCGCAAATCCTCGGCTGGACGGGCGCTTGGGCGGCTTACGGTCCTTTCGTTTTTTCGGCGCTCATCGGGGCGGCAATTACGGCTTACGGCAACGCCAAAATTTTCTTCTGGGGCGCTTTGGTCTTTTTCGCCATCGCCACCTGGATAAACTGGTACTATTACACCCGCAAAGGTGCGGAACGCTACGACTGGGGGACGAAAGGGGGAACGTGGTGGGATAGTGCCAAGCTAACGTGGAAAAATTGACCTCACCTTTTTAAAATCATCATCATGTCAACACCAAAAGATAAGATACCCAAGCGCTTCACCCGCTTCATGGAAAAGCACCCCGACATCGGGAAGGCTTATTTTGAACTGGGGGAAGCCGTTCACAAGGCAGGCCCGCTGGATGAAAAAACCCGGGCGCTGGTCAAAGTGGCGATTTCCGGCGGCGCCATGCTGGAAGGGGCGTTTCACTCTCACATCAGGAAAGCCGTGCAGGCAGGCGCCACGAAGGAGGAGTTGCAGCACATTGCCTTCCTCGCCCTGCCGACGATTGGCTTCCCCTCCATGATGGCGCTGCTGTCGTGGATTGACGATATTTTTGAGAAGCAGGATTGACCAACTGAGGTGAATTCATTTTTGGGCAGAAAAATGAATGCTGAGGCTTCGAGCGGCGGGGTTTTGAATCCCGCATTTCCGTAGCCAAAATGCGGGGCTACCCCGCATTTCCGTAGCCAAAATGCGGGGTTCAAAACCCCGCCGCTCGAAGTCCCTGGTCTCAACCAAGCTGCCATTTTCATCTTCGAGAGAAGGTGAGGTAAACAACCCAACCCATGTTAGAATTAAAAGTAATCAACCAACACGACCCGCTGGAAAGAAGGGTCGAAAAGCAAACAGAGCAGGAGGAGTTCTCGCCGATGGACCCGCCCGATGCGTACTCGCCCCCCAGCCTGGAAGCCGTGCCTTACGAAGACATGCACCCCTACCTCCAGCAACTGATGGACGAGCACCGGGCTTGCATCGAGCAGTTGGACACCTTCGAGCAGGCGCTGCTGCAAATCCAACAGGTAGGACTGAGCAGAGCGGTGGACGAAAAGCTCCGTGAGTTCTTTGATTTTTTTGACAACCACATCGTCAAGCACAACCAGCGGGAGGAAGCCGCCCTGTTTCCATTGCTTCACCAAAGGCTGATTGAAAACGGCGAGCACGGAAGGGGCCACGACGCCCTCACCGCAGTGGACATGCTGGAAGACGACCACGTGAAAGCCCTCCAGCTTGCCGCCGTCGTGTTCAACTTTTTCGGGCTGACCATGCGCCTGCCCGATGCCAACTCCCGCCTTGTGGTGCTGGATGCTGCGATTGAGCAGGGAAAAACGCTGGTGGAAATGCTGAAGCTGCACATTTTCCGGGAGGACAATATCGCTTTTGCGCAAGCGCAACGGCTGCTGACAAAAACTGAATTGGACGAGATGGAAATCCGTGCGCTGCGGCAGCGGTGACACCTTTCCGCAGAGGTGACACCTTTCAAAAAGGTGTCACCTCTACAAATCGCTACAAAACCTGGACGATGAAAAAACGGCAAGCTAAATATCCACCAAAAAAAACGTGTGGAACCGACATGCCGGAACCGAACAGCTCGCCAGTTTGCTATGCCGAAAGTGCGGAGGTGCTGCCGGAGTATCGCTGGGAGATTTCCGAAAAGGAGACGACACAACGTCAGGAGGGTACGGAACACAATCGGCGCTCAAAGTAGGCAGGCTGCATTTTTTGATTTCAGATTCCAGATTACTTGATTTCAGATTTCCCGTTGTGCCAATCCATCAAAAACCTGAAATCAGGTAATCGTCAATCGTCAATCAAACAACCTGCGTGAAAATCCTCATCACCGGCGCAAACGGCTACATCGGCCAGCGGCTCATTCCCGTACTGATTGAGCAGGGGCACCAGCTCTATTGCTGCGTGCGCGACCGTGAGCGTTTCGAGGCAGAACACACCCACCCACAGATACTGATTCAAGAGGTTGACTTTCTGCAACCCGTTGCTGACCAGGTATTTCCAAAGGATGTGGAGGTAGCTTTTTACCTGATACACTCGATGAGCAGCAAGGGCGATTTCATGGAAAAAGAAGCGAGGGCAGCCAGGAATTTTACCAAGGCTTTGGAAAAAACAAGTTGTCGCCAGCTTATCTATCTGAGCGGCATCGTCAACGAGGCGAAACTTTCCAACCACCTTAAAAGCCGGTTCAACGTAGAAAAAATACTCCGCTCCGGGCAAGTCCCGCTGACGGTGCTGCGGGCGGGCATCATTGTCGGATCGGGCAGCGCCTCCTTTGAAATCATTCGGGATTTGATGGAAAAACTGCCCGTGCTGATTGCCCCGAAATGGCTCAGTATCCGCTGCCAGCCCATCGGCGTGCGCAACGTGATTCAATTCCTGGCAGGCGTGATGCTGCGGGAAGAAACCTTTGGAAAGGACTACGACATCGGCGGACCGGAGGCGTTGAGCTACCGGGAGATGCTGATGCAATATGCACAGGTGCGCCTTTTGAAGCGCTATATTTTCATTTGCCCGTTGATATCGCCCAGGTTGTCGTCGCATTGGCTTTACTTCATCACCTCCACTTCCTTCCCGCTCGCCGTCAACCTGGTGGACAGCATGAAAGTGAACGTGATTTGCCGCCCCAACACGCTGGCAAACGATCTGGGCATCGAACTGATGAGCTACCGGGATGCCGTAAAGCTGGCGTTCCTGCGCATCCAGCAGCACATGGTTATCAGCAGTTGGAAGGATGCTTTCAGCTCTTTTAATACCAATCCCCGCCTGATGGATTACGTGAAGGTTCCGATTCACGGCTGCTTCCGGGATTTCAAAAGGCGGGACGTGTCCGGCAGAGCGGACGAAGTGATGGAGCGGGTGTGGAGCATCGGCGGGCAGACCGGCTGGTACTACGCCAATTTTCTGTGGAGGTTCCGGGGTTACATAGACAGGTTTTCGGGCGGCGTGGGGCTGCGCCGGGGGCGCACCAATCCCGATAAAATTTACGCCGGCGATGCGCTCGACTTCTGGCGGGTACTCGTGGCTGACCAGCCCAACTGCCGCCTGCTTCTCTATGCCGAGATGAAATTGCCGGGAGAAGCTTGGCTGGAGTTCAAAATCGTGAAAAGGGGAGCGCACTGGGAACTCCATCAAACCGCCACCCTGCGGGCAACAGGGATTTGGGGGCGGTTCTATTGGTACATCTTGCTGCCTTTCCATTTTTTCATTTTCAACGGGATGATTGACAAACTGACGCGGCGGGAAATGGGGAACGACCAGCAAAGACGGGCTGGTTTGGGAAAAGTGTTTTAACGTAACCCCTTCTGCGATAAGTACCAAACTTGATTTAGTTTAGATTATTCAAGGCAAGGCAGTTGGCATTGCCGGTAGGGGGTTTGGGGGCGGAACGCCCCCAAAAGCACCCTTCCCCTCGACGAGCCGCCGAAGGCGGCGAGGAGGGGGAGAATGTAAGTTGAACAGCATAACCCTTGCTGCGTTTGCTTTCCCAACTGTCCGCAGCCTGCGTGTTTCTTCCAGACTTGCTTCTTTTCCATCAAAAATCACAGCTTTGTCTGTTCAATGTAAAAATAAGGGGAAGGCTTGTAATTTTAAATCAGACTAATTTGTCTTAATTAAAAAACTTGCCGTAACTTTGCCACCGGAAAGAGAAACCGAATTACCAGTTTTTCATTTTCAAAACTCAAAAGCATGTTTTCAAAAGCCTGCGAATACGCCATCAGGGCAACCCTGCTTATCGCCACCCACTCGCTGGAAGGCAGCCGGGTTAGCGTGAAAGACATCGCCGAAGATACTGGCTCGCCCGTTGCCTTCACCGGGAAGGTGTTGCAGCAACTAGCGAAGGGCGGCATCGTCCGTTCTGTGCAGGGAGTTCATGGCGGCTTCGAAATAGGGCGCAAAGAAATGGAAGGAACCCGGCTCAGCGAAATCGTCACTACCATTGACGGAAACCATATTTTCACGGGCTGTGGGTTGGGTCTCCGTGCCTGCAATGCCCTAAAACCCTGCCCCTTGCATGGGCGCTTCGCCATCGTGCGGAATGAGATGAAAGCCATGCTGGAAGAGACTACCGTGCTTGAACTCGCACTCGGGCTGAAGGACGGCAGCACTTTCTTGAAACGTTAAAATTTTTTAACTCAAAATGGGACTTTTCCGTCCTTTTTCTAAATCACAAATAAATGAACGTCAATCAAAATCAGACCATCGGCGAAACCGTCGCCCAAGACTACCGCACCGCATCGGTGTTCCAATCCCACGGCATTGATTTTTGCTGCAAGGGCGGGCGCACCATCAGCGAAGTTTGCGAGAACAAAAACCTCGAAACGCAGGCACTCCTGCGGGAACTTCAGGACGCCACCACCTCCAGCGAGCTACCCGCTGCCGACTACCGCACCTGGCCCCTCGACCTGCTGGCCGATTATGTGGAGAAAAAGCACCACCGCTACGTCGCAGCCAAATTGCCGGAGCTGATGCAGTACCTGAACAAGCTCTGCAAGGTGCACGGCGAGCGCCACCCAGAACTGTTCGAAATCAGGGACGAATTTGCCCATGTCACCAACGAACTGACCTTCCACATGCAGAAGGAAGAAATGATATTGTTCCCGTTCGTGCGCAAATTGGCCACCGAAGAACACCCTGGCATACCGCCGTTCGGTACCGTCGAAAACCCCATCCGCATGATGATGGAGGAGCATACGGTGGAAGGCGACCGCCTCGCAAAAATATCGGCACTCAGCAACCAGTACACCGCCCCGGCAGACGGCTGCACGACCTACCGGGTGGCATTTTCCATGCTGCGGGAATTTGAAGAAGACCTCCACCTGCACATCCATTTGGAGAACAACATCATGTTCCCCCGTGCCATCGAACTGGAGAAGCAACGCTCAAACTGACCATGAGCGACACAAACCCATTGAAGCGGCACGCCTCCCTGCAGCCATTGAGCAGGGAGCACCACCACGGCTTGTTGCTTGGTTGGAAAATCCGCACCGGACTTTCAAAAGGGGTAGCACCGGAAAGGATAAAAGCCTATTCGGACTGGTTCTTCGAAAACCACCTGCTGCCTCATTTTGAAGTGGAGGAGCGGCATGTTTTCCCAGTTCTCGGCGGCAAGGAGCACCCGATGGTCAAGCGGGCATTGCGGGAGCACCGCAGGCTGCGGCGGCTGTTCGCTGCCACCGAAGCGTTGGGCAAACATTTGAGTCTGATTGAAGAAGAACTGACGGCGCATATCCGGTACGAGGAGCGGGTGCTTTTCAACGAGGTGCAAAAGGTGGCTACGCCAGCGCAATTGTCGGAAGTGGAGCACCTGCACAATGGCCAACCATTCGTCGAGGATTGGGCAGACCAATTTTGGGCGCAGTGACAATTTGGAGGAAGCTCGCCAAGCCCAAACAGTTTTCAAGACGCAGTTCAATTTTACCAGTTTGAAAACTTATTGGCTGCTGTATTTCTCATTTGTTCACTGACAAAAATCACCAGCCCAAAAACAGGAGTTGGCGCTATTTTCACACCTTGAAAGTGAAAAAGTGTTCCTCCCATGAGTAATGTCAACTCGAAATACCAAGCAACTGTACCGCTTGAAGGCCAAAAAAAATTGCTTTGGCGGTACTTGCAGGGCTTGTTTTTCCTAATTGGCCTAGGCCTGTTTATGGCGCTGATTTTTGTCCCAAAAATCGGCGTAGTTGCTTTTTGGAACGTGCTGATACCGGTCGCACCACTGCTGTTTTTGGTCGCTTCCGGTTTATGGCGCAACGTCTGCCCATTGGCCTCGGTCGCCATGTTACCACATCATTTGAATCTTTCAAAAAGAAAGCGAATCCCGCTCAAATGGCAGGGTTGGCTGGCATTGGGCAGCGTGGCATTGCTGTTCCTCATCGTGCCAGCACGCCACTTGGCGCTCAACAACGACGGGCTTTCTACGGCCATTACGTTGGCTTTCTTGGCAACTTTGGCCTTCGTCGGCGGCCTATTTTTCGATGTAAAAAGTGCTTGGTGCTCCGGTCTCTGCCCCGTCCATCCAGTGGAAAAACTCTACGGCCAAAAAGTGGGCTTCACGCCCCCAAACGCCCATTGCGGCGCTTGCCACAACTGCGTCATTTCTTGCCCCGATTCCACTCCTAGGCAAATGGAAAAAATGCCCAACCAGCGCACCACACAGACACTCGCCACTACGCTACTGACAGGTGGCCTGCCCGGCTTCATTTGGGGTTGGTTCCATGTGCCCGACTGCCGGGGCGCTGCCGACTGGCGGGAGTGCCTCGTGGCATTCGGGCTGCCTTGGCTGACACTGGCCGTCACGCTGACAGTGTTCGTTTTGCTCCGCAAATTTTTACCAAAAAGCCGGGAAACGCTGCTGGTGAGCGTGTTTGCGGCAGCGTCCATTTCGTGTTACTATTGGTACCGCATTCCTTCGCTGGTTGGCTACGGGCTTTTCCCACAGGATGGGCTGCTGGTGGATTTGACCCAAACGCTACCGCTTTGGAGCATCGTGGCAGCGCAGGTAGCAGCAGTGGCCTTCTTCGGCTGGTGGCTGGTGCTCCGCAATCCCGAACCGAGCGTTTGGGCGGTTCGTCCTCCGTTTTTGGTGAAAAAACTTGACGCTTGATTTTTGTCATCGGCTCCCATGATTTTCGTCACGCCCGGCGGAGCAGATTTGCGCTTTTTTCGCACAAATTTTGGATACAAGTGAATGCGTGACTTCAAGTTGCACCCTCACTATTCCCACCTTGATACAATGAACTTGAACCTGCTCAAAAAATACGACATCCCCGTTCCCCGCTACACCAGCTACCCGACCGTGCCCTATTGGCAAGCAGAAAAACCTTCGCAGAAGGCTTGGGCGGAGCGGGTTAGTACCGCATTCGAACAGAACCCCGAAATCAGCGGCTACATCCACTTGCCGTACTGCGAGCGGCTCTGCACCTACTGCGGCTGCAACAAGCGCATCACCACCAACCACGCCGTGGAGGAACCGTACATCCAGCGGGTGCTGGACGAGTGGCAGCTCTACCTCAACGTGCTGCCCGGCAAGCCCATCCTCAAAGAACTGCACCTCGGCGGGGGAACGCCCTCTTTTTTTGCTCCGCAAAATCTGGAAAAGCTGCTGAACGGCATCTACGCGGACGCAATCATCCCCGATGACCATGACTTCGGCTTTGAGGCGCACCCGGCCAACACCACGGTGGAGCATTTGCGCTCGCTACACGATTTGGGCTTCAGGCGACTCAGCCTCGGCGTACAGGATTTTGATGCGGAAATACTGCGGGTCATCAACCGCTTACAGACGGAGGAACAGGTGGAAAACATGACCAATGCCGCCCGTGAAATCGGCTACACGAGCATCAACTTCGACCTGATTTTCGGGCTGCCGTTCCAGACGCCCGACCATATCGAGCGGAACATGGAGAAAATCAGCCGCTTGCGCCCGGAGCGGATTGCGTTTTACAGCTATGCCCACGTGCCTTGGCTAAAGCCGAGCCAGCGGGCCTATTCCGAAGCCGATTTGCCGACAGGCGAAGCAAAACGGGCGCTGTACGAGCAAGGCCGCAACCTGTTGGAGCAGCTCGGCTACGCTGAAATCGGCCTCGACCACTTCTCGCTGCCGCACGACAACCTGTTGCGTTCAATGAACGAAGGCACGTTGCACCGCAATTTCATGGGCTACACCACCAGCGACACTGGGCTTTGCATCGCCCTCGGTGCTTCGTCCATCGGCGACACCTGGGACGCATTTGCCCAAAACGAAAAAGAGGTGGAAGCATGGTCGGCGGAGGTAGCGGCAGGGCGTTTCCCGCTTATCAAAGGCCATTTCCTGACGGAAGAAGACCAAGTGCTGCGCCGCCACATACTCAACATCATGTGCCAGTTCAAGACCAACTGGCAAGCGCCCGCACTTCAATGCGACGGCCTCTACGCTGGGCTGGAGCGCCTCTCCGAGCTGGAAGCCGATGGCCTCGTGGAGCTAAAGCCCTTCCACTTGACCGTGACGGAGCAGGGGCGACCATTTATCCGAAACATCTGCCTGGCGCTGGACGCCCGATACTGGGAAAAGCAACCGCAGGGGCGGTTGTTCAGCCAAGCCATCTAAAACAACGAAATTTGGAAATTAAGAAATTGGGAAATTAGCCATGTCCCCCAATTTCCTAATTTCCTAATTTCCCAATTTCCAATTTCCATTTATGAACCACCGCACCATCATCGAACCCTTCCGCATCAAAGTCGTGGAGCACATCAAAATGACGACAGAGGCGGAACGGGAAGTTTTCTTAAAAAAAGCCGCCTACAATCCCTTTCTCCTCCATTCTACCGAAGTCATCGTGGATTTGCTGACGGACAGCGGCACCTCGGCCATGAGCTCGAACCAGTGGGCGGGCATCATGCAGGGCGACGAAAGCTACGCCGGGGCTACGAGCTGGTTGAAAATGGAGGCTGCCATCAAGGACCTAACAGGCTGCCCGTACATCCTCCCGACGCACCAGGGGCGGGCGGCGGAGCACCTGCTGTACAGCCGCATCGGCGGCAAGGGCAAGGTGTTTTTCAGCAATACCCACTTCGACACCACCCGTGCTAACATCGAGTTCAGTGGTGCTACCGCCATTGATTTGCCATGTCCTGAAGGAAAGGATATCGAGGTTGCCCACCCGTTCAAAGGCAACATGGACGTTGCGAAGCTGGTCGAAAATATCGAAAAATTCGGTGCCGAAAACGTCGCCGCCGTCATCCTCACCGTGACGAACAACAGCGGCGGCGGGCAGCCCGTGAGCATGGCCAACACGCGGGAGGTGGCCGCCATTTGCAAACAATACGATATACTGTTTATCCTTGATGCCTGTCGGATTGCCGAAAATGCTTGGTTTATCCGACACCGGGAAGAAGGTTTTGGTGAAAAAACCTACCGGGAAATTGCGCAGGAAATGTTCGCCCTTGCCGATGGCAGCGTGATGAGCGCCAAAAAGGACGCCCTCGTAAATATGGGCGGCTTCCTCGCCCTAAAAGACCTCGACCTCGCCATCCAGTGCCGCACGGTGCTCATCATCACGGAAGGCTACTCGACCTACGGCGGCTTGTCGGGGCGGGACATGGAGGCAATTGCGATAGGCTTGGAGGAGGTTTTCGAGCCGGACTACCTGGACTACCGAATCAAGAGCACCGCCTATCTGGGCAACGCACTTTACGGTCTCGGCATCCCAGTCATACGGCCTATCGGCGGCCATGCGGTGTACGTGGATGCCAAGGCGTTTTACCCACATATCCCGGTGGAGCAGTTTCCTGGGCAGTCGCTCGCTTGCCAACTTTACCTAAAAGGCGGCATCCGATGTTGCGAAATTGGCTCGGTGATGTTTGGCAAAAAAGACGATCAGGGTCGTCTGATACCAGCTCCGATGGAGCTTGTACGACTCGCCATTCCGAGACGGGTTTACACCCAAAGCCATATTGACTACGTGATTGAAACCTTTGAGGCACTGCTGGATGAACGGGAGCAGGCTACTGGTTTCAAAATCAAGTATGAACCGCCATTTTTGCGGCACTTCACGGCGAGGTTTGAGCCGGTGGACGGGACGTGACACCTTTTGCCGACAATGAAACATTGAAGATGAAAGCAGCGGTCAGATGGACATTTTTCTTGTTGGTCATGGTCGCATTGACGGGCCTGTTGATGCGGGCGCTGCCACTACTGCCCAGTATCGGGATTCCGTTTGAACCGCTCCGCCACGCACATTCCCATCTGGCATTTTTGGGTTGGGTTTACAGCGCTTTTTATCTTGCCCTGGTACATTTCTTATTGCCAGCGGGCAGCTTTGAAACGCCCCGCTATCGGCAGCTTTTTTGGTTGACGCAAATGGTGTCGGTGGGGATGTTCGCAGCCTTTTTGTGGCAAGGATACGGGGCGCTTTCCATCACTTTTCTCACCTTTCACACTTTGCTGGCCTACGCCTTTTTTTTCTTTTTCATCAAAGACTGGAAGCGGGAAAAGCGGCAGCCCTCTACTTGGTTCGGCATGGTGGCCATTGGCGCATTTTTACTTTCTTCGTTGGGGCCGTTCGCCATTCCAGTGGTGCAGGTGGTGGGTGATGGCAGCCCATTTTGGATGCGGATGGCCATCCATTTTTACCTTCATTTTCATTACAATGGCTGGTTTGTCTTTGCCCTGCTTACTGTTTTTTTCAAAATACTCGAAAACAGTGGCATCTCATTCTCGCCAGTCTTGACCCGTTTGCAGTGGTGGCTGATGACCATCAGCTTACTACCCGCTTATTTTCTGTACGCTCCGTCGGCGGGCAGAATTGACCCGGCAAATCCGATTTTACTGGCGACAGGTTGGGTACAGTGGCTGGGCGTTTCCCTGTTTATCTTTCAGTTTTTCAAAATGAAATGGGCCAGCAAATTGGGAGGAACCAATGTTGCCCGCTTCTTGCTCTATTTTTCACTGGTTTTTTTGTTCCTAAAATCCACTTGCGAACTGCTGGGAGTCCAGCCGCTGTTGGCATCGTACTTCGAACGCAACAACCACTTCCTCACCGTTGGTTATCTCCATTTACTGTTCCTCGGCAGCGTGACGCCTTTCGTTTGGTGGGTTGCCGTGAGGGAGGATTGGGTAGAGGCAAAAAAAACAACAGTGTTGGTGGGTATCTTGCTTTTTGTCTTTGGGTTTGTCGGAAGCGAGGGC
Organism: uncultured Saprospiraceae bacterium; assembly: GCA_964508135.1. Classification (GTDB taxonomy): domain Bacteria; phylum Bacteroidota; class Bacteroidia; order Chitinophagales; family Saprospiraceae; genus UBA6168. The sequence continues at coordinate 68,001 of CAZDSU010000018.1, forward strand.
TGCCTTTTTGCGATGGGAATGAAGTGGGGATTGCCCTATTTTTCGCAAATGATACTGGGTTTTACCATGCTGTTGGCGGGTGGTATTGTGCTGTTTTTCAGTGCATTTTTTTCAAAAACCACAACAGGAAATTTTCTGGCGAGGAGGTCTGCATAGGTAGGGACATGAGTGCGTCCGCCATATATTTGCGACTAATTTTCTTCAAAAACCACGGCAGCATATAAATCGGCCAATTTCAATTCAACCGAAATGGACGGAATCGGCAGCACATCTTCCAAGCTGTCCAACGCCCGATAAACCCACTCGCCATTTTCCATTTTCAAATAATATTCTACGGCAACGGCATATTGTGAAACCAAAATGTACTGCTGCAAAGAAGGGATGCGCTGGTATTTGAAAAACTTGCCAGCTTTATCGTAAGATGCGGTTGATTTGGATAAAACTTCAATGATTACTTGTGGATGCTTGACCACCAAAGGGTTTTCCTTATCCTTTGGGTCACAGGTGATGACAATATCAGGATAAACGCCCCACTTATTTTCCTTTACTTCCGTAATGACGTTTTCGTGAAAAATTTGGCATCCAGCCTTGCGCAGACGAGGAACATCAGCGTTGAGCAAGATATTGGTGACAATGGCGTTGTGATTTTTCGTTGTTGCTTCCAAGGGAATCAAAACCCCATCGTGAAACTCATGGCGCACCTTGCCCTCCTGCTCAACAGCAAGATATTGCTCAAACGTGATTTTCTTTTTTACAGTTAATGGAACGTTCATAAGCCGATGATTTTCCCCAAAGTTAGCGTAATTAATGCCAAACCTGAAATCACATCCCCAGCACCGCCGGGTTCATTCCCATGTTGGAGAAGCCGCCGTCGTGGTAGAGGTTCTGCATCGTCACCATTTTACTTAAGTCCGAAAATAGGAACACGCAGTAGTCGGCGCAAGCCTCGGCACTGGCGTTTCCGAGCGGCGACATCTTGTCGGCGTAGCTGAAAAAGTCAGTGAAGCCCTTTACCCCACTGCCTGCCGTTGTCATGGTTGGAGACTGGGAGACGGTGTTCACTCGCACCTTGTTCCTAGTACCGAAGTGGTAGCCAAAGCTGCGTGCGAAGCTTTCGAGTAGCGCCTTAGACTCGGCCATTTCGGAGTAGTCAGGGAACACCCGTTGCGCAGCGATGTAGCTCAGTGCCGTGATGCTGCCCCAATCTTTCATGGCGTCCTGTTTCCACAGCGTCTGCATCACCCGGTGGAAGGAGATGGCGCTGATGTCGAACGTGGTTTTCATCCACTCATAATTCAGGTCGGTGTAGTCTTTTTTCTTGCGGACATTAAGCGACATGCCGATGCTGTGCAGCACAAAGTCAATCTTGCCCCCAAAATGCTCGGTGGCGCTCTTGAAAAGGTTCTCCAAATCCTCGTTTGAAGTAGCGTCAGCCTGGAAGACCGGCGCATTGAGTTTCTCCGAAAGTGCGTTGATAGTCCCGAAGCGCATGGCCACGGGGGCATTGGTCAGCACCAATTTTGCGCCCTCCTCGCTGCATCGTTCAGCTACTTTCCAAGCGATGGATTGTTCGTCGAGGGCGCCGAAGATGACGCCGTTTTTCCCTTGTAGTAAGTTGTTTGACATGTTCTTTTAACTGTGAATGGTGAACTGTGAACTGTGAATGGTGAATGGTGGCGTGTGATATGAGAATGCTAAATGTTGTTTTGGCAGTTCAAAGTTCACAGTTCACCATTCACAGTTCATAGTTCACAGTTCACAATTAAATTAAAGCGTTCCCCGCAGCTCCTGCTCCCGCTCGATGGCCTCGAAAAGTGCTTTGAAATTGCCCTTTCCGAAGGATTTTGCGCCAGCCCGCTGGATGATTTCGTAGAAAACCGTTGGACGGTCCTCCACGGGTTTGGTGAAAATTTGGAGCAGGTAGCCCTCCTCGTCACGGTCTATCAGGATGTTGAGTTTTTTCAGTTCGACCAAGTCTTCGGCGATGTGGCCCACCCTGTCCAGCACGTCGTCGTAGTAGGTGTCCGGCACGTAGAGGAAGTCAACGCCGTTGGCCCGAAGCTGGCTTACCGTGCTGATGATGTCATCGGTGGCGACGGCGATGTGCTGCACCCCGGCGCTGCGGTAGAAGTCGAGGTACTCCTCGATTTGCGATTTTTTCTTGCCCGCCGCCGGCTCGTTGATGGGAAATTTGATGAAGCCGTTGCCGTTCGAAACCACCTTCGACATCAGGGCGGTGTACTCCGTGGAGATGTCCTTGTCGTCGAAGGTCACGAGCAGCTTGAAGCCCATTACGTCCTCGTAGAACTTGACCCATTTGTTCATGCCACCCAACTCCACGTTGCCCACGCAGTGGTCCACGTATTTTAGGCCGACGGACTTGGCCGGGTAGGCGCTCTGCCGTGCCTCGAAGCCGGGCAGGAATGGGCCAGTGTACCCGCTGCGCTCCACGAGCGTGTGCCACGTGTCGCCGTAGGTTTTGATGGCGGCCATTTTCACGATGCCGTGTTCGTCTTCCAAAACGGTCGGTTCCATCGCAGCCTCGGCGCCCCGCTCCACGGCGGCATTGTAGGCAGTTTCCACGTCGTCCACCCAAAGGGCAAGGACTTTGACGCCGTCGCCGTGGAAGGCTACGTGCTTCGCAATCTCGTGGTCGGGCGAAAGGGCGGCGGTGAGCACGAGCGTGACTTTGCCTTGGCGCAGCACGTAACTGACCTTGTCACGGCAGCCCGTCTCCGGCCCCCGGTAAGCCACCCACTGGTAGCCAAATGCTGCTTGATAGTACAGCGCCGACTGCTTGGCGTTGCCAACGTAGAACTCGATGTGGTCGGTGCCGTTGATTGGAAAGGTGTCTTGGGTTTGGATGGGTGCGGGCTTGGTAAGGACTTCCATGTTGATATTCTTCAGTTTGTGAAAAGTGCGGGGCAAAGATAGGGTTTCGTTGCAGGGGTTTTATCAATAAATCGCCCTTTATTTGCAATCATAAATCCAGTAGCTCAATTCTGACGACCCAGTACCAATGCGCAACCTTTACCTCTCCGACCGTTTTTTCAGCCTGTTCGGCATCGTGGCTGTGCTGTTTGCGCTGGGCTATGTTGTGCCTTGGATGTACACCGTGGGCCTCGTTGCGTTCTGTGTGGCCGTGGCACTGGCAGTGGCCGACGTGGTGCTGCTATTTGGCAAAAACGTGAAAGTGACGGCAGAGCGCAAGCTGCCCAAGCTGCTTTCCTTGAGCGACCCAAACAAAATTACCCTTGATATCACCAACCACTCCCCTCGCCCACTTCGGCTCACCGTGATTGACGAGTTGCCTGAACAGTTTCAGCTACGGGATCTTGAGCTGAAAATCGCACTGCACAGCGGGGAGGAGCACTCGTTGGCCTACGAACTTAGGCCGCTCACCCGTGGCGAGTACAGCTTTGGCGTGGCCAATATTTTTGCCGAAACACAAATCGGCCTCGTGCAGCGCCGCTTTCAGGCTGCCGAGCCAATGAACGTGCCTGTTTATCCCTCCGTCCTCCAGATGAAGCACTACGAACTGCTCGCCTTCAACCGCACGAGTTCGCAGGAGGGGCTTCGCAAAATCCGGCGCATCGGTCACAGCTACGAGTTCGACCAAATCAAAAACTACGTGCTCGGCGACGACTACCGCAGCGTCAACTGGAAGGCCACTGGCCGCCAGAGCCGACTGATGGTCAACCAGTACGAGGACGAGCGCTCGCAGCAAGTTTATTGCCTGATTGACAAGAGCCGGGCGATGAAGATGCCCTTCAACGGCCTCAGCCTGCTCGACTACGCCATCAACACCAGCCTCGCCATTTCCAACATCGTCCTCAAAAAATACGACCGGGCCGGCCTCATCACCTTCTCCGACAAGATTGGCTCCACCATCAAGGCCGACCGCAAGGCGAACCAGTTGAACAAAATCCTCCACGCACTTTACAACGAATCAGAGCGCACACTGGAGGCCAACTACGAGCTGCTCTACCACATCGCCCGAAAGCTCATTAGTGGTCGGAGCCTGATTTTGCTCTACACCAACTTCGAGAGCATGTACGCCTTGGAGCGTGTGTTGCCCCACCTCCGCCGCATCAACAACTTCCACCTGCTGGTGGTCATCTTCTTCGAAAACACGGAGATTCAGGACTTCGTGAAGGAAGAAGCGAAGACGATGGAGGGCATTTACACGCAAACTATGGCACAGAACTACCTCGCCGAGAAGTCGGCCATCGCCCATGTGCTGCGGCAGCACGGCATCCAAACCATCCTCACCCGTCCGGAGGATTTGTCCATGAACACCATCAATAAATACTTGGAATTGAAGTCGAGGGGGATGATTTGAGAAGAAAGATTGTTGAATTGTTGAATTGTTGAATTGTTTGATTGTTTTCGTGATACGAGCTAACAATCAAACAATTCAACAATTCAACAATCCAACCTACCTCAGCAGCGAAATATTCCCCTTCTTGAAATAATCCTGCCCGTTGAAGCACTTGGCGTGGAGGTAGAAGCCGTAAACATCCGGAGTCAGCAGTTGGCCATTGAAGGTGCCGTCCCATCCGATGCCTTGGTCTTGGGAGTAAAAAATCCGTTGTCCCCAGCGGTTGTAGATGGCAAGTTCCATCTCTGCCACGATGTTGCTGCGCAAAAACAGCACGTCGTTCTCGCCATCGTTGTTGGGCGTGAATGCGTTGGGCAAGAACAGGTTCGGCTCGTCGCAGTCAGGGTTGAGCACCACGATAGTCACCTCCCGGAACGCTTGGCAGTTGCCTTCGTCCGTTACCAACACCGTGTAGGTGGTAGTTTCTTCGGGCGTGGCAATCGGGTTCGGGATGGTCGGGTCGTCGAGGCCCGCTTCGGGCGTCCACTGGTACGTGTAGCCGTCAATGAAATCAATGTTAAGTTGAGAGAACTCGCCCGAATTAAAATAAATCGTGCTGTTGCTGGAAGTGATTTGCCCCAGCGTCGGCTCGATGTCGTAATAGGAGACATTGGCGCTATCCTCCTCCATGCAGCCATACGAGTTGGTGGCTTTCACGTTGAAAATCTCGTCGAACATCAAGCCCGTGACCACGATGCTGCCATCTGGATTTACTATGTCAATAAACTCCATCGGCGACCACTCGAAAGTCAGCGTCTGGTTGGAATGATGGTTGATGAGCGGAATGGTTACGTTGCCAATTTCTTCGCAGAAACTGAAATAGTCGCCCACCGAAATATCCACTGGGTAGGCGTAAATGACCACCTGCGCCGTGTCGTGGCAACCAAGTGTGTCGGTCGTTTGCACAAAATAATGCTTCGTTTCGTTTGGCGTCACGGTCAGGTTGGGCAGCGTGCCGAGCGGATTGGAAAAATTCAGCGACTGTGACCAAACCAGGTTCGTGATGAAACTCGACGTGTAGAACGCCGAGAGCAGCACGTCTGTACTATCGCAAAGCACGGTGTCAACCGGGATGGTTGAAAGGTTGTGCTTGGGCATCACCCGCACTTGTACGGTTTGGGCAACCGAACAGGTATCCGCTCCGTTGTAGCCCTGCACGGTCACTTGATAAAATTGGTCGTTGCCCAAGGTGGTAATCGGGTTCGGGCAGTTGGAGCAGGAAAGCCCCGTTGGAGGCGACCAGGTGTAGCTCAAGGTCGAGCCTTCCGCCTCCGGGTTGATGGGCGTCGGCACCTCTGGGCAGATGTCCACCACAGCCCGCACCGTTGGGTTGAAAGTGTAGGTTGTCACACTGAAACCCTCCGTCGAACTGCATCCCCACTGGTTGGTCACAACTGCCTCGAAAGTGGAAGTCACGCCCTGCTGGGAGGTTACGCTTGGGCAAGCCGTGTTGCCGCCGCTGAGGATGGTGCCGCCGTTGGACGCCGTCCATTGGAAGGTCAAAATATCGTTGATGTCGAGGTTGGTGATGCAGAGGTTGTAATTCGGCATCGGGCAGGTGTCAATCACGCCGTTGCCGTCCAGTACGATGTCGAGCTGGTTGTTGGAAACGGCGACCTCGTCCGTTGCGGAGCAGCCATAAGTGTCAGTTACGCTCACCGTGTAGGTGTCCGAAAGGTCAGGGTCAACGAGCAGCGTAGGCTGGCCGCCAAGCACGTCCCCCGCCGAGTTTGTCCAAATAAGGGTCACTGGCACGTTGGTTTGCGCAGCAATCAGTATCGAATCACCGCAGGTGAAGGTGTCCACGGTCTCCGTGATGTCAATGATTGGCGCTGAAAAGACAGCTACCTGGATAACTTCTTGGCATTGATCCATCCCAAAATCACCTGTCACCGATACGGTGTAAACTGTTGATTGTGAAACGGTTACGGTCGGGTTCGGGCAATTGGTGCAGTCGAGTCCAATGTCTGGCGACCAAACATAATCGAGGTTGGGGTTTGCACCAGGGTTCAGGTCTTCCCCGACGCCGGGGCAGACCTCCAAGTTTTCCACGACAGTGGGCACAAAATTGTAACTGGAAATGGCTTGGGTTAAACTTGCCGTGCAGCCGAACTGGTTCGTCACCGTCACGGTATAGTTTGCCGCCTGAGAAGCTGGGGGCGTCAGCACCGTCACTGTCGGGCCATTAGCCGGTGGCAGAATCTGGCCGGGCGGCGTTGCCGTCCACAGATAGCTCAGGTTGTGGTCGGCCACGAGGTTGTTCACCGTCAACTGCACCTCCGTTTCGGGGCATTCGGCACCGGCGTTTTGCCAGTTGACATTCACCGACTCGTCTGCCACGAAGACGGTGTCCCTATCATGGCAATTGTACTGGTCGGTGGCCAGCACTTCGTAATCGGTATCTGCCGAAGGCAAAATCGTAAGGCAAATGCCGCTGCCAACAAAGCCACCGGGATGTGCAGTCCACTGATAATCAACGTTTTGCAAATTAGACGCTGCGCAAAGCGTGAGTGGCGCTCCACAAGTGAGGGTATCGCCTGGTGCGGTCACTTCCAATTTTTCAGGAACAAAAACGGTTACCGTCCTCGTCACCGAACAGGTGTCGGGCGAGAAGTTAGTGATTTCAACGGAGTAAATCGTCGTCTGCGTGGGCCAGACCGTTGGGTTGGCCACTTCGGTGTCGCTGATGGCGATGTTGGGCGTCCAATGGTATTCGTAGGACACGTTTCCGAAGGGGTTCAGTTCTGTGGAATCGCCTTGGCACAGCACGAGCGAATCCGAGAAAATTATCTCGATGAATTCGAGCTTCAGTTCCTTCGTTTCCGAGCCTTCGCAGCCGTTGTTGGTAAAAATGGTCATCGTGACCTCGAAGGTCTCACCCGCATAAACCGTGAAAATGGGGTTGGGCAAACTTGAGGTATCGCCATTACTGGTTTGCCAAAAAATACTGTCAATAGTCGTTCCTGTCTGCAAAATCAGGGTAGCATCATGGAACATAACGTCCACGCTGTCCACGTCGCAAGAGAGGTATTCGTAAGTGAAATCAGGCACAAATTGGGTTGAAACAATGGTGATATCCTTCACCAGCGTATCCACGCAGGCGAGGTCAAAATCCATCGTGAGCCGGACGGTGTAGGTACCAAGACCTGGGTACGTGTAGACTGGGTTGTCCAGGTGCGAGGTGTCGTCCGTCACCGTCGGGTCGCCAAAATCCCACGAAAAGTTGAAGGCGTTGGTGCTCGTGTTCACGAATTGCACGGTGCTGCCGTTGCACTCCACGACGTAGTCAAAATCGAGGACGTTTGCTGTGTCCACCACGGCCACGTACACACTGTCCATTGCGGAGCAGCCAAACTGGTTGGTGGCCTCCACGTACAGCCAACGGGCACCTGGCACAACCGGCACGGTTGGATTTGGCACGTCTGTCGGGCCGCTGAAGATGTCCACCGGCGTCCACTGCCAGGTCAGCGTGTCGTTCAGGTCAAGGTTGGTGGCATAAACATCGAGTGGCTCGTTGGAGCACTTGATTTGGTCACCCACCGCCTCGATGTTGACGGGGCCGCCCACCACGTGGATGGTGTCGTACCAATGGCAACCCTCGGGGTCGGTGGCCCGTACCACGTACCAGTCGTAGCCGGACACGTTGACGGTGATGGAATCCACGTCGCCCGCCACCTGCACACCGTTTTCATCGAACCAGGCGTACACCACGGGCAGGAGTTCCGCCATGGCATGCAGCGTGGCCGTAGCTTCGCAAGTTTCCACGTCGTCACTGCCCACCAGGTTCACGTCCGGCGTCACCACGACAGTGATTTGACGAGTGATGGAGCAGGTGTCCGCACCGTTTGGGTTCAGCACTTCGACGGTGTAAATCGTTGTTTGTGAGGGATTTACGCACGGGCTTGGACAATCGTCGCAGCCGGGAATGGCTGGCGACCAATGGTAAATATAGGTCGTGTCGCCGCCCACGTTGAGGCAAACGCCGCCGTTGAGGCAGCCAATAACCTCGCTATCATCCACCAAGTTAGGCAGTTCCGTGAAGTCAATATAAAGGGAGTCAAGAGCCGTGGTTCCGGAACAATTCTCGCTGGTCGTCACCTGCAAAGTCACGTACAGCCAGCCCTCCTGCATGATGGTGATTACTGGGTTCATCATTGTTGAAGTGCCCGTGTACACCCCAGTGAAGGTCCAAAGCCAACCATCTGTGTCGCCCTCAGTGTTGATGGTTTGGTCAAAAAACTTGACCGCTACTGCATCCTCGTCGCATCCGTTGTATTGGTAGCTGAACGCAGGTTCCAGCGTTTTCACCGACGATGTGACTACTTGTACGATGGTGTCCTTGCACACGGCATCGGGGGCGGTCATCAGCGTTACGCTGTAGTCTCCGTAATTCGGGTAGGTGTAAGTTGGGCTGGTTTGGCTGGAAGTGTCGGCAGCAGTAGCTAGATCGCCGAAGTCCCAGAAAAAGCCGAAGGGGGCAAACTGGCTTTGGTTGACGAAATGCACCACCCTGCCGTCGCAATCCGCATCTGGTTCAAATGCTAGTTCGACGGGGGTGAACACCTCCACGAGCACATCGGCGACCGTCAGGCACAGTCCGCTGTAGCCCGTTATCGTTACACTGTAAATGGTGTTTTGTGCTGGCGCAACGCCGGGATTGGCCAGGTTTTGCTGGGCTATTGGCACAGGTGACGCCCATTGGAAAGTGAAGCCAGGATGGTCGCCTGCCGGGTTCAGGTACGCCGTCTCACCCAAGCAAATCTGCACGGTGTCGGGCAGTACATCTGCTGGGTTGTTGCCTCCTGTCGTGAAGGTGTCCAACTTGACCTGCTCGCAGCCATTGACCGAGCCAGCCATCAGCGTGATGGTTCCAGTGGCTGGGTTTGGCACCTGAAAAACAGGGTTTTGCAGGTTGGAGGTAAGCGTGATTGTGTCGTAAGTCACCGTCCATGTCCACTCCTCGACCGGCGAGACGTTATCAGTGGAGAGGTCTTGCAACACCAGCACCGATTGGCTGGAGCAGTCATAGGTCTGCCAAGAAAAATCAGGCGTCAGGGAATTGTACTGTAGGTAAATTTCGTGAAAAGCCGTGTCCACGCATTGCCCAACAGGCTCTGCCACAAGGGCGACGATGTAAGTGCCGGTGTCGGGGTAGGTGTAGCTCGGTTCTTTCAGGTCGGAGCTTGGCGTGAGGTTTGGCCAGTCAAAGTACCAGATAAAGTGCTGCGCCACGTCGGTGTTGTTTCCAAAATTGACCGTCAAATCGTCGCACTGGGCATCGGGTGCCTCGATTTGGACATCCAGCTCGGCACAAACGCCCACTTCGTACTGGAAATCACGCCGCAGCACGGAAAGCAGTTGTCCATTCCTGTATTCCTCCACCAAAACGCCCACCACGAAACGGCCTTGGATTTGAGGAAAGCCCGTGATAAGCCCCGTCGCTGGGTCAATGCTCAATGGGCTGCTGCTGGGTCCCAAGAGTTGGCTCAAATTATAGGGAGGATCTACCCAAGTTAATGTGGTGTATGGCGGGGGCTGTATTTCATCAATTTCATACGGTGAGCCGTATGGGATCTGGTCGGCGGTAGGGATTGGAAAAGTAAAACTTGCACCAACAAAAGGGGTGTAAAACTTATAAACCAAGCTGTCACCATTAATGTCCGTGGCTGCATGCGGATGCTCAATCGGATAATTTACGCAAACAAATACCGGTGGATAAAAGCCGAACTGTGGGCTGCTGTTTTGCAGGGTTTTGGCCTTTGGCGACAAATAAATCCAATAGGTCGCACCCGTGTTTAGTGGGTCAACGATGTTGTCCACGGCTGAGTTCCGACAGCAGCGCTGGTAGGTAATGTAGATGCCCTGAGCGCCAACCAACCTGAATTTTCTTTGATAACGGGCATGTTGAACACAAACATTTGGTGGTACGAACAGACAGGGGTCGCCAGCAATGTTGTTTGGAATGGTATCAAAAACGCCCACTGGGAAAAGCCGCATTTCCGACAACGAAACGCCTGTGTAGTAAAGGCCATTATCTGTAAAAATGCCAATATTGGCGTAGGGAAGTTCAAATCCCTCATTGTTTACATCGCCACAATCCCGATACAAGTCCAGGGTAATGAGGAAACTGTCGTTCCCCACGTATTTATAGCTCAACTCGCCACCAATGATGTGAGTAGCATGGAGCGGCAGGGCAAAGAACATGCCCAAGGCCAACAAAGCAGAGTTAAGAAAATATCTCATAATTCGTTCTGGTTTATCTTTTGAGAGATTGAGGGTTTGAGGGTTTGAGAGGTTGAGGGAGCGTATGCAACGTGGCCAACCCCTCTCAATCTCTCAAACACTCAACCTCTGCCGCTCTAATTTTCCGCCACCCGCCGGGCGCCAATGATAGCCACTTTTCGTTCAAAGGAAGCCACCACGGAATAGATGCTGCCCCGTTCGTCGTCGAGCTTGTCGCTAATGAACTGGGGTGCCAACTTTTCGCCGTAGCCCACTACTTGCATGGTCAACATCCCCTTGTCAACAAAGGGTTTCAAAGCCCCGCCCCGCCATGTTTCAAAATGGTTTTTTAAACAGTCCGAACGGCGCTGGGAAAGGTCGTAATTGTAGTCCTCGCTGGCCCTGGGGCTGGTAAATCCCTGGATTATCAACTCCACTTTGAAGCCGCCGTCGCCCATGATGTCGAAGATATTTTCGCTGAAAACTTCGAGGCTGAGGTATCCGTTGTTCACCTCCCGTTCAAAGAAGGCGTCCATCCGGCGAGCAGAGATGATGCTGTCTATACCCTCCAAGGCCGTGACGTACTCGCTGACGAAGGTATCCTTCCGTAGCATGTACTTTTCCCAGGTCTCCTTGTAGCTAACCTCGGTGGTTGTCTTACGTGTCCGTGGGTTTGGCTCGTCGTTGTCAAAGTAGATGACCAAAGGCGGGAAGTCCTCGATTTCCTTTGGTTTCAAGTAGAGTTTTTTGTAAATGTCGGAGGTGGTAACATCGGTTTTCAGGTCAATGTTGACGGTGTCCGAGAAGTAGGCCACCTTGGAACCGATGAGCTGGTAGTTCCTGCCCCGGTCCAATACAAAATCCACGTTGTTGCCAGCCTCATTTTTCTTGAAGTCAACCTCTTGCCCATCTACCACAAGGCGTACTTCCACGCCCTTGAGCGGGTTGCCGTTCTTTTTGTTGAAAGTGGACACGTGCAGGTCCACCTTCTCCGGCACGAGATAAAGTTTGCGTTCCAGTGTGCGTTCGTTGGCAGTGGCGGGCAGGGTCAGGTCCACCTCCTCGCGCAATGGCAAGAAGCCAGGGCGGGTGGCCAACATGGCGTATTTCGTACCCTTCTTCAGTGGAAATTGGAAGTCGTTGGAGGTGGGGTTCGTAACAGTCGTCAGCAAGATTTCGCCCTCTTTGCCCATCTCAAATAGCTTGATGGTGACGCCTTCCAGCGGGTCGTTGTTTTTCTTGTTGAAGGTGAGCACGCTCAGGTCAAGTACCTGAATCGTGAAGGCGTAGAGGTCGTTGCAGCAGGCCTCGAATTCCGGCTCAAGCACCAAGCTGCCCAGTCTGCTCGACGAAAAATAGCCCTTTGTACGGGAATCGTTCATCCAAAAATGGGTGTCATTGTAGCTGCTGTTGAACGGCGCAGGCATGTGCTCAAAGTCGTGCCAGCCGCCATTGTCCATGTTCGCCTGATAGAGGTCGTAGCCCCCAAAACCCTGCCTCCCATCACTGGCAAAGTACATGGTTTTGCTTTGATGGTGGTAAAAAGGCGTAACGTCATTGCCAGGCGTGTTGAGTGCCGCCTCGTTCACGGGCGTCGAGTAGGTGCTGTCGTTCTCCAGCTTTGCCGACCATACGTCCAGCTTGCCGAGGCCGCCCGGTCTGTCGGACACGAAGAACAGCCAATCCTTGCCCGTCGCCTCGTCGTAAGTGATCATTGGGTCGGTGGCCGTGTAGCCCGATACGTTGATGCTTGGAGGCAGTTTTACAGGCTCACCAAATTTGTTCTCCCCCAATACCGGACGTGACCAGATTTCGCAGCGCACCTCTGCTTTATCGCCCACATAATCACAGAGGCAGTAGTAAATTTTGAGGTTGTCCTTGGTGAAATCAGCGTGTGCCGTGTGACGTTTGTCGTCGTTGAGTTGGAGCTTCTTGCCCTTGCCCTTGGCGTTCTTGGCCAGCATTTCTATGGAATACTGACGGGGTGCTTCGCCCTTTTTGAACTCCCGCTGCTCGCTGAGGGAGGAGTAGTAAAGGTCGCTTCCCCTCATTTGCGGAGCAAACTCTGACCAAGGCGTGTTGACGTCATTGCCGAGCCGCTCCACGGTCACGTTCTCATCAGGATGCTTGATTGCCTCGATGGCCCAGTTGAGCGATCCGATTTCTTGCTTCGCAATGGCTGCGTACTCCGGCTGGCTGGCCCCGTGTTCATCCACGAATTGCTGGAAGTACGACTGCGATTGCTCGTACTTGCCCTGCTTTTTCATCACCGTGGCGAGCCAATATTTGGAGAGTGGGTATGCCTTGGCAGTATCAGCAGCAATGACCTTGGTGTAAGCCGTATCGGCAAACGTGTAAGATTCAAAAAGACGGGCAGCTTCGGCATACTTGTAAAGCACCTCGGTTCGCTCGCCCTCGATGTACATTGCTTCTTGGTAGTGCTTCATGGCCGCGTAGTAGTTCAAGTTCTTGAACTCCTCGTCAGCGGCCTTCACGTACTGCTTGAATGTTTGGCCAGAAGCCTGGCTTGCAAAAAACGCAACCAGCAGTAACAGGGGGAAAAATTGCTTCATGAGCCTACTGTTTGTTTTTGGATAATTGTTCATAGTTCCAGGCAAAATGGGTATTGGGTTATTGAGCTATTGGGTGATTGGGTTATTGGGTGATTGTAGTCGTATGGACAATAACCCAATAACCCAATATCCCAATTATCAAATCAACGGGCACGCCTTGAACAACTTTATCGGATACACCTTGTGAATGATGTACCGGATGGAGATTTCCGGCCCGCCGTTGTGCTTGGTGGCGGTGGAAAATTTCGACACATTCATGTCCCAACTCAACCCCACCATCAAGTCGTGGTAATGTAACTCCGCTGCTGGCATGAACGCATCGCCAATGGAATTGAAACGGTAGCCAAACCCAAGCTGCACGGCCATTTCCTTCGACCGCTGGGTACTCAGGTAGTAGCGGTAGCCAACATTGACCAGCGCCTCAAAATACTCGCCTTGGTTCTGCGCCGTCGCCGCCCCAACGATGTCGCCTTTTTCGTTCACCTGCACGGTTGGCATGATGTAGTAGCTGGCACGCATGGGCAAGCGGCTGTTGTCTTTTTCGTAGAAGCTTTGGTCAGGTTGGTTCACGTGGAAGATGCCTGCTCCGAGGTCCACCTTCGTGCGGCTGCGGGCCCATTGCCTGCGCATGTTGATGCCTGCGCCAAGCTCAGGGAAAATGATGTTCGTATCGTCAAAGCTCTCGTTGCTGGGGCGGGTCGGGTCGAAAACATCGCCGTTCCACATGTTGTCGAAGGTAAGATTGCCGAGGTCGAAGCCCCGCTGACCAAAGCCAGCCGTTGCGCCAAGCGACATAAAACTGTACCGGTCGAGCATGCGGGTGTACGAGCCTGTTAGTACAACGTGGTTGTTGGACAATCGGCCATCTCCTGCCTGGTCGTGGAACAGGTTAATGCCAGCGCTGAACCACCAGCGGTCGTGCGTGATGTCGTAGAACTTCTTTTCTGCCGAAACATCAAAAGTCTTGTACGGGGAATTTGCCGTTTTCCACTGACTCCGATAGAGGCTGCTCAACCGGATATCGCCCTTGGAGATGCCTGTGAGGGCAGGGTTTAGCATCAGCGGCGCATTGTAGAATTGACTGAAGTGGATGTCCTGTGCAAATAGGGAAATGCTCCCCAGCATCAGGACGGGAATCAGAAGTTGTAATTTTGTTTTCAAGGCAATGTTCATTTTTACCCTAAGCGAAAAAAATCCGGCTCCGGGTCACGCAACCAGAAACCCTGCTTTAGGGGGGATACTATTTGAAATCGGTCTAGGTTCAAGTGTCTCTTCAAGTAAAAATCTTCTTCTCTTTCAAACGCAAGTTACTGACAATCAGCACAAAAGCAAATACCCGGCAAAGATTGTTTTGCCACATACTGCCCGTGACGACATTTCAAAACTGGCGACTGCAAGGGGCATAAGCCACCATTACAAGCATATTTTCACCAACCGCAACAGAATTTGTTGAATCAAGCGAAGTTAGTGAAAGACCAGTTTCTGCACGCTGGTTTGCGTACCGGATATAATTTGTAAATAATAAATCCCCTTTGGAAAGCTACTCAAATCCAACTCTCGCCGGAAAGGGGTATTGGTATGATTCTCAAGTGACTCTAACCAAGTTTGACCTTGGAGGTTCAATATCTTGACAACAAAGTTAGCCGAAGTATTTAAAATCTCAAGCAAAAATTTTCCGTTGCTTGGGTTTGGGTAAACCTGTACCGCTCCAACGCTGCCCTGTTCAAAATCTACCGCATCTTCACAAACATCAACAGAAACGACCACAGCATTGGACAAGGCCGGGTTCTCCACCACGCAAGCTTCGGACGATGTTAGGTAGCAAACAACCACATCTTGGTCTTCGAGCAAGCTCGTTGCAAAAACCGCTGCACCATCCCCCATAGCCTGGCCGCTCACCAACCAACTGAAGGTCGGTGCAGCACCGCCGTTGGTGGCGGTAGCCGTGAATTCCACGGTTTGCCCCAAGCAAATCGTCGAGTCAACGGACGGCGCAATCACAACAGCAGAGACGACACTCGCCAGAACGTTCAGCATAACCTCGTTGGAGGCGACGGGATTTTCGACCACGCAAGTTTTAGACGAGGTCATGCTGCACTGCACGACATTGAAGTTCAAGGGAGTGGCGACGAGCAGGGTTGGTGCATCTGCACCAACCACCACACCGTCCAGCGTCCATAAATATGAGGGAGAATTGCCGCCGTTGATGGGGGTTGCAGTGAGGGTGACCGGGTTGCCTTCGCAAACCGGCTCTGCATCAGCGGCGATGGAAAGAGACGCCGTCAGCAAGGTTTCCACATTGATGGTCAAACTATTTGACATGGCAAAAGGGCTTTGAACACAAGCCTCCGACGAAATGACCTCGCAAGTGAACAGGTCGCCATCCTGAAGTTGACTGATGGTGAACGACTGAACGCTGCCGCCAAAAGCATTCCCATTCAAGAACCACTGGAACAAAGGGGCTGCGCCGCCATTCTCCGGCTGCGCAGACAGCGTGATAGTTTCCCCTAGGCAAACCTCCGTTTGCGAAGCAAAAATCTCCAACGATACAGTTGCAGGCGTGTTCACTGTCAAAATGGCGGGTTGGCTGGTCGTGCTTCCGGCGCTGTTCGACACGACGCAGGTGTAGGCCCCGGCGTCCGACTGGGCAGCAGCGGCGATGCTAAACACATTTTGCGAAGCGCCGGAGATGGCCACTGCATCCTTAAACCATTGGTAAACAAGCGGTTGCGCACCGCTGGCGCTAACACTGAAGGTGGCAGCCTCGCCCTCACAGACAGTTTGTGGCTGCGGGTTTTGGGTAAAAAGCGGAGCGCTGTCCACCATAGAGCCAAACTCGAACACGCCCATGTCCACCGTCGTGTTGAAGATGCGGGGCAAGCTGTCGAGGTCAATGCCCACGCCAGTTTGAGCGATGGCGGTGTTGTCACCGCTGTCAATGGCTGGGGAGCCGCTGTCGAGGTGGAAATTGCCGCTGGCCGGGCTGACGAACAGTGAGTTCTCATCAAAAACCATCCCGCCGCCACAGTTCACGCTGCCACCGTTCCCGTTGTAGAGGCTGGCGCAATCGGCCACATCGGCCAGCGAGTTGCTGATGGTCGGCGTGCCCCAGATGATGCGGAACACATCGCCCTCGACCGCTGCCACATTTGCCCAAAAAATGCAGTTGCGCACCATGGGGCTGGACACGCCGGTGCCACCTTCGCCAGCATTGCAATAAAGAGCGCCGCCGATATTGGCGTGGTTGCCGTAGAACGTGCAGTTAGTTATCATGGCATTGGCGTTGCCCAGTTCGGCGCCGAGGTTGTAAACCGCCCCGGCGGAGAGCGCCATGTTGTTGAAAAAAAGGCAGTTGGTGAGTTCCGGGCTGCTATTGCCTTCCACTTGAGAGGCGAGGTTTCCTTTGCCAAAATTGTACATCGCCCCGCCGTAGGTGTCGGTGTGGTTGCCCACGAACCGGCAATTGCGGATGATGGGGCTGCTGACGCCCTCGTTGCCGTTGTTGAACAGTGCCCCGCCCGCAAACCCGGCATGGTTGTTTTCAAAAAAGCAGCTCAAAATCGTGGGGCTGCAAGTTCCTTGATAGCCTGAATTGTACATGGCAGCCCCGTCGTTGGAGGAGTGGTTTTCCGTGAAATGGCAATTGCGGAACTCCGGCCCACTGTTCCCCGTGAAAGATCCGTCGTTGTAAACCGCACCCCCGAACTCGGCCACATTTTTATCAAAAACACAGTTGTTCAAGATGGCGCTGGCATTGCCGTTGTTGCCAAAGTTGACCATTGCACCACCCTCGTGCAATGCCGAGTCCCGCTCGAAAAGACAGTTGGTCAGAACTGGGCTGCTGGTGCCGTCCTGCCCCAGATTGAACATTCCGCCGCCGTCGGCCAGCTCAGATTTGTTGGCGATGAACTGGCAGTTGGTCAGCACCGGGTTGCAGTTGCCGTTGAAGCTGCCCGTGTTGTACATGCCGCCGCCGCCGTCCCTTGCCACGTTACCGATGAACAGACAGTTGGTCAGCACTGGATTGCAGGAACCGCTGAAGCTGCCGTCGTTGAACATGCCTGCGCCGTAGCCCCAGGCGTAGTTGCCCGTGAAGGTGCAGTTGCTGACGGTCGGGTGCGAGCTGGCGCCGGGCGTGGAGCCAAGGTTGAACCAACCGCCGCCGCTGGTCGGCGGGGTGCCGAGACCAGCGCCGCCCTGGTCGGCGTTGCCGCCCGAAATGGTGAAGCCGTCCACCACTGTGAGGCTACTGACGTTTTGGGTAAAAATGACGGTAAAGGAATTGCTGGCCAAGGTGCCCTCTTGGTTGATGTCGCCGCTGAGGATGGTCGGGTGCGCAACGATGTTGCGCTGGCTGATGTCCGTTTCAAAACCGCCGAAGCCGCCGTAAAGCTTGACCCCGTTTTTTATTTGAAAATACTGGTTGCGGTCGTTGAAAATGCAGGTGGTGCAGGTGGTTGGGTAGTAGGTGCCTTCCTTTACCCATATTTGGGTGGCTGCCGTGGCGTTGTAGAGGGCGGCTTTGAGGTTGCCGGTAGCATCGGCCCAAGAAGCGCCGGAGCCAGTGGTATTTTGAGCAACGTAAACGGTTTGCGCCCGCATTTGCGAAGCGAAAAAATGCAAAAGGAGCAATGTTGAAAGAAGTATGATTTTTTTCATGGGCATTTTTGGAGACGAAAGACGATAGACTTTAGACTTTAGATGGGCTTCCGGCAAGAACGCTGAAGCCAGTCAAAAGTCTAAAGTCTATCGTCTAATGTCTTTTCTATCTTTGCAGCCATTTTTTAGCAACGAATACAGCGCAAATGTACAAAGGAAAAAAGGTCATCGTCGTGCTGCCAGCCTACAACGCAGCCCTGACGCTCGAAAAAACCTACGCCGAAATCCCGTTCCCACTCGTTGACGAGGTCATCCTCTGCGACGATGCCAGCCGTGACAACACCGTGGCTTTGGCCAAAAAATTGGGCCTCAACCACGTCATCGAGCACCAGAAAAACAAGGGCTACGGCGGCAACCAAAAGTCGCTGTACCGCAAGGCACTGGAACTTGGCGGCGACATCGTCATCATGCTCCACCCTGATTACCAGTACACGCCGCTGCTGATTCCCTCCTTCGTGAACATCATCGGCGAAGGGCTGTACCCGGTGGTGCTCGGCAGCCGCATCCTCGGCAAGGGGGCGCTCCGGGGCGGGATGCCGCTGTACAAGTACGTTTTCAACCGGTTTTTGACGCTTTCTCAAAACCTGCTCATCAGCTACAAACTCTCGGAGTACCACACGGGCTACCGTGCTTTCAACCGGGAGGTGCTGACGACCATCAACTTTGAGGCAAACTCGGACGACTTTGTTTTTGACAATGAAATGCTGTCGCAAATCGTCTTCGCTGGCTTCGACATTGCCGAAGTCACTTGCCCCACGAAGTATTTCGAGGAGGCTTCTTCCATTAATTTCAGGCGGAGTATGAAGTACGGGATGGGGGTACTGCGGGTGTCTTCCTGCCATTTCCTCCAGCGTATTGGGCTGGCTAAACTGGACATGTACAAACGACTTTCTACAGAGATTGAGGGAGTGAGAGATTGAGAGCTTGAGGGAGTGAGAAACGACAGTTCTTCCAATTTCTCAATTTCCTATTTTCTCAATTTCATTGTTCCCGCTGCTCCATGTACTCAATGGCTTTAATGCCAAAGTAAATGGCGGCGAGGACAAGGGTATATGTGAGTGTTGCGGTCATTTTTTGTGCCCGTGAGGGATGGCAGTTTTGTTTTAGATGCCTTTCAGACAATGCAAATGTCAGTATTTTTTTTGAAAAACAGTACTACCAAACCATTTCTTCGGACGCCCACCTGACGATTGACTTGAAAAAATGACAAACGCCGACCTGAAAATCTTCCTTGACGACTGCGTCGAAAAATACAATCGCCCCAATTTTATTGAAAACGACCCGATTGGCGTGCCGCACCGTTTTTCCAAATTGCAGGACATCGAAATCACGGCATTTTGGACGGCCATGCTTGCTTGGGGCCAGCGCAAGACCATCATCAACAAAGCCAACGAACTCTTTGGGCTGATGGATAACGCACCCCTCGACTTTATCCTCCACCACCAGGAACAAGACCGGAAGCCGTTCCTGAACTTCAAGCACCGCACTTTTCAGGCGACCGACACGCTGTATTTCTTGGAATTTTTCCAGTGGTATTACCAAAACCACGACTCGCTGGAAACCTCCTTTTTGATGAAAATGAAACCTGGAGATGTTGATACGGGAAATGGAATTGCAGGTTTTCGAGAGCTGTTTTTCTCGGTGCCCGACGCCCCGCAGCGTACCCGAAAGCACGTGCCCTCCCCTGCCACCAAGAGCACCTGCAAGCGGCTCAACATGTTCCTCCGCTGGATGGTCAGGAGCGACGACCGGGGCGTGGATTTCGGCCTCTGGAAAAACATCAAACCTGCCCAACTTCTCGTTCCCCTCGATGTGCATGTGGAACGCCACGCCCGACGCTTTGGGCTGCTGCAACGTCCACAAACCGACTGGCAAGCGGTGCTCGAATTGACGGAAAGGTTGCGTGAATTCGACCCCGAAGATCCGGTGAAGTATGATTTTGCGCTTTTTGGGCTGGGGATTGGAGGTATGAAGGTATGAGGTATGGTGGTATGCCCGTCGAGACATCCCTCCATACCTCAGACCTCCATACCTAGTCCAACACATCCAGGACAAAACGCTGGTAATTGCTGCCATGCTGCCGGTTGTTGCAGCCTTCGTCAGCTATTTCGGGCAAAATATCAGCCCTGTTCTCGTAGGATGGGCGTGTTTGCAACCACTTGGCTTCGTCAAAATCTGGGTTTGACAAAAAGGGCAACAAGCCAAGGGGACTCAGGATGGAGGTCGAGCAGGTATTTTCGATGGCCGCTTTGTCCACCGCCTCCACCATCTCCCAATCGAATATGAACGTGGTCATTTCTTGTGCCAACACCTCAGCGGAGAGCGAGTTTGGTTGGTCATTGTCCTCAATTAAATTGTTGATTGTCAGCGAATTGTATTCCTTTATCCATTGCGCCAGCAAATGCCCATCGTTCATCAGCATGGCTTCGAAGGAGAGCATAGCATACAATTCGTAATCTTTTTTGAAGCTCTTTAACATGCCCGTGGAGATGAAAAAGTCGCCACCGGGCAAGGTAAAGGCAAAGCGCTCGTTCTCATTTTTAATGATAAAAACCTTCCATTGTCGGTCTTGGTCCCATTTGTTGTATGCTGGCGACTGCTTGTCGAGGTGCATGGTGCTGGTGGCCTGTTCGTAGAGCGTTTGCACGTACCAATAAACCGAGGTGTCATAAGGCGGAAGTTCGGGCAGGAAATCGTACTGGTCGAGCAGCTCCTGGCGCAGCATAGCACCTAATTCTTCCAATTTTTCTTTGGTAAATTCCTGTTCGATAGGCACATTGGGCAGGTCGCCTTGGCAGGCAGCGAACAGGATTGAAGCTAAAAAAAGCAGGGTAAACGCCCTCACCAAGCGGCAGGGTCGGTGTTTGTCAAAGTTCATAGTTGCTTGTTTTTCTACTGAGTGTCGAATTTTGCCGTGAGGCCAGACCATGTAAATAGCAAAAATCAAGCCGCTCTATTTCAACAACCGCAACAGGTACTCGCCGTAACCACTTTTGATGAACTTGTGGCCAAGTTTTTCGAGCTGGGCATCGTCAATGAAGCCCATTTCCCAAGCCACCTCCTCGATGCAGCCAATTTTAAGGCCCTGCCGCTCCTCGATGACCTGAATAAACTGCCCCGCTTGCAGTAGCGAGGAGTGCGTACCCGTATCTAACCAAGCTACGCCCCTGCCCAAAACAGCAACCTTGAGCTTGCCCATTTCGAGGTAGATGCGGTTCACGTCGGTAATTTCGTACTCGCCCCGTGGGCTGGGCTTTAGGTTCTTGCAGATGTCAACTATCTGATTGTCATAGAAATACAAACCGGGAACGGCATAATTTGACTTCGGCTTGGTAGGTTTTTCTTCAATGGAAATGGCCTTGAAATTATCATCGAACTCCACCACGCCGTAGCGCTCTGGGTCGGCCACCTGGTAGGCGAAGATGACCCCACCGTCGGGGTTGGCGCTGGCCTGCATCAGCTCGGCCATACCCGCGCCGTAAAAAATATTGTCGCCCAAAATCAGCGCCGCAGGCTCACCGTTGATGAATTTTTCGCCCAACACGAATGCTTGCGCCAAGCCATTCGGTTCGTACTGCGCCACGTACTCGAAGTTGCAGCCGATTTCGCTGCCGTCACCGAGCAATTTCTCAAAATTTGGGAGGTCGTAAGGCGTGGAAATGATGAGGATGTCCTTGATGCCCGCCTGCATCAACGTGGCCAGCGGGTAGTAAATCATCGGTTTGTCGTAAACCGGCATCATTTGCTTGCTCACGACGAGCGTCAACGGATAGAGGCGGGTGCCGAGGCCCCCGGCGAGGATGATTCCTTTCATGCTTGAGACGGTTGACATTGGACGGTTTGGCAATCAAAAACTCTGTTAGAGTTTCGAAACTCTAACAGAGTTTTTGATTGCCAAACCGTCCAATGTTAATTCTTGGGCAACTTATTCAAAAACAGTTCCTTAATGCGGCGCTCGGCTTCCGCTTTTGAAATTCCTTCGTAAAAATCAATGACAAATGGGTGTCGAAACTCAGGCATGGGGAAGGTTTCAGGGCGTTGGCCACCCTTTTTTGCCTTGACGGTCATGGGTATGATGAGCGTATGCTCGTAGCCCGGAATCCGGTTGCTGAGGTAACCCGTGTAGGTGGCCTCATGGTTGTTGTTGTGGAAATTGGCCTTGTAGTCGGCAAAGCTCTTTTCGCTCATTGAAACCCAAACCCCATACTCCAAGTCGGTGCAATGGTCGAGCACTTTTTGGTTCATCACCACCCGGATGAAACGGTCGGTCTGATCCGGGTAGGTGATTTGGCAAAAATCTGAACTGATTTTCCCCAACTGCTTTTGATCCGTCTTCGATAGCTCGAAGTAGGGTGACGGTGTGCCAAACGCCAGTGCGGGCCATTGGTCAATCAATTGCCCGCAACATTCGCAAGTGAATTTTAGCAGTCCTTCCATATTTGAAAAATTATGCTTCGGTGCTTTCCGCCACTGGGTTGTCCACTGTCTTCTTCTTCCAAAACTGCCGCTTGATGCGAATCGTCAGTTCGTCCGGCTTGATAGGCGCAATCACGAAGTCGTCTGCGCCAAGCCTCAGCGATTCGAGCAGTAGTTGCTCGTTTTCCACCGTGCCGTAGGTCAGAATCGGCAGCTCAACGATGGTCTCATTTCTGATGAACTGCACGATGTCCAATGCCTCGAAATTGGGCATTTCCAAGTCCACCACGACCAAGTCGGGCAGCAGGCTTCGGGTCTTTTCCAGCGCCATTTTAGCGTTGGTTGCCACCATCAACTTCCAACCGTTCTTGCGAAAGCGGAACTCGAAAGTGGTCAGCATCAGTTCTTCGGCAGTACAGAGCAGGATGTTCATTTTTTTATAGTGCTTGAGTGTTTTTGTGCTTGAGTGTTTGAGATGAAGTCTGCAAAATTGGTTCGAGTGCGCTAATAGCTGTGCCCCCAAAACACGCAAACACCCAAACACATAAACACAATAATCAGTAAGTTGCTAATTGCTTCACCGCCTCCCTAAACCTTTCCACTGGCATAAAATTCTGCTCCAACGGAACGGCAAACGGAATCGGTGTGTCCAGCCCCGCCACCCGCTTCACCGGGGCGTCGAGGTGCTCGAACAGGTGCTCTGAAATCCAGGCGGAAAGCTCGCCGCCGACGCCGCCTGTGAGCGTGTCCTCGTGGAGGATGACGACCCGGTTCGTCTTTTTCACCGAAGCGCTAATTGCCTCATAATCAAGCGGTAAGAGCGTGCGAAGGTCAATGATGTCGGCATCAATACCTTCCGCTTCGCAAACTTTCAGCGCCCAGTGAACGCCCATGCCGTAGGTGATGACGCTCACCGCCGAGCCTTCCCGTGCCACCCTCGCCTTGCCGATTTCGACGGTATAGTAACCGTCTGGAATCTCCTCCATGATGCTGCGGTACAGCGCTTTGTGCTCAAAATACATGACCGGGTTCGGGTCTTCAAACGCCGCCAACAGCAGTCCCTTGGCGTCGTAGGGCGTGCTCGGAATGACCACTTTCAAACCTGGTGTGTGCACGAACCAGGCTTCGTTGCTCTGCGAATGGAATGGCCCCGCCCCTACCCCGCCGCCACTCGGCATCCTGACCACCACATCAGCGTTCACGCCCCAGCGGTAGTGGATCTTGGCGAGGTTGTTCGCGATTTGGTTGAAGGCGCAGGTCACGAAGTCGGCAAACTGCATCTCCACCATTGACTTAAAACCCTTCAAGCTCAGGCCCAGCGCCGTGCCCACAATGGCGCTTTCGCAAATGGGCGTGTTGCGCACCCGCTCCTTTCCAAACTCCTCCATGAAGCCCTGCGTGATTTTGAAAACGCCGCCGTAGTCAGCGATGTCTTGACCCATTAGCACGAGGTTTTCATGCTTTTGCATGGCCAACCTGAGTCCATCAGATATTGCATCAATGTACCGCTTTTCAGTTTTCGACCCGGCATTTGACTGCCAACTGCCAACTGTCGAACTGCCAACTGGCACGGGAGCGTAAACATCACCCAATTCCTCCACCAAATCCGGTTCAATTTCTGGTTCGCTGACCGTGATTTTCCAAGCTGCCTCGATTTCTTCCTTGATTTCCTTGCGGAATTTGGCCACCGTTTTTTCATCCAAAACGCCCTCTTCGAGCAAAAAACGCTCGTAGTTTTCGAGGGGGTCCTTCAGCGCCCACTCTTCCAGCAGTTCCTTCGGAACGTACTTCACGCCGCTTGCCTCCTCGTGGCCACGCATTCGGAAGGTCTTGCACTCCACCAGCACGGGGTGTGGGTTCTTGCGCATTTCGACGGCCAGTTTGTCGAGGGTGTTGTAAACTTCGAGGATGTTGTTGCCGTCAATGATGACGGACTTCATGCCATAGCCGATGCCCTTGTCGGCAATATTTGCGCAGCGAAACTGCTCCTTCGTGGTAGTGGAAAGGCCGTAGCCGTTGTTTTCAACGATAAAAATCACGGGCAAGTCCCAGACGGCGGCCACGTTCAGTGCCTCGTGGAAATCGCCCTCACTCGTGCCGCCCTCGCCACTGAAAGCCAATGCGACCCGGCCTTCGCCTTTGAGTTTGTGTGCCAATGCTACGCCATCGGCAAGTGCCAATTGTGGGCCGAGGTGACTGATCATACCCACGATGCCATAGTCCAAAGTTCCGAAGTGAAATGAGCGCTCCCGGCCTTTCGAGAAGCCGCTTTTTTTGCCTTGCCACTGTGAAAACAGCGTGGCCAACGGCACGTCTCGCACCGTGAAAACGCCGAGGTTGCGGTGCAGGGTGAATACCAACTCATCCGGCAACAGGGCGCTGGTGACACCAACGGCAATGGCCTCCTGCCCAATGCCGCTGAACCATTTGGAAATCTGCCCCTGCCGCAGCAGGATGAGCATTTTTTCCTCAATCATTCTGGGTTTGAGTAGTCGGCGATAGAGCTTGAGCAAGGTTTCGTTGCTCAGTTTTCCTTTTTTGAACTGGATGGGTTGGGCAGCTGTAGTCGGCATTTTTCGAACATATTTTAAAAAAGCGGGGCAAAGATAGCGGAAAGTCGCGGTGAAGGCACAGCTTTTCTTGATTCATTTTCTGCTTGCTGAAATAGAAAGTAGACTTTTCCTTAAGAGCATGTTTGCGACTTGATGGTTGAGACAAAGATGAACATGAACTGATTTTTTTTGTATTTTTACCCAATAACCTAAAATCCAAAACTGATTCAATGACCATTTTTAATATCCCAATCTTTCAAAATGAAATTTTTTTCTCTCTACTCCTTCCTACTTATTTCTTTCTTGACGCCTTCCTGTTTAAATGCTCAAGCTCCCCCTATACAATGGCAAAACACTATCGGCGGGTCGGATGGTGACTGGCTTCACGCTATACATCAACTGAGTGATGGCGGATATATCTTGGGAGGGTATTCGGCATCCAACTCGTCAGGGGATAAAACCGAGGATAACCAAGGTGGGCAGGATATGTGGGTAGTGAAATTGGATGCTAACGGCGAAGTCCTTTGGCAAAACACCATTGGAGGATCGGAAATTGATCAGCTTTCCACGCTCAACACAACGACTGATGGTGGGTACATTTTAGGCGGATATACTGAATCAAACACTTCAGGTGATAAGACCGAAGACAATCATGGACTTAGTGATTATTGGATACTGAAACTTGATGCAGATGGCCACATACAATGGCAGAATACCATTGGAGGCACCAGCTATGACGTACTCAGTGAAGTACAGCAAACAAACGACGGAGGGTTTATTATTGGTGGCAGATCCGATTCCAGTATCTCTGGTGACAAGATAGAGAATTCTCAAGGAAGCTATGATTATTGGGTAGTAAAATTAGATGCAAGTGGTAATATTCATTGGCAAAATACTATCGGTGGAGCGGACTATGACTTTTTCACGTCTTTGCAGCAAACAAGTGACAACGGTTATATTTTAGGTGGATTTACTAAATCAGATATTTCAGGGGACAAGACTGAAGATAGCCATGGGAAAGAGGATTATTGGGTTGTAAAACTAGATGATTTAGGTATAATTCAATGGCAAAAGACCATTGGCGGGTCGGAATACGATAGGCTGAATGCTCTGCTGCAAACCAGCGATGGGGGATATATCCTTGGAGGGGAGTCTTTGTCCGATATTTCTGGTGACAAAACAGAAAACGGCGTTGGAGGATATGATTATTGGGTGGTGAAATTGAATGACATGGGTTCAATTCAGTGGCAAAACACCATTGGGGGAACAGACTTTGATTATCTTACAACTCTCCAGCAAACGACTGATGGAGGTTATTTGCTCGGCGGTTATTCCTTGTCCAATATTTCAGGCGACAAAACTGAAAACAGCCGTGGTTATGGTGACTATTGGATTGTTAAGCTATCTCCACTCGGGGATATCCAATGGCAAAAAACCATTGGAGGGGAATTTGAAGACCGAGCGTACTCACTACAACAAACTAACGACGGGGCATATATCTTGGGAGGATTTTCTTATTCCAACATTTCTGGCGAAAAGACTGAAGATTGTCAAGGGGGTCATGATTTTTGGGTAGTAAAAATAGGGGTAACCACTCCGACTATCAACAAGAATCAAGCACCAGTTACGTTTCTACCGTTACCCAACCCATTTTCAGACCATTTTACTTTACAACTTAATGTACCAGCCGTAATCGATTTAAATGCACAAATCCACAACCAGTTGGGTAGGATTGTTAGTGAATTATACTTTTGAGCGTTAGGTTTTGTCTGTTCCTACATAATCAACCCAGGATAG
>CAZDSU010000019.1:0-94302 GCA_964508135.1 uncultured Saprospiraceae bacterium
ATGTGTGTGGATGTTTTTATTCTCACAAATATACATCAAATGGCAGCCGCACCCTCGTTACTAGCAATGCTGGTAACGACTTTCTTGTTTTAAAAACTATTGTTTGTTACCTGAGCCTGTCAGCTGACCTCACCAAAGCCTCGTCCTTTTTGATGGCCCTCAACGCCAACCCAGCGAAAACGATAAACAAGGCCGGCAAATAGATGCCAAACCCGTCATCTACTTCACTGCTGCCAATATTCGACAAATCTTGCCAGAAAAGAATGATAGCCAGTACAATCCCCAAGATATTGGCAATTAGCGCTATCCTACCTATTTTCATCTGCAATTGCCGGTTGTTGTAAAGAAAGATGGACGCAATTGACAAGGCCCCAGCCACGACAAAAAGCACCAGCAACCCAAT
The DNA here is from genome assembly GCA_964508135.1 of uncultured Saprospiraceae bacterium. Classification (GTDB taxonomy): domain Bacteria; phylum Bacteroidota; class Bacteroidia; order Chitinophagales; family Saprospiraceae; genus UBA6168. The sequence continues at coordinate 404 of CAZDSU010000019.1, forward strand.
ATTGTCGCCAATGGAGTACACCCTATCCGAGAATAAGGTAGAACCTTGAACAGCTTCAACGGTAGATGCAAACGGCAATGCCAAAACCCCAAACCCCGAGGCTGCGGCAAGCAGCAAGAAAATGGATTGAATTCTTTGAATCATTTTTCTAAAGATTTAGTGTAAAACTCAGTCTCGAAGTTGTTGGTGCTGAAATCCCAGCCTTCCACCCCTCCCGCCCCGAAACTTATCGCAAATATAGAAAGGCTTCCAGAGGTATGAATGAAGATAGAAAGAACTAAAATTCAAGAAAATTAGAAATAATAGATCCGATACATTGTCACAACGATAGGACGAATCTTAGCTTCATATATCAGGCTTTCTTATCAAAAAAGCATACAGAATAGCATTTTTGAAAAATACGAGCACTGAAGCAGCGTCACAGTTTTACGAAAATCTTCAAAAAATCCTTTCCCATCGCCGCCATATTTGTAGCATCGAACACAGCAACAGTTTCATTCACGAGTAAAATTCAAAAACAATGAACACTTTCCGCACCATCATCGCCAGCTTCGCCCTCCTTCTGAGCTTCCAGCTTTCTGCTCAAATGGAAAACGCTATCGCTGAATTGAACTTCAAGTTGAAGCTGATGGACGACCAAATTACTTGGGGAGTGTTCGTGGTGCCGGGCGAATCTATCGCTCCTACCAAGCGTTCTAACACCGGTTCTGGCCAGGTTACCATTGTTGCTCCAGTAGGCTTTGTTTATGCTGGTCTCGACAACATCAGCGGAACTTGGATCGAAAATGCAAGGGTTGACGGCCCGATGGAAGCTCCAGACAAAGCTTATATTTCTTTCGGATTTGTCACTGACGAGCCACGTATCAAATATTTTGCTGGCAAAGAGACCCTGCTTTTCACCTTCATTCCAGAGGACACAACTGTAGAAATCAGCCTGATTGACAATGAAAACGACCCTTTTTCTACGCCAAATACCTATGGCTCAAACCCAGGCAACGACCTCGGTGTGCTTGATTTCGGACATAGTGATGGCACAATGGTTTACACTTACGGCACAAACTTAGAAACCGAAGGTGCTGCAGCAGCAAATGCAGTTTTCGCAAGCCAAAAGAAAACCGAAAAAAATCTACAACCTGAAGGAGAATACAAAGTGATTTTTGCCTCTGAAAAAATCTCCACACCTAACAATTGATGCATTATCCAAACAAATAATCTTAATCTCTAACTAAAACTAGGGGGCAGAGCGACCAGCTCTACCCCCTTTTTCATATGCCCAACTCATAAGCTTCTCCGTAAAGCACGAAAACAACCCAGAAATCCACGAGCTGCTTGCCAAATTGCTCCTGCAATATCTGCTTCTCCAACCTCATCTCCTGCGCTAAATTTTTCAAGTTCCGCTGCCGGTTTTTTCCATCGCCCACAAACTTGCTCAATTTGAGCACCACCAACCTATCCGCTGTTTCCAACAGCAGGTCAATATTGGCTTCAAATAACTTTCCTTCAAAGAATTTACGTACGGGGAAACAAGCCGCAATCTGCGAATATTGAAATTGAGATTTCAACCAACCATCAAAAGCCTGGGATTTTACCAAAAAATCCGCTGGCTCCACGAGGTCTTGCACTTCAAACCGTGCAATCAATTGCTCCGAAACCTCGGCTTCCCTCCTTTGTGCCGAACCCTGACTAGTGGCTACCAAAAAATCCTTGAATACCGCTGCCACCCGTTGCCGCTCTGGCACTTCTGGTAGTGAAAAAGCGCTGAAACAATTGACTTGGCCCAAGACAGTCAACTGATTGCCGTTCGAATCAGACTCTGAGATGGCCGTCAACACAGGAAATTCTCCCCTTCCGCTCCGCTCTGAAATCTGGTTCCAAGCGGCATCCTGAAGCGTGGCATGTGGGAAATCATTCGGGAAATGGCTGACCTCAGTTGAAATCATCAGGGTTTTGCCCTCCCAGTCCCAATATGTTTCGCTGGAGTTGGCATCCAAGGCGGGCTGCTCTTCTTGCCCATTGTTGCAAACACGGTTGAGCCAAATGGGCTGCTTTTCACGGGTCGGGAACACGAGGTAGTCCCTTGCACGGGTCAGCCCAACGTACATCAAGCGGTTGTCTTCAGCCAGCGCAGCCACCCGTTTTTGGGCTTTTTCTGGAGAATCGGCCATGCGCTCCTCCAGCATAGTGCCCTTGAACTGGTCTGCGTAGGGGTTCACCCAAAGCCGCACCCAACGATTGCCCAAGAGGTTGTCGAGGTCAATCACAACTGAATCCGGCACCAGCGAAATGCCCCAAACGTCCTCCCTCAGCGACTGTTCCAAGCTGTGACAAATCACGATGGGGTATTCAAGCCCCTTGCTTTTGTGGTAGGTCAGTACATTGACAGCCAGCGGATTTTCTCCTGAGCCTTGCAAGTCATTTTCGTTTTGTGCCAAATCATTTGCCCACAACAAAAAACCACCCAACGAAGCAGCACTGTGCAGGCGGTTGCAAGCCTGTTCGTATTGGAGGGAAAAATGAATGAGCATGTCCACATTGGCGAGGCGCTGCTCCACATTGCCCCAAGTGACGATGATGCGCCGGAGGTCAAGCTCTTCCAACAGCAGCGACAAGATTTCGGAGCCGGAAAGTTCGGCCACCTGGGGTCTAAGCGCATTCAGTTGCTGAACGAACTCGTACTGCTCACCCCATTTGTAGTCCGGCTTGGCGTCCTCGGAGGCTTCAAGGTAGGCCAGTCGGTCTTCCACGATTTCGTGCAGCTCCAATCGGGCCGCCAGCAGCAAAATCTCCGCCACGGAGAGCGAATCGTATTTGTTGAGGATGAACTTAAGGCAGGCCAAAATCAGCTTTGCCTCGGCAGTGGCCATCAACCCCGTCCTTGAAATGGCGGCCCTCAACCCTGCCCGGTGCAGCGCCCCGGCCACGTCACGGCAGTCGTTGTTGGAGCGGCAGAGGATGGCCACGTCGCCGGGTTGCGCCAGCCGGTAGTTCTTTTCGCCTTTCGGCAAAATGGAAATGCCACGCTCCAGGTTTATCCGAAGTGCCTCAGCGATGCAATGGTGAAGCCACTCTTTGCCCGGTTTTCGACCTTCACCGTCATAGTTGAAGTGCCAATGTACCAGCGCATTGCCCATTTCGGGCGGCTCATGCTGTTTGTTGGCCGAGTCAAGCGTGGCCAGCTTGCGGCGCTTGGGTTGCAGGGCCACCTGTTCGGTGGGCAAGTTTGAAAATGCTTTGGTAAAAATGGCGTTTGTTGCAAAAACCACATCCTCCCTTGAGCGCCAAGAGTACGCCAGTATATTCTCTGACTGCAACCCACCCTGCCCCTCGATGATGGCCTGCATCAGCAGCGGGTCGGCGCCCCGGAACCCGTAGATGCTCTGCTTCGGGTCGCCCACCCAGATGGAATGGCGGGCAAATTGGGAAAGTTTCAAGAAAATTTCGAGTTGCAACGGGTTGGTGTCTTGAAACTCGTCCACTAGCAGCAGGTCGAGTTCCTCGGCCAGCACCTCCTGCACCGTCGGGTCGTCGAGGAGGTGCTTGACGTAGCACTCCATGTCGTTGTAGTCAATAAGACCTCGGCTTTTTTTAAAGCGCTCGAACTCGTCTATAGCCGCAGCCGCCAGTTCGAAGATGTTGAAAATGAACGACTTAACATCGTCACGAAGACCTCCATGGCCAAGATGGGTGTTGGCTAACCCGACCAATTCTTCGAGGTCGTCCCGACTTCTTGCACCCACTTTTGTCTTCGCAATTTTGGCCCACTGATGCCAGTTCAAATTGCCACGAAGCCGTAAATCGGCCTTTATTTCACGGAGTGACTTGACACCATCGGCGGTCACTTTGGTGGTGTCTCCGTTGTTTTCCAGCCTTGAAATGGTGGCCTCGATTTGCTCGTTTATCAGTTCGTTCCAAGCCTCCGGTGTCCGGTCAATGACGGGATCCAGAAACCGGGCAAACGTCTCAAACGAGCGTTGCTTGCTGACCTCCAAGACTTCCTCACTAAAGTCGTTGGCACGGACGACTTCAGCGAGGTCCTTGAGCAGTTTGCGCCAGTCCGTCTTCCCAAAATCTGATTTTGAAAGGCCCAACCGATCGGATAGGCGCTCCATTTCCTCTACCCGCTCATTGGTCAGCACCATCGAAAGTGACTGGTTGAACAGCATCTGCTGGTCCTCGTCGGCGATGATGTCCACCTGCGGCGATACACCGGCCTCGTAGGCAAATCGTTTGAGCAGCTTCACGCCAAGTCCGTGCACCGTGCCGATGAGGGCGTTGGAAAGGTCGTTGGCAGCTTGGGGCAGCCCCTCTTCGAGCAGCCGCACCCGCACCCGTTCCTGCAACTCGGCGGCGGCCTTGTTGGTAAACGTGGTGGCGATGATGCCGCTTGCCCGCACATTGCCGGAGGCCAAAAGCCCAACCAGCTCCTGCGTGAGGCGGTAGGTCTTGCCGGAACCAGCCCCGGCGGATATTATTTTGAGGTTCATTTTCTTTAAAAAGTCTTTGTCCGTATGAAAAAAGTGCAGCAGCGAAGGTAAGCAGCCGTAGGCGTTTGCTGTTTCCAACATTTCAAACTAATTTTACCCCTGAAGCCGCCGTCTATTTTCTTGAAAATAAAATGCAATGACGCTTCGCAACTTATTGATTATCAAATCATAACTTCTGATACCATGTCCAAACTTGACTACGTTACCATCGCCATCGTTGGCATCTGCATCATGGCCATCCTTTTTTTGGTTTATAAAATGACCAATGTCTTCAACGGCGACAAGCCAAAAGACAAGACCGAAATAGCCGCAGACTCCGTCGAAATTGAGGACGGCGATGTTTACGACTACGAAATAGACGAAAACGTTGACTCAACTGGCGCTGCAAAAGGCAATGCCACGACCGACCAAACTTCGACCACGAAGCCTGCCACCAGCACAGCACCCGGTAATAATTCTGAAACTTCGGCCAATGACGCACCCGCTGAAGACGATGTTGACGATGCCGTAAAAAAAGCCATTGGCTCGAAATCCACCACCAAGACAGGGACAACCGCCTCGGATTCCGCTGAAAAAGCAACCTATTCCGAAGGCAAGTACATGGTACTGGCTGGTTCTTTTTCCAAGAAAGCCTTGGCTGAATCGCAGGTGAAAAAGTTGAACAAAATGGGCTACGACAATGCCCGTGTGGAGCTATTTGACCGTGGAAAGTACGCAGTGGTGCTGGTTGACCGCTTTGACAACATGGCCGATGCCGAGCGTTTGGTCAAAAAATTGAGTGGCGACAGCGTGAAAAGTTATGTGAAAACCAAGTCCTGATATTCCTTGAAAACGATACGATTGCTCGGAGCAATCGTATCGTTTTTCCAAATCCTACCCAAAGCTTGCTTGCCAAGCCAACATCCCGCCCGTTAAGTTCCTCGCATTTGTGAAACCCGACGCTTCGAGCAGTTGCTTGGCCATCCCGCTACGGTTTCCAGAGCGGCAATAAATCACCACCTCTTCTTCTTTGTGGGCCATCAGTTCGGGGATAGCCGCCATGAAACCGCCTATTGGAACCAGCATCCCACCGACATTAAATTCTTCATGCTCATACGGCTCACGTACGTCAATCAGCACGAAATCCGAGTCTCCGGCATCCATTCTTTGCTTTAGTTCTTGTATGGTAATGTCCATTTCAGAAAGTAAAAAGTGTTCGTGGAAAAGGCAAAAGCTGAGGCAATTGCCTGATTTTCAATTGTTTGACAACGAGACCCGAATTGATTTTCAGCCTTCACCGCCATTTACCCGCAAAATTAATCTTTTGCCAAAATTAACCGCTCACTGAAAAGCTCGCCCGTTTTTTCATTCACCAACCGGACATGGTAAACGCCACTGGGCAGTGCGCTTAGGTCAAGGCTTCGTTCCAAGCTGCCTTGGCTGACTGCTTGGCCGAGGTTGTTGAAAATGGCTACCTGGAAATCGTGGTAGTTGCTTTCCTCCAGTGAAAAATTGATCTGGCCAGTGCTTGGGTTTGGGTAAATATTGACCCCGGAAACCCCATTGGCCACTTCGCCTGCACCACTGTTGGTGTTGGTGGTTGTGCCAAAAACCGGGCGAATCATGAGCGAGCCGGGAAGGTTGGATGAAAACTTTGACCACCCGTTGCCAGTGAGGTTCGACCAATTGCAGTCGCAGGCATTTTGCAGGTCGAAGCCGATCGGTATGCCCAGCACTGCCGCCGATGCCTGCTCAAAACCCACGTAGAAATCGCTTCCTTCTGGAATGGTGACGGGCATTGGCGTACCCTCAAAATCGTCGAGCACGTAGGTGGTGAAGCCCTGCAAGGTGTCATACACGTTGTTAGGGTAAAAGGGTTTAAGCAAGGAACGAACAAACACAGGGTCGGTGTCCAAGGAGCCAACCCAGATTTTCAGGTTGAAAAGCTGCTCCTGCACATCACCGTTGACTTGCGGGAACATGATTTGAACAGCCTCAAGGTCATCTTCCACGTTGGCGTGGAATTTTGATGCAAACTGTTCACCCTCCACCGCATGGGCGATGTACACCTGCCACTCTGCGGTGCCGTCGTCGTGGGCGAAGTAATTGGAGAAGTTGTTCTTCAACTTCACCGTATCATTGGGTTCAAAGATGACGCCCTGGCTTGTTTCGGCAAAAGCAAACGTAGTTTCCAACACCCGCAGACCACCAACAGGTATGCCGTCGAGGTCATTTTTTATTTGGGTGAAATTTCCAGCGGGAATGGTTCGATTGCGAAGCGAATGCTCTTTTGGTGGCATGTTGTTGTCTGTTCCGCTCTCAACAACGGTGAAGAAACTGCCAATATTCGAACCCGTTACAAGCTCCTTGTATGAAACACTTGAGGCCGAAAGTGCCCTGGTATCGTCAAAATGGTTGAAAAAATGTGATTGCAGCTGGTCTTGCGTTTCGTCAGCAACATGCCCCTTGAAATGTTCCCAAGGCATGGCGGTGTAGTTTTTCAAAATAGAGGTGGGAAGTTGAGTAAAGGCGATGTCCGGGAAATTGTCGTCCGAGCCTTCATTTTTGCTCAACTGCACATAATCCAAATGCCATAAATCCACGGAGCCGCCCGGCGAAGTGTTGGCGGAAAAACGGAATTGGAACGCCTCATGAAAAAACTGCGGGTCGTCCACTTTGATGGCATAAAACAAGAACGGTGGAAAGGAATCAATCGGAACCTCGCCCGTGCCAAGGTAAGTGCCAGCCAGCACCCATTCCCCGTCGTCATTTCTGAACTCCAGCGTCATTTTATCAGTAACATCGGGCGGCAGGCCGTAACCCTTCGGTGACAAGAAAAAACGCAGGAACACGTTGCTGCTGGCAGTGTAGCTGCTCAGGTCAATCGCCTTCGAAGTCAGCCTGTCCCCCACCCCACTGACGATGTTGTAAACATCGCCCCGATGGTTCAGCCCATCGAAAGTCACGAGGCCGACCGATGGCGGGTCCTTCGCCAAGGTGTAGTTGAGATAGACGCTTTTGTCCAGCCAAAAATCGGCACTTGGATACGGCCCATCGTAGGAAGAAAAATCATCGAAAAAAGGCTTCGAAGCAATGGAAACCGTGTCACCGGGGATGATGTACGGCACTTTGAACACGTCGCAGACACCCCACTCGTCACAGATTCGGATGCAGACAGTGTCCACACCGGGGAAGCGACTGGCGTAATAAACCAGACAAGTGTCAGGGTAATCGTAGGAAGAAAGGTGGTAAATCGGCAAGCCAGCACCGTCGTAGTCGTCTGGGCAATCGAAGGAACGGCTACATGCTTTTGGCTTCGCAAAATCCAGTTCATTGCCAAGGCAAAATGTCGTAATTGACTCGGGCTGAACGGTTTGTGGCTGCGTAACCACCTCCCGTGCCTTGCGCCGCAAATGGATTTCAATTGGCACAATCGTGTCGTGGCCGGGCTGAGAAAGTTTGAACAGAATGGTTTCCGTTTCGGCCCCAGTGAGGCCCGGCGTTGAATAGTAGGCCAAGTACAATTCCTCTGCACCAAAGACAACCGAGCCATATTGCAAGCTACCTTGATTGTCAATGCTGAGTGTGGCCGCAAAGGTATCTTTCATCAGACCTAATGTATCAATGATGATTTCAAGACTATCACCAGCGTCCAAAAAGTAACCGTCCAAAATGGGTGGACAGTCATAGCTCCGGTTTCCAGCGTGCTGTTCAGGCGGCTTGTGGCCGGTGAGCTGTTCCACCAGCATGTCGTTTTCGACGGCTTTTTGTGCAGCAAAACTTCTCAAAACGGGGTTGCCGGGTGCGGGCGCTACTTCGAGCGATTGGGAACGGAGCATGGTTGCCACGAAAAGCAGCAGAAAAGCAGTGTGTAAAAATTTCATCGTCGGATGTTATTCTCTTTTATTTAAAACTGACTTGAGGTTTTGAAAACGACACATCGCCGATTTTGTTGCCGGGGGCAAAATCCTTACTGGTCATTTGAATCATCAGCGGGAATATCCTGGCCTTCGTCACAGCCGGGCGGCGGTGCTTGCGATAGCCAGACGGTGATTTGGCCGCCCATCTGCACGGGCTGCCCAGCGGCGGGGTCTTGGCGGGAAACGTAGGCGGTGGCTTGGCTGCTGATGTCGCCCTCTTCGTTCACCGTGCCGATGATGAGGTTGGACGAGCTGACCAGGAACTCTGCCGCCGAGTAGTTCATGCAGACGAGGTCCGGCACTTGGAGTTCGTTGCTCAGTTGCTCTGTGACCACGAACTCCAGCACGTCGCCGGGCATGACGTAATAGCCCGATTTCACCTCCCTTTCCGTGATTTTTTTTCCATTGTGGTAAAAATAGAGGATGGAGCCTTCAGCCTGTTTGCGGTCGTAAACCCGCTCTTTTACCCTTGATTTTACACCGAAACTGGCTATTTTTTTGGCATAGCGGTCAAACTCGTAGGCGCTCATCTTGATGTCAGGCAGTCGGTAGGATTCTGGTTCGCCGGTGACGGTGACGTAGATTTTGCGACCTTCCTTCACCCTCGCCAGCGGCTTTGGCGTTTGGTTCAAAATGATGCCACTCGGTTTTCCTTCCTTCCAAACAGAGTCGAGCACTTCAAAAGCAAAGTCTTTGTCCCTGCCTTGGCGCTTGGCATCGCTGAGGTCCATCCCCGTGAAATCGTCCACCTGCACCGACTCGCCGTGGTTGGTGAAGCAACCGAGAAACCAGTTGGATAGAAGTACAAAACCTATCACCACGCCCAAAATCATGGCGAAGTTTTTCAGAAAAATGCCGCTGGACAAAAACAACCCGACCTCTTTGGCGAAGGCTTTCAAGTTTTCCATCAATAGTTGATTAAAAATTTCGGCAAATATAGGGAATCAGTTCGGCAGTTCGACAGTGGGCATCAGGTGGTGATTCCCGGTCTTGACTGCCAACTGCCAACTGTCAACTGCCGAACTTTACTTACCGTACCGCTCCCGCAGCGTCTTCAGCATATAAACATTGATGTCCCACTGGTCGGCCAGTGGCTGGAAGGTGTAGGGCACGGTGGGCAGGTAGGTTGGCGGGCCAAATTCTGTGAGGAAGGTCATGCGCTGGCCTTCAGCAGCTTTGCGTTTCACCACCTTGTCCCACCAAGCAAAATGGGCGCTTACGGCGTCCTCCCATTCTGGTGCTCGGGGGTCGTTGACCTGCGGCCCCTCCGGGTGGCCGATGCGGGCGTGGATATGGTCGGTACGGGAAAGCGCCATTTGAATGCTGTCTGCTTGGTCGTCGAGCAGCGACTCGTGAACGTTGCACCAGTGCGAAATGTCGAGCGTTAGGCGTAGGCCAGGGTAAGCCTCCATGAACCGCCGAGTGACCGGAGCGGAATACATGATGCGGCCTCGATGCGTCTCGTGGTAAACCGGCACGCCGCTCGACTTGGCCACCTCGGCACCCAGTTCGATGAATTTTTTGTTTTGGTCAAAATCAAACCAATCACGCCCGGAGTGGCAATTGAAGTACAACGGTTTCAGGTCAACGCCATCCCGCAGCATTTTTTCAAACTCGGCAAAATGCTTTTTGTACTCCGAATTGCCGCTCCCGCAAAGAAACCCAAAGGACAAGCCGTGCTTTGCCACTGCCTCCAGAAAAACCGGGCGATCCTTTTCGCTGGGTAGCCAGACCTCCACACCATCGTAGCCAGCGGCCTTTGCTTTTTCACAAAACGCATCCCAACTTCCGTTGAAGCCCCAGTTGGTGGCCAAAACGGTGAGCGAGAAACCCGGTTTGGCCATGAAGTCTGGCTTGGCCAAGGAGGCCAGTGGGTTCAGGAAGGTCGCTGCGGTGGTGGTGGCGAGGAATTTTCTACGTGACAAAGCCATAATCTTTAATGGTGAATGGTGAAATGATGAATGATGAATTGAGGTCTTTAATTTATATTGTATCATTGGCGACGTCCCACCAATTTTAAATCTTAAACCATGTAATCTTAAATCTTAAATCAAATTGCTCGCCCCTTAAAATCAAGCAACCACACTCGAAATTACCTCCCCGCTCACGTCCGTCAGCCGGAAGGGGCGACCTTGGAACTGGTAGGTCATTTCCTCGTGGTCAAATCCGAGTTGGTTCAAAATGGTGGCATGAACATCGTGCGGAGTGACTTTTCCGCTCACAGTCGAGTACCCAATTTCGTCCGTTTCGCCGTGGGTGACGCCGCCCTTGATGCCGCCGCCGGCCATCCAAATGCTGAAGCATTCTGTGTGGTGGTCACGGCCTTTGAAGGGCATTTTGGAACCGTTGCGATTCTCCTGCATGGGCGTCCTGCCAAACTCGCCGCCCCAAATGATGAGCGTTTCCTCCAGTAATCCCCGCTGTTTGAGGTCGAGGATGAGGGCGGTCATGGCCTTGTCCACCGACTCGCATTTCCGGCGCATGCCGATGTCAATGGCCAGCGACTCGTCCGTGCCGTGGGCATCCCAGCCCCAGTCGAACAACTGCAAGAAACGCACCCCTTTTTCCACCAGCCTGCGGGCAAGCAGCACGTTGTTTGCGAAGCTGGTCTTGCCCGGCTCGGTGCCGTACATTTCGTGGATGTAGGCGGGTTCGTTGTTGATGTTCATCACCTCTGGGGCGCTGATTTGCATCCGGTAGGCCATTTCGTATTGCGAGATGCGGGAGAGGGTCTCCGGGTCGCCCGACTCGGCATGGTTCAGTTGGTTGATTTCGTTGATGGCGTCAATGCTGGCCCGGCGCAGTTCGGTGTCCATGCCGTCGGGGTTGTTGATAAAAAGGACGGGGTCGCCCTCGGAGCGGCACTGTACGCCCTGGTAAACGGAAGGCAAAAAGCCACTTCCCCAGACGCTTTTGCCAGCATCTGGGTTTTTGCCACCGGAGGTGAGCACGACGAAACCGGGCAGGTTTTCGTTGACGGAGCCGAGGCCGTAAGTCACCCATGAGCCGATGCTTGGGCGACCGAGCCGGGGCGATCCGGTGTGCATGAAAAGCTGGGCCGGGGCATGGTTGAACTGGTCGGTGGTAAGCGACTTGATGATGGCCACATCGTCCACAACTTGCTGAAAATGAGGCAAGTAGTTACTGACCCATTGCCCCGATTGGCCGTATTGCCCGAAGGTGGCCTGTGGTCCGAGCATCTTCGGAACGCCCCGGATGAAGGCGAACTTTTTGCCCTCCAGCAACGAAGGCGGGCAGTCCTGGCCGTCCAGTTTGGCCAAGTCGGGCTTGTAGTCGAACAGCTCCAACTGGCTGGGTGCACCGGCCATGTGCAGGTAGATGACGGATTTTGCCTTCGGCAAAAAATGGGGCGATTTCAAGCCCATCGGGTTGGCGAGGTCGAAGGGTTGGCGCACGGAACGCTTGCAGCCGCCAAGCAGATTGCCCAGCGCTAAGGCCCCGATGCCAAACATGGACTGGCGTAGGAAGAGCCGCCGGGTGGCCAGCTCGGCCTCGTTGCTTGTAGGAATTGTAGTCCGCTTCATCGTAAAATTTCGCCCAAAGTAAGGCAGATATGTAAATAAATTTTCACCAAGGGTTGATTTTACCAATTAAATTGCTATTTTTAGCCGTAAATAACCTCACTCAAAATGGTCAAGTACCTATTTCAGCTTTTGGGGGATATTGAACAATCCATTGAACTGGCGAGTCAGTTGCCAGCGCAAGATTGGTTTCCTGATTACGAAGATGAGGAGGAGGAGGAAACCAGCATGGTTGCCACCAAAGCAGTGAAACTTGGCGACATTTACGACATTCCCTTCGAGGCATTTCCACCTGAAAAATTGCTTTCCGACGTGCAGGTCATCCAGTTGCTGGATAACATCCAACGGCTGTGGTCAAGCTGGCGGCTATGGTTCGACCTGCCCCGCCAACTGACCGACCGACAACATTACAGCGCCATGCTCCACGCCATGCAGCACGAGCTGGTGGCTTGGAACGTGAACAAGGGCGGAGATGTGGCAATCTGCCGTTTTGAGGAAGGAGGCTATTGCCCGTTCGGGGAGGATGGCAGTTACTGCCAATGCAGGGTACTGGACGAAACGGTGAAGCACGACATTGCCATTTGGGAAGAGCACGTGCGCTCGCAGGGCCTCGACCCATACCGGGAGCTATCGGAAGAGGAGGGGGCGGCCTTCGAGGAAGAGATGCGCATACGAAACCTGCGCAGGCGCTTGGGCGATGATTGGGAAAAGCATGACCGATACGAGCCATACTTTGAATTTGAGGCCGATGACGAGGAAGGTTTGGGCGATGAGTTGGAGGAAACAGACAGCTTTGATGATTGGATGGATGGGTTTATTTGGGAAGATGAACAAAGCCAAGCGCCAAGTGACGGCCTTGAGGACAACAGCCCGAAGGACTATGATATAGGGAAACCGAAGGGCAGCATTTGGGATGAAAACGAGTTTGACCTTCCATTTTTTTGACCTGGAAAATAATGAAGCTGTTTAGACTTTCCTCATTTGGATAAAAAAGGCGCTTTTCCGCCCTGAAGTCAGCAATTTTTTCGGCAATAGCGCTGCTATTCCCTCAAAAATTCCTGACTTCAGGACAAAAAATCACTCTTTTTTATCTCAAACAGGAAAGTCTAAATAGCTTCAATGTTATTGGGCGAAACCAGAATAGAAAGAAAAAATAGAACTAGTCAAAAATAGAAAGTATAACCACCTACCTTGCCGCCCAATGAAAAAATGCCTAACTATATTCTTTGCATTCTTGATTTTGGCGACTTCCTCGCCGAGCAATCAGGGCATTCAGAGCATTATCAAATTGGGCGAATTTTTCCATCACTTCATACATCACGTCGCTTGCCACCAGGAAAAAATAGGCATCGTTGATTTCGTGCAATTGCATTACTCCGACCACGAACACCACGAGGAAGACCACGCCGAACATGGAAAACTTCCTTTTCAGCACCATCATGAACAACAAAACCTGACCCCACAATCCCCTTGCCTACTGCCGCAGCACCACGAAATACTTGCTTTTGGCAAACAGGACAATTTTTCAAACCCTTTGATTTCCCACTCGCAGCAATGGCATTCCTCGTCCTATTCGGGCGACATCTGGCAACCGCCAAAGGCGTAATTTCCGCAATTTCCCTGCCTACCGGCAGGCAAGCAATTTTCCTAATTTCTTAATTTCCAAGCCATGCCCGTCGTCGCTCCTGCTTCGCCGGGCTGCGGTCTTTTCATTCAAATTCATCACCTATGAAATATTTGATGCTGCCTTTTGCAGCCCTATTGTGCATCCTGTTTGGCTGCACCCACTCGCACGATGCGGAAAGTGGACACGCCCACGACGCAACTGGCAATCACATCGAACCTGCGGAGACTTCGCTCGAACCAATTGCTTTCACGGTTTATACCGATAAAACCGAACTTTTCGTGGAGTTCAAACCACTCGTAGTGGGGGAGGAAAGTCGTTTTGCTGCCCACTTTACCGCACTCGGCGATCTGTTCAAAGCCGTCGGCGAGGGCAGCGTAACCCTCACTTTGAAAAACGGCGAGACCATCGTGCAGTCTATCACCGCCAACAAGCCCGAAGTGCCGGGCATATTTAGGCTGCGCATGACGCCAAAGCAGGCAGGTATTTACAGCCTCGTCTTCGACATCAAAACGCCAGCCTACACTGACCAAATTACCATCCCCGACGTGGAGGTTTTTCCCGACGAAAAAACGGCGATTGCAAAACAAGCCCCGGCTGAAGGCGGCGGCAGCGACATTTCCTATCTGAAGGAACAGGCGTGGAAAGTCGAATTTGCCAACGCCCCGGCACGGGTGCAGCCGTTCAGCGAGGTCGTCAAAACGAGCGGGCAAATCCTCGCCGCCCCCGGCGACGAAGCCGTTTTGACCGCACAAATCAGCGGCATCGTTTCTTTTTCAGGGAAAAACATGGTGGCGGGAACTGCCGTCGGAGCGGGTGCAACACTTTTCACGGTGAAAAGCAACGAGGTAGTGCAGAGCAATTTGGGCGCAGCCGTCACGCAGGCGCAGAACGATTTGGCTACCGCAAAACAGCAATACGACCGGGCGAGCGAACTGGTCAAGGACAAAATCATTTCCGAAAAGGAATTTTTGGAGGCAAAGCTCCGGCTTGAAAATGCCCAGGCACAACTAAAGAATGTTTCCGTTTCCAGCAGTTTCAATAAAAACAGGCAAAACGTGGCTGCGCCGATTGGCGGTTTTTTGAAAAACGTTTTGGTGGAAAACGGGGCTTTCGTACAGGCGGGGCAGCCGCTGGGGACTATTTCCAAAAACAAACGGCTCTTGCTTCGGGCGGATGTTTCCCAAAAATATTTTCCCAAGCTTGCCACGTTCACCGTCGCCAATTTCAAGACCGCCGACGGCGGGCAGGTTTTCAGCACCAAAAACCTGAACGGGCGGGTCATTTCCACCGGCAAATCGGCGGAAGCTGGTTCACCTTTTTTGCCCATCCATTTCGAGATTGACAACGTGGGCAACCTCGTCCCCGGCTCGGTAGTCGAGGTGTTTTTGCAGTCCGGCACGAAGCCCGCTCTGGTCATTCCGACCTCGGCACTTTTGGAGGAACAGGGCATTTTTTACGCCTACGTCCAAATGGAAGGCGAGAGTTTCCAGAAACGAGAACTCAAAATCGGCGCATCCGACGGGCTGAACGTGCAGGTGCTTTCCGGCGTCGCCGAGGGGGAACGGGTGGTGACGAAAGGCGGCTATCAAATCAAATTGTCCACCGCTTCCGGCACCATGCCAGCGCATGGCCACGAGCATTAAACCCCAAAACCAATGCTCAACAGAATAATAGATTTCTCACTCCAAAACCGCCTGCTGGTGATAGTAGCCACCGTGCTGCTCATCGTATTCGGTTCCATCGTTGCCTCCCGCATGGAGGTGGACGTGTTCCCCGACCTCACCGCCCCGACCGTCGTCGTGCTGACCGAAGCGCACGGCATGGCACCGGAAGAGGTCGAAAAACTCGTCACTTTCCCGCTCGAAACGGCGGTGAACGGAGCCACCAACGTCCGGCGGGTGCGCTCGTCCTCATCGGCTGGCATCTCGATTGTCTGGATTGAATTCGAGTGGAACACCGACATTTTCAAGGCCCGGCAAATCGTCAACGAAAAAATCATAGCCGTGGCTGAACGCATGCCCGTCGGCGTGGGCAACCCGACGATGGCACCGCAGGCAAGCATCATGGGCGAAATCATGCTCATCAGTTTGACGGCGGACTCGACTTCGCAAATGGATTTGCGGACGATCGCCGATTGGTCGCTGCGACCCCGATTGCTCGCTACGGGCGGCGTGGCGCAGGTCATCGTCATCGGCGGCGAGTACAAACAGTACCAGATTTTGGCTTCGCCGCAAAAAATGGCGGCTTTCGGTGTGTCGCTCCCCGAACTTTTGAAGGCTTGCGAGGAAGCAAACGGCAATTCGTCGGGCGGTTTTTTGAACGAATTTGGCAACGAATACATCGTGCGGGGCATCGGCAGGACGAGCGATTTGGCGGAACTTGGAAAATCCGTCATCAAAACCACCCCGCAAGGCGTGGTGAAAATCGAGGACGTGGCAACGCTCAAAATCGGGGCTGCCCCCAAAATTGGCGACGGCTCGCTCCGGGGAGAACCCGCCGTGATAATGACCGTGATGAAACAGCCCGCCACGAACACGCTCCTACTGACGGACAAAATTGACGAAGCCATCGCCGACTTGCAGAAAACGATGCCCTCGGACGTGAAAATCAACACCCGCATTTTCCGGCAGGCGGATTTCATCAACGCCTCCATTTCCAACATCAACAAGACTTTGTTGGAGGGCAGCGCCTTCGTGGTCGTCATCCTGTTCCTGTTCCTGATGAATTGGCGGGCTACGGTGATTTCGCTGTTGGCCATTCCGGTGTCGCTCATCGTTGCCATTTTGACCTTGAAATGGCTCGGGTTCACCATCAACACGATGTCGCTCGGCGGCATGGCCATCGCCATCGGCGCACTCGTGGACGATGCGATTATTGACGTGGAAAACGTTTTCAAACGATTGAAACAGAACGCCGTGCTACCGCCCGGCGAGCGAAAAGGCACCCTGCAAGTGGTGTTCGATGCCTCGGTGGAAATCAGGACGAGCATCATCAATGCCACGTTCATCATCATCGTAGCGTTTTTGCCGCTGTTTTTCCTGTCGGGCATGGAGGGCAAATTGCTGGCCCCCCTCGGCATTGCGTTCATCGTTTCGCTGTTTGCATCACTGGTCGTGAGCATCACGTTGACTCCCGTTTTGGGCAGCTATCTTTTGTCAAACGAAAAGATGTTGCAGCGGCAGCACGGCGAAAGTTGGTTGGTGCAGCGGTTGCAAAATGGTTATTCCGTGCTTTTGAAAGGCGTAATGAAAGCCAAGACCGCCGTCCTCGTCGCCTCGGTTTTGCTGTTGGCGGTGGCAGTTTTTGCGCTCACGCAATTGGGCAGGAGCTTTTTGCCAGAGTTCAACGAAGGCTCATTGGTCATTTCGGCGGTGACGCTGCCAGGCATTTCTTTGGAAGAAAGCAACAAAATCGGCTCGCACGTCGAGCGGGAACTGTTGAAAGTGCCGGAAATCCAGGTCACCACCCGCCGCACGGGCCGGGCGGAACTTGATGAGCACGCCCAAGGCGTGAACGCCGCCGAAATTGATGCGCCTTTCATTTTGGAAGACCGCAGCCGGGCGGAATTTATGGAGGACGTGCGCTCAAAACTCGCCAACGTTTCGGGTGTGAACATCACCATCGGGCAGCCCATCGGGCACCGGATTGACCACATGCTTTCCGGTACGAGGGCCAACATCGCCATCAAGATTTTCGGGACGGACTTGGCAAAACTCTTCTCGCTTTCCAATGAAATCAAGGCGGCCATTACCCCGATTTCCGGGCTAGTGGATTTGAGCGTCGAGCAACAAATCGAAATCCCGCAAGTGCAAATCAAGGCAAAACGGGATTTGCTCAACCATTACGGCATTCCCATCGGGCAGTTCAACGAGTTCGTGGATGTAGCATTTGCGGGGGAAAAGGTTTCAGAAGTTTACGAGGGCACTCGCAGTTTCGACCTCATCCTGCGCTTCGACGATGCCAACCGGGGCAATATCGAGAACATCAGAAACACGATGATTGACGCTGCCAACGGTCAAAAAATCCCGTTGAGTTACGTTGCCGATATCGTTTCAACTTCCGGCCCGAACACGATAAACCGGGAAAACGTGCAGCGCAAAACAGTCGTCTCGGTGAACGTTGCGGGGCGTGACCAAAAATCTGCGGTCGAGGAAATCCAGAAAATGATTGCCGAAAAAATCACCCTGCCCGAAGGCTACCGCATCGAGTACGGCGGTCAGTTTGAGGCCGAAGCTGAAGCCTCGAAAACATTGATGTTCACGTCCTTGCTCTCGCTGTTGGTGATATTCTTATTGCTATTCCAGGAGTTCAAAGACTTGAGAACGGCATCCATCATCCTGCTGAATTTGCCGTTGGCTTTGATTGGCGGCGTGTTCAGCATTTGGGTCACATCGGGCATTTTGAGCATCCCTGCCATCATCGGTTTTATCACCCTTTTTGGCGTGGCGACCCGAAACGGCATCCTGCTCGTTTCACGCTACAAAACCTTGCTGGAAGAAGGCAAACCGATTTACGAAACGGTCATGGAAGGTTCGGTTGACCGCCTTTCGCCGATTTTGATGACGGCACTCACGGCGGGGCTTGCGCTCATTCCGCTTGCGATTGCGGGCGATTTGCCGGGCAACGAAATCCAAAGCCCAATGGCGAAGGTCATTTTGGGCGGCTTGCTCACCTCCACTTTGCTCAATATTTTCATTGTGCCGGTGGTATATTTTTTAACCAATAGAAAAAGGAAAAGAAATGAAGCCACGATATAAATTGCTTTTCGCCCTGCTGGTCCTTACGGTCTGCGTCAGGGCGCAAAGCAACCTCGACCAGGTGCTTGCCTCCGTGCAAGCCACCAACAAAACCCTGCTGGCAGAACAACGCCGCATCGAAGCAAGCAAAGCCCTGTTACGAACAGGGCTTTCCCTCTACGACCCGGAAGTAAGTTTTGATTGGATGCAGGGTTATCCCTCCTCGGCAGGCAGTCAAACCGACCTGACTGCTGCACAAGCATTTGATTTTCCGACCGCCTATAAGTACAGGCGGCAAGTGGCGGGCTTGAAGACCGGGCAAACGGTTTATGAAAGCGAACTGCTGCGCAAGGACATTTTGCTGGAAGCAAAGCTGGCCGCCTTTCGGCTCGTTTTCCTCAACAAGCGCAGGGCGGAACTGTCGAAGCGGCTGGCAAGTGCGGAACGGTTTCTGGCCAGTTACCAAAAAAAGATGGAAATGGGCGATGCCACCATTTTTGAATTGAACAAGTCCCGCCTCCAATTGCTTAACATCAAAACTGACCTGCAACTGCTGGAAACAGAAGCCGCTGAGAACGGTCAAAAGCTCACCGAACTGAACGGTGGTGTCCCGGTTGTTTTCACCGACACGATTTATCCGCCGTCGTCCGACCTCCCGGATTTTGAAACCTTGGAACGAACGATTGAGGAAAACGACCCTACGCTGAAATACCTGCAAACGCAGCAACAAATCGGGCAGGCAGAAGCCCGGTTGACAAAGGCTTTGCTGTTGCCGAAGTTCGAGGCGGGCTACCGCTACCAAGGCATTTTGGGGCAGCAGTTTCACGGCGTCCATGCAGGTGTTAGTGTCCCGCTTTGGGAAAACAAGAGGCGGCTGAACTACTCAGCGTTGCAGGTGCAGTTATATGATGCCCGCATTGAGGAACACCGTACCGAACATTATCACGAAATCAAGCGGCTGTACGAGCAGTACCAGTCGCTCCGGCAGAGTTTCGACGAATACGGCGCCAACCTGCAACTGGCTTCGGGTGGCGCCTTGCTCGACAAGGCGTTGCAGGCGGGTGAGATGTCCGTGCTGGAGTATTTCCTGGAAACGACGCTGTATTACGAGAGTATGGATAGGTTCTTGGAATTGGAGGAAGCTTGGCAGCGGGTTGGAGCGGAGTTGTTGAAGTTTGAGTTGTGAGAACGATAAAAGCATTTATAAAATCACCAAACGGTTGAATGACTAATGCCAATGAACAACTCAGTTCTGATTTTCTTCAAAGATATGCTTAGGCTTTTCGGCTTTGTTGTACTTTTTCGGCAGCGGGAAAGGCGGCGGGCTGAATGCGATTGGTTCAACAGCTTCGACGACGACGAGGAATAGCGATTGGACAAGTGATGACGTGACTTCATGGGCGGCCGTCAATACGCCAATTCCTCCAATGCCATATTCAATTTATCACTTTCAAACTAAATATTTATCAACATGAAAAAATTGCTGTTTTTCGGATTTGCCCTCGCCGGGCTGCTGCTCGGCGCTTGCAGGGAAAACCACTCTCACGGTGAAGGCGGCCACCAGCACGCCCCCGGCGAACCGGCCCATCAGGAACAACCGGCCGCTCCCGCCGATGCGACAGACCACGGGCACGAGCATGCGCCCGGTGACACCTCGCACCAGCATTGAGCAGGTTACTGGTAGGTTCGCATTCTTTCAAAAAATGTTGGAAAAACGAAACTGCCAGGGTTAAGGATTTGGAAAGAGGATTTGCGTTTCTTGATTTTAAATAACTTGAGAAACGCATTCCTTTTCCCTTATGGTTTTTTAATTCCTTTCTAACAATCATACAATTCAAACACCGACAGGCTGGTGCCGCAAATCGGGTTTTAGATAAATTTCCAGAAGGCAGACCAAGACGATAAAAACGAAGTAAAATGAACTATACACAAACCTTTTTCTCCCGCCAGTTCCTTTGGGAAATCGTGCGCATACTCACGGTGGGAGCCGCCATCCTGCTGTATTGGTTTGAGCTAATCCCCTTGCCTGTTTTATTGGCGGCGATGGCTTTCGGCTTGTATTCATTGGTGAAAATTGCGGCAACGGATTTGTGGAACGAGCGAAAAATCGGCACGGAACTTTTCATCACGGTCGCCGTCGTGGTGTCGGTGCTGGGCAAGGAATACCTGGCAGGTGCCGTCGTGCTCATGATTATCTTGATTGCCGAATACATTGCCAGCGCCAGCGGCGAAAAAGCGAGGGCGTCTATTCGGGAATTGATTGGCTCGGCACCAAAGACCGCCGTCCTGAAAGTGGGTGGTGGCGAAAAAACCGTCCCAATCTCCGACCTGAAAGTGGGCGACACCGTGCTGGTGAAAGCGGGCGAAAAAATCCCGGTGGACGGCAAGGTGACAGCTGGCGAAGGGGCAGTGAATCAAGCGCCCATTACCGGGGAGAGCGTCCCACAGGAAAAAACGACGGGCAGCGACACCTTCGCCGGAACGATTCTGGAGTCCGGTGCCCTCGACATCCAAATGACGAAGGCTGGCAAGGACACCGTTTTTGCGCGCATCATATCACTGGTGGAAGATGCGGAAAGCCAACAGGCCCCCATCGAAAAATTCACGGACAAGGTGGCTGCGTGGCTCATCCCCGTGGTCTTCGTTTTTGTCGGTGCGACCTATTTGATTACCCGCGACGTGAAGCTGGTGATTGCGCTGCTCATTTTCACCTCCCCGGCGGAACTTGGCTTGGCGACCCCGCTCGTGACCATTGCCGCCATTGCCCGTGCAGCGAGGGAGGGCATTTTGGTAAAAGGGGGCCTGTTTTTGGAGGAACTTGCCAAAGTGACCACAATTGTTTTTGATAAAACGGGCACGCTGACCGTCGGCAGGCCGGTGGTAAACAGGGTCGAGATTACGGACCCAAATTTCAACGAAAACCAATTGGTACAACTGGCGGCCACCGCCGACCGCCGCTCCAGCCACCCGCTTGCCGATGCGATTCTGGACTACGCCGACCAACTGAAAGTGGAGTACGGCGAACCCACCAGTTTCGAGGTCGTCAGGGGGCGGGGCGTTGCCGCCGAGGTGGAAGGAAAATCCGTTTTGCTGGGCAACAAAGCCTACATGGACGAAAACAAGGTGCCGCTGCCCGCCACCTCCGACAACCTTTCCGACTCGGCCATTTACCTTTCGGCAGACGGAAAATTGGCGGGCGTATTTTACATCTCGGATGCCATCCGGGAAGGTGCAAAGGAGATGGTTGTCGGGTTGAGAAAAAGCGGGGTTACACACATCATCATGCTCACTGGCGACAATCCTGAAACGGCAAAGCACGTCTCCGAGCAGGTGGGCATCACCGAGTTCAGGGCCAACCTGTTGCCGGAGGACAAAATCATCGCCATCAAGGAATTGCAAGCCAAGGGCGCAAAAGTGGCCATGGTCGGCGACGGCATCAACGATGCCCCGGCACTGGCACAGGCCAACATCGGCATCGCCATGGGCGCAGCAGGCACGGAGGCTGCTATGGAAGCAGCAGACATCGTGCTGATGCAGGACAAATTGGAGAAAATCGCCCGCGCCCGTGCCATCAGCAGGCGGGCATTCCGCACCATCAAAGAAAACATCATCGTGGGCGTGGGCGTCGTCCACGTCATTGGCATCACACTGGTTTTGCTGAGAATAATAGGACCCGTGGAGGCGGCAGCCATACATTTGCTGCCGGATACGCTGGTTTTTATCAATTCCATTAAATTGCTGCGGGTTAAAATCGAAGGGTAATTTATCGTAAAATTTCAACTAAAAATGGCATACCAAACCATCGCAAACCACCTCGGAGTCGAAGCCGACTACCTACTGGAACACGAATGCAAGACCATTTCAAAATCGGCATTGCACCTCCCCTCTCCCGATTTCGTGGACAAGGTTTTTGCCCAAAGCAATCGCAGTATCCCGGTGCTGCGGAACTTGGCAAGCCTGTACGGGAACGGCAGGCTGGCGGGCACGGGCTACCTGTCCATTTTGCCGATTGACCAGGGCATCGAGCACACGGCGGCCGCTTCCTTTGCGCCGAACCCGCTGTATTTCGACCCCGAAAACATCGCCCGGCTGGCCATTGAAGGCGGCTGCAACGCCTTGGCGACGACTTTCGGCAACCTTGGCATGGTGGCCCGGAAGTACGCCCACAAAATACCGCTCGTGGTCAAAATCAACCACAACGAACTACTAACCTACCCCACCAAGCACGAGCAAATCATGTTCGGTTCGGTTCGAGAGGCTTGGAACATGGGTGCGGCAGCGGTTGGTGCGACGATTTATTTTGGCTCTGAAGGCTCTAACCGCCAGATAATCGAGGTGGCGCAGGCTTTCGAGGAGGCGCACGGGCTGGGCATGGCGACCATCCTCTGGTGCTACACCCGCAACAACGCCTTCAAAAAAGACGGCACCAACTACGAGACCGCCGCCGACATCACCGGGCAGGCCAACCACCTCGGCGTGACGATTCAGGCGGACATCATCAAGCAAAAAATGCCCGAATCTAACGGCGGTTTCACGGCCATCAATTTCTCCAAAAGCTCACCAATAATGTATTCTGAACTGGCCAGCGACCACCCGATTGACCTCTGCCGATACCAAGTGGCCAACTGCTACATGGGCCGGGCGGGCCTCATCAATTCGGGCGGCGAGTCGAAGGGCGTGTCCGATTTGGCGGAGTCGGTGCGGATTGCGGTCATCAACAAACGGGCGGGCGGCACGGGCCTGATTCTGGGCAGAAAGGCGTTCCAACGGCCTTTTAAGGAAGGGGTGGAATTGCTCCAGGCGGTGCAGGACGTGTATTTGGAAAAGGGAATCGGGATTGCTTAAAAAGGAATCGGCTTGAGGAATCATCCGTTTTCCGCCCACAGCATTGAAATGATTTCTGAGCGTGGAAGCAGGTTTTTTACCAAAATGCCCTGCTGCAATTCCTGAAAACGGAGCATGAGCTACATGCTGTTGCTGCGGGGTTGTTGCGGCATCGGTTGTGATAGGGACAAATCATAAGTGGTGAAAGCTATCAATCATGCTTTTGCCACTTATAGTTTAGGTTTTCGTGGCATTATTTTTGCCAAGTAATAAATTATTCCTTTCTTGTTTTGCTCCCCACCACATTAAATCCTGATTAAGAAACAACTTAAAATGCAAGAATCCGTAATAAGTTCTTGACACATCAAATCAAAGCGCATTATCTTTGCACCCAATTATGCAAAACATCCGGCAACATAAATTTTTTCGGCTTTTCTGGCTAATGATGACCGTGCTGTTCATCAATACCAGTATTGACCCCGTTGACCCGGAGGGAGATTGGGTGCCAGAGGATTTGTCCGTGAATGAGATGGAAACGATTACGGAATTTGTTATGGAAAAAGTATTGGGGATTGATGATTGCTTTCAAGAAAAAGACGACGACGACCCAGATAATAGTACGGGCGTACATATCGTAAAAGACTTTAGCCAATATGTCCACGTACAATATGCAATTGTACTTAATCCGGTAGAATTGGCAGAAACTTGCCCGATGCCGGATTATTTCAAGCGATTCAATTCGCAATTTATCAGCGAAATAAACGCCCCGCCGCCCAAGCTCGCCGCTTAAAAATCTGCTTTATTTAATTACTGCTTTATTTATGATCATGCTATCCATGTCCTTGACTGTCAATGGCTTTTGGTTGGCATTATCCTAATATCGCAGTATATTTCAACAGGTTTTTATACACTCAAAAACGGCATATTGCCGTCTTTTAAAAGTTCATTTTAAATTTAATTCAGGAAGAACCCCTTGACTGTATTTAGGCAGGGATGTGCTGCTATTTCCGCTCAAACAGCGTACTTTAATTGACCCTAATACGGGCAATAAATAGTGACAATCCAGCTTGGATAAACCAAGGTTTATTCCTGACAAAACATCACTTCCAACCGGTTAAATGGAGCATGCTCCATATTGACCATCACCCTTTTTTGTCAAAAAAATAAACGAACATGATTTTTCGATTCCATTATTCAATGCTACTTGCAGCAATGTTCAGCCTTGCGCTTTTCAACGCCTGCAATTCCGATAAAACACCAGGCGAGACCGTTGCCGAAACCCAATCCTACCCCGTCACCCAGCCCCTCGTCATGGACACCGTATATCAAAAGGAATACATTGCCGACATCCAGTCGCCGCAGCACGTTGAGCTACGGGCGAGGGTGAAGGGCTTTTTGGAAAAAATCCATGTGGACGAAGGGCAGGAGGTGCGGGAAGGACAGGTACTGTTCACCGTTAGCAGCCAAGCGTTCCGGGAAGAACTCAGGAAGGCAAACGCCCTGTTGAACAGCGCCTTGGCAGAGGCGAAGGTCTCCGAGGTGGAGCTACAAAACACCAAGACTTTGGTGGAGAAGAACGTCATTTCCAAGTCCGAGCTTGCGATGTCGGAGGCTAAGCTGGAGGCGTTCAGGGCGAAGATTGACGAAGCGAAATCCGACGTTTCGGCTGCCCAGTTTAACCTCTCCCTGACGCAGGTGAAAGCACCGTTCAGCGGCATCATAAACCGGATATCCAACAAGCAAGGCAGCCTCATCGAGGAGGGTACGTTGCTCACTTCGCTGTCCAGCAACCACGATGTTTTTGCTTACTTCAACGTCTCCGAAAAGGAGTACCTCGAATTGGAACAGCAAAAAAACACCGCCTGGAAGAAAAACGCTACTCTCCAATTGGTGAACGGCGAGCTGCACCCGTACAAGGGCAGGGTCGAGACCGCCGAGACCGTCATTGACAAGAACACGGGCAGCATCGCCTTCCGTGCTAGGTTCCTCAATCCGGGGCATTTCCTCAAGCATGGCTCCAGCGGCAAGGTGCTCATCCAGAACGAGTTGAAGGACGCCATCGTCATCCCGCAAAAATCCACCTTCGAGGTGCAGGACAAGCTCTATGTCTATATCGTAGGCGAGGGAAACAAGGTCGAACGGCGCAGCATCGTGCCGAAGCTCCGGTTGTCGAACCTCTACGTTGTGGAGAGTGGACTGAAACCTACCGAAAAGTTCATCTACGAGGGAATACAATCGGTGAAGGAAGGCGACGTGGTGATGCCGGACTTTAAGCTGCTGAACGAAATCATCCCACAATTGGCAATGCGGTAGTGGCGGAAATTATGAAATTGAGAAATTGGAAATCGAGCAACGCCGCTCAATTTTCAATTTCTTATTTTCTCTATTTCTCATTTCCCAAATCGGTATGGCTCCGTCATACCCTGCCATTTATTTTCCATTAAACGAGCAATCAAATGACCGTCAAATTCATACATCGCCCCATCCTCTCCATCGTCATATCCACCTTCATCACGCTGCTGGGCGTATTGGCGCTGACGCAACTCCCCATGACCCTGTTCCCCAGCGTGGCACCGCCGGAGGTGAACGTGAGCGTGGAGTACACGGGCGCCAATGCCGAGACAGTGACGAAAGCCGCTCTCGTGCCGCTCGAACGTGCCATCAACGGTGTGCCCGGCATGAAGTATATGTCCTCTGATGCCGGGAACGACGGCGTGGGCGTGGTGCAAATCATCTTTGAGGTGGGCACCAACCCCGACCTGGCGGCGGTCAACGTGCAGACCCGCGTGAGCGACGTCGTCGGGGAGTTGCCGGAGGAGGTCATCAAGGCGGGCGTCGCCATTGCGAAGGAGGAAAACGCCATGCTGTTGTACCTCAACATCTTCAGCCGTGACTCGACGCTGGACGAGAAGTTCCTCTACAATTTCACCGACATCAACGTGCTGGCGGAACTGAAGCGGGTGCCGGGCGTGGGCTTCGCCGACATCCTCGGTGCCAAGGAGTACGCCATGAGGGTCTGGCTCAAGCCCGACAAAATGCTCACCTACGACATCAGCACCGAGGACGTGCTGGATGCCCTCTCCGAGCAGAACGTGGAAGCCGCCCCAGGCAAGGTCGGCGAAAGCAGCGACAAGACCGCCCAATCACTCCAATACGTCATCAAGTACACGGGCAAGTACAACACCGAGGAGCAGTACGCCAACATCCCCATCAAGTCAACCCCCGACGGGCAGATTTTGCGGATAATGGACATCGCCGAGGTGGAGTTCGGTACCACGTATTTCGACGTGGAAGCCAAGCTGAACGGTAAGCCCTGCGCCGCCATTATGCTAAAGCAGTTGCCCGGCTCCAACGCCAGCGAGGTCATCGCCAACGTGAAAAAGCGCATGGCGGAAATCAAGCAAAGCACCTTCCTCCAAGGCATGGACTACGAGGTGAGCTACGACGTTTCCCGCTTCCTCGACGCCTCGGTGCATGAGGTCATCAAGACACTCATCGAGGCGTTCCTGCTGGTATCGCTGGTGGTGTTCATCTTCCTGCAAGACTGGCGCTCGACGCTTATCCCCGCCATCGCCGTGCCCGTTTCGCTGGTCGGCACCTTCCTTTTTATGCAGTTGTTCGGCTTCTCGCTGAACCTCGTCACCCTGTTCGCCCTCGTGCTCGCCATCGGTATCGTGGTGGACAACGCCATCGTGGTCGTGGAAGCCGTACACGCCAAGATGGAGGGCGACCCCCACATCACGCCCATGCAGGCCACCGAGCAGGCGATGCACGAAATCAGCGGGGCCATCGTCGCCATCACGCTCGTCATGTCGGCGGTGTTCATCCCGGTGGCGTTCATGTCCGGCCCGGTCGGTATTTTTTACCGACAATTTTCGGTCACAATGGCCATTTCCATCGTGCTGTCTGGCGTGGTGGCGCTCACGCTGACACCAGCGCTTTGTGCCATTTTGTTGAAAAACACGCACGGTAGCCATGCTGGGAAAAAGTCGTTGACCGCCAGCTTCTTCGCAGGTTTCAACCGCTGGTACGATGGGCTTTCCAACCACTACCAACGACTGCTCGGCACGCTGGCCAGCCGCCGGGTCGTCACCTTTGCCATACTAGCTGCCTTCTGTGCCGGTACTTGGGGGCTGGGCGGTATGTTGCCAACAGGCTTCATCCCAAATGAAGACCAGGGCACATTTTACGCCAGCATCACCACGCCGTCCGGCTCCACCCTAGAACGCACAAAGGAGGTCGTGAACGAAATCCAACGGAACTGCGGGGGCATCGAAGCTATCGAATCGGTCTCCACGCTGGCGGGAACGAACATCCTCTCTGACGGCACAGGCGCTACCTACGGCACATGTCTTGTTAATCTCAAGCCTTGGGACAAAAGGTCGGAATCGGTGGACGACGTGATTGCCATTTTGGAGGAAAAAACCGGGCATATCAAAGACGCCCAAATCGAGTTCTTCCCACCACCTGCCGTTCCTGGCTATGGCAATGCCAGTGGTTTCGAGCTGCGCCTGCTGGACAAGACGGGGAAGGACGATGCCAAAATCATGGAAGGCGTGGTGCAGCAGTTCGTCAAAGATTTGAAGGCACGACCCGAAATAGCCAGTGCATTTACCATCTTCGACGCCAGTTATCCACAGTACATGCTGCATATTGACAACGACAAGGCGGCGCAAAAAGGCGTGACCGTGAATAATGCGATGGGCGCATTGCAGACCCTGCTCGGCTCGGAGTACGCCACCAACTTCATCCGTTTTGGGCAAATGTACAAGGTGATGGTACAGGCACTGCCGGAGTACCGGGCCAAACCGGAGGACATTCTGAAGCTCTACGTGAAAAACGACAAAGGGGAGATGGTGCCGCTTTCGGCGTTCATATCCATCGAAAAAATCTATGGCGTTGACCAAGTGACCCGTTACAATATGTACCCCTCTGCTGAGCTGAACGGCGAGGCAGCGCTGGGTTACAGCAGTGGCTCTGCCATCGCCGCCGTGCAGGAGGTGGCCAAAACCAAATTGCCGAAAGGCTACGACATAGACTGGGCGGGCATCACCCGTGACGAGGTGGCGACGGGCAACCAAGCCGTTTACATCTTCCTGATTTGCCTGCTGTTCGTTTACTTGTTGCTTGCTGCGCAATACGAGAGCTTCTTGCTGCCCATGCCCGTCATTCTCTCGCTGCCGACAGGGGTGTTCGGTGCCTTCCTGTTACTATGGCTCATGGGCTTGGAGAACAACATCTACGCCCAGATTGCGATGGTGATGCTCATCGGCCTGCTGGGCAAAAACGCCATCCTCATCATCGAGTTCGCCTCCATGAAGCACAAGGAGGGCATGAGGCCGTTGCAGGCAGCAATAACCGGAGCCACGCTGCGCCTGCGCCCCATCTTGATGACCTCGTTTGCCTTTATCGCCGGGCTGTTGCCGCTTCTGTTCGCCAACGGTGCCGGGGCGGTGGGCAACCGGACCATCGGCGCTGCGGCAGCGGGCGGTATGCTGTTCGGGACGGTCTTCGGCGTCATCCTCGTGCCGGGGCTGTATGTGATTTTCGCCACGCTTTCGGAGTTTTTTGTAAAAAAAGCGAAGGAAGAACACGTGGAAATCACGGAGGAAATTCCATTGACTGAAGAAGTGGAAGCGTGAGTGAGCGAGTGTGGGCTTATACAAAGGTTGGGAAAACCGGGCAGCGTGTTGTTGCCCGGCTCCCAATCTGCCTTTTTGCAAAATTTCCTGATTGACGCTTAAAAAACAAGGGTCAAGCAGACCAATCAAATTGAAAAAAAGCAATGCAAAATATATCCAAGATTATCCTTCTCGCTGCCCTTGCCAGTCTTTGGTTAGGCAGTTGCAAACCCGTCGAAGTGCTGCGGCAGGACACGCTCCTGCCAATGCCTTCGGCATTCCAATCCAACGCCGCCGATTCCACCAACTCGGCAATCATCAACTGGCGGGAATACTTCAACGACCCCTTCCTCGTCGGGTTAATTGACACTGCCCTCACCAACAACCTCGACCTGAAAATCGCCATGCAGCGAATCGAGGCGGCACGGGCGGGCGTGTTGGCGGCAAACGGTGCATTGCGCCCCACCGTGGAGGCGGCGGGTGCTGCCGGACTGACCAAGTTTGGCCGCTACACCATGGACGGCGCTGGCAACCGCAACACGGAAATGATTGGCGGGAAAGACATTCCCGTTCACTTGCCCGATTTTTTCGTCGGTTTACAGAGCAGTTGGGAAATTGATGCATGGGGCAAACTGAAGAACCGTCGGCAAGCAGCCGCTGCTCGCTTTTTGGCGAGCGTGGAGGGTCGCAACTTCGTGCAAACGAGCCTTGTCGCAGAAATAGCCGCCGCCTACTACGACCTCTTATCGCTCGATGCCAGCCTCGCCATCATTGACGAGAACATCGGCATCCAGCAGAACGCCCTCCAACTGGTGCGGGTGCAAAAGGAGGCGGGCGTGGCTAATGAACTGGCCGTGGAGCAGTTCGAAGCACAACTACTTGGCTTGCGTGGCATGAGGCTGGAGGCGCAGCAAATGATTTTGGGAAACGAGAGCCGCATCAACTACCTGCTGGGGCGCTACCCGCAGCCCGTCGGGCGGGGCAGCGCCGACCTGCTGGCGGTGGTGCCCGCACCACTGGTGTCGGGCGTGCCTACCCAGTTGCTCCGCAACCGCCCCGACATCCGGGCGGCGGAACTGGAACTCGCTGCATCCAAGGCCGACCTCAACGCTGCACGGGCGCTTTTTTATCCAACGGTCGAAATCAACGGGCTGTTGGGAGTGCAAGCGTTCCGCCCCGATTTGCTGGTGACGAAACCGGCCTCGCTGGCCTACGGACTGCTCGGTGGCCTGGCCGCCCCGCTCATTAACCGAAGGGCAATTCAGGCTGAATTCAACGCCGCCGATGCTTACCAGTTGGAGGCACTGTACGCTTACCAGCAAGCCATCCTCGGCGGCTACGTGGAAGTCCACAACGGGTTGGCGGGCCTCCGCAACCTCCAGCGCTCCCTCGACCTGAAACGCTCGGAGGCGGAGGTGTTCACCCGTTCCATTGCTACTTCCAACGACCTGTTTCGCACAAGCCGGGCCACCTATTTGGAGGTGCTGTTTGCGCAGCAAAACGCCCTGAACACCCGGCTGGAACTAGTGGAGATGAAACAGCGGGAATTGATGTTGGGGGTGGGGGTTTATCGGGCGCTGGGGGGTGGGTGGCGGTAGGGGGATTGGAAATTGGGAAATTAGAAATTGAGGGGGATGGGGACTTACTTGGAATATACCCTAAAGCCCCTCAATTTTCGGTTTGAACCGCTGCCGTTTTTGGCGTCTTCTGGGTTTTCCCTAATTTCGATTTCCTTTTCACTCAAAATACAACGACATGAGCAAAATTCTCGAACTCGACATCGTGCTGCAAGGCAGCAAGCCCAAAATCTGGCGGCGGGTACTCGTGCCCGACGACATGAACTTCTATGAACTTCACTTCGTCATCCAGTTTGCGATGGGCTGGACGCACAGCCACCTACACCAGTTCATCGTCGGCAGGTACCAGCGGCGCATTGGGATACCCTTCGAGGATGATGAAGAAATGGAAGACAGCCGTGAACTTAAAATCAACTCCATCCTGAATGCGCCAAAATCCAAAATCGTGTACGAGTACGATTTCGGCGACAGTTGGGAACACCTCGTGGAGGTGAAAAAACTGCACGAACCCGAAGCCGGGAAAACCTACCCCGTGCTGATTGGCGGGAAGATGGCTTGCCCGCCGGAGGATTGCGGCGGCATCTGGGGCTATCAGGATTTGGTGGAAAAAATGAAACAGAAAGGCACCGACGAGTACGAGGAACTGGTCGAGTGGCTTGGCGGGGAATTCGACCCTGAGGAATTTGACATGGACGAAATCAACGAAGAATATTTCAAGGACTTCAAAAAGGAAATGACGGAATGGGATGGTTTGGCGGGGTTTTGACAACTAATATGGTATGAAATAAAGCTGAGGCATGGTTTCACACGACGCTGTTTCACATTTTCAAATAAGATTTCATGGAAAAAATCATTTCAATACTAACCTTTCTAACCCTCCTCGCCACCTCGCTCCCCGCCCAAACCACCTGCGACATCCGGGTGAAAATGTCCGGCTACACCGCCGACACGCTCTGGTTCGGAAGTATCTTTGGAAAGCGGGCAGAACCCGATTTCCATGCGTTGAAAGGAGCGGACGGCTACTTCCACCTCGCAACCGACAAGCCATTGGCTACGGGGCTGTACGCCATCATTTTCAAAAAAGGCGGCAGCCAACAGTTCATGTCGTGCTGGCTGGCAGAGGGGCAGCGCAGCTTCTCCATCGAGACGGACTTCTACCGAATGGCGTCGTCCACCACCGTGAAGGGGTCGGCGGAGAACGAGGCGCTGTACGACTACTTCCGCCGCTACTACGCCCTTACCGACAGCCTCGACGACCTGACCAACCATTGGAAGTCCATGCAGGACGAGCCGTCGTACCGTGCCTATGTGCGGGGGCAGGAGGCGCTGCGGGCGTATCAGGAGACTTTTTTGAAAAAACACCCCAACTCGCTTACGGCGGAACTGGTGCGGCAGACGCTTTTCCTCATGCCGCCCCAACAACCGGAACTGCACGCCGATTGGCAGGCCGAAGACGCCGACCACCACGCTTTTTTGCGCCAGCACTACTTCGACCGCATGGATTTGTCGAGCGAAAACTTCCTGAAATATCCGCTCTGGGTGGATCGCACGGACTACTATTTTTCCAAGCTGCCTCCGGCCGTGCCGGACAGCCTGGTAGCAATGGTTGAAGACGTGCTGAACCGCTTCCAGCCCAACGTGGACGCTTACCAATACTACGTCGGCTACGTAATGAACTCCCTCGCCCGGATGAGCCGCTTCCGTACCGACGAGGCTTTCGTGCCCCTCGTGCACACCCACCTTGACGGCGGCAAATGGGGCTTCCTCTCCGAAGACCGCCAGCGCCGCTACCGGGACGACGCCAACCGCATGGAGCCGCTTTTTGTGGGCAAAAAATGCCCCGCCGTCACGCTCTACGACAGGGACGCCAAGCCCGTGCCCATCCTCGACGTGCCAGCCGACTATACCCTGCTGATGTTTTGGCTTTACGATTGCGGGCATTGCAAAAAGGAAATCCCGGTGGTGAAAAACCTCTACGAACGGTTCAAGGGCAAGGGCTTGAAGGTGCTGTCCATCTGCGGCAAGAGCGGCGAGGAGGAGACGCCCAAGTGCTGGGAGTTCACGCAGACGATGCAAATGCCTGAAGACTGGCTGCTGCTGCACGACCCGCAGCGCCGCTCCCGTTTTTCCTCCCTGCTCAACGTGCGCTCTTATCCCCGTTTGATTTTATTGGATAAAGAAAAGAACATCGTTTACAAGCAAGTTGGGGATGTGCCGGAGGATGTACTGGAGCGAGAGTTGGAAAGAGTTGTGAGATAATTCCCATATTTGCTTTTCTACCCAAAATCAACATCCTTGGAACTCCTCATCATACTCCTTTTCAATCTCATCAATGCTGTTTTCGCCCTGTCGGAAATCGCCCTCGTGTCCGTAAAGCGGCAGCGTATGGTGCAGCTCGCCGAGTCTGGCAATGCCAAGGCCAAAACCGTCCTCGAACTCCTGAAGAACCCCGAAGGCTTCTTGTCGGCGGTGCAAATTGGCATCACGCTCATCGGCATCGTGTCCGGCGTATATGGCGGTGCCACGCTCACCGACAATTTCCGCCCGGTGGTGGAGCAGGTGGAGGTGCTGCGGCCCTACGCCCATACCATCGCCTACGTGCTGGTCGTGGCACTCATCACCTACTTGTCCATCGTCATCGGGGAGCTGATACCCAAGACGCTCGCCATGAAGTTTGCCGAACCGGTGGCATTGAGTATCGGCGGGTTTATCCGGGTGTTCAGCCGCATTACCTACCCCTTCGTCTGGCTGCTGACGACCTCCACCAATCTGGTCTTCAAGCTGTTCGGCGTGAAGCCCTTGGCAGAAGAAAAAATCACAGAAGATGAACTCCGCCACTTCATCAAGACCGCCGGGAATTTGGAAAAGGAAATCGGGATTGCTTAAAAAGGAATCGGCTTGAGGAATCATCCGTTTTCCGCCCACAGCATTGAAATGATTTCTGAGCGTGGAAGCGGTTTTTTTTCCAAAATGCCTTGCTGCAATTCCTGAAAACGGAGCATGAATATCAGGTGGCGATGCTGAGTAGAGAGGTCAGTATGCCTGAGTGCGGCCGTTCTTACCGATTCAACAACACAAAAAAGCCCGATGGAAGCGTATCCACCGGGGCTTAATTTTGTTATCAAAGTAAGTTTAAAGAATCCAGTAATCCCTTAGTTCTGGCATGGCCCGCAAGTAGCGCCTTCTGCGAAGTAAGTTGGCCACAGCCACAAAGAAATGTATCTCGTCTTCTGGTCAATACTACCGGGGTTGGAGCAGATGGTAATCTTGCCATCCCCGTCGGTGTCCTCGCAAGGGCAGACGCTGACGGAGGAGCTTGGCACGCAAGGGTTTAAGTCGCTTTGGTCAAACAACTGGTGCGTCACTGGATAGTTTTCAAAATAGCCATCCCCATCTTGGTCAACCGGAGTACAACTACCCATTGATGGGTTCGGGTCACAGGCATTGAGCGGATTGCTGTCCGTTCCTGCGTGGTAGATTCCATCGAAACCGGTTTCCTCACCATCCGAAATGCCGTCGCTGTCACTATCGCTCGAAGTACTGAAATCGCTGACATCGTTCACGTCAGCCACACCGTCATTGTCGTCATCGAGGTCGAAGGCATTGATGATGCCGTCGCCGTCAAAGTCGCACAGAGAGGTCGTAGAAGTTGGGCTGCAACGGTCCAATGGGTTGCTCTCGTTGCCATCCTGAACCCCGTTTTTGTTGCTATCTTCCTGGCCGTCCTTGAGGCCATCGCCGTCTGTGTCTTGTACCAGTGGGTTGGTATCCTCGCTTGGGTTGTACCTACCGTCGCCACCACATTCTACGTTGTCACTGATGCCGTCTGCATCGCTGTCACTGTTCGGGTTGTACGGGTTGATGTCGTCAACGTCGTACACACCGTCGTTGTCGTCGTCAAGGTCAAGGTCGTTGATGGTGCCATCGTCGTCAAAGTCGCAGGTGGCCACGGTCTTGTCGTCGCCGCACCTTGGAGCCGCCGAAGGGTGGTTTGTTTCAGGCAGCTTGTCTCCGACCACGAAGTTTGCAAAGCTGTTTGCGTTTTCAGAATTGGACAAAGTCGTATGAATCAACATGGCGCTCTTGTCGTTGCCCGGCCCTTGAAAGATGCTGTTTCCATCGAGGTCAAAGTCGGTCATTACGTAACCCGAGCTGATATAATTGGCCAACAAAGTGGTATTGTTGGTGTTCATCACGATGTGGAAGAACAGGGTCAGCACGTCGTTGCTAGGGCCTTGGTACACTGTTTGGCGGTTGCTGTTAAAGTCACCGGCCCACAATGCCATTTCGCCACCGCCGACGTCAACCCTTGAGTTTGAGCCTTTGGTTTTAAGCGTCGGGTCGGTAAAATCGAACAGGGTGACAGTTTTTGAAAGTAAAAAAAAGTTTTCCGTGACCACACCGAGGTGGTTTCGGTGACGAAGGGCCACGTAATAGTTCCCACTGCGCACCAAGTTGAACGACAAAATACTGTCGCCATTCGGCATGATCACATCCCCGTCACGTTGCAGCAAAGCAGAACGGGTTGCTACAATACTGTCGGGCTTTGCGAGATGTCGAAGCTCGATAAGCACCCAGTCAACTATAGCATTTTCACCGGTTAATGTAAAAGCTGCAGGGTCACAGACCTCCGTACCACCTTCGTTGGCAAGCTTGAAAAGGTCAATTGACTTGTATGGCTCATCGGTGGGGATAACCCCTTTTGCACGAAGGCCGTCCTTCATCAAATCGGAGTTGCCAGTGCCGACGGTTGGCCCCTGAAGCAAGGCTCTTACTTGTATTTTCACTCCCACACAACTGCTGCTGATGAAGGGGTCGCAAGCGTCCCGGGGGTTGCTTTCACCAAAGTCCACGATGCCGTCAAAGTTGAGGTCTTCCAGGTTGTCGGCCAGCAAGTCCCCATCGGTATCAACGAGGATTGGGCTGGTTTCTCCCTCGTCGAAGAAGCCGTTTTGGTTGGTATCTTCGATGCCGTCGGGCAGGCCATCGCCGTCAGTATCCACGTTGAGCGGGTTCATTTCATTCGTTTCCACAATACCGTTTCGGTTTCTGTCCTCAAGGTCGTCACGGACACCGTCGCCGTCACTGTCCAAATCCCGGAAATTCAGGATGCCATCGCCATCGTCGTCCACGTCTGGCTGGCCGTTTACCTCACCAATCATGCCGTCTGTGATTACAGTTATGTATGGGCTGGTATCGGTATCCGAATCGTCCGTTGGTTCACCGTCGTTGTTGGTGCCATCTGGGTCTGTGCTTACAAAACCAATGGAAGCAAGTCCATCGTGGAACCCATCGTCGTTGTTGTCAATCAGGACGTCGATCATTCCGTCCCCATCTTGGTCGAAGGAAAACATCCTCAGTTCTGCCATATCCCGAATACCGTCACCGTCCGTATCCAAATCCCGGAAATTGAGCAGGTTGTCGTTGTCGTCATCGCCAACCAAATAAACAGTCCCATCATTGTTCACGTCTTCTGGACGACCGTCAATTACGACCCCATCAGGTTCGGTGCGAACTCTTGGCCTTGCCACAAAATCATCGTGGAACCCATCTCTTGCGGCATCATCAAACTCGGTGAGCAGGTCAACCCTGCCATCCCCGTTCTCATCCACACCACCCACTTCTATCAAATCGGGAATACCATCATTGTCGCTGTCGAGGTCAAGGAAGTCGGGTATCCCGTCGCTATCGTAGTCGGGATTGGTACTTGGGTCGCCACCCGAATAATCAATGCCATCGTATTTGATAAGTGCCCTGGAAGGATTCTCGTCGCCAGGGATTACATCCTCATCCGGGTCATAAACACTGGCATACCCATCAGAGTCGCCATCCTCCATCGAGGTTGGGTCACTGGGTATTGGGTAGTCAATTCGGCCATTGCCGTCATTGTCCACACCACCAGCTTCTATCAGGTCAGGGATGCCATCATTGTCGCTGTCCAGGTCGGTGAAGTTGAGCATACCGTCTCCGTCCGGGTCAAGCACTGTGGTGTTGAAAATGACGCTGGTCGTTACGCTTGCGTTGTTGTCGTTGGCATCATAACCGTAGGTGTAGCCGTCGCCATCGTTGTCCCAGCCCAATTGAAGGGCGTTGTCCACCATGCCATCCCCGTTCCTGTCAACAAACCCAGCTTCGATGATGTCTGGTATGCCATCATTGTCGCAGTCGAGGTCACGGTAATTTGGCACGCCGTCTCCATCGGAATCTGTGTTTCCCTCGATAATGTCGGGAATTCCATCGTTGTCGCTGTCAAGGTCAAAATCGTCCACTACGCCGTCATTGTCGGTGTCATTGCCGCTTGTGTAGTAGATGGTCTGGTTTTTTGTCACGGAATTGCCGCAAAGGTCAACCAGCGTCCAAAGGCGGAGCACATAGCCGCTGCAACCAGACTGGAAGCTCAGGTTGTCCTGATAAGTAGCCTCCAAGCTACTTGCGCAGTTGTCCGCTTCATTGGTCACGTCACCTGTAATCGTCAGGTCGTCCTTGTCGTCATCACAAGTGATGGTGATGTCGGCTGGCACCGAAAAAGTGGGCGGTGTTTCGTCCCTCAGTGTAAATATTTGCTGTAGCTCGGTGTAGTTGCCACATTCGTCCCGCACATAGAAGGTACGGGTCAGCGTGGTTTCAGACTGACAGTTGAAGTTCCATTCGCTGTCGGTGATGACGAGCGGCGTGGAGATGTCGCAGTTGTCCACAGCAGCTATTTCATATCCAATGGTCGGCTTTGCCGGAACGGCGCTACATTCCACTTCTTGGTCAAATGGGATACTGCCCTCTACGACCATGTAGCTTACTTGAGTTGGGTCGTGGGCGCCATCGAGGTAATCCCATTCATCAATCTGCACTTGAAAAGAGGTTTGCGTCAAGTTTTGCACCCGGATGGTGGCAGGCGATGCATCCGTCATGGCGAGGCCTCCAAGCACCACGACAGGGTTTTGGTAGCGGTGCACAAAGTTGATAGTCTGGAAATTGTGGCCAACGGTGACACTGCTGGCTTCGCCAAATGTTTCACCGGATTGGTTCCTGAAATCGCCCGTACCGCTGAAGGCCATGTAACCGACCGTTTCAAAACCGTGGTTCATTTCAGGGTCCCCAGAGGTTTCTTCTTGGCAGAAAATGACCGCATTGCCGCTGGAAAGGGAATTGTAGCGCACCGTTGCCGGGTTGTTCTCGTTGAACGTCTGTATTTGCCCCACAAAATTGGGAGTCGGGTAACTCTGCGCAAATGTTGCGGTAGCAGCAACATTTGAAACCAATTTGGTATTTGCCTCAAACCTGAACCCATTGGCGGAAGCACCTTTCTCGATGGCTATCCATGCCACATTTTCCTCCGTGTGGAGGCCATCATTGCCCTCTTCCTCCTGTAGCCTCAGTTGGAATTGCGAGGTGGACACATTTCGCACACGAGTCACCACTGCTGAATTGTCATTCTTTGAAACAACCTGCGTCAATAGCACTGGCTGTGCGGTGAACTGTATGGGGAAAGAAATGGTCTTCCAGCGGTGTGTCACGTTTTTCATCACCCCTGCAATCAGCCGCTTGCCATTCGGCAAGGTATAAATCCTGTAGATATTGGGGGCGGTAATGTCTTGCACGGTGATCACCTGATGGTCAATTACGCTGTTGCCACAGTAATCGCTGGCCGTCCAGACACGGGTAAGCAGGTGGCTGTAAATCGAACAAGAATCAATGCCCTGCGTGGTTTCCTGGTCAAAAGAAAGCCATACGCTGCCGCAGTTTTCAAAGGCATCCACTACTGGGGGAAGCGGAATCTCCTCATCACAATGCACAGATAAATCACCGGGGATGTTGTTGAGCGAAGGTGCCTGGTTGTCCGACATGTCAATATTGGCGACGGCGGTGTTGCAACAACCAGTGGTGCTGTTGCATACCTGGTAGGTAAACTCGTCACCTCCACAGAAGGTCGTGTTGGGGATGTAGTAGAACTCACCATCTGTGTCCATGTCCAAAAAGCCATTGCTCGGTTGGGTAACGATGGAAAAGATGGGGCCACTCAGGTTGGCATCGTTGGTGCCCACATAACCCACGAACACAAAACCTGGGCAGGCATTGGAGAACATGTCGTTTGCAGGCATTGGTGTTTGCGTAACCGTCTTGGTTACCACATTGGAATATAACCATGAGCCACAGGTTGATCGGCGAGTCCTTCGGCGATATTGTGTTGGAACCGAAATACTTGGTGGTGTATAGGACGCACTGGTAGCACCGGAAATAGTCGTGAAGCTTGACCATACTGTTCCAAGCAATTGACTTTGCTCCCAAGCATAGTTGATACTTCCGCCATAGCCGCCGACAGGAGCCGATATCGATGTCATGGTTGTCGGCACACCGTTGGCACAAAGTGCTTCGTCGTTGCCAATAACACCGGCCGATGTAAAGTTGGCGATAACGGTGAAATTCTTTTCTTCATAACCGGTACATCCACTGTTCGTTGCCGAGATACGCATGGTTTTTATGCCCCCTGAGGTATAATACACACTATGAGGGCCCAGTCCACTGGCAGTTGCCGGCACTGCGTCAACCCCGAAATTCCAGGTAACGGTACTTCCGCTACTGGCAGATCCCGACACCGTGAAAATTGCGCCCTGACATGCGGAAGAAGTGTTCCAGGAACTAAATACCGGGTTGGGGTTGGTTGGTTCTTCGATAATCTTGTAGCCCCAATAAGTCTCACATTCATCGCCGCTATACCGCACCCAAATATTGTAGCTGCCGGGGCCAAGGCCTGTGAAATTCATTGGTGATGGTATCCAAGTGGTTCCGTTTATTGATGCCTCCAATGATGTACCTGTAGGCGAGGAAGCACTCACGGTAAGTGAACCATCAGCTACATTACAGGCGGTTGGGCTGATACTGGTGACACTGGATACCGTGAACGGAGGCCGAACATTGTAATTGGTTGTACTTATGCCCTGACAACCATTTTTGGTAACTGTCAACTGGACTGGTATGGCGGTAGAAGCAATACTGTTAGGCACGTTGAACGAAACCGTAAATGGCCCGATGCCCGTGGCCGTTGAAGGGGTTGCGTAGCTGCCAAAACTCCAGGAATACGTTGCCCCGACCCCAGCATCCTCAGCCTGGAACTGGTAGCTGACCGCTTCGCAAATGAACCCGTTCGTGGTGGTCGGACCAAATTCTATGGCTGAAATCGGGGTTTCTTTCACTTCTTTCACCACCGTATTTGAATTGATCCAAGCAGCGCAGGGCGCCCTGCGGGTTTGGCGGCGATACCAGGTCGTAGTGACCATGATAGCTGATGGGTCGTAGTCAATAGCTGTTGCTCCAGCAATATCATTCCATGTGGCACCAAGGTCAGTGCTTTGCTGCCAACGATAGGTGGTGTAGCCATCCACGCCACCACTTGGCAGTGCAAAACTTGATATTATAGTTGGATTGAAAGCTGTACAATTTGACTCTGTTCCACTGATTGATCCTGCCGATGTAAAGTTGGCGGCTACCATTTTTACCACTGCGTTCGAATAGACAAAACTGCCGCAGGTACGGCGCCGAGCACCCCTGCGATACTGCGTAGTGGTAGTGATGGTAATGGGGTCAAGGGTAGCAGTTGCAGCACCAGTGATGTCGGACCAAGTAGTTCCTCCATTTACACTCAACTGCCATTGGTAAACCAAACTGCCACCTGCCCCACCCGAAGGCGTGGTTACACTGGAAATGACGCCGGGGTCAAAGCTGCCGCAATTGTCCTCATCGCCCACGATGATGCCGGGGTCGGTGATGTTTAGTTCGACCGTTTTGGTGACAATGTTGGTGAACAACCACCCACCGGCAGGTAGGCTTGAACACTCCGAAACCCTTGCCCCACGGCGATACTTGGTCGTTTGATCAATATGCGGAGGGTCATAATTGGCAGTATTGGAGCTTGCAATATCCGTCCAGGTAGTGCCATCGTCAATGCTCTCCTGCCATTTGTATTCGGCAGTGCCATTGACGGCGCCACTGACCCAAATATCGAAGTGGCTGATGCCATAGGGCGTTCCGTTGTCTGGGTTGGTGGGCGAAGTCAGGTTGACAAATGGAGGTGTGGTGTAAGTGGCGGTAGGTGTGCCGCCTTTGACTGTCACTTTGGTCACGTTTTGACCTGTAACCGTGAGGAACATCGGTTCACCGTTCTGATTGGTGATGGTGTAGGTGGCACCATTGGCGCTTCCACTCACGGGCGGGTCAACCTTCCAAGTGACGTCATTGCCGCTGGTAGGAAGTGTGCCAACCATTAGCTGTGGGTCGTAACCACCGCATTGGCTTTCATCCGAAGAAATGCTGCCTCCAGTCGTGAAATTGGCGGTTAATGACTTGAGAATCGAGTTGGAATATACCCATCCTGTGCAGGGCAACAACCTTGCAGCCCGGCGGTAGTGGGTATTATTGGCAATGGAAGGCGGGTCGTAAGTGGCCGAGTTGGTGCTGGCAATGTCCGACCAGGTAGTTCCATTGATGCTGGACTGCCATTTGTACTCCGTGGTGCCAGTGCCAGGACTTGGAGCTGTGCTGCTGGTAATCAATGCTGGGTTGAAGCTCGTACCGCAACCCGATTCCTCACCACTAATGGTGCCACCGCTCGTGTAGTTGCCGCCACTTGCCACCGAAATGGCCTGCGTGATGGAGCAGCCAGAGGCACTGGTCACGGTCACGTTGTAATTGCCAGCGGCCAGGCTGCTGCGCACACCATTGTTGGCGGCAAGGTCTGCGATTTTAGTGGCGGGCAGCGCTGTATTAAAAAAGTAACGGACATCGTCCATTTTACCCTTATAATAGTTGATGCTAGAAGATATGACAGAGCCACTTTGTGCGCCGCCGATACCACCATTGTTGCTGTGTGCGGTCAAGCTGGTGAAGTTTGAGGTGGTCTGGGTTCCGGCTACGCCATCCAAGAAAAGCTGGATTTTGCCAGCGGCAAAGACCACCGCAACATGGTGCCACCCGCCATCATTTGGAAACGCCAGTGTGCCTGCCGAATAAGACGTAGAGCTAGATCTTCTGATGGTCGCCTGTAAGGTGCTGTTGTTCAACTGCATAGCCAGACCTACACCTGAGCTGCTGCTAGAACCCCCTTCCTCGAAAAGCACTTTCGTGCCAGAAAGATTGTCCGGTTTTATCCACATGGATACGGTGAGGTTGTTAGCTGCAACTTCCATGAAACCACCGTCAATACTGTAACGGATAGCCGTACTGCCATTGAAATAAAGGGATTTATTGCCTTGCACGGCATCGCTGACATAAATTGGGTATCCTGTCACGCCGTTGGCGTGCTTGCCGTTGCCAGAAACATCGTTGGTATTTTCTTCAAAAGTCCACCATGCATTCTCCACCATGTCCGACCATCGGTAGCTGTACGGGGTGTCGCCTCCTGTCGGAGTCATGGTGATGCCACCATTGGCCACGCCACATGCCTCGTTGGTTATGGAATAGCTTCCGCTCATACCGCTGGAGCAGTCAGGGTCGGCACAGTCCGTGAGGCCGTCGAAGTCGTCGTCCCGGCCATTGTCGCAGACCTCCGTGGAGCAAACAGGGCGCAATGCAGTGCCAGGAATGAGAGTCCTGGTGCTGCTGCTCGGCGTCTGCCAATAAACCTGAAAATGGTCGCTGTTGGTGCTGCCAGCCTTTTGCAATAGTTCGATATAATAGGGCTGACCTGCCACAAGGGCTTTAGAGGTTGAGGTCTGTGCAGCGTATTTTGTGTACTCCGCAACACCCGTGAAGCCAGTCACCTCGGCTATCAGCGACTTGTTTAGGTTATTGTTGTCGGTGCTCAAATATAGTTTTGAGGCATCGCCAGAGGTCACCGTGAAAGTATAGTTGCCAGTTGTTGGTGGAACGAGATAGCCATAAACCCTCGTGCCGAAATCGTTGCTGTAATTGAGGGGGCCTTGGAAGGAGTTCAAAAAGCCGGTTTCGTCGTAGTTGTTGGGATAATCAACATTGGAGAGAAGGTTGTTCACCGATATTCCGGTGATGCCCCCCCAACGTTCGTAGGTGAGGCCGCCAGTATTGCAGGTCACGGCCGCAGGACAGTTCACTTTTGAAAGCGAAACCGCATCAATGTACATACCAACGCTTGAGCGGCTGTTGGTGAAAGTAAAGCTGGAAATCGGGTCGAGAATATTGTAGGTAAATGTGTATTCGTATTTGGTCCAACTCAGGTCCGTGGCACTTTCACTGGCGGGTACTGCCCAAGAATTCAATTCCTTGAACCCACTGACGTAGCTGAACTCCAAGGCAAGCAGACCTGCACTTTGGGCAGGAATAGTGCCATTTGGAAGGCCGCTGCTGTTCAATCCCAGTTTTCTGGATGCTGCATAAAAACAGAAGGTGTAAGTCTCGCCGTCTTCCAGCAGGAGGTTGTTGGAAAAGTCGGAGTTGGAAGTCCAACAGTCGCCACTGTTCGCCAGCCAGACATAGTAGTTACCTTCTGGGTTGTTAACGGTGTTGGTGGCATCATTCACCAAAAACAAATAGGGCGAAGAAATGCCCGCCGACCAAGGATAGAGACTGGTGTCGTTGCCGTTTGGTATTGCGGCAGCGGGCTTGCCATCCAAGGTGTAAGGAAAAGAACCCACGTTGGAGGCTTCATACCCACCATTCCCAATCATGTTTTGAGCACAACCACAACCAAGGTCGAAGCTCGTTCCACCCAGAGGGTTTATTCTGCTAAAGCAAAAATCGTCAACCAACTGCAAGCCGCCAGACGATTTGTACGCACCAATTTCTGCGTAAACTGCATTGGATGGCGCTTTTCCTTTTAGGGTAAACTGCGTATATGAGGTTGTCGTGAGTACAATAGGTTGAACGATGTCGGAGATGTTGCTCCCACTCGCATCTTTCCAGGTAAGGTATATTTCAGCATAATTTACGCTTCCGCTTAATTTCGACCACGCAGTGATCTGGTAAGTTTCGCCTGGGGTTACAGCTATCCGGCGGTATAAGCTGCCTTCCGTGCTACCAAGTTGCCCAGCCCCAGTGCCTGATTTTGCATCGGAGACGATAGAGGTCGTAGTGTTCCAAGTGTCCCAACCCACTTTCCCAGTTTCATAGCCCGGATTTTCCACTAAGGTACACTCGTCAATAGCAGGTGTGGACTCTTCCAAGCAAAATTCATCGAGTTTCAGCTTTCCACTTCCACTTTTTTCAATAGTTACCCTAACGGAATTGACTCCGGTAGGTGCAGTAGCGCTTTGACGATGCTCCGTATAGCTGGTAGTCGCTACGGACATGATTGTCTCGCTAAGGACAGTGCTGCTGGCATTCAAGAACTCCAGTTTTACAACGACCCAACTTGGTGTCCCCTCAATCTTGGCGTATGCCGAAAGCGTATAAACATTGCCAGCCGTTACGCCAGTCTTGGATTGGGTCATGGTCGCCCAACTGGAGGTAAGCTCGACTGCCCTACCACCCGCATAAGCATCCGTAATGGAAGTCACTGTGCCCGAGGTTGTCCACCCTGTGAGATTGGTGTTCAGGTCGGTGTTGGTAAGCAGGATGCAGGCAGGTGGCATGAACATCGCCATCTGCTTGTCAAATTGCGCCTCGAATCGCTGGAATATTTTAACGGCAAACCCCTTGTTTGACAAAGGCTCCAATGCAAAAACATCCTGTACCGTACAGAGCAAAATCACATAAATTGAGACCAGATTGAGTGTAAACCTTTTAGACTTCATAAGTTTTTGTTTT
Organism: uncultured Saprospiraceae bacterium; assembly: GCA_964508135.1. Classification (GTDB taxonomy): domain Bacteria; phylum Bacteroidota; class Bacteroidia; order Chitinophagales; family Saprospiraceae; genus UBA6168. The sequence continues at coordinate 44,424 of CAZDSU010000019.1, forward strand.
TGAGTGCCAGTGCTGAGAAATATGGGGGTGTTCCAAATTTTTCATTTGCATGCAATGCCTAAAACTGTTGCATCATTTGGGTTTCAAAAACGAGCATTAGCAAACCCAGTTAGCGTTGCCGAAGGCTTTCTCGATTTTGTTTTTCCAAGACCAAAATGTAGTTGTGAGAAGGAAGTGGATGTACCAATACCAACGAAAGGAAGGAAGTCTTGAGCCTTAGTGCTCTTCGATTTGACAAAGGATGTTTTGTTCAATTTCATGTTTTTGTCTTCTACGTTCGCCCTGTTTCCAAAAAATAGGTAAATGTCTTTAAGAGGGAATCTTAATGTTGAAATCCGGAGGAGGAGGATGGGAGATGAAAAGTCGAGGAGGGATAACCAAATGCTGCAGTGACAAACACTATGCCAACAGGTGAATGCGAATTGCCGTTGCTGCAAAACTCACAAAAACAAAAAAGGCTTGGACCATGAAAGACCCAAGCCCAAAACTTGGCTTAGCAAGTTATGATGGCTAAAAATAAAAAACTTTTAATTGTGAACGGTGAATTGTGAACGGCTCGCACAGTTCACAGTTCACAATTAAAAGTTCTCAATCCACATTGTCGTGGAGGAACGAATTGCCCTCCCTCAACTGCGGCTCTGCTTCGCTTTCCGAAATCGTCCATTTGGAGTAGGCGATTTCATCCGAACCGGGCACGTCTTCCAAGTTCACTCCCTTGCGGAGGTAGGCTGGCACGTTCTCCAGTTCGTTCACCGCCTGCGGGTTGCTGAGTTTCGGCTTGGTGCCGATGTTCGCCAAGCGTTCCTTCCGACGACGCTCCGCTTCCAAACGGTGTTGGCGCTCCTCTTCCTCACGGTCACGGTTGTTCCGCACATAAGGCTCTTCCCGATGAAAACGGTTGTATTTGTTGAACTTTTCCGTCACGTCCGGGAAATCAATGGTATTGTCCACCTCCTTTTCTTCCTCAGCTCCAAGCGTGCTCAAAAAGTTTTTTTTTGGCGAAAACTCGTCATCGTCCAACGAAACTTTCACTGGCCTGGCATTGGACTCCGGCTTGGCACCTGGGATGGCAGCTTTGGTTTGGTTTCGCTCAAATCCTGTGGCAATGATGGTCACACTCAACTTGTCGCCGAGCGTCTCGTCGTAGCAGTTGCCCCAGATGAGGTTCGTGCCAGCGCCCGCTTCCTCTTGGACGAACTCCGTGATTTCAAAAATCTCCTCCATCGTCACCTCTTTTTTACCGGAGGTGATATTGATGAGGATGTGCTGCGCACCCCGAATGTTGTTCTCTTCGAGCAGCGGCGAGTTCAGCGCCTCGTCCACGGCACGCTTCGCTCGGTTGTCGCCTTCGGCAATGGCCGTGCCCATGATGGCCACCCCACTGTCACGCATTACCGTGTTCACGTCCTCGAAGTCCACGTTCACGTAGCCCGGAACGGTGATGATCTCTGCAATTCCCTTGGCCGCTGTGGTCAGGATGTTGTCCGCCTGCCCGAAAGCCTGCGAAATGGTCAGGTTGCCGTGGATGGCTTTTAGCTTGTCATTCGAGATGACGATGATGGTGTCCACGTACTTTTTCAGTTCATCCAAGCCTTCGTGGCCCTGATAGACCCGCTTGTTTCCCTCAAAAGTGAACGGCAACGTCACGATGCCCACCGTCAGGATGTCCATCTCCTGCGCTGCCCGTGCGATGATGGGCGCCGCACCTGTGCCAGTGCCACCGCCCATGCCAGCGGTGATGAAAAGCATCTTGCAATTGTTGCCGAGGTAGGTCCTCACCTCCTCGATGCTCTCCTCCGCTGACAACTTTCCGATATTGGGTTTTGAGCCAGCGCCACGCCCCTCGGTGAGTGTCGGGCCGAGCTGTATTTTGGTTTGCACAGGGCTTTGGGCCATGGCCTGCTCGTCGGTGTTGCAGATGGCAAAATCCACCCCAACGATGCCCTGCTTAAACATGTGGTTTACAGCGTTCGAGCCGCCGCCGCCGACGCCAATTACCTTGATGATGGGTGCGCCGCTATTTCTGTTGTCGTCAATTAATTTGAATATCATAACTGCTAAATTTGAGGAATGAGGAATGAGGAACGAGGGATGAGAAGGCGGGACGTTCATCCCTCGTTCCTCATTCCTCATTCCTGTTTAGAATTCTGCGTCTGGTTCGGTCTGGAACCATTCTTTCGTTTTTTGAAAAATTTTGTTGAAAAGGCCGTTGCCGCCTGCGCCTTCGGTCGAAAGTTCGGCTGCCTCCATTTCCTCCACGGCTTTTGCAGCCGCAGATTGTGGTTGCTGGATGCTTTCGTAGCGCACTTTCCCTTCTTCAACATCTTGGATGCCCTTCATCAACAAGCCGATGGCTGTGGAGAACACCGGGCTTTGCAACTGCTCATGGTAGCCATGCGCAAGGTGCTCCACCGGAGTGCCAATGCGGGTGTTCATGCCCGTATGGAACTCGGCCAATTTGTCAATGTGGTTCATCAAGGCACCGCCGCCGGTGAGCACGAGGCCGCCAATCAGCTTGCCCTCATAGCCGCTCCTGCGGATTTCCCAGACCACGTAGTCCAGCACTTCCTCCACCCGTGCCTGAATGATGCGGGCGAGGTTTTTCTCAGAAATTTCTTTGTGTTCCCTGCCCTTGAGGCCGGGGATGGTGATGACACGGTTATCGTACACTTCATCGGCGAGCGCACTGCCAAACTTCACCTTGAGCTTCTCGGCCTGGCTCTGCATCACGTTACAGCCTTCCTTGATGTCTTTGGTGATGACGCCGCCGCCGAACGGGATGACCGCCGTGTGGCGAATGATGCCGTCCTTGAAAATGGTAATATCCGTGGTGCCACCACCAATATCTACCAATGCTACACCAGCTTCTTTTTCCTCTTCGGAAAGTACCGCCGTGGCGCTGGCAATCGGTTCGAGCATCAGGTTGGCTACCTTCAAGCCTGCCCGCTCCACGCATTTCACGATGTTTTGCGTAGCCGTAATTTGACCGGTGATGATATGGAAATTAGCCTCCAGGCGCACCCCGCTCATGCCGATAGGGTCAACGATACCCTGCTCGTCGTCCACAGTGTACTCCTGCGGGAGCACATGCAGGATTTTGTCGCCTGGCGGCAAAACGAGCTTGTACATGTCGTTCACGAGTCGGTCAATGTCCCGCTGTGCGATTTCCGTGTGCAGGTTGTCACGTGTCAGGAGGCCCCGGTGCTGAAGGCTCTTGATGTGCTGGCCTGCGATGCCCACGTGGGCCACCCGGAACTCGACGCCTGCCGCTCGTTGCGCAAGCGCAATGGCATCAGAAATGGCACGAACGGTTTTTTCGATGTTGCTGACAACGCCACGCATGACGCCTTCGCTCTCGACTTTGCCGACTCCAAGGATTTCAAGCCTGCCATGCTCGTTCTTGCGGCCGGCAATGGCGCAGACTTTCGTGGTGCCGATGTCAAGGGCGACCACCAAATCCTGGGAGGAGAAGTTTGGATAATCCATAATCATGATGTTTAATGGCTCAATAGAATGAACTTGGTTATGTGTAAATCTGGCTGCAAATCAGAAATTAGAAATTGGAAATTGGAAATTATTAAACCGCAATGAGTGCCATAATTTCTCAATTTCTAATTTCTCAATTTCATGTTTCCACCGGGTTATTTCCGCTCACATACGACCTGGTTGCGAAAGCGCAGGTCTATTGTCTTGTATTTTTGCCACCCTTCTCGGCTGAAGCCTTCTTCGTAAAAAGTCTGCAGCTTCTTGAACTTCGCCTCCACGTCCGTATCCAACTTCCCGAGTATGATGGACTGGTCGCCCACTATCGGCACCAGTACAAACTCATCTTTAGCATTGATGTGCACCTGCTCAAACATCGCCTTCCACAGTGGGTCGCTAAGGATGAAGTTTGTGAGTTCAAAGAGGTCCTTCATCCCGTTGTTTTTCTTCGTCAAAAACTCTGGCGTGTGCGGCGGGATGTTGCCCGTGGCCACCAGCGTCCTTGCGGTGAAGTGGCGTGAAAGTGGCACTTTTGCCCCTTCCTTGTCGAGGTAGTACTGCACCCCCAGCTTGTCCACCACCCGCAGAATCGGCACCCGCTGCTCGATGTTTATTTTTATGTTGCTATTGGCCGTGAGTAAAACTTCGGCGTTTTTCACAAAAAGGTTCTCCTCCAATGCCCGCTCCACTTGGTCTTCGTCCACGAGGGAGGCGTTCTGTTCGTCGAGCGAGGAGCCGATGCTCCGCTCCACCAATTTTATCACGTCCATACTGTCAATGAGCAACGCCCCGTCTTCCAGCGGCTCCACTTCCACCACCGTGGCGCCCACCATCATGCCCTTCTTGCGCTCCACTGCCGCAATGAGGAGCATCAGCGTCAGGAACCCACCGCCTATCCAGGCGATGCGGCGGAATGAAGAAGATTTGTTTGCGTTGTCGAGCATAGAAGTTGTTTATTTTATCACATCTTTCAACACATCTACGTGGTATGTTCTCACTTTTCCATACCGCTCATCATGCGCTGAACCGGTCGGTATCTTCTTTGAACTGCTGGCCACCACCGCTTTTTTGCCCCATTCTTTTGCCAAATGGAGCGGACAAGCTATCCCGTTCAAGGCACAGTAGCCAGCTATCGTAAAGTAATGGTCGTCAACACTCAGGATTTTGGCTTCCAGTTCGTCAAGCCGTTCCGCCGTGTCGTCCAGTTCCTTCCGCACTTCGGAGTTGATTTTTTCCTGCTCTTCCCACTGTTGGGCGAGCAGTCGAAGCGTTGCGGAGAAACCTGTTGCCGGAACTTCTTTTAGCTCCGTTTTGCCTGTGGTCAGGAGTTCTTGTATCTTGTCGTACACCCAAAGTTCAAAGGCTGGTGAAAGCCAAGCTGCGAATTTTAGGGCGAGTTTTTCGTCCATCCAAGTGCCTTGGATTGGACTATAGGCATCCCCTCCTTTTATAACCCTCAAGACCTCCTTTCCAAAACCGATATCGCGATCGCGATATCGGTTTTCAAGAAGTTCGATGAAGTCTTTAGTCGTCTTCAAGTAAAGAAAATGTGCAACCATTTTACCAAACGGCTTCGCCATTTCCGTTGCATTAATCATCTTATTGCCATCGGCAAATTCAAAGGAAATCTTATGCCCTTCAAAGTCAATTTTGATGATGTCAGCCATGTTTGTTCAAAGTTTTTAGTGAATGTCCTTTTTGAACACATTTATATTTTTCCGTTATCGTGATCACGACAACGGAACAAAATCAAGCCTTTCAAACCGATACGGGAATCCCCGTATCGGTTTTCAATTTTGAATTTCAAGACCGTTATGCAGATCTGCATATCGGAACAAAACCAAGCCTTTCAAGCCGTTATGGGAATTCCCATAACGGAACAAAATCAAGCCTTCCAACCCCGATGCGGGAATTCCCGCAACGGAACAACCATCGATATTCACATTCGAATATCGCTCTCTCACCGCCCCTTCATCCACCTTTTTATCGGCTCCACAAACGTATCAATATCCCCTGCCCCAATCGTCATCACCACGTCCAAGTCTCTGGTTTTCAGCACCTCCAGCACGTTTGCTTTTGTTGCCAATACCCGGTTCGGGTTCTTCATCTTGTCAAAAACGATTTCCGAAGTCACGCCCGGTATCGGTAGTTCCCGTGCGGGATAAATATCCATCAAGATGATGTCGTCCAATTTGTCAAGTTCCTCAGCGAAGCCGTCCTGAAAGTCCCTCGTTCGGGAGTACAAGTGCGGCTGGAAGATGCCTGTGATATGCCGACCGGGGAACAGTTCCCGTGCCGCCTGCACCGCCGCCCGGATTTCCGTCGGGTGGTGTGCGTAGTCGTCAATAAACACCGTCCGCTCGTCCCGATAGACGAACTCGAACCTGCGCTTGATGCCCTTGAAAGTGATGAGCGCCTTGCGGATGGCCTTCTCCCCAACCCCCAGTTGCAGTGCCACGGCGATGGCAGCGGTTGCGTTTTCGATGTTGTGCCGCCCCGCCATTGCGAAGCGGATATTGGAAATTTGGAAATTGGAAATTGGGGCTGCCGAATTTCCAATTTCCAATTTCTCAATTTCCGATTTTCCCTCGTAGCTCCGGCCCTTACCGCCCCCACTTGTGGCAGGGAGAGCCTCCCAACTCCGGCCAGAGGCCGGAGCTACGAAGTCAAATACGAAACAGCCATCCTCCACACGGATGTTTTCTGAGCGATATGTGCCTGACCCTAAGCCAAAAGTGAAATACGCAACTCGGTTGGAATTTTCAATCGTTTGATTTTCAAAGTGTTGCGTAAGTTCTTCCTTAATAAAAACCTTGCCATTCGGCTTCGTTTTTTTAAGAAACTCCTTAAATCCGGTCTCGGCCACATCTTCAGCCTTTCCATAGATGTCAAGATGGTCGGGGTCCATGCTCATCAGCACGGAGATTTCCGGCGAAAGTTGGAGGAAGCTGCGGTCGTACTCGTCCGCCTCGACCACCACCCAATCGCTGTCGCCACCCACGTAGTTCGAGCGCAGGTTCTGCGCAATGCCGCCCAAAAAGGCCGTGCAACGAACTCCTCCCGTCCACAACAAATGCGTCACGAGGGAGGAGGTCGTTGTTTTCCCATGGGTGCCAGCCACGGCAATCGTGCGCTGGCTCCGGCTGATGATGCCAAGCACTTCCGCCCGTTTTTTCAGTGGGATGCCACTGTTTTGAAAACGCAGCAGTTCCTCAAAATCACGGGGAATGGCTGGCGTCCAGACCACCAAATCAAGCCCGGCGGGAATTTTCTTCAAATCCGCCGTGCCATAATGAACCTTCATGCCCTCCTTCACCAACTTTTTGGTGAGGGACGTCTCTGTTTTATCGTAGCCGTGTACCTCGACGCCCTTCATCTTGAAATACCTCGCAAGTGCGCTCATGCCGATGCCACCGATGCCGAGGAAATAGATTTTTTTGATGTCGTCGAGGTTCATTTATTTTGTCCGTTGTCGCCGCATTTGTCGCTCGTGAAGGCTAACTCTGTTAGAGTTCAGAACTCTAACAGAGTTAGCCTTAAAGAGCGACAAATGCGGCACATAGCGCTGTTTATGTCACAGCATTTTCACGCTTTTATCAATTTCAAAATCACCTTCGCAATCTCCTCCGCCGCATTCGGCTTAGCCAATTGCTTGATGTTTTCGCCCAAGCGTTTGCCCAATTCCACATTCGCCAACACTTCCAACGCTGTCCAAAGCAACCGCTCCTTTGCCTCCACATCCTTCACCATCAGCGCCGCCTGTTTTTCCACCAGTGCCAAAGCGTTCTTCGTCTGGTGGTCTTCGGTCACGTTCGGCGATGGGACGAGGATGGCCGGCTTTCCGACCAGGCACATCTCCGAAATGGAGAGCGCCCCTGCCCTGCCGATGACCAAGTCTGCTGCGGCGTAGGCCAAATCCATCCGGTCAATGAACGGTCGAGCCTGCACGTTGGGCAACTTTGCCGTGTCGCACTGGCCGTAGCTGTCGGCGTAAAACTTGCCAATTTGCCAAAGAACTTGCACGTCCGAGCGCTCACGAAGCAATGCGGTGTTTGTTGCCAATGCTTCATTCAAAGACCTCGCACCACCGCTACCTCCGAAGACGAAAATCGTCTTTTTGGATTTGTCCAATTGAAAGTAGTCCAAGCCCTCGTTGCGCTTGCCTTCGAGGTTTTGAAAAACTTCCGAGCGAACCGGGTTGCCCGTCAGCACGATTTTTTCCTTCGGAAAAAACCGGTCCATACCGTCGTAGGCCACGCAGATTTTGGCGGCTTTTTTTGCCAAAATCCAGTTGGTGACGCCGGGGAAACCGTTCTGCTCTTGCAGCACCATCGGGATGCCCGCTGCCCCTGCTGCGTTCATCACTGGGCCGCTTGCGTAACCGCCGACCCCCACTACCACATCTGGCCGGAAGCGTCGGACGATTTGCCTCGCTTTCAAACTACTGGCGATGAGCTTGAACGGGAACAAGAGGTTCTGCAATGTCAATTTCCGCTGGAAGCCGCTAATCCAAAGTCCTTCGATTTGGTAGCCTGCGGCAGGAACTTTTTCCATCTCCAGTTTGCCCTCTGCCCCGACGAAAAGTAGCTCGGCATCAGGGCGGATTTTTTTAATCGCATCGGCGATGGCGATGGCGGGAAAAACATGCCCGCCTGTACCGCCGCCGCTAATTATTATTCTCATGGTCGTTGTTCTGGTTCGCTCGGTTTACTAGTGGTTGATAAAAGTTGATGAGGGTTGATTAGTGCCTTTTACAACTTTTCATTTCCGGTTTTGACCTCCACCTTGATTTCCACCTCCCTTATTTTGGCCACCGCCGCCTTGGTTCCCACCGCCTCCGCCTCGATGCTGGCCACCACCTTGGTAGCCGCCGCCCTTGTTTTGCCCACCGCCACCTTGATATCCTCCACCTCTGTTTTGGCCACCGCCGCCTTGATTTCCACCACTCTGCGAGGTGCCACCACTGCCTTGTGGCGGTTGGTTGGTTTGCCCACCGCCAGTGGTTGCCACTGCGGCCTCCGTTGCCAACGCCGACTGTGCCGCCGCTGCCTCAATGTAGCGGCTCACACTGAGGATGATGCCAAAGAAAATGCAAGTGAAAAGCACCGACGTTCCACCCCAAGAAACCATCGGCAGCGTGAGGCCGCCGACTGGCACGAGGTGTACGGAGATGGCCATGTTTGCCAATGCCTGCACCACGATGTTGAGGCTCAAACCCAGTGCGACCATCGCCCCAAATGATTTTTCGCTGATGGTCACAAGCCTTGTAACCCGGAAAAACAGCATGACGTAGAGCGAGAGGAGCAAGAAGCTGCCAATCAGGCCGTATTCTTCGCAAAAAACGGCGAAGATGAAGTCGGCATAGGGTGTGGGCAGGTAGTTTCGCTGGATGCTGTTGCCGGGGCCGCTGCCAATCCACTCACCATTTGCGATGGCGATTTTTGCTTGTTGGTTTTGGAACGAACCTTCGGGGTTGTTCCAGAAGTCCTGTACACGGCTTATCCAAGTGTCCACCCGCACTACGTCCGGTGCGAACTTGTGGACGACAATCAGAAATGCAAATAGCACGATGGCCAGCAAAACAAGCAAGAACATGAACTTGAAGTCCACCCGACCAATGAACATCATGGCAAAGCAAGTGACGAACAACACGATGGCTGTGCTCAAATCCGCTGGCGCAATCAATCCGCAGATGATGATGATCGGCAGGATGATGGGCATGAACGCCTTGTTGAAGTCCTTGATATAGTCCTTGTGCCGGGTGATTTCACGGGACACAAGGAGTATGAGCGCCAGCTTCGCAAAGTCAGAGGTTTGGAAGGTCAGGTTGATGAACGGAATTTCAATCCAGCGCCGGGCGTGGTTGATGTCCTTGCCAAAAGCGAGCGTGAAAACGAGCAAGCCGAAGGCAATCAGCCAGAGCCAAGGCGCCATTTTCATGAAGCGCATGTACGGCGTCAAGTAGGCCAAATATGCCAGGAACAAGCCGAAGCCGAGGATGACGACGTGCTTCATCAGGTAGCCCGTGGTGTTGCCACCACTGAGCTTGTAGGCGATGGTGCCGGTGCTGCTGTACACGGTCAGGATGCTGAAAATGCTCAACACCGCCAGTATCATCCAGATGACACGGTCGCCCCTTAATTCTGCGTAAAGTCTGGCTCCGAAGTTCACGGCTTTTTAATGATAAATGATGAATGATAAATGATGAATGGGTGACGAAGAATGATGCTCGGCGTGCCGATATTCATGATTCATCATTTATCATTCATCATTTCAAGAACAGCGGCTTTGAATTGATTGCCCCTGTCTTCGTAATTTTTGAACAAATCAAAACTCGCACACGCCGGACTGAGCAGCACCACGTCGCCGCTTTCGGCGTAAATGGTGGCTCGCTCTACCGCTTCTTTAGCGCTGCGGGCTTCTTCAATATTTTTCAAAATCGGTGAAAAAACACCGCGCAATTTCTGGTTGTCCACCCCAAGGCAAATGAGTGCTTTCACTTTCTGCCTCACGAGGTCTTCGATGGGGCTGTAATCGTTGCCCTTGTCGGTGCCGCCCGCAATCCAGACCACTTGTTTTTCCATCGCTTGCAGGGCGTAAAAAACGGAATCCACGTTGGTCGCCTTGCTGTCGTTGAAGTACTCGATGCCGTTGATTTCAGCGACAAACTCCAGGCGGTGCGGGTCGTTCACGAACGTGTTCAAGCCTTCTTGAATCGCCTCGTCGCTAACGCCCACTGCCTTTGCAGCATGGATGGCACAGCTTGCATTGAAAAAATTGTGCGGGCCTTTCAACCTGCAATTGGTCATATCGTACTCCGAACCTGCGACTACCAACTTTTTGGTGCTATCGAAATGGGTCGGGACTTCAAGCACTCTTGGCCCTTCAGATTTAGGAAAACTTTGAGTTTTCCTAAATCTCACGATTTCGGAGTCGTCGGCATTGGTGATGAGCAAATCCTCTTTCTGTTGGTTCATGGCGATGCGGAACTTCGAGCGCACGTAGTTCTCCATTTTGTACTCGTACCTGTCCAGGTGGTCAGGCGTAATGTTGAGCAAAATGGCGATGTGCGGTCGGAAGGTCACGATGCCGTCCAACTGGAAACTGCTCAGCTCCAGCACGTGGTAATCGTACTTGTTCTCGATGATGTTCCGGGCGAAACTGTACCCTACGTTGCCTCCGATGGCTGTGTTGAAGCCCGCTGTTTTGAGCAGGTGGTGGGCCAGCCTGGTGGTGGTAGTTTTCCCGTTACTCCCCGTAATGCCAATGATGGTGGCCGACGTGTGCCGGCCCGCAAATTCAATTTCAGAAATCACTGGCTTGCCCAGGCGACGGAGTTCTGCGATGGGGGGGAGTCCGTCAGGAATGCCGGGGCTTTTGATGATTTCATCAGCCTCAAATATGCTTGTCCATGTGTGTTTGCCTTCCTCGTATGGAATGCCTTTATCTAGAAGTTCTGCCTTGTAATTTTCCTTCAAACTGCCACCATCCGAGAGGAAAACCTCGTGGCCGAGGTGCTTGGCCAAAAGTGCCGCGCCTGTGCCGCTTTCTCCGCCTCCGAGGATGGCAATTTTCATGCGTTTGTTCGTGTTTGTTTTGGTTAAAAAGCCTCGTTTACAGTTCCAATAGCTTCGTTATTTCTTCTTTCAAAATGGGCAAATATTTGTTGACGATGCCCCAAACTATTTCGTCAGAAACCGTATCGTAACCATGAATAAATCGGTTACGGGTGTCCACGATTTTTCGTGAATTGGTTATTTCAATCTCTGGGTTTTCTTTCAAAACCCTGTTCATTGCCTCGCCAATTATTTCAATGTTCCGTTCGATGGCCCGTTTGGTTTTCAAGTCTTTTTTGTACTCAAAAAAATCCCGTTTTTCAGGCAAAAAAGCATTGATTTCGTCAATTGCCTTGTCAATATCTTCGAGCCAAGTTTTAGCTTCCTCTTTCATAGACGAGCTTTTTGGTGGCGTCAATATTCTTTCTCAAGTTCGAATTTCGGATAGCCTGTTCTTCCAGCAAATCCACCTCACGTTGAAGTAGTTTTTCCAGTTCAAATTTTAGCTCGAAGTAGTTGTCGGCGTAATCAATCGGGTCAACTTCTTCGAACTTTACGAGGAAGTCCATGTCACTTTGTTCGTTGAATTTTGAGGTTACAACAGAGCCAAAAGCGAACAATTGATGGACATTATGTGCTAGACAGAGGTTCGTCAACTTTACCGCTTTGTCAAAAAACAACCCAAGTTGATTGAGTTTTATGTCCAAGCCGAGTTTGCGATTTTCAAACATTGCCTGCCTTACTGCCTTATTACCAATTTGCTCCAACTTGGTCATTTCCAAGTAGATATTTTCACCACTCAATTTTTCAACCTCTCTTATCATAGCAATTCCTTGAATTTTAGCAGTAAGACTTCATTTTCGGTAGTTTGCTCGTCAAATTGCCCAATCGCAACTTTTTCAAACCCACCTAACCCATTATAAAACAGGGCCCACCAATCAACTTGCCCCCTAAAATTGTCCCAGAAATTATGCAAACTTCGGTCAAACCTCCTTTTCACATCTTCTTCAGGCACTTCATGGCCGCCTTTTACAATTCTAACTTTTACCCTTTCAAAACACAATTCTGCACTATCAAGAAAAATGTAAATCAAGGTTATTTTATAGCCCAACCCTTTCGCCCGCTTCGCAACCTTATTGATGTACGAACCTGACAAGGTTGTTTCAACCACAATACTTTGCTGATTCTCAAGCACTTGGTCCAGCCTTTCAAAAAACACCCGCCCAGCTGCAATCATCGGGCTTGGGTCTCCGGCATCTGCCAACGTTTTGGCGATGTCGTCTGCGTTCAAAAAATCAAAGCCGTACTCGGCGACGTAGGGCCTGGCGAAGGTTGTTTTTCCAACGCCGTTGGCTCCGGCTATGATGATGAAGTCGGGCATGGTCATTTTAACTATCAATTTCCTGACATCAGGAAATTGTTTAGCAAAACAATTACAAATTCTAAATCATTGATTATCAGTGCATTCATCATTTTACTGACATCAGTAAAATGATACCTCCTACCTCACCTTCAACGTCAATATCGTCATCACCGCCAGCAAAATGCTCACTATCCAGAACCTGATGACGATTTTCGCCTCAGGTATCCCTTTCTTCTGGTAGTGGTGGTGCAGCGGCGACATCAGGAAGACCCTTCGGCCCTCGCCGTACTTCCGCTTGGTGTATTTGAAGTACGCCACCTGAATCATCACCGACAGGTTTTCCGCCAGGAATATCCCGCACATGATGGGGATGATGAGTTCTTTGCGCAGCAGCAAGGCCATCGTGGCGATGATACCGCCCAGCGTCAAGCTGCCCGTGTCGCCCATGAACACCTGTGCCGGGTACGAATTGTACCATAAGAACCCTGTGCAAGCACCCAACATGCAAGCGGCAAAAACCACCAACTCGCCCGTACCGGGCAGGTAGAACACGTTGAGGTAGCTCGCCAGCATCACGTTTCCACTCACAAAGGCGAAAACACCCAACGATGAGGCTACCACGCTGCTCACACCTGTCGCCAAGCCGTCCAATCCATCGGTCAAATTGGCTGCGTTCGACACCGCAGTGATGATGAGAATCACCAGCGGAACAAAAATCAGCCAGACATTATTGTCTGATTGCCAAGGTTTTGGCAACCATTTTTCGTAATCCAATTGGTTTTCCTTAAAAAACGGCACGTTCGTGATGTATGCCTTGTAATGCGCCATTTCGATGGTGTCGCCTTTGGCATCCCGCACATCGTAGGGAGCGCTCACTTGCTCATACCCAAGTTCATCGGCTGGTTCTGTTTCCAGTCGTACGTTGATTTCATCGCTCTTAATCATCATCACAGCGACCAACAGCCCGCAGCCAACCTGTCCTATCAGCTTTGACTTGGCGCTCAGGCCCTCCTTGTTCTTTTTGAAGACCTTGATGTAGTCGTCCAAAAAGCCGATGATGGCCATCCAGGTCGTCACCAAGAGCATGATGAGCACGTAGATATTTTGCAAGTCCGCCACGAGCAGCACCGGAACGACGATGCCCATTATGATGATGACGCCGCCCATTGTCGGCGTCCCTTTTTTTGACATTTGACCCTCCAGCCCAAGGTCTCGGATGTTCTCCCCAATTTGCAGGTTGCGCAAAAACTGGATGATGCGCCCACCGAACAACATGCTGATTATCAGCGAGATAAGCATCCCCATACCCGCCCGGAAAGTGGTGAATTGCCACAACCCGGCACCGGGAAGTTTGTATTCTTGCTCAAGCCATTGGAAAAGCTGGTAAAGCATATCTCAATTGCGGATTTCGGAATGCGGATTTCGGATTTTGCCCGCCTTCGTTCGTCCTTTTGTGGTTGTTCGTTAGTGTTTTTCGTGGCTTGATGGGACGCAGATTGAACTGATTTGACTGATTTACACAGATTTAAAACATCAGTGATAATCTGTTCAATCAGTAAAATCTGGGTGCTATCCTATCAAACCGAGCGCTTCGCTCAACTCTTTTTTATCGTCAAAATCGTGCTTCACGCCCTTGATTTCCTGGTACTTCTCATGCCCTTTGCCCGCCACCAAAACCACATCGCCGCTTTGCGCCATTTGGCAAGCCGCCTTGATGGCTTGCCTGCGGTCAGTGATGGTCAGCGTTTTCCGCTTCGCAACGATGGGGACGCCCGACTCCATCTCCGCCAGAATCGCCTCCGGCTCCTCGGAGCGGGGATTGTCGCTGGTCAGGATGACCTGGTCGCTGTAATCACAGGCGACTTTGGCCATCAGTGGGCGCTTGGTGCGGTCCCTGTCGCCTCCGCAGCCGCAGACTGTGATGATTTTGCCGCCGCCTTTGCGGAGCTGGTCAATCGTCGAAAGCACCTTTTCCAGCGCATCGGGCGTGTGGGCATAGTCCACGATGCCGATGACGTTGCGCTCCCGGCTCACCACTTGGTCGAAGCGACCGTCGGCGGCCCGGAGTGAGCTGAGGGCTTGCAGCACCTCCGCTTTGTTTTGACCCAAAAGCACCGCCGCCCCGTAAACGCCGAGCAAGTTGTAGGCATTGAACTCACCAATGAGGCGGGCGTGGAAGTCCGCCCCATCGAGGTCGAGGTGAAGGCCGCTCAGACTGTTTTCGAGTATTCTTGCTTTAAAATCCGCCGCCTTGCGCAGCGCAAACGTGTGGTGCTTTGCCTTCGTATTTTGCAGCATCACCTCGCCCCGCTTGTCGTCGGTGTTGACGAGTGCGAAGGCGCTTTTGGGCAAATTGTCAAAGAACAATTTCTTGGCATCTATGTAGGCCCTGAAGGTGCCGTGATAATCCAAGTGGTCGTGCGTAATGTTTGTAAACAAGCCTCCCGCAAAAAAAAGACCGGCGATTCGCCTCTGGACGACAGCATGGGAACTGACTTCCATAAAGGCGAAATCGCAGCCTGCCTCCACCATTTGTTGTATCAGTAAGTTGATGGCTCCAGCATCAGGTGTTGTGTGGGTGGATTGCACACTGCGTTTGTTCACTTTATTTTCAATCGTCGAAATCAGGCCAACTTTATAGCCCAATTGTGTAAAAAGGTCGTAGAGCAAGGTCGCCGTGGTCGTTTTCCCGTTCGTTCCGGTCACGCCGACGAGCTTGAGTTTTTCGGAGGGGCGGTCGTAAAATTCCGAGGCAATCCTTCCGAAAGCCTCGGCGCTGTCCGCCACCTGCACGTAGGTTATGTGGTCGTGCCTTTCCGTTGGCAGTTCCTCGCAAAGCACCGCCGTCGCCCCATTCTCGATGGCCTTGCCGATGAAGGCGTGGCCGTCGGTCGCCGTGCCCCGGAGGGCTGCGAAGAGGGTGCCGGGTGCTGCCTTGCGGCTGTCCAATGTCAAGGCGGTTATCTCCTGCTCCGTTGAGCCGAGGAGGGTTTTTATTTCGCTGGTGTTGAGAAGTTGGTTAAGTGTTTTCAATTCAACTAGGGCTATGATTTTTTCAATTCACTACTTCAATGCTTAATATATCTTCAGTTGGAAATCCAACAGATTCCAGTTTTTCAATTTGCTGTTTTGATAACATCAACGAGGTTGAATTAGGAATTACTTTGATTCTTATAGCTCCATAACTTTTTACATTTTCCTTAATATTTTTCAACAACTCAATTCTTTCTGCGTCAGTTAGTATTATTTCAATGGCAACTAAAAAATCTCCGTAATTATCAAATGTGTCCGAATTTGGATTGATGTTAATTCCAAAAGACCTTGTAAATGATAATTTAAATAATTCCTCCCTTGAAACCTTTGGCTGCAAACCACCATTAGCCATTATTTTCATTTCAATTTTTGATAACTCAGTTTTAAAATAGCTTAAATCAGTCTTTAATTCTTCAACGTTGGGTACAGATTCTGAGCTTTTACCCACTTCTCTTAATTTAAACTTAGTTTCTGCAATTTTTTGCATCCAAATCGACCTAAGAGAATTTAGTTCTTCAAGAGTGAAAACAGATTCGTCCATGTTGTTCTGATTAATTTAATGAATACTAGGTTTACCAATTGTAACAAGTGTGTTTTATCAGCCCTAAAGTCTCGTAGTTCTTCAAGTTGTATTATCTTTTTCCCCATCATTAGATTTTTTCCAACCGAAGTACGCACACAGTATTGAAAGGGCAAGTCCAGCAAAAAAGAATTTTCCCGCAACTAATTGTCCAAGAAAACCAAGCCCAAAAAACACTGCCAATACTTTAAGTACTACTTTCATTTCAAATTTTTTAGTCGTGTATTAAATATTTTACAAGCAGGAAATTTGCTTTTTTAAAATACCAGCATTTGACGTGGCTTCAAAAGTTCTTAAAAGTCCATCTTGAAGTTTGAAAGAAATTGTTTTTATTTCTGACTTTTTCAGTTTCCCAATTTGACTTTCAGAAATAAGAAACACACCTTGTGCCACTTCGCTATTACCAATGTAGGCTAACTGAGCGTTGATTAACTCAAAGGTAATCAGACTATTATCACTAAGTCGAATTGATAAATCGCCGGAAATATCCTTTGCTGCCGATTTGAAACGGACAGTAATTGTGATAAATTTCTCTTGACCATTTGATGCCGCAGCAATTCCAACTTGAGTTGAATTGTCGAATGCAATGGGTAAAGAATTGCATTGGGTAATTGTAGTGCCATCATCTCGTGCAATCTTTTCGCAGTCACATTGCCCGTAAGTGATTCCAGATACTAAGCACACTGCTATTGATAAAAAATAGAATTTCATTTTCATTTTAGGTATTTTATAAACATTGGTTGACATGTAGTTCCAATTGTTCAAGTTGTCTAAAATTCTTTAAATTTGAGAAGATTCAGACCATTTCGTTGATGTCAACAAAATGGTCAACAAACCTCTTTCGACTTGTCCCTAAACCATTTTGTTGGTGTCAACAAAATGGTCGCTCCCCGTTTTAAACCAGTTGTCGCAAGTCTGTTTTAGCAGCCCTAAAGTTCCGTAGTTCTTGCAAGTTTGCAACTTGCAAGGCTCCGCCAGTAGCCAAAAGCCAACTATTTTTCCAGCTTCTTCACCCCCTCCATCGCCTTCGCCGCTTTCAAGACCTCCACTTCCCTTTCCGCCCTTTTTGCCAAGACCGAGAAGCGTTCTTCTTGGTTGAAGCCTTGCGAAATCATGGCGGCGTTGAGGCTTTCCATGTTTGCCAGCACTTGAAGTTCTTCGACCGTTGCCGAGTCCCGCAAGTTGCCTTTGGCTTCGGGGTTAGCGGTTTTCCATTGCTTTGCCGTCATTCCGAAGACGACTGTGTTCAGCAGGTCGGCTTCGGAGGCGAAGAAGATGGACTCCCGTTTGGTTCGCCAGTCGAGTTGGGGTACTAAATGCTCTCGAATTGCGTCGGTGTGGATATGGTAGTTTGCCTTTGCAATCTCCCTTCTCAGGTTCCAAACCTGCCCCAGTTGTTTTGCTTCGTCATTCTTTAGCCGCTGAAACTCTTTCAGCAGGTAAAGTTGGAAAATGGGGTTCAGCCAGTAGCAGAAGTGAAGCGTGATGTCGGAATGACCGTAAGTGCTTGCACTTCTTCCCCTGCTTGATTTAATGCCTGTTGAGGCTGTATTTGTAATCCATTTTTCTGGCGACATCGAAAAGGCGTTGCCGCCTGCTTCCTGTCGAATGTTATCAAAAATTTCACGTTTGAAACCAGTGTTGTGCATTTCTTCCCAAGCAGCCAAGTAGTCGAGCGTTGAAATGAGACGAAGCCAGTTTCTAATGACATACCTTGATTCACCGAACTTTGATGCAATGTCGGTTAGAGAGAAATAATCCCTATCCCCATCTGTCAAAAGAGCAATTTCAGTTCCCTGAACGGTTATTTTCGATTTTGCCATTTTGAACTATTGTTTGCTTTTGTAATCATGGTTTTGTCGTAAAGCCTGAAAAAAATCACATCCTGTTTTCTTTTTTTCGATTCCAACAGGGTTAATACGGGTCGAATTCGACCCGTATTAACCCTGTTGGAGTTTTGATTTCATTTTTAGGGCTAAAAAATCAAAATCCATTTGTCCAGACCATTTCGGCGACATCACCGAAATGGTCAACAAACCACTTTCGACTTGTCTCCAGACCATTTTGTTGGTGTCAACAAAATGGTCGCTCC
This sequence comes from uncultured Saprospiraceae bacterium, assembly GCA_964508135.1. Classification (GTDB taxonomy): domain Bacteria; phylum Bacteroidota; class Bacteroidia; order Chitinophagales; family Saprospiraceae; genus UBA6168. The sequence continues at coordinate 62,531 of CAZDSU010000019.1, forward strand.
TCGTTTTAAACCCCTTAAATTTGAGTGGTTTAAAAATGACAATCCATTGATTATCTTGACCTTAGCTTTTTAATATCATCAAATTCGATGACATTAAACCACCCGCCGAACTGGGGTTCGGCGCTACCCCAACCTCAAATAAACCACCTGCCCGTTCACCCTCGTCCCCGGCGTGATGCTTTGCGTCACCACCTTGCCGTAGCCGCCGCTGAACTGTACCCGCAAACCTTTGTTTTCGAGCAAAAACAGGGCATCTCGAAGGCCCATGCCGATGACATTGGGCACTTTTTTCTCCTCCACCGAACGCTTCATTAGTTTGAGCGAATCGGGTTCGGCGCTGCGGAGTACCGCCCAGTCTCCGTCGGCCTTGTTGTAATAATCGAGGCCAAGTTCGCTCATGATGTACTGAATATCAGTGCGGTAGCCAGCGTCTTTATCTGGCATTTGCTTGCTTTCAAAGGCCACGGCGTCACCCGTGTTCAGCACGGGGTAAAGTTCCAGCCGGGTGGCGATGGCCTTTTCAGCGATCTCCTTGAAGACTGGCAGTGCCACTGCGCCACCGTAAATGCCCGCCTCTTTTGGCTTGCTGATGAGCACGATGCAGGAGTAAACCGGGTTGTCGGCAGGGAAGTACCCGGCGAAGCTCGCCTGGTAGCCGCCGACTTTTGTTTTTTCTTTCAAGCGCTGGTAGTTCAACTGTGCGGTGCCCGTTTTGCCAGCAAAACGGAAGACATCCGAGCGGGCGGCGTAGGCCGTTCCCCAACTGCTGTCCACCACGCATTCCAGCAGTTCTTGCGCTTGGTTGATGGCTTTTTTCGAAGCAATGCGGCCTTTCACCTCGGTCACCGGAAATTTTTTCAGCGTTACGCCGTACTGCTGAATTTCCCGGATGAGGTAGGGCTTGACGTACACCCCATCGTTTGCGACTGCATTGTAAAAAGCCAGCAACTGCAACGGGGTAGTGGTCAATTCATAGCCGATTGACATCCATGGCAGTGTCGTGCCGCTCCAACCGTCCTCCTCGTTGTAAGCTCGTTTGATGTATGGTTCTGGCTCGCCACCGACTTCGACACCAGTCGGTTGGTCGAGGAAAAAATCATGCAGCCGCTCGATGTATTTGTCGGCCTTATTTTTTGTTCCGTAGCTGTTGTAAACCATTCTGGAAACGCCCACGTTGGACGACATTCCGAAGGCCTGCTTCACCGACACCCGGTTGTAGTGGTGCGGATAAGCATCTTTCAGTTCGGCGTCGTGGTACATGGTCACGCCCTGTTCCAGGTCAATGCTGTCCTCGAGGTCAATAAACCCGTCTTCGAGCATGGCGAGCATGGAAGCCAGCTTGAAGGTAGAGCCGGGTTCCGTTGCCGAACCGATGGCGTGGTTGTAGGTCTCCCAGAGCTGTCCTTCTTTCGTCCAACCGAGGTTGGCCAAGGCCTTGACGGCCCCAGTTTTCACGTCCATCAAGATGGCCACGCCGCTTTCGGCCTGGTGTCGAACCATTGCTTTGGCGAGGGCACCTTCGGCAATGTCCTGCAAGTTTACATCGAGCGTTGTCACCACGTCCTGACCCGGTTTTGGTTCAATTTTGGCGAGGTTTTCCAGCGGAATCCACATGCCACCGCCGATCCGGTACATGAGTTGGGTGCCTTCTTCGCCCTGCAACTGGTCATGGTATGCGCCTTCGATGCCAACCTTGACAGAGTCACCTTGCACGTAACCAATCGTCCGGTTGGCCAAGAGCCTGAACGGGCGCTCCCGGTTGTATTTTTGAACCACAATCAATCCGCCTTTGAACTGCCCAAGGTTGAACAGGGGAAAGCTGGTGATGCGCTCCTTTTCGGTCAGTGATGCATCATCTTTAATAGGAATGAAGCGCTTTCCGGTCAGTTTTTGCTGCCAAAGGAACTCCTTCATGGCACCGGGCGTCATGCTCGGGTTCACGTAGGTGGCCAAGTAGTACGCCAAGCTGTCGAATGATTTTGATGCCCAAAACGCCGTGTCAATGGCGTTGGAATTTGGGTCCCAAGAGATGTCAAAGAACGGCATTGAGGTGGCCAACATGCTACCGTCTTCGGTCAATATGTTGCCCCGCTCGGCTTCCATCGGCACCTCTTTGATGTAGAGTTCCTCGCCCTTGCTCCGCCATTTTTCGCCCTCTATCACGCTGATTTTCACCGCTTGGGTAAATATGGCAACTGCCACCAGCACGACTGTTGCAAGCACTACGTAAACACGTACAAGGACTTCGTTTTTGACGTTGAAAGCCATTTTCTCTGAACTGTGAATTGTAAACTGTAAACTGTGAACGGGGCGCCGAAGCATCCATAATTCACAGTTCACAGTTCATAGTTCACCGTTTAATACTGCTGTTTGTTTAATCTTCCACTATAATCCGATGCACCCTGCCAGAGGTTTTGTGAAGGCCGAGGGACTCAACGTCCTCTCCGACTTCAGCCAAACGGCTCTTGAACATGGTTTCGGATTTCAAAGAATTATACTGACGCTTAAGCTCTTTTACTTCGCTTTGCAAGGTTTGTATTTGCCGGACCTGCTTTTCCGCATAGTGTGCGTTGGCAATGTAGATGACGGTGAGAAAGCTCAGGAACAGCACGAAAGGCAAGTTCTTCAAGACCAGGGAAGCACCCATGCTCCCTAGCTCCAAATAGCTCCCGAGTGATTTTTTTTGTGTTGCCATCATCTTGCAGTTAGCAGTTCGCCAGTTGGCAGTTTGCAGTCAGTGTGGATGCAATCTCACATTTCTTGCAATGAACCAAATGGTTAGCTGCGTAATCCAATCCTCATTTTCGCACTCCTTGCCCTCGAATTTTCAGCCATTTCTTCTTCCGAAGGAGTGATTATACCTTTATTTATCTGTTCAAAAGGTCTTTCAATTTTACCGTAGAAGTCGCTTACCACTTCGCCTTCCACGTTGCCGGTTTTCAGCAGGTTCTTCACCATGCGGTCTTCGAGGCTGTGGTAGCTGATGACCACTAGCCTGCCACCGGGCTTGAGCACTTCGAGCGTGGCTTCGAGGAACTCCTGCAAAGCGCCCATCTCATCGTTCACTTCGATGCGCAAGGCTTGGAAAACCTGCGCCAAGTAACGGTGACGATGCCCCCGAATTAGCGGTTCGATGATGCCGAGCAGGTCGCCAATGGTGCGGATGGGCCGGTGCTCCCGGCCCTGCACGATTTTTTGAGCCAGCGACTTTGCATTTCGCACTTCGCCATATTCGCCAAAAACCTGTTGCAAGGCATCTGCTGAATAAGTTTTCAAAACCGTTGCCGCCGTGGTTTCATCGGAGCGGTTCATCCGCATGTCCAAATCGGCCTCAAAACGGAACGAGAAGCCTCGTTCGGCTTCATCAAGTTGGTGGGAGCTGACTCCGAGGTCGGCCAAGATGCCATCCACCTGCTTCACGCCGTGCAGCCGCAAGAACTGGCGGATGTAGCGGAAGTTGTGGTGGTTGAACGTGAACCGCTCGTCGTCAATCAAATTGCGGAGCGAATCGTCATCCTGGTCGAAGGCGAACAAGCGCCCTTTTTCACCCAACTCATTCAATATCAACCGACTGTGGCCACCACCGCCGAAGGTCGCATCGAGGTAAACGCCGTCTTTTTTGATAGCCAGCGCTTCGATGCTTTCTTTGGCGAGAATGGGAATGTGGTAGGCCATACAGTCGAATTATAAAGGCTTTGCAACCCCTTTGTCTGCCATTACAATTTGCGCAAGTTGTGCCATGTCGAGTTCCTCGTTGAGTTGTTTTTCGTACTCAGCTACGGACCAGATTTCCACTTTGTCGTTGACGGCGGCCAGCATTAACTCTCCATCGCCTTCCATCATGCCTGCCCATTCGAGCAGTTGGTTGGGGAAGTTGAGGCGGTCGGCGCTGTCACGCTTTAGCGGGGTGGCACCCCGGTAAAATGCACGCTTGAAAAGGCGGGCATTGGTGTCAAATTCGTTGATTTGGTTAACTTGCGCAGATTTTTCGTCCCAAACTTTTTTGGGATAAAGGACAAGGCATCTTTCCATCCCCCGGTTAACCACAAAATTGTCCCGCTCGTCGGACGCCAGTTGCTCAAGCAAGCCGCTTGGCAGGCGAAGGCGACCTTTCGGGTCAATCTTGCAAGAATATTCTCCTAGAAGTTGGTTCATTACCGTTGATTCAATTCCTTGGCCAAAAGTATTCACTTTCCTCCATTAATTTCCACTTTCTCCCACCGAAAGTGAGAAAAAAGTTTTCCACATTGGTGTTTTTTAAGAAAATTTCCTACACTTCATTGATTTGCTATAAACAGTTTCACCTATTTGGTTAAATATCTTGATAATAGCTAATTGAAACTTTGCATTTCTGGAGGTACTTGGGTCCAGAAGGAGCAGTTGATTTCCACTTTTTTACACCGAAGGCAAAAAATTGAGGCAAAAGCATGACGGAGCTTCACACTTTGGCATTGACTTTCAATGAATCTGAAACAGAAAAGCACAGAACTGCCATACATCTGTCCAGGATGCCGTGATTTGTAAAAGTTGGTGAATATTGAATGTTGGAAGCAGAGGGGGAATCAGTGGAAAAAGCTGTTCCACTTCATTTGGAACACCCCAAAAATAGCTTCCTTTACGATACCCTTCGACATTTTGGAGGTGCCTTCGATGCGATCGGTGAAGGTGATGGGGATTTCTTTGATTTTGAATCCCAGCAACCAAGCGGTGAACTTCATTTCGATTTGGAAAGCATAACCAATGAAGTTTATTTTTGACAAGTCCATGGTTTCCAGCACTTTACGACGATACCCGACGAAGCCAGCAGTTGGGTCTTTTATCCACATCCATGTGATGAGACGAACATATAGCGAAGCTCCGTAGGAAAGCACCTGCCTATCTGCTGGCCAGTTCACACACTTGCCGCCCTTGACGTACCGGGAGCCAACGACTACATCTGCGCCCTTTTCCAAGGTTTCGAGCATCCGAGGCAAGTCGTCTGGGTTGTGCGAAAAGTCGCAGTCCATCTCGAAAATATAGTCGTAGCTTTTTTCAAGGCCGTATTTGAAGCCTTCGATGTAGGCGGTGCCGAGGCCAAGCTTGCCACTTCGCTGGAGCAGGAAAATCCGGTTCGGGTACTCGGCACATTTCTCACGGACGACGGCGGAGGTGCCATCGGGAGAGCCATCGTCAACCACGAGCACATCAAAGATGACGGGCAGGGATTGCACGGCATCGAGCATTTTTCCAACGTTTTCGAGTTCGTTGTAGGTGGGTATGATGACAAGGTTCTTCGACAATACTGGTCAGATTTTTTCAAAACAAGAGAGGTGGCGCTCCAATTGATGCGTCACCTCTGTTGCTGAATCCGGGGCAAAATTATACATTTTTGGCATTGGTGTCCTATCATCCCGGACAAGAATCAAGTTCGAATGTTTTTTTTCAAAAACAATACCGCTCTTAATTCTACTTTGTTACTTTAAAAAAAAATCTATCCAAGTGGGGCGATGCGCCGCCAAAACTTTATCAAAACTGCCATTTCCCCTCCTCGCCGCCTTCGGCGGCTCGTCGGGGGAGGGAGCCTTTGGGGGCGTTCCGCCCCCAAACCCCCTACTTTCCAAAGTGATATGTTCAATATTCTAAAGTAACAAAGTAGAATTAAAAACTCTCGAACAACTGACGGGCATGCCTTCCAGTGTTGGATTGCATTTGAGTTCCATCAATGTAGTCGTTGCCTTGAATTTCATTCGGGGCATTGCGATAAAGGTCTATTTCCCAACGGGGGTTGTAGGTTTCGCCTCTGGCAGTGGAATGCAAAAGCACGTGGCCGTTCGTTACCAATGACGGGTTATAGAACAGAAACTTGACGTTGTTCTGATTGGTCTTTGGAAACTGGTTGTAGAACCAAATCTCGTAAGGTGGTGCGCTTGGTTCGTTTTCCTCAAAAACCGTGTTGTTGGGCGCTCCGTACTTCAAGAAAATATAGCCCCTATCAGTCTCGAAGCCACGTCCAAAACCATTCGCAAAGCTTTGGTCAACCTGTCTGGCAACCCTCATGTATTCTTTGAAGGCAGCCTCGGGATTGTTGTGGTTTTCTTTAATCCAATAACTAAAAAGGTATAGGCGCATGGCGTTCTCGTTGCGTTGAGAGGTTATCATTTTGACGTGCTCGCCATCCGCTTTGTCCACGTGCATCATAATGGCTTTTAATGCATAAACCAGTTCGTCAACTGACATTTTGCCAACGAACTCATCCTCCAGCGCAAATTTCCCGGTAGTCATTTCTTCGCTGGAAAGCTTGAAGTAGGGGTTGCTTCTCTGAAACGGCGTGACTTTTTTGGCAAGAAGCTGACGGTCTTTGTCCCTGATTTCAATGACGAGGTTGTAGTTCCCAGTGGGCAGCTCCTTGATGTCAACCTGCTGAACAGCGGCGGCAACAGGCTCGGGTTTTTTGCGCTTGTGGGAAACAGAAATCTTCTCCTCCCGGTCTTTCGTATCGGCGTTGTCTATGAACAACGTTTGCAAGTAGTCAGCGCCAATGGCCTTGTCAGTGTTGTAAACTTCACAGTAAAACAACATCAGCTCGTCATTTTTTTCATAATAATTGGTGGGCATGGGCTCGAAAATGAAATTGCCCTTGGCCATCGGGTTGGTGGAGGTGGCTCCTGGCGCTGCGTTTTTCACGGAAGCGAGCAGTTCGATGTCGGAGATGGAAAGTTTTTCGGTATCGTAGTTGATGGAAAATGACGACTCGTACTTGCGGGCATTGCCCGTTTTCACCATGTCCTCCACGGAAACTTCAAGTTGGTAGTCACCGTTGGGCAGGGCGTAACGCTTGACGTCCACAAAGTCAATGGGCGTTGGCGAGGCTGGCCCGCTCAAATGGTATTTGTCGAACTTGACCACGTTCTCGCCTTGTTTGAACAGAATAACCACGTCAACCCTAGCCTGATTGGTGCTGTCGGTGACAGGTGCCACCCCAGCCGAACGGCCAAGCACGTTCAGGTAGATTTCGATATACCCATCACCCTGGCTCTGAAAAGTGGCGTAGGAAATGCTGGCATCAATGCCATCTTGTGCCCTCGAAAAGGCGGGAAGTGCAACGCACAACAGGAAAGTTAAAATGTTTTTCATGCCTAAAGTATTTAAAAAAATAAGGCTTTGGGACGCTCTCAACAGGACTTTTGACAATAGACGTTAGACAATAGATATTAGACTTTGAGGCTGTTGGCATTGCAAATTTTTTAGGCAAAATATAAAATTTGGCCATATTTCCTATGTTCTGTCAAAAGTCTATGGTCTAAAGTCTATGGTCTGTTTTTAATAACGATGTAAGTTATGCAGTTTTGCCGGACAGAAATACGGATAGCTTTGCAAAAGACAGGTTAAAACCAGATTTGTAACATGGATTTCAAAGAATTTCTCGAATGGCACATCAACATTGGCTCCTTCAAGTTGACTATGGCGCATTTTGCCATCACCCTGCTTGTTTTGGTGATAGCAAAGACATTGACTTGGCTGTTCCACCATGTGCTGCTGGAAAGGTATTTCAGGAAAAAAAAAGTGGACAAAGGGCGACAAATTGCCTTGCGGCAATTCCTGAGCTACATCATTTGGGTATTGGCCGTGTTCGCCATCCTCGAACTGTTTGGCATCAGTTCCATGATATGGGCAAGCTCGGCGGCACTGCTGGTAGGCATTGGGCTGGGCTTGCAGGACAGCTTCAAGGACTTGGTTTCCGGCATGATCATCTTGGTGGAGGGCACGGTGGAGGTCAGCGACATACTCGAAGTGGATGGCATCGTGGCGAGGGTGATTAGCATAGGGCTGCGAACCTCGAAGCTGGAAACCCGAGACCGGGTGAGCATCCTCATCCCCAACTCGAAACTCGTGGTGAACCAAGTGACCAACTGGACGCACGACGATTATCCCACTCGCTTCCATGTCAAAGTCGGGGTCGCCTACGGCTCTGACCTGCAACTGGTGACAAACCTGCTAAAAAAAGCGGCCGAGTCGAATGTTCAAGTGCTCACAGACCCGCCCGTGACCGTTCAGTTCAAAAACTTCGGAGACTCTGCACTTGAATTTGAACTGCTGTTTTACACCAAAGAATTTTTCAGGATTGAGGTCGTGAAAAGCGAAATCCGTTACGCCATTGACCAACTTTTCAAGGAAAACCAAGTGCATATTCCATTCCCACAGCGGGACGTTTGGCTGCGCAAATTGGAGGAAGGAGCATGAGTTTGGGCATTTTGACAATTCATGTAAAAAAAAATACAAACAACAACACGCTGAAAATCAAAGATTTAGGCCTACCCGTCAATAATATCTGTTGACGGGCATTTCCATTCTGCGTCCTTACGCCTAATTTTGCCGAAGAAATTTTCCTTCTCCACAAGATTTTCCCTCCATTTAATTCAGTTTGGTCTCAGCGGCAAATTTGCCGTTATCCTCACTTTACACCTATCATATTTCTGGTCTTAACCTAAGTTACGGTTCCACATTTTCAAGGTCTATTCTCACATTTTCAACGAAAAATTTTCACCGGATTTGACGCCGGCATGTTAGCTTGAACGACAGCCACTACTCCCCCACCGGCTAGGTGTTCCAGATTTTTTCATGCAATTTTTAACCAAAACTTCTTTGAACATGCACAAACACTACTTGAAAAATGTGGTGTTCTCACGATTGCAAGCTTCTTTCCATGCTTCAACACCCGTCAACATCGTTGACGAAACTGCACCGATTCATACCAATTACCCATCAAAAACATTAGTAAGTAGGTCGCCTGTATTATTCGACACTTTACGGACCTGACTTCTGGCTCCCGTCTTCGAGCGGCGGGGTTTTGAACCCCGCATTTTGGTTGCGGAAATACGGGGTTCAAAACCCCGCCGCTCGAAGACCGGAACTAACCGAAAGTATCGAATAAATCAACCTGACTACTTAGTAGCTAGGGGCATCACAGCCTCTGTTACATGGACAGTACCAGCTGACGCCGACAACTGCGACCCCGTCAATGTTACCTCGACGCATATATCCAGTTCCAGTTTCCCAAACGGCAATGCCGCCGTTAATTTCAGCGCAGTTGGCAGCAGCGAGAATGGTGCTGCTCCATGTACTTTTAATATCATCATCGTGCCACCGGGCGAGTCTGCCGATTACACCTCGATTTGCAGCAACCACAAGCGGGCCGCTGCCCAATTCAAATCTCAGCGGACGACTAGCGACACGCTGCGAAGAAGCTCATAATTTCAAAGTAAGTTTTTTGGTAAAATGGTTTCGGGGGGCAGCTTTGGCTGCCTCTCTTTTTTTGTTTTTGGAAAAAACTACCTTTGACTTTTCTCAAAACGAAACTAACCATGTCCAAAAAAAACAAGTACCTGCTCCCGTTTGCGCTCGTCACCAGCCTGTTCTTTCTCTGGGGCATTGCCAACTCCCTCAACGGGGTACTCATCTCCCATTTCCAGCTTGCACTCGACCTCAAACGCTGGCAAGCGGGTCTGGTGGACTCGGCATTCTACTTCGGCTACTTCGTTTTCGCCATCCCGGCCGGGCTTTTCATGAACAAGTTTGGTTTCAAAAAAGGCATCATCCTTGGCCTGCTGCTCTACGGGCTTGGTGCTGCGCTTTTCTACCCCGCCGCCGAGGTTCGGGTGTACGGGTTTTTCCTGTTCGCCCTGTTCACCATCGCCAGCGGTCTGGCCTTTTTGGAAACGGCGGCCAATCCCTATGTCTCCATCCTTGGCGACCCAGCAGGCTCGGCGCAGCGCCTCAATTTTTCGCAATCGTTCAACGGCCTGAGCATCATCTTCGGGCCGCTGCTGGGCAGCCTGCTCATTTTCACCAACAACAAACACAATGCCGCCGACCTGGCCGCCATGCCCGTTGACCAAGCTGAGGCCGTCCGCATCGCCGAGGCGCACACGGTGCAGATGCCCTATTTGATTTTGGCGGGCGTGGTGCTGTTCGTGGCCCTGCTGTTTTGGTTGACCAAAATGCCCGAACCCGTGCAGCCCAGCACCTCCGGCAAGCGAGGCTGGGACGGCATTTTCAAAAACCGCCACCTCGTGCTGGCCATCGCAGCACAGTTCTGCTACGTGGGAGCGCAGGCCTGCCTCTGGGGCTATTTCATTGACTTCAAAATCTCGCTCTCACCCGACCATCACTTGTTTTTGGTCGAGGCGCTCAAGCCCTTTTTCGAGTGGATGGCAGGCAGCGCCGACGAGCTTACGCCGCAGCGTTGGGCAGGTTTTCACCTTACGTTCAGCTTCTTGCTGTTCATGATTGGGCGGTTCTTTGGCACTTGGCTGATGTCGTTCATACAGCCGCAGCGGTTGCTAACGACCTTCTCCGTGGTGACGCTGGGGCTGTTCTTGACCGCCATCATGGCCACGGGTCTGACGGCTGTGGTTGCGCTGCTTTCGGCCAGTTTTTTCATGTCCATAATGTTCCCGACCATCTTTGCCCTCGGCACCAAAAACCTGGGCGAACAGGTGAAGCTCGGCTCGTCACTCATCATCATGGCCATTGTGGGTGGGGCGGTTCTGCCGCCACTTTTTGGTTTGTTGGCCGATAAAACGGGCAGCTACCAAACGGCGCTAGTGCTGCCAATGCTATGCTTTGTGATGATTGGATTTTATGGATGGAAGGGGTATAAAACACAAACAATCAGCTAGTTATGAGATTCAATTTATTGTCTATTGCTATTTTTTGCTCCGCAATGGGCATGTCGCTCCTCTGTGCCTGTGGCGGTGATTTTGGCAAAACCCCACAGCACAGCACTCCCGCCCTCGATTCGCTCTTAGCCGATTCTGCGCTGATTGGCGAGGAAGCCATTGCGCCAGCAAAAGAGGAAGCGACCGCTCCCGGCAGCACCAAGCCTGCCAAAATAAAAATGGCCAACGACCTTGACTATTCCGCCGATTTTCTCAAAAAACTGACCTACGCCAACCTCGCCCAAAACATTGAACTGGCTGACAGCTTCATCATTTTGGAGCAAACGGACACCTTCATTTTTCCCCAGATTTTACCAAAGGCTAAATGGACAAATTTCATGGCAAGCAAGGGCGGGTACCTGTATTCACTGGATGTTTCGAGGGCCAACTACACCACGCTCGACTTCAATTTCGAGCTGCGCAAGGGTCGCCAGACCGTTGACCAAATCAGGGGCAAGGCTGACCTGAACCCCGGTTTCGTCCTAGCTAGCGAACCCGACGAGGACGAAAGCACTGGCAGCACCTACGCTGCCAACGATTACTATTTTGAAAGCCCCGAATGCACTTTCAGCATCCGTGTCGGCGACGATGAGGGCATAAAAAAGGTGAAGCTCATCAAGCTTTGCAAATCTGAGAAGTATAACATTGCACTCGAAAACAGCCCAATTTTATTGGAAAAATAGTCAACAGACATTAGACTTTAGACGGTGTCTGCGTTGTTGCGCTGGTCCTCGTCTAATGTCTAAAGTCTAACATCTCGCAAATGAGACATTGTTTCGCACTCGACCTAAAAAACGACCCCGCCCTCATCGCCGAATACGAGCGCTGGCATGCGCCCGGTGGCGTCTGGCCGGAGATTTTGGAGAGCATAAAATCGGCTGGAATCACAGCGCTGGACATCTACAGAACGGGCAACCGCCTGTTCATGGTAATGGAGGTCGGCGACGATTTTTCATTTGAAAAAAAGGCCACCGCCGATGCCGCCAACCCACGGGTGCAAGCCTGGGAGGAGCTGATGTGGAAGTTCCAACAGCCGCTGCCCTGGGCGAAGGAGGGAGCGAAATGGATATTAATGGACAAGATTTTTGAACTCTAACTAAAGGATTGGAAAGCCCGAAGCGATTTCTAAGCCCGGCCAACTACCCGCTCAGGCTTAGAAATCCCTTCGGGCTTTCCAATCCCTCGCTCAGAATATGAAACGACTCGAAAACAAAACGGCAATCGTGACAGGCGGTGCCAGCGGCATTGGGTTGGCCATTTCACAAAGGTTTGCAGCAGAAGGGGCGCACGTCCATTTGCTCGATTTAAAGCTAAATGAGGCCGAAGCAGCTACATCAGCCATCCGCTCGGAAGGCGGGTTGGCTACTGCTTACGGTTGCGATGTGAGCGACCAACCGCTGGTAGCCAATGTGGTACAAGCCATTCACAGTCAGCATGTTGTGAACATCCTCGTCTGCAATGCAGGCATCGGATTCGTCGGCAATTTGGAGAAAACCACGGAGGAAGACCTCGACCGCATGTACCGGGTGAACGTGAAGGGCGTTTACAATTCCATGCACGCCGTGGTGCCATTTTTTAAGCAGAACGGCGGTGGCGTCATCCTCAACATGGCCAGCATCGTGGCTTCGGTGGGCATCCCCGACCGATTCGCCTACTCTATGACAAAGGGCGCCGTGCTGACCATGACCCTCAGTGTCGCAGTGGATTACCTCCCCGACAATATCCGCTGCAACTGCATCTCTCCCGCCCGCATCCACACGCCGTTCGTGGACGGTTTTTTGGCGAAAAACTACCCCGGACAAGAGGCAGAAGTGTTTGCGAAGCTGGCAAAAACACAACCCATCGGACGCATGGGCACCCCAGAGGAGGTAGCTGGCCTTGCAATTTATCTTTGTTCCGACGAAGCTGCATTTATCACGGGCTGCGATTTCCCATTGGACGGGGGATTTATTAAATTGCGCCCTTGAAAATGTAACTTTGTCACAAACCCCTCATTATGAGGGTATTTCAACAAAAAAAATAGAAAAATGAAGTTCATGTCCACACGAAATAGCTTTTTTTCAAGCCTTCAAACTGTCGCATTGTTGGCAATTCTGTACTTATTGCCAAATGTTGCGACAGCACAGCACTCCATCACGCTGGCCCCGCAAAAAGGGGACGCACTGTACATCGGTGTTGACAACCCAATTTTGGTCAAGGTTGAGGGCATCGCCGACGACCAGGTTTACCTCGCCAGCGATGGCGTTAAAATCGAGAACCAGGGAAATGGGCTTTACAACGTGCTCGTTTCAAATCCCGGCAAGGCCACTTTTACCGTGCATGGAGAAGGGTTCCAATACAAGAATTTTGATGTAGAGGTGAAGCGGATTCCTGACCCGCTGGCTGGCTTAAAACTTGAAAATGGCGAGGTCAAAAAGTATGGCGATTTGACAGCCGCAGCATTCAAAATGGCAACAGGTGTCGGATTCGAAACGGGTGGCTACCAGGGTCAATTGCAGCTAGAAATCGCCACTTACACTATCATCCGAGTCCCAAAACAAGGCGATGTCATTGAGGTGTTGAACACAGGAGCCAACCTCAACAAAAAAGCGATAGAACTGGTCAAAATGGCAACCCCCGGCGACACCTTCTACTTTGAAAACGTGCAAGCCAACGTCACTGGAGCTAATGAACCGAGAAAAATGAACAGCCTTGTTTTCAAGATAAAATGACCGAGATAAGCTTGTTTGAAAGCCCTTGGAAGTCGTTGATTTTCAAGGGCTTTTGTATTCTACAGCCCTTCCAATAACTCATCCTCCACCAGATTCGGCAGTGTCACCACCAGCCCCGGCGTCCTTTCCATTTCCCGTTTGATGGCAAAAATCGCCTCGTCGTTCCTCGCCCAACTGCGGCGGGCGATGCCGTTGTTCACGTCCCAAAACAGCATGGATTCCAACCTGCGGGCAGCATCGGCAGAGCCGTCGAGCACCATGCCGAAGCCGCCGTTGATGACCTCGCCCCACCCTACCCCGCCGCCGTTGTGCAGGCTGACCCAGGTAGCGCCCCGGAACGAGTCGCCGATGACGTTCTGCACGGCCATGTCGGCGGTGAAGCGGCTGCCGTCGTAGATGTTAGAGGTTTCCCGATAGGGCGAGTCTGTGCCACTTACATCGTGGTGGTCACGACCCAGCACCACCGGGCCGGCCAGTTCGCCGCTGGCGATGGCGTTATTGAAGGCGTGGGCAATTTTGACACGGCCCTCAGCATCTGCGTAGAGGATGCGAGACTTGGAGCCGACGATGGGGATGTCACGGTTGGCGTTGTTTATCCAGATGATGTTGTCGTTGAGTTGGCCCTGGATTTCGGGTGGCGCTGTGGCCTTTATTTCCTCCAAAACCCCGGCGGCAATGGCGTCCGTTTTGTCCAAATCTGATTTTTCGCCGGAGCAGCAGACCCAACGGAAAGGCCCGAATCCATAGTCGAAACACATCGGCCCCATGATGTCCTCCACGTAGCTGGGGTACTTGTACGTGCCCGTGCTTTTGTCCTTGAAAACATCAGCGCCAGCCTTGCCAGCTTCGAGCAGGAAGGCGTTGCCGTAGTCCCAAAAATAAGTGCCCCGCTCGGCCATCGTGTTCACGGCTTTGGCATGTCTGACCAGTGTTTTGCACACTTCCACCATGAAACCCAACTTGTCCGAATCCAGCAAAGCTTTGGCCTGCTCGAAGCTGACGCCCGCCGGGCAGTAGCCGAGGTCGTCAATATTGTGGAGGCTGGTCTGATCGCTGAGGAGTTCGACTTGGGTGTTGGTCTGCACCAATTTTTCCAATAAATCCACCACGTTGCCAGCGTAAATGAGGGCGATGGGCGTTCCGTTCCGGCGGCAATCTTCGAGGCGGTCAAGAAGCAGGTTGAGGTCGGCGAACACATTTTCCCGAAGGATGTACCCATCCACGATGCGCTGCTCGATGGTCTTTTCGTCCACCTCGGCCAGCACGCCTACTGCCCCTGTGATGATGGCGGCCTTGGCCTGTGCGCCCGACATACCGCCGAGGCCGCTGGTCACGAAGATTTTACCCCGCAAATCGTCGGTGCCGAGTTTGAGCAAGCGCCCAGCATTGAGCAACGTGATGGTTGTACCATGTACGATGCCCTGCGGTCCGATGTACATGAACGAACCCGCCGTCATCTGGCCGTATTGCGTGACGCCGAGGGCGTTATACTTGTTCCAGTCTTCTTTTTTGGAGTAGTTGGGTATCATCATGCCGTTCGTGATGACAACCCGAGGGGCATCTTTGTGCGAGGGGAAAACGCCCATCGGGTGGCCGCTGTACATCGCAAGTGTCTGTTCGTCAGTAATTTGCGAGAGGTACTTCATGGTGAGCAGGTACTGCGCCCAGTTCTGAAAAACCGCCCCGTTGCCGCCGTAGGTGATGAGTTCGTGGGGGTGCTTCGCAACGGTGGGGTCGAGGTTGTTTTGAATCATGAGCATGATGGCCGCTGCTTGCTGGCACTTGGCTGGATACTCGCTGATTGGTCGGGCGTACATGTCGTAGTCGGGCCGGAAGCGGTACATGTAGATGCGCCCGTAGGTTTCCAATTCCTCAAAAAACTCGGGTGCGAGCACAGCATGATGTTTTTTGTCAAAATAGCGCAGCGCATTGCGCACGGCGAGTTTTTTTTCTTCTTTGGACAAAACGCCCTCGATGACCCGCTTGGGGGCATGGGAGATGACGGGGTCGTAAGGCTTGAGCGCAGGTAGTTGGTCGGGGATTCCTTGAAGGATGGATTGCTGGAATGCAGAGTTGCTCATAATTTGGCTTCGATTAATTTTCCGAGGCCAAAAGTAGGGAAAATGAAATTACAACGTCGGCGAGGTTCTGCACCTCGCCGACGTTCGCCTATCTAAAAACTATAATCCACCCGCAGCGTGAAATGCCTTGTTCCCTCGATTTTGCCGGGGCGGGCGGTGTACTCCCGATTCGTCAGGTTGCCACAAATCAGCGCAAGCTTCAAGTGGTCGGTGGGAAAATAGGCCGCACGGGCGCCAAGGATGAGGTCGCCGTGGTCATTGTCGGTGCGGTACTTGCGCAAGCCGGGCACTACCAATGCCTCGAACACCTCGTCAATGTTCTCCATAAAACTGTTGTAAATGGCGCTCACGCCAAGGGAAAACTGGCCAGCCCTCGACTCGATGTCCACCTTGGCCGTATGCCGATAGCGGTACTTTAGGATGTTTTCGCACGACCTGCCACTGGAGCAAATGGAAGAGTTGATGGCATTGGAATACGCATCAGTTTGGCGAAACGCCTCCGAGCCGAATTTGAGGGAATCTAATGAAGCCCATTCCTTGAACTTTGGGTCAATGTACGTGTAGCCCGCCAGCACGGTCGTCTCCATTCCGAACAACTTGCCCTTGCCCGTCACGCTGGCCTCGTAGCCCCGAATGCGGGTGTCGCCGACGTTCTGCGACTGGAACGACGGCGGGAAAGTGCCCAGCACGAGGTTGAACTCCATCATGTCCTGGTACTCGCTGGTGAAAGCCGCAAGGTCGAGGAAGCCGCTGAACCCGCCGACCTTGAAGCCTTGTCGCAGCCCAAGCTCTGCCGACCAGCCCGTTTCGGAGTTCAAGTCCACATTGGGCAAAATGGGCGTACCGCCAAACAGCGTGTAGATGAACTTTTCCGCAATGCTCGGAAACCGATAGCCCTGCCCCCACGATGCCCGCAAGAAAGTTGCCTGCCCTACTTCGTAGCTGGCACCGAGGCGGAACACAGGTTTGGCCTCCTTGATTTCACCGCCGGGCACGGTATCCCGCTGCGCAACTTGGCCACCAATTCTATACTCGATGATTTCCGGCGTGAAGATGGCATTCTGCTCGTAGCGGAACCCGCCGGAGAGATTGAGCCTGTCAAACAGCTTTTGGTCCAGTTGCAGGTAAGCCGCCATGTTTCGGCTGGTGAAGGTGGTGTCGCCGTAGAGTGGCGCCTTGACCGCTGTGCCGATGTACACACCGCCCGCCGATAGAATCAGCCCAATTTTGTCCATTTTCCGCTGAAACTGGTACTCGGCGTACTTTACTTCCGATCGGTTCGACTGGTCGGCCTCAGCCGTTCCTGACAGGTTTTTTACACTGAAATAACGCCCCATGAGCTTGTGGCGGTTATTGGCGGGGTCGTAATAAGTCACGTAGGGGTCAATGTTGAAGCGCAGGCTCGACGAATTGGAAACGGGTGTGCCCGGCCGCAAAATCAGGCTATCAACTCCTTTCCAAAAGAAAAAAGAGCTGCCTTTACCCTTGTTGAAATTGGTATTGAGGCCAACGGAGAGGTGGTCGGTGATGCGGTAGCGGGTGCCGATGTTGATGCGGCCCCGGCGTGACGAGGAACTGTCGTTGATGCTTTCGTTACGGCTGTAGAACCCGCCCATCACCAAGTCTAATTTGCCAAATTTTTGGCGATGGGAAATACTCCCCCCAGCCGTGTACCGGGGTGTGTCCCACCACTTGGCGGCTTTGTTCTTTGGGGCCATGTAGTTAGTCACGAACGGGGAAATCTTGGTCTCCGGCTTCGCCTTGGCGTAGGCCGTGCGAACGTTGACGATGCCGTTGAGCGCCGAAGAACCGTACAGCGCCGAGGCAGCGCCTTTGACCACTTCCACTTGCTCGATGTTTTCCAGCGGCACGTCTTCCCACTGCGGGTAGCCAGCATCGGCTTGCAGGATGGGCATATCGTCCACCAGGAGCAATACCCGGCTGCCTGCACCGTAGCTATAGCCTGAGCCTCCCCGGATATTGGCTTGGTCGCCGACTAGGTTCACGCCCGGCACTTTGTCCAGCAATCCACTAAGGCTGGTTTGGTTGGTATTTTCGAGTAGGGTTGGCTTGAGCACGTCGAGCGAGACGGTGACCTCGCCCAAGGCCCGCTCATGCTTGCCGCTGGTGACAGTAGCGGTACTTAGGATGTTGGCGTTTTCGGCTAGGGACAAGTTGATTTCCTTGGTCTCGCCAGCCTTGAGGATGATGTTTTGCACCACTGTTTCCAGCCCGACGAAGCTGAAGCTGACTTGGTATTCCCCGGGGGAAAGCTTGAGTTCGTAGTGTCCATTGAAGTCGGTGATGGTGCCGTGTTCTCCGGCTTGGACGGTCGCATTGATGAGTGGTGAACTGTTGCTTTCTTCCAACAAAATGCCGGTAAGTGTGGCCGTTTGCGAAGATAAAATGAAGGCTGTGTGCAAAAGCAGAATAGCGAGGGTAGATTTGATTTTGTTCATAAAATGGTGGTGGTTGAAAAATTGATTATTGGACAATTGGGATATTGGGCAATTGGCTTTGGCAAATAAAATCCTAAGCAAGTTTAGGCAATTCTGTCAATTATCGCTCTTGGAAATGTTCTCTGTGCAGGTTGGGAAGCCAACGCCGGAAAATGACGCTGGTTTAGAGTGGGTAAAAAGCGCCTTTCCATATTTTTCGGGACGGCCAGTGTGGATTGGGCGCAAAAATAAGACTTGTTCTCAAAAAACAGCGATTCAAATTAAACTTGGACAAACCGCAAGGATTTCAGGGAAGTTTTCAGAGTTTTGTATTTGGAAAAGGGCGAATGCAAGGTCCGTTTCCAGCGATTTCCCCGACTTTCCTGCTCATTTTTTCAAACAAAAACATTTCCCTTATGACAAGATTACTACTTGCCCTTTGCCTCTGCGCTTCCGTAACATTCCTCAATGCCCAAACCTGTACGCCCGACCAGCAATACGCTGATTCTACGGCTGGCGTGTACCCAAAACCTTACGACCTGGCCACAAATCCTGGTGGCGGCATCACACAGTGCGCCGTCATTGGCGAGTATTTCCAATTCGACCTCACAGTGGTCATCAACGATTCGCTGAGTATTGGGACCCTGAGCTTCCCATTGGATTCCATCATCATCAATGAGGTAACGGGTCTGCCTACAGGTCTCAGCCATGGCTGTATTCCTACCAACTGCCATTTTCTCAAGAACACCTTTAGCTGCGCCTATATTTATGGCACACCGACCGCCGCCAACGCACCTGGAGCTTATGACATGATCATCAAAGGTTCGGCTTACATCAACGGCTCCTCTTTGCCCTTGCCGCTGGAATTCCCAAATGCTGCGATTGCACCTGGCAAGTACACCATCCACTTGAACGCCAATGCTTCAGACCCATGTGCAGTTACCGGCACCAAGAACTTGGATGGTCAAGTGAGCATTACGACCATGCCCAACCCGACGGCTGGAATAACTCAGATTCAAATTAATTCACAAATATCTGGGCTGTTCCAAATGCAGTTGGTAGATTTGCTTGGCAAGCGAATCGAGCAGCGCCAAGTGGACATCATTTCCGGCAACAATGTGGTGGATTTTGACGCCAGCAACCTCGCAAACGGCCTCTACCTCGTACAGTTGCAGAACGAAACGGGGTTTGTCACACAGAAGTTGGCCGTTCAGCACTAAGCTGACTGGCCGACCGGATTCGCATCAGAAAGCTCAATACCCAATGCGCTTTTTGTACCTCACAACGACTTTTTTTTTTGCTTATAGCAAACTATGCACAAACATTGACGCCCTTAACGGGGCGTTTTTTTTTGTAAAAAGGTAAGTTGGCCGACTGATAAATGCATCGCTTGCCACTTTTCTTTACCAAGGTTGTCCTTAACTCGCCCCATGAAATTTGAGTGGTGGGTCAGAAAGGTTGAAAGTGACGGCGTGACTTTGAGTCACGCCGTCACTACGCTTCGCCCTTCAACCATTTTGACCCACCACCGAAAATTGAAGCGGTTGCGATATAATTTTGCATCCAACCAATCGTTTTCATGCACCTGAAACTCAACGATTTGAAAAAACGGTTGTTGACTTGCTGTTTTCATTCCAATGGAATTATACTTTTGCAAAATTTTTTCAAAAAATATCAATCAAAAAAACATGAAAATTAGATCCTTGATGCTGGTCGCCGCATTTGCGTTGCCTTTTGTTGGCTTGGCCCAGCTTTCTGCTCCACCCGAAAACTGGCAGCACCTCGACAAGATGAAGGACGGCTACTTCGGTGTGAGCGCCAATAAAATGTACAGCGATGTGCTGTCCGGAAAAAAATCGGAAACCGTGGTAGTGGCGGTGATTGATGGCGGCGTGGACTGGCAGCACGAAGACCTGAAAGACGTAATGTGGAACAATCCCGGTGAAATCCCCGGCAACAATATTGACGACGACAAAAATGGCTACGTGGACGATGTGCACGGCTGGAACTTCATCGGCGGCAAAAACGGCAACGTTGGCAAGGACCAATTGGAAATCACCCGCCTTGTGGCAAACTACAACAAGAAGTTCAAGAACGTGGATGCCACCAAGCTTTCGGGCAAGGAGAAGAAAGAATACGACCGCTACAAGGTACTAGAAGAAACCGTCAACAAACAGCAATCGGAAGCTGCCGCCAGCTTACAGCTTTACCGGGGCATACTCGAATCCGTCGTTGCGTTGGAAAAGCAATTTGGCAAAGACGAAGTCACCCTCGACGACATCGAAAATTTCAAGTCCGACGACCCCAAGCTTACCCGTGCTGCTCAAGTGATGAAAGGCATGTTGGCCGAAGGCGCTACCTCCAAAGATATCAAGGACCAGATTCAGGGTGGCATTGACTATTTCTCGGCGCAAGCCGAATTCCAGTACGACGTCAACTTTGACGGGCGCAGCGTGGTGGGCGACAACTACGCCAACAGTTACGAGCGCAACTACGGAAACAACGACGTGAAAGGCCCAGATGCAAGCCACGGTACACACGTGGCAGGCATTATCGCAGCCAGCCGGGGCAACAGCCTCGGCATGGACGGCATCGCCAACAACGTGAAAATCATGGCCATCCGCTGCGTGCCAGACGGCGACGAACGTGACAAGGACGTGGCCAACGCAATCATTTACGCCGTGGACAACGGCGCTACCGTCATTAACATGAGCTTTGGCAAAGGCTACTCTTGGGACAAGGAAGTCGTGGACAAGGCCGTGAAGTACGCCATGAAAAACGACGTGCTGCTCGTTCACGCCGCTGGCAACTCCCACCAGAACAACGACAACACTGACAATTTCCCAAATGACAAGTTTCAAAAGAAAGGCTTGTTCAGCCCAAAAAAGGCAAAGAACTGGATTGAAGTAGGCGCACTTAGCTGGCAAAATGGGGAGGACATGGCCGCCACTTTCTCCAACTACGGTAAAGAAAACGTGGACCTATTCGCCCCCGGCGTTGACATTTACTCGACTACCCCTGAGGGTAATTATGCCCGCTTCGACGGCACCAGCATGGCATCGCCGGTAGTGGCCGGCGTGGCAGCGGCCATCCGTTCCTACTACCCCGACCTCTCCGCCGAACAGGTCAAGGACGTACTCATGTCAAGTACAACAATGAGCGCCAACGCCAAAGTGAAAGTGCCGGGCGACGATGAAAACATCGTCCCATTCACCAACCTCTGCATCACTGGCGGGGTGGCAAATGCCTACGAAGCTGCCAAGAAAGCCGAAAAAGTGAAAGGCAAGCGCAAAAAAGCCATCCGTGAGCGTGCTGCAGCTGCGGCAAGTGGCAAAGCAGTGGCAAAGGGAAGGGCGTGATCTTGGTAGATAAAAGTTGATAAAAGGTTGATGTTGGTCTATGATCTACCGACAACCTAAACAAGGAAGCCCTGCCAACGATGTGTTGGCAGGGCTTCCTTGTTCAATAACGATTTTCAGTGTGCTTTCTCAATCCTCCAGCACCCCAAACTTTCCTTGGTTCAAATCTTCAAACGCTTGCATGATTTCCTGCCTCGTATTCATCAAGAAAGGGCCGTGGGGCACCAAATTCTCATTGATTGGTTCACCACTGAGGAGCAAGAAAATGCCATCTTCCAATGCCGCTACCTGCACATCCGTGCCGTCGTTTTTGAAGAGGGCGAAATGGTCGGATGCCACGTCGTCCGTACCATTGATACGAAAGCTGCCTGCCACGGCCAACATTCCGGTGTTGTAATTTTCCGGCAAGGACAGCGACAGCGAAGCGCCCTTTTTCAACCTGCCGACATAAACCTGCATCGGGGTGAAGGTGGTCGCAGCGCCTTTCACACCTTGAAATTCCCCGGCAACGACTTCCAGCACACCACCCCCATCCGGAAGCAGGTACTTGCCCATTTGCGCATTTTCAATGGCTTGGTATTTTGGCGGCGTCAATTTGTCTTTGGCAGGAAGGTTCACCCAAAGCTGCACCATCTGGAACGGGCCGCCTTTTTTGCTGTATTCCGTTTCGTGGTATTCCTTGTGCAGGATGCCACTGCCCGCCGTCATCCACTGTACATCGCCCTCGCCGATGACGCCGCTGTTGCCAGTGCTGTCATGGTGCGCCACTTTTCCTTTGAACGCAATCGTGACCGTCTCGAAGCCTCGGTGCGGGTGTACCCCCACCCCTCTCGGCGTGTCGGTCGGTGGAAATTCGACCTCCGAACCGTAGTCCAGCAGGAAAAACGGGCTCATGCGCAGCATTCCCATTTCGTAACCACTGGGAAAGAAATTGTGTACCCGAAACCCATCGCCAACCATGTGTGGCGCAGGTGGGGCGAGCACTTGTTGTACTGATTTTGTGTTGCTCATTGAGAAATTATTTTTTTGGGGATTAGAACAACCTTGTGCGATAAAAGTTAATAGGAAGGGTTTTTAATCCTGCTTTACCCCTTGAATAATACCTTAGTTTCGTGACCTTTTTTCACCGTTGTGGGTATTTGTTACCCCTATTCAATTCCCTGTTTAATGAAAATCCTGCTACAATACCTAAAGCCCTACAAGTGGCTCGTGCTGCTGACCCTCCTGCTCGCTGCCATCAATATCGGTTTTTCACTGATTGACCCCATCATCTTGGGCAGGCTCGTGACGCTCGCCAATGACCACCAAACGGCCACCCCGCATTTTGATTGGTCGCATTTTTTCTGGAGCTATGAACAGATTGAGCGCAAGGGGCAGCCCTATTTTCAGCTGGGCGTGGTGTACCTGCTGCTCGCCTCGGTCTCCGTGGCGATGGTGAGCCGGATTGCCAAGGCATTTCAGGATTACGGACTCAACGTCATCATCCAGAAGTTTGGCGCAAGGGTTTTTACCGACGGCCTGCGCCATGCCATGAAGTTGCCCTATCAGGACTTCGAGGACCAGCGCAGCGGGGAGACGCTTTCCATCTTGACCAAGGTGCGCACCGATGTCGAGAAGTTCATGATAAGCTTTATCAATATTCTTTTTGGTGTGCTGGTAGGTGTTGTTTTTGTGTTTGTATATGCTTCTGTTTATATCAATTGGCGCATACCAGTGGCGTATTTCATCGGCATATTCATACTTACGTTTGCTACCAATAAATTGAGCAAAAAAATTAAAGCCATACAAAAGAACATCGTGGGCGAAACCACTGCCCTTGCTGGCTCCACCACTGAATCGCTCCGCAATATTGAACTGGTAAAAAGCCTTGGGCTTACGCACCAGGAGATTGAGCGGTTAAATAAAAATACCTATAAAATATTGGGGCTGGAGCTGACGAAAGTAAAGCGCATACGCAGTATAAGTTTTATCCAAGGCACTTTGGTGAATACCCTTCGGCAGGTCATACTTTTTATCATCATGTGGCTCATATTCAAGGACGAAATGGAGGCTGGGCAACTGGTCACGATGCAGGTTTTCTCGTTTTTCATCTTCGGCCCCTTGCAAGAAATCGGGAACATACTACTGTCCTATCGGGAGGCCGAGGCGTCGTTGAACAACTTCAACACGCTGATGAAAAAACCGCCGGAGGCAGTGCCCGCCAACCCCAAGCACCTTGGCAATATTGAGACGCTCTCGTTCAACAACGTGGTTTTTCAGCACAAAACCGCCGTTCACCGGGCCATTGACGGCATCAGCTTTAGCGTAAAAAAAGGCGAAACCATTGCCTTCGTGGGGCCAAGCGGCAGCGGCAAGTCTACATTAATGAAGCTGATGGTCGGGCTATATCGCCCGCTGGAAGGCAAGATTTTGTACAACAACCTGGACGAAACCGAAATTCATTTTGACGACTTGCGCAACCAGATTGGCTTCGTCACGCAGGACACCAACCTGTTCAGCGGCACCATTCGGGAGAACCTCATGTTCGTGAACCCTTCGGCCACGGAGGAGGACTTGCGGCTCGCCCTCACGCAGGCTTCGTGCAACAACTTGCTCGCTCGTGCGGAAAACGGCGTGGATACGGTCATCGGTGAAGGTGGCCTGAAACTGTCCGGCGGCGAAAAGCAGCGCATTTCCATCGCAAGGGCGCTGCTCCGCAAGCCCAAGCTGCTCATTTTTGACGAAGCAACCTCGGCGCTGGACTCGCTCACCGAAGAGGAAATTACGGACACCATCAAGGATGTCTCCCTGTCAAAGGCGCAGATAACCATCCTCATCGCTCACCGCCTCAGCACCATCATGCACGCCGACCGGATTTATGTGTTGGAAAAAGGCGTCATGGCCGAGACCGGCACACACGACGAATTATTGCAGGAAAAGGGACTGTATTTTGCAATGTGGCGCCAGCAGATTGGCGAGCGGAAAAGCTTGGGGACGAGGGCTGCGGTGTTGAATTGATGTATAGTTTGCATCGCCAAGTTTTCCCGATTTTCGGGAAAACTTGGCTGCTCTGAGTATAATCCGATAGTTAGCAGCACTCAGTAATCGAACTTCATTTTAGAGATATCTCTACTGGAATGGAAAATGGATATGAAGATAAGCCTGTTCGTTTCAACCTTGTAAATCACGTTCCACTTCTTTTTGAAAATGGCTTTTCGATAGACTTTGCCAGGCGTACGCATTTTCTGGAATTCAGGGTAAAGGAATGGTTGTTGTGGGATTTTTTTTGAAATCATAATCAGCAAATCATCAGCAAATTTGTCTTTTGCATAAAGACTATGCTGACTTATGTATCGCAGTGTTCCCGATAGCTCCTTCACAAATCTGGGCTTGAAAATGATTTGCATGAATGATGAATTTTGGCCGTTACGAACCAAGTAACATAGGTTCGGGAGTTTTAAGGTATTTTAAAATTACCTTCATTTCTTCCATGCTAATATCCGGCTCTGCCTCTGCGGACTTGATATATTCCACCCATTGTTCATCAGTCAACGGTAGTCCAGGCACACCCAAACAATTTTCATCTGATTCCAGCCTGATGATATTGTTTTCGGCAAACGCCTTTAACACCGCCATCACCATCTGATAATCTTTCTCATTTAAAACTTGCAGCGATATGTTTCCCATGACAAAATAGTTTTACGACTACAAAACTAAAGGTTTCTACGACATCCTGTCATTCAAAATCAACTCCGCCAAATCATACACCATCACCCGGTCTTGCTGTTCCTTCGCCTTCACTCCGTCGCTCATCATCGTCATGCAGAAGGGGCAGTTCACGGCCACGATTTCAGCGCCAGTAGCCAGCGCCTCCTCCGTTCGTTCGATGTTGATGCGCTTGTTGCCGGGTTCGTCTTCCTTCCACATTTGAGCACCACCAGCGCCACAGCAGAGACCATTGGCTCGGCAGCGTTTCATCTCCACCAGGTCGGCATCGAGGGCTTGGAGCACCGAGCGGGGCGCTTCGAACACGCCGTTTGCCCTGCCGAGGTAGCAAGAGTCGTGGTAGGTAATCTTTTTGCCCTTGAACTGCCCGCCCTCTATTTTCAGGCGGCCTTCGGCCAACAACTGTTGCAAAAACTGCGTGTGGTGTACCACTTCGTAATTGCCGCCGAGCGTCGGGTACTCGTTCTTCAAGGTGTTGAAACAGTGCGGACAGGCCGTCACGATTTTTTTCACCTCGTACATGTTCAGCACGGCCACGTTCTGCTGCGCCAGCATTTGGAACAGGAACTCGTTGCCAGCCCGCCGGGCAGGGTCGCCGGTGCAGGCCTCCTCCTGACCGAGGATGGCGAAGTCCACCCCCGCCTGTTGCAGCAGCTTGGAAAAAGCCACCGTCACCCGCTGCGCCCGGTCGTCGAAGCTGCCAGCGCAGCCTACCCAAAAAAGCACCTCCGGGGTGCGGCCTTCAGCGGCCAGTTCGGCCATCGTTTTGATTGTGGTCATATTATTTTGGGTTCAGGTTTAAGGTTCCCTTCGGGAATGACAAAAATACAGGTTTCAGCAGACGTTGACTGCCAACTGCCAACTGTCAAACTGCCAACTAAAAATTCTTCCACGCATCCCGTTCCGTGCTTACCGCCCAAGCCGCTTGGCTGTTCTCCAAACTGTTGAACAGCGGGAGCCAGTCGCTTGGCCCGGCGCTTTCCATCAGGATTTCGTGGCGGCGCAATTGCAGGATGATGTCGAGCGGGTTGATGAGCACGGGGCAAGCCTCCACGCAGGCGTTACAAGTTGTGCAAGCATGAATCTCCTCCCGACTGATGTAGTCGAAGAGTGTTTTACCGTCATCGGTTGCGGTCGCCGACTTGTTGGTGTCCAGGTTCCGGCCAACCTCCTCCAACCGATCCCGCACGTCCATCATGATTTTGCGGGGGCTGAGTTTTTTGCCCGTCAAATTGGCGGGGCAAACGCTCGTACAGCGGCCACACTCCGTGCAGGTGTAGGCGTCCAGCAGGTTTTTCCAACTCAACTTGGTCACATCGTTTGCCCCAAAAGAAAGCTCTACCTCCACTTCGGGTTGCGGTGCGGCAAGTTCCGGGTTCATCATGGAAGCCACTTCCCGCTGTATTTCGGGCATGTTGGCCACTTCGCCCTTGGGAGTCAGCTTCGCAAAATAGGTGTTCGGGAACGCCAAAATGATGTGCAAATGCTTGCTGATGCTCAGGTAAACCAAAAAACCGTACACCACCAAAATATGCAGCCACCAGCCAAAACGCTCGATCACCCGCAGCGCCCCTTCGCCCATGCCGCCAAACAGTGCAGGCCCCAACTGGCTGCTTACGAGAAAGCCGCCCGTCTGCGGGTAATGCTCGGCGCCCATGCTTTGCAGCACTTGGTCTGCACCGTTCATGCTGAAAATGCCCGTCAGCAGCAGGATTTCGCCGAGCAAAATCAGGTTGGCGTCCTTGGTCGGCCAGCCCTTCATCTCTGGTTTTTGGAAACGGGCGAGGCGCAGGATATTGCGGCGAGCCAAGAAAACCACGGTGGCCACGAAAGCCAGCACGCTTAGTATTTCGATGAAACTGATAATGAATGTGTAGAACCAGCCCAATAATGAACCGATGACCCTGTGGCTACCCGTGAAGCCATCAATCAGGATTTCAATCAGCTCCACCTGCGTGAGCAAAAAAGCGGCGTAGATGAAAAAGTGGAAAATGGCAGGTATCCAGCGGTCGAACATTTTCTTTTGGCCGAAGGCAATCAACAGCACATTACGCCAGCGCAAAGACGAATCTCCTGTGATTGATTCGTCCTTGCCGAGCAGGATGTTTCGGCGGATTTTCAGAAAATTCCGCCCCGCAATCCAGAAGGCGGCAGCAGTGATGGCGATGAAAATGATGGGTTGTAGCATTTATTTGGCTGGTTTTGCGAACACAAAGAACTGAACTTGGGCGGGATTTGAGCGCATTTTTTAGGAAAACTTTCAAATTGGTTAACGTCGGGGAGGTTCGGAACCTCCCCGACGTTGTAAAGGGAAATCAAATTTTCACCAAGCTCCTCACCGCAATTTTATCCCCATTTTTCACCAAAAGAAAATACATCCCAGCGGGCAGACCCGTCGTATTTAACTCGCTTTTCCCGATTTGCAATGTCACGCTCCGCAAAACCCGTCCATCCGTTCCAACTAGGTAAAATTGCTCTTCCCCTACTCCCTGAATATCAATGCTTAAAAAATCTGAAAATGGATTCGGGAAGATGCTGATGGCCCGTGCATCCATTTGATGGACGGCACTTGGGTTCTCCACCCACTGCTCGACGCTGAACTTGTGCAGCCGTTGCGGGATTATCGAGTAGCGCTCCGAGCAGATGTACCCATCGGTTCCGTTGCGAAAAGCGATGCCCTCAGCCTTGCCAATGTTGAGCGGTGTACCGAGCGATATTTTGCGCTTGTTCCCCGCAAAAAACTGGCTGCCCGGAAAGTCGAACAACAGCCATATAAAAACTTCAGCGGTGCTGAGGTTGTAGCAAAGCAAGGTTGCATTGCCGCCGGGACTGAGGTCTGCACCGCTCACGAGGCCGCCCACATCAAGGCTGTCCCGCAGTTGAGCGACGTGAGTGCCGGGCGTGGTGGGCAGCACGTAGTGTCGGGTTTTGAGGTCGAGCCAGTCCTTGGAGAAGAGGTGGAGCGAGTCGCCGAAGGCAAAAAACGCCTCGCAATCGTGGTGCGTGGCGAGGTTGGCTGTGTTGAAGTCGGTCTGGTCGCTGAACGAAAAATCAATCGCTTCGGCAGTGCCCGTGCCTGCTAGCAGGTCGTTTTTGTTGATTTTGTAAATGCGCAGGTCGGTGCGGTTGCCTGCATTGTTGCCGAAGTCACCGATGTAGAGGTGCGTGGCGTCTTCGGCCAGGTCTTCCCAGTCCACGTTGGCAAGCGTGGGCAGTGGGTAAGTTTGAAGCACCGTCCCGGTCAGCGTGTCGAGGGTGTAAACCTGTGTACCATCGCCGCCGTCCTGCTGCACCCAGAGCTGGTCGTCGTAAAATTCGAGGCCAGATGCCTCCATCAAGTTCGCTGGCAAATGGGCGATTTCCGTTGGAAAATAAGTCGTCGGTGGGTAGGTGCAACTGCCGTCGTTCAGCACCGCCACCGGGTCGAAGTTCAGTGCTTGCGGGTCAGTGCAGCCCGGCTGGGCGTTTGTGCAAGAAATTGATAACCAACCAATTAGGGTAAATATTACTGCTTTCATTCAAAAAGTAAATTGAAACCCTCGTGTTACTTTGTGCCTCCATGCCTCCGTATTCATATCACCACGGAGGCATGGAGGCACAAAGAAACACGAGGGGCTTAAAAAACTCCTGCCCCGAAAGTCGGGATTTCTATCTTTGCCAAAGTACCAAACTTGTATTTTTATGAAAAAACTCATTTTCTTCGCCCTGCTCCTCACATACCTCATACCTCATACCTCATACCTAAATGCGCAGGTGACCTTCCCCCGCAACGGCGTGGCCGACAACCGGGAGGGAACGTACGCCTTCACCAATGCCACCATCTTCAAAAGCTGGAACGAAAAGTTGGAAAATGCCACGCTCATCATCCGAAAGGGAAAGGTGGAGGCCATCGGAACGGGCATCGCAGTGCCGAAGGACGCCGTGGTGATTGACGCCGCCGGGAAGACGATTTACCCATCGTTCATCGAAGCCTACTCCGACTACGGGATGCCCGAAAAACAAGCAGGTGGTGCTGGTGGTGGGTTTGGGCGTGGGCAGCAGATGCTCTCCAACAAGGAAGGTGCCTTTGCTTGGAACCAAGCGTTAAAGCCTGAATATCAAGCATTTGAGAATTTTAAAGTCAATGAAAAAAATGCGGGCGAAATGCGAAAGCTGGGCTTCGGTGCTGCGCTCTCGCACAACATAGATGGGATTGACCGGGGCACTTCGGTGTTGGTGATGCTCGGCAGCGACAATGAGCACGAGGCCATCGTGAAGGAGCGGGTGGGACACCACCTCTCGTTTCGCAAGGGAACTTCCACCCAGAGCTACCCCAGCTCGCTGATGGGCGCTATCGCCCTGCTCCGCCAGACCTACCTCGATGGGCAGTGGTACAAAAACGGGGGGCGGAAGGAGGAAGTAAACCTCTCCCTCGACGCCTGGAACAATGCCCTTGGCTTGCAACAATTCTTCGAGGTGGGCGACAGGCTGGAAGTGCTGCGGGCAGCACGGCTCGGCAAGGAGTTTGGGGCCAACTATGTCATCAAAGGCAACGGCGATGAGTACCAGCGGCTCGATGAAATCAAGCGGACGGGCTCGTCGTTCATCATCCCGGTCAACTTTCCGGCAGCCTACGACGTGGAAGACCCCTTCGACGCCTTGCAGGTGACGCTGTCGCAAATGAAGCACTGGGAACTTGCCCCCACCAACCCCGCAAAGCTGGCCACGGCTGGTGTGCCTTTTGCACTGACAACCAATGGTTTGGCCAAAAAAGAGGAGTTCATGGCCAGCGTGCGGAAGGCCATCGAGAACGGACTGAGTGAGGCGGATGCCCTCAAGTCGCTGACCTACACACCCGCCGGCCTTGCTAATTCGCTGAACGAACTCGGCAGTTTGGAAAAGGGAAAAATCGCCAATTTCATCATCACCAACGGCAATGTTTTCGAAGAAAAAACTAAGATTTACCACAATTGGGTGAACGGTAAACCATTCGTTTTCAAGGACTTAGACCAACCCGACCTCGCCGGAGCCTACAATTTTGCCGTAGGCGACATGATGCAAAAACTGGAAGTCAAGGAGTCGAGCGACGGATTTGAAATGAACATCGTGGTGGACGACACGGTAAAAACAAAGGTCACCAACAAAATCAATGGCGACCGCATCACGCTCACCTTCAAGCCCAAAGGTTCGGAGCAAACGACCCGGCTCGCCGGAACGATTGGAGAAGGAAAAATGGGCGGCACGGGGCAGGAGGGCAACGGCAACTGGACGACTTGGAGCGCCACCCGCACGGGCGAAGTGGTGGCAGATTCTGCCAGCACAAAAAAAGATGAAAAAAAGCCCGCACCTGCTGGCGAATTGGGCAAAGTGACCTACCCGTTCACGGCCTTCGGTTGGACGGAACGGCCAAAGGCTGGTACTTTTTTGCTTAAAAACGCCACCGTCTGGACTTGCGAAAAAGACGGCATTTTGCAGAACACAGACGTGCTGATTTCCAACGGAAAAATCTCAAAAATTGGCAAAAACCTGAGCCAAGCCGGAGCGGTGGAAGTGGATGGAACGGGCAAGCACATTACGCCCGGCATCATTGACGAGCACTCGCACATCGCCATCAGCCGGGGCGTGAACGAGGGAACGCAGGCCAGCAGCGCCGAGGTGCGCATCGGCGACGTAGTGGACAGCGAGGATATTGACATCTACCGACAATTGGCTGGCGGCGTCACCTGCTCGCAACTGCTGCACGGTTCGGCCAACCCCATCGGTGGGCAAAGCGCCATCATAAAATTGCGCTGGGGCTTTGCGCCGGAGGAAATGAAGAACGAGGACGCCAAGCCGTTCATCAAGTTCGCCCTCGGCGAAAACGTGAAGCAGAGCAACTGGGGCAGCGAGGGCGGCAGCCGTTTCCCGCAGACCCGCATGGGCGTGGAGCAGGTGTACCAAGATTATTTCAACGAAGCAAAACAATACGGTGCGCTGAAAAAGTCGGGTAAGCCGTACCGCAAGGACCTGGAACTGGAGACCTTGTTGGAAATTTTGGAAAACAAGCGCTACATCACTTGCCACAGCTACCGCCAGAGCGAAATCAACATGCTGATGGACGTGGGCAAGCGCATGGGCTTTAAAGTCAACACTTTCACGCACATCCTCGAAGGCTACAAGGTGGCTGACAAGATGCGGGAACATGGCGCTGGAGGCAGCAGCTTCGCCGACTGGTGGGCCTACAAGTTCGAGGTTTGGGAAGCCATCCCGCACAATGGCGCCATCATGCACGAGCAGGGCGTCACCGTCGCCTTCAATTCCGATGATGCCGAAATGGCCCGCCGACTGAACCAGGAAGCTGGCAAAGCCGTGCGATTTGGTGGGGTGAAAGAGGAGGAAGCGCTGAAGTTCGTGACGCTGAACCCCGCCAAGTTGCTGCATATTGACGACCAAACGGGCAGCTTGAAAGTCGGCAAAGACGCCGACGTAGTCGTGTGGAGCGACCACCCGCTGTCCGTTTACGCCAAAGCCGAAATGACCTTCGTGGATGGCATCAAGTTTTTCGATAGAAAAGAAGACGAGAAGCTACAAGCCGAAGTGGATACCGAGCGCAACCGCTTGATACAGAAGCTATTGGCGGTGAAAAAAGATGGAGGGGGAACGCAGAAGCCCGGCGGCAGGGCAAGGGGGCATTATCATTGTGATAGCGACGCGGATGAAGGGAATTGAGGTATGAAGGTATGAGGTATGAGGTATGGAGGTATGCGTATACCTCCATACCTCATACCTCATACCTTTTCAAGCCCTTCTCAATTGTATCACT